>JAFKJB010000014.1 GCA_017306155.1 Nitrosospira multiformis
CCTTATACGTCTCTTTGGGAACGCTGGGAAAGTTGGCCCACGTGGCGCCCGCAAACAGCACTCCACACGCAAGCGTAACCAGCCTCAGCCAAGGCTTCATTAACATCTGCTTCTCTCCTTTACTCCGTAATGATGTTGTTGTGTCTGGATACCGCGTCACCGCATCCCATTCAGATACGGCCTTCCCTCGCTACACATATCCATGTCTCAGCCAAAATCCCGCGCAATTCCGGGCCAGACTAAAACAGCGCGTAGCCTAACTGGACAGATATCCTGTGTCAAGGAAATTGAATATCGCGGCGTCAGGCGCCGCGATATTTCAGGAGTATTTCTTTAAGGCACCGTGCTCGTCGCGCCGCTCACCGGCTTTTCTTCTGCGGCAGCAGGATAAGGAGCAGGCTTGTTGACATAATGCAACACCATGCCTGTCAATACCGCACCCCCCACGATATTACCGAGCGTTACCGGAATCTGGTTCCAGAACAGCCATTGCCCGACAGTGAGGTCAGCGCCGAGGAGAATGGCCGTGGGCATGACAAACATGTTTACGATGGAGTGCTCGAAGGCCAAGGCAAAAAAGGTTGAAACCGGCAACCAGATAGCAACCACCTTGCCAGTAGCGGAGGTGGAAATCATGCCCAGGATGGTTCCCATCGCCACCATCCAGTTGCACAATATGCCCTTGACGAAAGCGGTCACCCAGCCGTTCGCGCCCGCGTGCTCATATACCAGTGTTTTGGAAATGGCCACAGCGATGATCTTGTCTCCAAGTGCACCATGCCCCTCGGTAAACGCTTCGGTCAAGGCGATAGCAAGCAGAAACCCGACAAAGACGCAGCCGAAAAAATTCCCGATATATACCCAGGTCCAGTTGCGAACCAGCTTATCGAGTGTGGTTTTACCCCGCAGCACGCCGACGGGCAGTACTGCGAAATTGCCTGTGGCAAGCTCCATGCCGAGCAGTATGATCATGGCAAAACCGACCGGGAAAACGGCGCCCGAAACGAGTGCACCGACGTTTTCAGGAAGACCGGCGGAAACCTTGAACGCAAGGGCAGTGCCGTACGCCAGAAGCGCGCCTGACATGAAGCCTTTGACCAACATCGTGCCGACGTCCAGTCCCGCCTTTTTCTTGCTGGCAGCTTCCACCTCTTCCATGAGTTTCAATGGCGGATGATAGTCCATACTTTTCTCTCAATTCTCCTAACGGAAAGTTTACGATTTATGCGAATGTTCCGCCTGACCCGCCTTGATCGGGTTTGTCCGGGCCAACACCGCCACCTACTAACAAAGTCCCGAGCCACCAAAAGAAAAGCAGCACCGAAGCTATGACCATATACCACCCGGCATTCTCCTGATCATTCACCAGATAACTGTTGCACACACGTACAGGCGCAACAATATATAACCATCCGAGCACTGCCAGCATACTGAAAAAATTGGTCCAGACAAAACCCCGGCCAATAAGGGTGAGACGCCTCCAGGCCAAAACCAGGGGAAAGCCGACGAGAAATGGTAAGGTAATGAATTTTGCCACTTCGGCCCATGGATCTGTCAATGCCGCATCCAGCGCCCGAGGAAGCATCCAGTAACTTGAAGCGAACATGGCCGCTATTACGCAAGGCCAGGCGCCCCCGAACCGGATCAGGAGAGAGTCCTGCACCCGCACAGGTACCAGGCGGGCAGCAATGATTCCGATGACTACAAGCAAAGGCATCTGCACCAGCATATGCCGGCTCATGGAAGCTTCCAGCCAGTCTCGTGCTATAGGTGTAGCAAGGAGCAGGTAGAACGCTCCCAGCGCAAGCGCGCTTCTGCCGGAGTGATGAGATAGACTCCCTATCATAGCAATGCCACGACTTGCTCGGCGAATGGGACTGCCTTGTCGATATCGCTGATCAGCCTGAGCCTTCCATCCCGCCCAACGAGATGGAGAGCGGTGTTATGCTCGAATCCGCCGAACTGGTCCGGTATCACGATAATGCCGAACGCATCCAGCAGCGATTGAAGCTCCGCCTTGTCCTGTACTCTTGCGATACGCCAGATATTGCCATCGGCACCATAGGCTTCGCCATACTTCTTCAAATTGGCGGGATCGTCATGCTCAGGATCAAAGCTGATGCTAAGCAGGGCAAAATCGCGCCCCAACGACTCCTCTGGTATCAGATCCCGAATCTGCTTGAAGATCATGCCCATGCTCCGGCACAAGGTGGTGCAGCGCGTGAAGATGAAGTCTACCGCAAGCAACTTGCCCTGGTAATCTTTCAGGTGAAAGTTTTTTCCGTTCTGATCTTCAAGTGTAACATCCGGCAATGCACGTGGGGAACGAAGTATTTCCACCCGCCTTGCCGTTTCGGCCGTAAATGCCGTGAACCCGTCGGTGCCCCACCAAAAAACCCATGTGCCCAGCGAAATCACCAGCGCTGAAATAAGTACGCTGCGTTTTGCCAGGCTCATGGGTTATGTTATGTCCTTACCATGCAGGTATTATGTAGCCATACTTCGCGCAAGAGAGGCACGTTGATAGTCGCGACTCGCCAGCCCCAACCGCGTAAGAAAGCGGAAGATGAATACTAGCACGGAAGCAATCAGCAGTATTACGAAATATGAAGCAATTTTGTCGTAAGGCACCCATTCCGGAAGATGTTCCGCGTAGCGGCGCGGCGCGCTGATTTTCCCGGAATAGAGGAAGCTCATGGTGAAGCCAAGCGTGCCGATAACGAATCCCCAGAAAGCAGCGATATCAAGGGCGCTGTCCGGAGCATTCTCGTTCGGCTTGGTAAGGTAATACATGAATCCGAACACCATTGCGACCATGCCAAGCAACAGATAGGTGTGGAAATGCCCTGGCACCCACAACGTGTTATGCATGACATAGTTGACCGTGATGGTGCCGTCGATAAATGCGGGCATGGCGCCGACCGCCCAACCGAAGAGCGACACGAACAGCAGTCTCGAGCACATATCCCAGCGGATACCCGAGCGGTAAACGATCATCATGGCGCCATAACCTGTGACGATCAGGATCGGGAAGGTGTTGAGATAACCGATGATATGACCCATGATCAGGAACCACTTGGGAAAGGCATAATCCATCAGCAGGTGGTGCGGAAAGATGAACATGACCATGATTGTGGAAGCAGTCCAGGAGGCAAGAAACACCTTGTTCGACTTCCAGGGGCGTTGCGTATAGCGCGGCAAAATCTCATAGACCGCGATCACAGCCATGTAGATAACGGCGTTGATGAATACGTGCCCGAAGAAGTAGATCATGCCTTTGGCCAGCAGCGGATCGATTTCGAAACTCGGAACATAAAGATTTACCAGCATCATCACCAGGATGGAGGCGCCTGCCACCAGGCCGACCAGATTGACGATGGTGACCATGGTGCTGGCAACCACGGCCGGCGGCGGGGCATTGCCGTCATCAGGACCGAAAAGCTGTGGCCAGCCCAGTCCGCGACCCAAACCGCCGTAGCGGCTGATGATGGCGCGCGCGATATCCAGATGCAGCAGCACGAAGCCAACGCCGATAACCAGCAAGCCACCCATGAACAGCGCTGCGGCTCCCGGACTCCACATGCCCATGGAAGTGCTGGGCAGCGGGAAGAGGAAGGTCCAGGCAGCGTGGAAATCACCAAGCAGGACACTTGCCAGGATCATGACGACACCTGTCAGAAACAGGATCAGGTTGGCCATGAATATGCCTGTCGACAGATCGACGTACTGGCGCAGAAAATGCCACATGATGGCTGCTCCGGCCAGCGCGACGATACCCACCATGCCGGCACCGTGCAACGTCATGATTTTATAAAACCAGAGTGCCCCGATGGAGATCATTTGCGCCTGCTCCATCCTCATAAGCAGGCCGAAAAGCATCATCAGTAGCAATACTACACAGGAGACGACCAGATAGGCCAACACCCCTGCCTTGGCTCCCTGATCGGGAACCGGGGTATAAGTATAAGTTGCCATGCTTATTCCTTTTTAAGATTTGCCGACTTTGATTTCGGTCATCATATTATGATGGGCGACGCCGCAATACTCCATGCACAATACCCGGTAGGTACCCTCCCTGGGGAAGGTGATGTGGATTACGTTGGTGTAGCCGGGCATTGCCTGGGTCTGTGCAATCAGATGCAAGTCAGGATCATAAATACCGAAGCCATGGTTCACGTCGGCACTCGTAACACGTATGTCCACCGGCTGGTTGGGCTCGACCTGGTCGCGATCCATTTCCCAGTACCACATATGACCGGTAACATTGATAACCTGAGCAGGACCACTGCCGGCTACGGCCTTGGCACTGTAAGGCAAATCGAAAAGGTTGTAGATCATCGCCGGGAAGAATACCAGCGCGACTGCCCAGAACAATTTGGTGCGAAAACTGTATGCACGCTTCACCAGCGGCCCATATTCTTCTTCGCGCTTTCCGGAATTGATAGCGACGAACACGACACCAAACGTGATCATCAGCATCAATACAAGGGAAACCTGCCACGCGGTTTCTTGCATTATATTCTCCTTCTTTCTGTATATTTCATCTCTAATGCCCAGTTAAATCATGGAATATCGGCCGACAGGGAGCCCGGATGCATACGCCGATGATCCTGGCGCGATTGAAAATGTGCTTTTTTCAGGTGATTTTCCAGATTGCATGAGAATCCGTTCAGGAACACAGCCAATCCGCCGAAACGTTCACGTAGTCGCGATGCATCCGGAACCATTCACACCTACCTCACTCCGACCAGGAATCGACGTACATTTAACAGGTATCAGAATATCCTACCCGGTCGATACCGTCAGAAAAAAGATAGAACCATTCTCGAATAGCCGAGCCTGCAATCTCCACGCCTTTTACCTCTGACCCCGCACTTTTTACCGCTTGTCGTGGCCTATCATGCAGTTGTATGCAGGTAAAAAAAAGCAGTATTTCCAAATTTCTTTCGCGACCGTTGAGCCGCTGGCTTGAACCGTTCCACCCCTTTTGCCGGAAATAATCCTTTCCGATCCCACACCAACAATATCATACCTGCAATACCCATACTTGCTACGCTGGTATGCATATTGATTACTGCATGAGGGCTGGAGTATGCTGGATGAAGAGTTCGATGTCAAGCGCGACATATAGATGGCCCAAGTCCGTAACCATAGGAAATGTAGGGTTAAATTCTCTCGAAAGGTGCCAGGGCAATAGCGGTTTCAATCGCTGCAGGAGCCTTTCCAGTCCCTTGACGCGGCGTCCTTATGCTTTCAGCCATACCGCCAGGCATGGTACTTTTCCACACAAAGCAGTGTCCTAGGAATCAACGGTCAGGGCAGGGTATTCAGGAGTAGCCACCCATTCATTCAGCACTTCCCGTGTCTGCAATCCTCCTGGTGCCTGCGAGTAGAGCTGATGGAAGTTCGCAACCCCGGGCATCCGGGGCTATCGGGCTATCGGGCTATCGCCGGAGAACGTATAGGAGAAGCGTTTCGTGCCTAAAAACGCAGCTGATCACGGTTACTTATCCGGTTCTCGCCTTGGAATGTATTGCACTTCGAGGGAGTCCTGGCGCTGCCTGTACCATTGCTCCAGCATCATCAGCACCCACACCATGGTGCCGTGATATCCGGCGTGCTCCTCCAGATGCTGCCGCAGCAGTTTCTCGATAAAATCGCCGCGGATGACATTTCGCGATTTGAGATCGCTCAGACTGTCCCACGCCAGGTCCTGCAGGTTTTTGTGGGTTTGAAGCCACACCCCGAAAGGCAACCCGAAGCCATGTTTTTGCTTGGCAATAATATCATCCGGCAAAAACCCTCTCAGCGCTTCCTTGAAAAAGTAGCGCAACTTCGTTCCCTTGAGCTTCAGGTGAGGCTCGAGCCGCAGGGAAAAAGCAACGATCTCATCGCTGATGAGCGGAAACGCCACATCCATTCCCGCCAACTCGCACGCTTTGGCTACCTTGGGCAAGTCGTTATCGGCGAGCGTGAATTTGCGGTCAAAGGCAAGCATTCGATTTATCAGGCTTCCTGCGCCATTCTCATGGTAAGTCTCATCCAGCAGGCGCGCCGGATAGTCAGGATTTACCGCATCGAGAAATTCAGGGGTAAAAATAACTTCGCGCCCGTAGCGTTCGAGAAGATTATAGGTCTCGGTGCGCGCTGGCATGGGAATGGACGCCTGCTCGACATAACTGCGCGCCTTCCGTATCAGCGGAAGCGCGCCTCCACCGGGAAGACCAAAAACGATCGGTTCGATGAGTCCCTTGCGCAACAACAAGGGAGTCTGATCATACAGCGAGAAAATGTGTTGCTTGGCATAACGTATGTTACCGCCAAAAAGCTCATCGCCTCCATCTCCACCGAGCATTCTGCTGAGGCCGTCGGATTTTGCCATCTGCGCACAGTAATAAGCGGGCAATGCGGAAGAGTTACCGAAGGGCTGGTCGAATACCGCTGCAACCTGGGGAATGGCGGAGACGATATCCTCCGGTGTAACGTAGTACTCCTGATGACGCGTGCCGAAATGCCTGGCTGCGATCCGGGCATATCCCATTTCGTCATAACCCATTGCATCGAAACCAATGGAATAGGTGCGTGCCGGCTGCCCGCTCACTTCACCCAATATCCCGGCGATCGTCGAACTGTCGGTTCCGCCACTTAGAAACGCTCCGGTTTCGTCATCGCCAATGGCGGTCCGCACGCTGGAATGCAAAACTTCCAGAAACTCCTGCTTGAGTTCCTGAAAAGGGCGTCTTTCATCTTCCCGAAACCGCATCTGCCAGTATTTTCCAGTCTCGATGCCGCCCTTACTATAGACGAGATATTCGCCTGGCAGAACGCGTTTCTGACCCTGATAAATGGTGTCGGGACCAGGCACCATGTGAAAGTAGACGTAGTTATACAGACTCTGAGGGTCGATTTCCGACCTGATCGAAGGATGCAAACGGATGGCATCCGCTGACGAAGCAAAAATCAAACCCTCGGCCACAGCCTGGTAGGAGAGCGGGTAAGTGCCCATGCGGTCTGTCGCCAGAACGACCTCATTCGCATTTTCATCGACAATGCAGCACGCAAACGCCCCGGTCAGATTCTCGAAAATCTTTGTGCCTCTTCCGCCCCCTCTCCTTTCCCGCCAATTTTCAGCCAGCGTTTTCGCTATGCCTTCGCGGTGCGCCTGTTCATCCAGACGAGGTTCCAGAAAATTTATCCGCCCCCACAACACCACAAGAAGCCCATCCCCCTGATAAATGTGAGCGCGGCCGTGCGGAGCAGAGATCGCCAGAGCGCTGTTCCCGCTTGCGCACGTATGCAACTCACAGCTGTCAAACCTTACAAGCGGGCTTGCCATTTGCCGGACCAAGGCCAGGTTTTCCGCAACAGAATGACCCTGGCCGAGCCAGCCGCATAGTCCACTCACAGGAATCCTCCACGTTTTCTTGGCATTGTGCTTCTCGTTATTTAATTGATTTTTGGAACTATTTGCCTTTTGACGTCCTCCAGATCAAAAAGCATAACCGCACCTCATGCATATCAGTGTTGAATCTGTTAGACCAACACTTCCATGGGCGGAGGATGACTGAGAAACGCAGTAGGACTGGCGGTCAAGCCGTATGCGCCCGACTGGAACACGACGATAAGATCACCTGCTTCCGCCCTGCTCATCTCCATGCGGTCAGCCAGAAGATCCAGCGGCGTGCAAAGCGGTCCCACCACCGAAACAACTTCCCTGTCGGTTCCCTGTACCCGATTTCCCACTACCACCGGATAATTCTTGCGTATCACCTGACCAAAATTGCCGGAAGCCGCCAGATGATGATGCAATCCACCGTCCGCAATCAGGAATATCTGTCCTCTGGATTCCTTGCGTTCGAGCACCCGGCAAACGTAAATGCCAGCCTCCGCCACGAGGTACCGGCCGAGCTCGATGACGATACGTGCCTCCGGCAGCGCCTGCTTCACTTCGGGCATGAGGCGCCGCAGATTCTCGCCCACCGCCGCTATATCCAGCGCTTCATCACCCGGAAAATAAGGTGTGCCGAAACCACCGCCTATGTTCAGCAGGCGGACTGGAACGGGCGCATGTTTCGCGAGTGTGATACCCAACTGGAACGTCTTTTCATGTGCTTCCTGCAGGGCGGCTACCCTCAGGTTCTGGGAGCCGCTGAATATATGAAACCCTTCGAAATTGAGCGCCAGTTTTCCCAATCGAGCCAACATGGCGGGAACGCGTTCGGCATCCACTCCAAACTGCTTGGGACCACCGCCCATTTTCATGCTGGATGATTTAAGTTCAAAATCCGGATTGACGCGAACGGCTACTTTCGGACGAACCCCAAGATAATCCCCCAAGGTGGCGATTCGCTCCATTTCCTGCTCGGACTCCATGTTGAGAACAATGCCGGCGGCAATGGCGCAGGAAAGTTCGCTGTTGCTCTTGCCTGGGCCAGCGAAGCTGATTTCAGAAGGTGGCATAGGCGTATCGAGCGCCACCTTCATTTCCCCTGCTGAAGCGACGTCCAGCCCATCCACCAATCGCGCCATGTGTTGCACAACGGCTGGCATGGGATTGGCTTTCACCGCATAGTGCAAGTGAATTTCCGCAGGCAGATGCTGGCGCAGGAGCGCCACGCGATCCGCCAGCATCTGCCGGTCATACGCATAGAAAGGTGTCCTTCCTACGCGCTGCGCCAGGCGCGTGAGAGGCAATCCTCCCACCTGAAGGCAATCATCGTTTACGGAAAATTGGACGGACGAGTGTCTTGGCCGAGGATCCGTCATGCGCCGGGTTCCATGAAAATATCTTGCAATTCCTGAGCAAGGCGCTTGCGATCGATCTTGCCATTGGGGTTGCGCGGCAAACTGCCCTCTCTGTACTCGATCCGGCTGGGCAGCATGAAGGCGGGAAGATGGGTCTTGCAGGCGGCCAGCAACGCATCGTCGTCAGGCTTCAAACCCGGCCTCGGGGTGGCAATCAGGATAATGGCATGGCCCAGCACAGGGTGAGGCACCCCCACCGCGACAACTTCTCCCACCAGTTCCGTGCCGTAAACGACTTCTTCGACCTCTGTCGGGCTGACCCTATAACCGGATGTCTTGATCATTTCATCGCGACGACCGATAAAATAAAGAAAGCCTGCTTCATCCATGCGAACCGTATCTCCCGACCATACTGCCAGTTCGGGGATAGTCAGGCCAGGCTCCCGACAAGGAGCAGGTTTGAATCGCTCGGCGGTTTTTTCCTTGTCATTCCAATACCCCATGGAAACGAGGGGTCCCCTGTGCACCAGTTCGCCCGGTTCACCCGCAGCGCAAGGTGATCCGTCCTCACGCACCACCAGCACCTCGGCATTGGGAATGGCCTTGCCGATGGAATCCGGACGGGTATCGATTTCTTCGGGTGGAAGAAAGGTGGAGCGAAAGGCTTCGGTAAGTCCGTACATGAGAAACACGGCGGCATTGGGCAACACATTGCGCAACAAATCGAGCGTCGCGCGCGGCATCGCGCCGCCGGAATTGGTGATATAACGTAACGGAATATCTTTCGGCCAGCTTAATTGCGCCAGTTGAATCCACAGGGGCGGAACCGCCGCCAGGCCGGTAATTTTTTCTTCCTTCAGCGCATCGATGATATCGCGAGGGAGCAGATAGTTCATCAGAACGCCAGTCGCTCCGACGCGAAACGCGGTAGTAAGCTGACTCAGTCCGTAATCGAAACTGAGCGGCAACACAGACAGAATACGGTCGTCCGGACTGTTCTTCAGATATTGCGATACGCTTGCCGCGCCGGCTACGAGATTGCGATGGGAAAGAACGACTCCTTTCGGCTTTCCCGTGCTTCCCGAGGTGTAGAGGATAGCAGCCATGTCAGCATCGGTGGTCCGATGTGGAATTGCACGCTCATCAGGTTTGCCGGCGGTGACAATGTCATTCCAGGATACGACAGTCAGACCGGCAACAGGCATAGCGCCCTCTGTCCGATCGGTTACGATCACCGCATGGAGATCGTGGCACTGAGGCAGCACTTCGACAAGCAACTTCAGCCGCTCGACCGAAGTCACGAGAATTCTTACGTTACAGTCCCGCAGGATGTAGGCTACCTGTTCCGGTTTCAGAAGCGGGTTGACGGGCACGAAGACGCCTCCCGCGGCCGCCGCACCAAACAGACCCGTCACTGCCTCTATGCGTTTTTCAAGATAGATGGCCACACGCTCGCCTCGATCCAACCCCAGCGCCAGCAGCCCCTCTCGCACCAGGCTGATTTCGCGCGCAAGATCAGCGTAGCTCAGCCTGTTTCGCTGGTAAACCAGCGCTTCCTTATCTGAAAAACGACTGGCAGATTCGAAAACGAGATCCTGGATAAGGTGCGTCATTGGAAGCAAGCCTGCTGACTGTAATTTTGATGCTGAATGCGCGTCTGCATGGTATTACTTCAAACCGTGACGATTCATCAGATCATAAATAGTGGGACGGCTGACGCCGAGTAATTCAGCCGCCTTCATCACGTTTCCATCTACTCTCGCCAATGCTTTCATCAGCGCATTGCATTCTGCCCTATCCCGTATCTGGCGAAGATTGATGGGCTCAGCTGCGCTTGTACTGTACAGGCCGAGATCATCGGCGCCGATTACCGAGCCCTCTGCCATGATGACTGCGCGCTTGATACAGTTCTCCATTTCACGTACGTTGCCCGGCCAAGAATGGCTTTCAATGGCGGCCAGCGCTTCCTGGCTGAAATTCAGAGAGGAACGTTTCTCCTGCATGCAAAACTTGTTCTTGAAATGATGGGCAAGCAGCGCGGCATCCCCCACCCGCTGCCGCAAGGGAGGAATGGTTATCACGATTTCACTCAAGCGGTAATACAAATCTTCGCGAAAGCGTCCATCCTCGATCAGTTTCTTGAGATTCTGATGCGTGGCGCATACCACGCGTACGTCCACGGGTATTTCCTTCCGGCCGCCTATTCGCTCGATCACCCTTTCCTGCAAAAAGCGAAGAAGCTTTGCCTGCAAAGACATGGGCAGATCGCCCACTTCGTCAAGAAAAAAAGTGCCTTCGTGCGCGAGTTCGATTTTTCCGGGCGTCTGCTTGACGGCTCCCGTATAAGCACCCTTTTCATAGCCGAACAATTCACTTTCCAGCAACGACTCCGGGATGGCTGCGCAATTAATGGCCATGAAGCGCTTCTCCCGCCTGGCGCTCAATTGATGCAGCGCGCGCGCCAGAATTTCCTTGCCGGTGCCACTCTCGCCCAGCAGTATAACCGTAGCGTCCGAGGGTGCAACTTTTTCCACGTTGCGGCATACCTTGCTCAAAACGGGATCGCGGGTTATGAGGCCGCTGATGGGAGAGTTCGCCTGGGCTTGCAACAGCTTGCGATTTTCCTGCTGCAGAGTATAAAGATAGTATGCCCGTTCTATCACCAGACTCAGGATATTGGGATCAAAAGGCTTCTGATGAAAGTCATAAGCCCCCGCAGCGACAGCCTTGAGAGCATTTCCATGGTCCTGATTCCCGGTGAGGACAATTACCTTTGTATCCGGCACCAGTTCAAGTATCTGTTCCAACGTAGCCAGGCCTTCCGAAGCGCCATCCGGATCGGGAGGAAGCCCCAGGTCCATGGTAACAACGGCGGGTTCATGCCGTCTGACCAGAGCAAGCGCGCTTTCGCGGTCGCCTGCCACCAATACTTCATAAGCATCGAAGCTCCAACGCAATTGACGTTGCAATCCGGGGTCATCCTCGATTACCAACAAACTCTTCTTATCCTGACTCATCCAGTCCTCTTATTACCGGTATTACGGTCCTTCGAATTCATTAAATCAGCCGGCCTTCTGAATACCCGCAGTCCGCCCTTCATAAAGGGGCAAAATAATCCGGAAAATCGTACCATCCGAGGCGCTGCTGCTGACTTCCACTTCTCCACCCAATTCGGAAACGTACTCCCTGCTTTCAAAAACACCTATTCCCATACCTGCCGACTTGGTAGATTCGAAAGGTTTGAACAACTTTTCGCGAATGAATTTCTCGCTCATGCCATGTCCTGTGTCTTTTATTTCTACTACGGCAAAATCATTCTTTCGCATTAGCCGAACCCATACTTGTCCATTGCGCGCGGTGGCTTCAATTGCATTTTGAATGAGATGTCCAACTACGCGCTCCAGCCGGGCAGCGTTTGCATATACGGAAAGATCAGTATCCAGTATCTCAAGAACAGGTTTGAGCTCAGTAACAGACTTGCTTTTCACCGCCTCCTGCAGCAACTCGGCAATAACGAGGGGAGCTGCCTTCTCCGACGAATCGCCACTGCTCAATTTTTCCAGGAGGCGCCTCATCTTTTGTACCGAGAGATATACGGTTTCTATCATGTCCTGCTGAAATTCGGGATTTTTCCTGTGCTTCTCGGCATTCGAGAGCAAGAGGGACAACTGGGAAACGAGGTTCTTCAGATCATGCACGACAAAAGTCGACATCCGGTTGAAAGACTCGAACTGGCGCGCAACCATCAGGGCATTCGCGGCCTCGTGCTGCGCCAGATAGCTTGCTGCCTGTTTCCCGGCGACCTTGAGTAGGTCGCTTACCTCCCAGTTCAACTTGACCTTGCTCCGCGGCTGAACCAGCACTACGAAGCCGAATAATTTTCGATGCTGAATCAGGGGCACGACCAGCCATGCCCTGGAAATTGCGTGCAACCATTGGGGCAGAGGAATTGCGTACTTCTCGGGACCTGCCGCGTATTCTTCCAGATCGATTACCCACTCCCTGTTTTCCAGAAATTGGCAGAAAGGACTGCTTGATGGCTCCGCCCCGCCTACCGGCGGTATATTCAAGTGCGTGACAGGTTCAAAGATTTCCGATTCCTTTCGAATCCACAAGCTTCCGCCCGGGCTTTCCACCAGTTGCGCCAGAGCCTGAATCACGCGCTCCTCCAGCCCATGCTCGCCTTCGGCGAGAGTGCGGGTAAAATGCAGCCATTCTTCCCGATAGTCATAGTTGTAACTGAAAAAATGCTTACTGATGAAGACCCTGAGCCAGGAGCGTAGCGTTCCGGAAAATAGCACCGCCAGAAGAAGAACGATTGCGCCAAACAGGAAACTGACCTGCATGACGGTACCCCAGCTTCCTCCGAAAAATCGAAGGTAGTAACCGGTGGCAGCCATTGCCAGCAAATAAGCGGCGGTACCGAACAATGCAGCCGAGTAGAAAAGAATTCGGCGCGATACGGCAATCCCCAGCGACCAGCCGGGATTGCGCGCAGCAGAAACCGCGATAAACGGAACGACCAGGGCGTTGATTATTCCACGTGCCGCCCATATCTCGGGATTGATCTGCTTGAGAAGCAAAGCATCGCTGTAGAGATAAAAATCGTAAGCAAAGATACCCCCGATGCCGAGACACGCAAACTTTATGCCCCATCGCTGTCGTAGAGGAGTGTTACGATAAACCTGCTCGACGAGGATCATGCCCAGTATGGCCATGGCAAGACTTCCGACAATATTGCTCGCAAAGCCAGTCGTTGCGTGGAACGCAAAGTCATCCTTCCCGTGGGAATACGCCACCACAAAAAGACAACCGGCATATAGCAACGCAATGGCCGTGAGAGCCGGGGAAGTTCTCGTGCCGGAGGAGTTTTTTTCCTGCTGGTGGAGTCCCAGCAGCACGATCAGAAAGCCTGTCCATCCAGCATTTCTGAGAATCTCCAGCATATCCGATGAAAAGGAAAGAGGAGTATTCTGGTTTGCCTGATAAGCAAAGAAAACGGACCATAGTACCGAAAGCAGGCATGCGACAAGGAGCATCATGCCATGCAGCCGTCCTCGCCAGCTTGTAAGCAGGAGCGCAGCCAGGACCAGATACGCCATTCCAGCCATTGCATAGCTGGCGGTGGCTACCGTCGTCAACATCGCGGGCTATAGTTCCTCGAAATCATCTTCCACCCTTGCCTAGCAGGACAACCTCGATGGTTTCTATCAGGATAATGACATCAAGGAACAAACTGTGGTTCTTCACATAATAGAGATCGTACTGAAGCTTTTCGATCGCGTCTTCTACTGAGGCTCCATATCGATAGCGAACTTGCGCCCATCCCGTTATTCCCGGTTTTACGCTGTGCCTGACGTTGTAATAGGGAACTTCCGCGATCAACTGGTTCACGAAATAAGGTCTCTCCGGCCGTGGTCCGACGAAGCTCATATCCCCGTTAAGCACGTTGAATATCTGGGGAAGCTCGTCGATCCTCAGTTTGCGGATAATTCTACCGACACGTGTCACTCGTGGATCATTTGTCAGCGCCCACTGCGGCTCCCCCCCCTTCTCGGCATCATTCCGCATGCTGCGAAATTTGGCGACCATAAAGGTCTTGCCGCCCTTTCCCACCCTTTCCTGGCGGTAAAAAACCGGCCTGCCATCCTCCAGAAGAATACAGAGGGCCGTGACGATCATGATGGGTAATGTAATAATCAACAGTATGCTGCTCGCAACCACATCGAAAACACGCTTGATAGCGGTTCGGAGGGGGCTCTGATCGAATCCTCCACCAAAAATCAGCCAGCTCGGGTAAAGGGAATTGACGCGAATCTTGCCTTGTTCACGCTCGAAAAAAGCGGCTGAATCGGTAACCTTGACACCGTTCAGCTTGCATTCCAGCAAATCCTGTATCGGAAAGCATCCTCCTCTGCGTTCCTGGATCGCGATGATGATCTCCCTCACCTTGAGGCGGTTCACAAGAGACATCAGGGAATCCACTCTGGGCAATACCGAAGAGGCCGGGACCTGCAGCTCTTCATCGGGCAGGGGAACGAAGCCGACGATCTTCAGGCCCCGGTGCCTGGAATCATCTTTCGACCGATCGACGAACTCCCGGGCCCTTCCGCCTATTCCCAGCACAATGGCCTGGGATTCGAGAAGCCGCAGGCTCGACCATTTAAGAAAAGCCGCGCGCACCAGGAGAATACCGGAAAAAGCAAGGAGCATTACCAGTCCCAATATACCTCGCCCGAGATAGAGATCGGGTACCAGATAGAATATCAGGGTCATGATCCCGAATCCGGCCATTAAGGATGGCATCAGGCGAAACAGAGTATCCTTCATATCCAGCCGCGAATCGAGTTGGTACAGTCCCACCGCGGCCATGCACAGGATCATGACAAGAGCAAAGATGGCAGCTTCCGGAAGCAGGAAGGAGAAGGAAAATGGTTCAGCGTAGCTAAAAAAACGAAGACCTGTTCCAAGATACACTGAGAGCATCAGTGCGAATACTTCCGCACCGATGAGCAGGACTACCGTTCTTGATATGTAATGATTAGAAATACGAAACAATTTTTACTCCTCATCCTGTGCCGCAATGAGCAACAATGAGCAAGACAGCTCGCGCAGCTTCTTTCGGCCGTCTCTCTCCTTTTGTCGAACCAAAGATCTGGCAGGAAGACTCAGGCCCGACACATGTGAAAAATTGTCTGCCGGCTTAAACGCACTGCTTAAAGTACTGCTGGGGCGCCCATTCAATCCTTCGGCAATTCTCCGATGCCAGTAGCGGCGCAGGTCGCCATTCCTGCGCCCATAAGTATCTAACTTCCTGGATTACAGGAGACATTCCTCGAAGGAGATCCGTTTTCCGAACTGGATACGCTACATCATATCAATTTCTACAGCAGGGACAATTGGACTTTGGTACATCGACGGCTGGAAAGGGCATCGTTTGGGGCGTTGCGGTCATTCCGCATCAAACACTGCGAAAACATGGAAAGGAGAAGTGGAACAGAAACCGGCAGGAACCGGGGGTGGAAAGGATATCGGAGTTGAAGTATTGGACGGACTATTGGCTGTTGAGCGTAATCTGGCTGCGGAGTGAAACACTCAATGGCTCATTTTCGAGGAGTCCCCGGGATAGATGGATCCTTTGACAATCAAAGCCAGCTTGAGGCGGTCGGCAATATCCAGCTTGCGAAAGACTTCCGTCAGGTGAGCTTTTACCGTCCGCTCCGTAATATCGAGCCGGCGGGCAATCTGCTTGTTCGTTTCCCCATTTCCCACAAGCGTTGCAATTTCATATTCACGTTGAGTCAAATTGGCAAGCAGCTCCCCAACCGCCTGTTTGATTTTGGTCTTTTCCTGCGTGATGGTAACGAGCTCATTGAGCAGATGCCAGCTGAGCGTTCTTCGAATCCAGAGTTCGCCGCGCTGTACCGCTGTCACCACACTTTGTAGTTGCTCTCCGCCGATATCGCGCCGGCAGACCCCTCTGACACCGGTTCTGAACAATGCCCACTCGGCCTCATCCGGAAGGGGGTGGCTCAAGACTATCACCTTAGCCTCCGGGTGCAATTTTATAAGCGCCGAAATTCCACCTGGAGCGTTCAATTGCGGCAAGTCATAATCCAGCAGCAGGACTGAAGGCTTTAAACGAGCCAGTTCGATCTTGAGAGATTCAAGATTGGTCGAGCAGAATATCGGGGACAGGGTGCGCACCCCCTGCTCCCAATGACATAGATCGTCCTGAGAAGCGCTAGCCAGCAGGATCAAGAAATTCTCCCGGAAAAAAGCAAGTCATCAGTGCAGCACTCTATCCATTATCTTGCCCAGCATTCGCCGTGTCACCCAGATCTCGCCACGATCCACGACACGAGCAGCCTTCAAAAAATAAAAAGGATCAGCCTCATGACTCAGAAAGCCGCGTGCCCCGTTCGCCAGAGCCTCGATGACCTGCTCCTCCTGAACCGATTTATCGGTCAGCAGTAATACGAGCGTTTCAGGACATGTCCGGTGTAAAGCTTCCAGCAGCGCACACTCCCTTTCAATGGATAAATCGAGATTGACAAAAAGAATACGCGGCTTGAGCTGGGTAATCCTGGCCACTACATCTTCAGTTGATACAGGGTTTTTATGAGATTCAGGCTCATGGTCCGCAGGAATATCGTCCCCGTCGGACATCACATCTGTCAACACCTCGATACCCGACCCTCCCTGCAAAGACTGTTCCAGTTTCGCGCGCCTGCCGGCGTCGGTGTCCGCTATTGCCACGGTAACGGTTTGCATTGTTTCTCCTTCCAGTTACTTCTCAACTATCCAGAAATCAGCCGATATAGCAGTATGAGCAGTTTTCAGTCACGCCTTTACTCCGGTTCGATGCGACGCAGCAGGTCCTGGATATACGTCGCAGGGATAGCATACGTTATGCCGCTCGGATTGCTGAGCGCCGCCTCCTTCTTTCCCTTTACGAATACCATGTTGATTACGCCATAGACCACTCCGGACTCGGGATCATAAAGCGGGCTCCCGCTATTGCCCGGATACGCAGTACCGTCGAGCTGAAAAACTGCATAAATGGGCTTTTGTAGCTGGTTGATCATCTTCGCGTCGAGCTGCCGCGAATTATGCGCGGGCAAAATAATCGGCGTGATGGATGAAACCATGGCACGATGGGTAACCGGGTAAAATCCAAGAACCATCCCGATCGGGAAACCGGTGAAAGCCAGATCCTGCCCTTCACGCACCTTGCGCGCATCTCCCAGTTCCATGGCTGGCAAAGCCGCACCGGAAATTCTGAGCACCACCAGATCGTGCTCCTTGTCGATTGCAGCAATATCGGCAGACCTGAGTTCGCCCTGTTTTCCCTTGCCGGTAATGACGGTATATGACTCATGATTGGCAACGTCCAGCGCCTCGGGAACAACATGGGCATTTGTAACCACATGGAGGCCATCATTCAATACAAAACCGGTTCCGAGGAAGTTCAGAGCAGGCGAACGTGTTTTCTGGAAAGTACCCACCCCTACGATCGAGGGCTTGATACGTTCAATTGTCTTGACAAGGTCGCTACCCCAAAGCGGGGTAGCGACCATGAGCGCCAAAACGCTGAGGCATTGAACAGAGCCGATGTGGAGAATCGGCAAGGCTTTGCGGATGCGTATCATCCTCGAACTGAATTCATTTACAACTTCAATCGATCCCTTGAGTCGATTCCGCGAGACCCCCTCCAGTTTCTTCCTAGATTGCTCGCGCAGCGGCCCGCAGGCTCACCCACATCCTTCCATCTTGTAGATGAAATAGCCGTCCTTGTTGATTGCTTCCTCAACATTGGCAGGAGCCTTTTCGCTGTGGCAGAACCTGCACTCCCTGCTGCTGACCGCTGCATCGCCTTCGCCAACAGAAGTCAGCCACTGCTTCGCATACTCGATCGCTTTCTTGTCGTCTCTCGTGTTCGTGAACACGTCAAAGTGCATTGTGCGGCCATCTTTGGCTTTCACCCAAGTGTCATATACATGCATTTCCATAAGCTTTCCTCTTCGATGATTTCAAGTCTTACCGGAGTTGGTAATTCAACAACAGCGCATAGACTATCACGGCAAAAGAAAAAGTGAAATGTAGCGCATACAGAGCCATTGTTTTTCTATGTCGCCTCATTATAGTGCCCCGCTTCCGGTTCAAAACGATGCGGGGTTGACATGACGCCAAACATTTCAGGGGCGCCGGTCTGGCCCGAAATCATCAGGTTTGTCATAAAACTGTGACAAACCTGCAATGAAACGGACATCTTCCGGACGTATTCTCCCTTCGGTTTTTTATCAAACATCCGAAAAGAGAATAGACCGATGAAATTACGCAAGCTTACACTGGCACTCGCCACCGTCCTGGGTTCAAGCTTACCGTCTGCGGCTTTCGCCCTCGATCTTTATGTCGATACCAAAACAGAGCAAATCTATGCGAAACCGGGTCCCGGACGTGTCCATATCGGTTCTTTCGTAAGAGAAGAGGATGCTGCGACAAAAACTGCCGGCAAAACCAGTAAAACCGCTGATGCACCCATGGAAAACTCAGATAGCCGGGTAGCGGAAAGGGCAGCCGGGAAAACAGATCCGGCAGAACTGATGGCGGCCCGTCGAGACATCGAAATGAAGGCAAAGATGCGGGAAGCGCGCCTTGTCAGCGATTTGGCATCACTGGAAGAGCGGGTCAAGCAAACTGAAAAAACCAAGATGAAGTATGGGCCTGGATATCATTTTGAAAGTGCTGATGGCAACTTTACTGCCGAGATCAATGGACGCCTGCAAGCCGACTCGCAATATAACATTACCAATGACGTCCTGCCCCCCGCGGCTACTGACCGTCCTTATGAGTTAAACAGTGGCGTCAATCTCCGGCGTGCCCGTCTTGGCGTGGAAGGCACGATGTACAAAAGATGGGGCTACAAGTTCGAGTACGACTTCAGCCGTGGAAACGGATCGGTGACGGCGGGGATTACGGACGCATTCATCCGCTATGACTTCAATAATCCGTTATCAATAAAGGTGGGATCGTTCAAGGAGCCGTTCAGCCTGGAGGAAGCGACGAGCAACCGCTTCCTGACGTTTATCGAACGGCATATGTCCCCGAATACATTTCTCGATAATCCCAACGTCTACAAGACCGGGATAGGCGTCAACTACGCGGTGCCACGCTGGCAAACCGGAATTTCCTTCCAGACCGAGCCGATAGGAAGCTCAAACTCCGGGACGTCAGTCAATCCCAATGGCAACAACAGCCGCAGCAACGGCGCAGGCGACACCAGCTGGGAAGGGGTCGGCCGTATTACCGGCAGACCCTGGATGGAGAGCGAGACCAAGTTCTGGCATGTAGGGGTGTCAGCAGCGTATACGCGGGTCAACACCCAATACATGGGGAATGGTGACTTCGCCAATGGTGGAATGAGTTTCGCATCTTTTCCGGGCGCCAACGTTGACCGAACCAACGTGCTGAATACCGGCAACCTGAGTTTCGGCAACAAGAACGACCCGAACTCGCGGCAGTTGGAAAGCTACAGACGCTGGGGTGCGGAAACTGCTCTGGTCTATGGTCCGTTCTCTGCGCAGGCAGAGTACCTGCGAACCGATGTACACGGCCGTGGTTATAGCGGAGATGCAATGTATGGCTTCTACGGTTACTTAAGCTACTTCCTGACCGGCGAATCCCGTGTCTACCACGTCAAGAATGGCGCATGGAACAGGCTAAAGCCTTTCCAGGATTTTCAGCTCAATGGGCCAGGCTGGGGAGCCTGGGAAATTGCCGCGGGGTACGATTACATGAACATGAATGACGGAGTCCTCAGGGGTGGAAAGGCGAATCTCATTAGATTTGGTCTTAACTGGTATCCTCATTCCCATATTCGTGTCATGACCAATTATGTCCATGTCCTCGACATAAATACCGCGGGCGTGGCGGATCGCCGCAGTGCCGGATTTAACAATGCCAACCTCGATATGTGGCTGACGCGCTTTCAGGTGGATTTTTAAAGTCGCCGGAAGATACAGTGGCACAGTGAGTAGCGTACGCGTACTAAATAGCGTATGCGTACGGCAGCCATGCGAGCATCTCCATTACCGATGGCAGCGAAAATGCTCGCTGCTGCCAGATAGGGCTCTTACCTGATGGAGAACTCCACGCGGTTACCCGGCTTCTCGCGGTTCGTTCCTGCGTCAATTTTCGGCGAAAGTATGAAAATTCGAGCATCAGGGATTTCCCCTTGTGCGATCAGCCAGTCCCGCGCGCTCATCGCCCGGCTTTCGGCAAGCCCCTGCAATTCCGTATCGCCCGCGTCGATGTTGGCAAGCATCAGCTTCTCCATCTCTTCCGCGGGCAGACTTTTTGTCAGACCGATGAAGTTTTTCGGCTTCTCGAACTTGGCATCCTTGTAAACCTGCTCCAGGTATTTTTTATATTCCTCCGGTGTCAGTGTTACATCTTCCAGGGAATCGTAAGATTTTCCTTTTTTGACATCCGCCGACAATTTCTCCGCCTTGATTTTGCGTTCAAGTACGCGCCGCTTCAAAGGCTCCGGATCACTCGAAGCATCGGCATGACCGATGATCTCAAGATTCAGCGCTGGCCGGTCTTTCAGCGCCTGGGCCAGCTTCTGGAGCCTTTCTTCTGCCTCTGGCGGAATCTTTACCTCACCTGCGGGAAAATCGACCTCGGATAATTCTTCTCCCCCGAAAAGCGATCCGAGCACCGTGAAAGGCGCAGTAGCTGCCTTGGTCAGCAAGTTGAGGATTGCCTTGAGGATTAACCCGCCCAGGCTGAATTTCGGATCGTTGATGGAACCGCTTACAGGGAGACGAATATCTATTTCTCCGCGCCGGTTTTTTAGCAGCGCCAATGCGAGGTTGACCGGAATCGATAGTGCATCCGGACTTTCGATTTTCTCGCCAAAAGTCAATTGATCGAGGAAGATGCTGTTTTCCGCAGTTAACTCACCGTGTTCGACATGATAGTGAACGTCGACCGACAGTTTACCTTTCTCGATTGCGTATCCGATATATTTCCCGGAATAGGGGCTGAACGTAGGCATGTCGATACCTTTGGCCGAGGCCGTGATATCAAGATAGAGTTCCCTGCCGAAGGCGTCAACCGATCCGCTGATTTTCAATGGTGCCGTTTTATCTACCATGCCGCGAATATCCACTTCTCCGGCTTTCCGGGGATGGAGCGGTCCTATGCGTCCCGCCAGATCGGTCAAGTTGGCGCGATAGTTGGGCTGGATGAACTGATCCTGAAAATTGACCTGTCCTCCCTGCATCACGATACGGCCTATGCGGACAGGCAGGCTCTTGCGCGGGGGTGACTGCGAAGGAACAGGCACAGGCGATATTTCAGCAGGTGTGTCCGCCGGTTCCGGTTCGGGCGTCGCTGCCGGCGCAGCGGCAGCCTGTGAGGGAGAAACCGCTGCTTCCTTCTCCTGCCTCACGATATATTTGAGGTTCAACTCACCTCGGGGAGTAAGGACGACATGGGCAAAGAAGTCTGTAAGCGTGATCGAGGCGGTATTGATGCTGAGAGGTTCATTGGCAAACTCGATACCCTTGATATCCACACTTCTCCAACGCATGAGATTGGTGGCGTCCGCCTTGTCCAGCATGTTGAAATTAGTGAGCCTCCCATCCCCGCGCACCGCCACTTTTAACGGCGATGCCTTTTCTCTCCGTGCCTGTTCAGGTCGCTTCTGCTCCTTGCCGCCATCGGCTTTGATCTTGCCGCGGAAGGACAGCGCGCCGCGCGAGAACAGCACATTCAGCCGGTCTCCGGCCCAGCCTTGCAATGCAACAAGGTCGACATCCTTGGCATTTACTGCCAGATCTGCCGCGAGCGGCGCCCAGGCAAGGGACCCCTTTGTTTCCAGGCTGCCTGTTTTGTTGACTTCCGCCTTGAGCTCGAGCTGGGAGGGCGTTGCGCCACTGAAGTCGATCTGGCTAACTGCCAGATCAAGGGCATTGACCACCATGGGGGCTATGTCCGGCAAAGTGATATCTTCAAAGCGCAATCCGGCATCCGCCAGCTTGAAGCTGCCAAGTTTTACCGTCCATGACTTACCTGTATCCGCTTTGGGAGTAGTAGTAGAGGATCGGGATGCTTTTTCCGCCTTGTTTGCCGGAGTAAAAAGCTTGGCAAGATTGAGCCGCCCGTCTTTATGGCGTTGCAATGAGGCATTGAAGCGATCCAGGGTTGCAGCACCGAGACTGACATTTTTCTGTCCGGTATCAACCACGATCTCATTCAGCGTGAGCTTTGGCAGGTTGAGTGTGGGTTCAGCGCTGCCTTCCGGCGACACCGCAATTTCCGTCAAGACTACGGCAGCTCGCGAGGGCTTCACCGCATTCAGGTTTATTTCAGTCAATCGGACATTGAATTCGCCCAGTGTGGCGGCATATGGCGCCTCCACCGAATGATTCTCCACTTTCAGCTTCTTCAATGCGGCATTGCCTGTCAGAACCAGGGTGGGCGATTGACCATCGGCCTGGGTAAACGTCAACAAGAGCTGACTGTCAAAATAACCGGAGAGAAGGCGAATACCGACTGGAATGGGTGAATACTCGTCTATACGCGTCAGATCCACATCGTTCAATCTGATCTCAAGCGTTGCTTCGCGATTTGCGGTGAAAGGCCGCAACTTTCCGGTGAGATTGAACGGAGCACCGTTCACTCTGGCGCTGAAGCGCGGCTCCACCCATGTTTCCTCCGCACTTTCGAAATTGGCGATGAAAGGCACACCGACTTGAATGTCGGATATCTCCTGCTGACTTTTTTTCACATGGTCGACGAATTCGAAATGGCCGTCTTCGATAACGATATTCTGTACCGAGAACATGCTCTTGCCGCCCTCCTCCTCTTCTTTCGGCCGTTTCATGAAGTCTTCTATCAGGTCGGTGATATTGAACTTCTGCTGCGCTTCACGGACGAGACGCACAGCGGGCCCTTTGAGCGAAACCGAACTGATCACGGGCGCGCGATGAGCAATAGAGGCAATACTCAGGTCGAGGTGAAGCTCATCAAAGGAAAAAAGATTCCTGTCTGCGTCTACACTTGTCTCTTTTTCGCCTATTCGAAAACCACGAACCGTCAACTCCAGCGTATAGGGCTGAATGTCGATCGACTGTACAGTAACGGGGCGGTGCAGGGCATCCGATAAAACGGCTTCAAGCTTCGCCTTGGCGTATCCAGGCAACCAGAAATAGCCGAGCAGACCAAACAGGACAATTATTCCGGCGAAAACCCCCAGACCGATTATGAAACGGCGAAGGCTAATGAAACGATGCAAGAATGTTGTGAGTGAAGACATGAATGAGAGTTTCGGAAGTAGCTGCCCGGTGCGCAAAAGAGTAAAAGGGTAGAGGCCTCAACCTCCCGTGTACATGAACTTCTTTCTATGCATGACTTTACGCTGTGCGGAAAAGCGGGTCAATTACGACCAGGAATTATCGCGATGGGCGGCGCGGCTGCGGCGGAATGAGCCGGAAAGTCATAACCACCAGGACCGCGAACAACACATACGCTACCAGGAACACCCATTCCGGAAGATCATGGAAGAGGATGAGGTGCAGCCAGCGCTCGATGAAACCTGTTTCGGTCGCCCTCCCGCGCAATGCGTCTTCCAGCCATGTCAGCGGACATACCACGCCAAGAAGGGACTCGGCGGTAACGTACAGGATAGCGGCAAGATGGGCTAACCGGAATCTCCGATTTCGCACAAAACTCACCCCTATCCAGTTACCTGCCCAGATCAGCGGCAGACTACCGACGACAAACAGCACGAACAGAAAATGAATGACTAGGATAATATCAGCCATCTGTCGAGCAGGTTTATGGACTGATCCGCTCCCGAAAATAACAAAAGAATAAACATATTCTATTAGGTTATTTCTGGATGTTCACACCTGTCGGTATAGTGTTGCGCTTATAGAAGAGGCAGGAATAAAGTATGAAGATTCGCAACCTGGATCTGTCAGGCAACCCGATCAATATCGAACATCAGCAATTGGGAATTCCTCCCGTCGAGGAACCGGTCTCTCATCCCGGCACTCACCCGCTCCTTCACGCGGCGGCCTGGTTTGCCGTCGCAGTGTTGATCATATTGATCCTTTTTCTGGCTGGTCGTTTTTTTATTTCCAATAACTGGTTCGGGGGCTGGCAGATCATTGGTGAAACCCTGAGCAGCAGCATTTTCTGGAATTCCGTGATAGTCGGCTTCTTCGCCCAGGTCGTGGATGGCGCCCTGGGAATGGCTTATGGAGTGACAGCCACCACTTTCCTGCTTGCCTCGGGCGCCACACCCGGGGTTGCGAGCGCCAGCGTCCATATCGCCGAGATTTTTACCACCGGCGTTTCCGGCATTTCGCATGTCAAGTTCGGCAACGTGAATAAGGATTTGTTCGTCCGGTTGCTCGTGCCCGGCATCCTTGGCGGGATCCTGGGGGCGGTACTGGTGACGCAGGTCGATGGCACCCTGTTCAAACCTTATGTTTCCGCATATCTGTTGCTGCTGGGAATTTATATTCTGAGCAAAGCGTTCCGGTCTTTGCGGCTGCGCAAGAATCCACCGAAGCATGTGGGAAAGCTCGCGCTGTTTGGTGGATTCGTCGATGCGGCAGGAGGCGGCGGATGGGGGCCGGTGGTAACATCCACACTGGTCAGTACGGGAAACGATCCGCGCATGACTATCGGCTCCGTCAATTTCGCTGAATTCTTCCTGACGCTGAGCGGCGCCGCTGTTTTCACCTTGCTGATGGAAACCAATACATGGCCCATCATCGCAGGGTTGGTCTTCGGCGGTTTGTTCGCCGCACCGTTTGCGGCAGTTCTGTGCAAAAAGCTGCACGCGAAGACTCTGCTCATACTGGTGGGCACGCTGATCATTATAACCAGTCTTTATAACCTGTACAGGGCGCTCGGAGGCTAGCGCAGAAATACAATCGGAATGCAATCTTCCGCGCCCTGGGAAGGATTGTTCAGCAGTTCCCTAAAGTAACGGTCCGATCATGGATTCGAGCTTGCTCTCACTCAGACGGCCAAGCTTGCTTCCAATTATTTTACCATTCCGGTCAATCACAACGGTAAAAGGCAGCGCACCCTGGATGTTGCCCGCGGCACCCGCGATCTGCATCGCCTTCATATCTCCCACGAGGACCGGATAATTGATACCCATTTCCTTGCTGAATGCTGCCGCTCTTTCTTTCTGATCCACCGCGATGCCTACAAAGACCAGTCCCTTATCACGAAATTTGTCCTGGAAGGAGATAAACTCGGGTATTTCCTCGCGGCATGGCGCGCACCAGCTCGCCCAGAAATTCACCACCATAACTTTCCCCCGCCACTGGGAAACAGGCTGAATATTCCCCTCGAGATCAGGGAAACTCGCCGCCATTATCGCTTCGGCGCCTTTAGCAGCTACAGCGGCGTCAGGAGCGGCCATGTCCTTGCTCGCCAACTGGCCGCGCAATAAGACTCCTGCTGCCACCGCAAGTATGGCAATGCCTGTGTACAACAATACCTGTCGCAATTTTGTCATTGTTATTCCTGGGAAAAATAAGCTTCAAATCCTGATCCGGCGACCGCAACTCACGGGCCGGGCCTGCCTGTTCGCACCCGGATCAATCAAATTGCACCGCTGTGGGAGGCTAGATCAGTACCGCATTGAGTATTTTCAGAAAAGCCTCGGTGTCCTGATAACCGATGATCTTGACGTTGGGAACCTGACGCCCCTCTTTGTCCATGAAGAGAATGGCGGGAGGCCCGAACAGCTTGAAGCGCTTGAGAAGCTCCATGTCTTCGGGCGTACCTGCTGTCACATCAACCTGCAGCAGCACAACGTCCTTCAATCGCGCCTGGACAGATGCGTCGGTGAAGGTGAAACGTTCCATTTCTTTGCAGGAGATGCACCAGTCCGCATAAAAATCCAGCATTACGTATTTGTTCCTCGACTGGAGGATCTGCTGATTCAGCTCTGCCACCGATTTCACTCTCTGGAACGGCAAATGCTCGTTTGAATTGATACCGTCCTTTTTTACCCCTTCCATGTCAGCCGCTGAGACATTCAGCCTTGAAAGAGGCTGCAGGATATCGCGACTGCCGGAAAATACGCCGATGAGCAAGGCAATGCCCGTCAACAGGGCAATCATGCCCACCCCCTTGAGGAATTTCTGAAAACCGGAAGCACCCGGCCGCAGCGGGTCAACCGCACGCAGATAAATGGCCGACACGATCAACAGGGCTGCCCATAGGAGCATATGCGCCACGGCAGGAATCACCGGCGATATCAGCCATATTGCCACTCCGAGCAGCAATACTCCGAACGACTGCTTGACCCCTTCCATCCATGCTCCTGCTTTCGGCAGGAGGGCGCCGGCGGAGGCGCCCAGCAACAGCAAGGGCAGGCCCATGCCCAGCGCCATGGCAAAGAGCGCCGAGCCCCCGAGCACCACATCGCGGGTCTGGCTGATATACAGCAGGGCCCCTGCAAGGGGCGCCGCCACACACGGTCCGACAATCAGCGCGGACAAGGCACCCATGCCGAATACACTGGTCAGGTGACCTCCTTTGAGATGCCCGGTCTCCTCCGAAATCCTGCTCTGGAAAAAGGTGGGGAGCTGCAGCTCATAGAACCCGAACATGGAAAATGCAAGTGTTACAAAAATCAGCGCGAACGCGCCAAGTACCCATGCATTCTGAAGGGTTGCCGACAGCATTGCGCCGGAAAGTCCCGCTGCCACCCCCGCGATAGCGTAGGTAATGGCCATTCCAAGCACGTAGGCCAAGGCCAGGATGAATCCGCGCTGCTTGGTAACGTGCTGCCCCCCTTTGGCGATAATGCCGGACAGAATGGGGAACATGGGAAATACACAGGGAGTAAAGGAGAGAAGCAGGCCGATACCGAAGAAGCCGGTGAGAATCAGCCAGAAGTTGCCGGTCTGGAACATTCTCTCGATTTCAGCCGATTCCGTCTCGATGGGGGCCGCACCCCCGTCCGACTGAAACAATCCGTCAGTGGCATCAACTCGCACCCCAGCGGTACCTGTTGCGGCGGATGCATCAGTGCTTACTGCATTGGCAACCGCTCCAGCCGCTGCCTTTGCAACCGGCAGCGTCAGGTCGATTACCTTGCTTATAGGTGCATAACAGACACCGATGGGCTCGTTGCAACCCTGATAGGTGGCAACAAGAGTCAGCTTGTCGGCCGATGGAACGTCCCGCTTCAAGGAAATCAGCGCTTCAAACGGCTCGTGAAAAACCTCGACCTCACCAAAGGTCACATCGCTTTTCATCTTTCCCCGCGGCAGGGAGATATTTTCGACGGTGGCTCCGGGGGTCTGCGGCCTGAATGCAACTTTATCCTTGTACAGATAATAATTCTTCGCCGGCTCGAACTGCGCCACAAGCGTATTTGCGTCCCGCACCTTGACCTTCAGCTTGAAAGCCTCGTCAGGCGGCAATAATTCCTGCTCCTCCTGATCCTGATCGAAGGTCGAGCGCAGTTGCTGCAAGCCTGAAAGAAATCCGGAAGTTTTTCCTTCTTCGGCAAAGGCGCTTGTGCTGAGAAAGCAGAGAAGCAGCAGGAAATATCGGCTATATCGGTTCAGGGACATGACAACCAGATTCTCTTCAATTTTTATCCGGACTCGACGTTTCGCCGGAAATCCAATGCAGATATGCGGGCAATCCGCTGCTTATTGGGACAGCAATGATTTCAGGGAGTTCGTAAGGGTGCATGGACTTTATCAGGCGCTCCACCGAAGAATAATGCTGCGCAACTGTTTTAATAAAGACCGGTACCTCGATCCCGCTTTCCATTCTGCCTTGCCAGCGGTAGATGGAAGTACACTCACCCTGTATGTTGATGCATGCGGCCAACCGCTCTTCGATCAGCTTGTGCGCCAGCAAGGCTGCCTGCGCCTTATCGGGGAGGCCGGTAATGACGAGTATGTATCCCGTTTCCGGATCGGTGGGGGGTTGGAGCGGTTGGGGCATCTGCTTGCTCCCATCTAAAATGGATCTATTTTACCTGTTTTACAGTCTATCCTGCTGCGCGCAGGCACTCCGCGACCGTGGGATAGCGCAAGTGTACGCGCAACTCCTGCTTGATCCGCATATTGGTCAGCCTTCGCGACTCCTGCATGAATGAGAGCATGCCGGGTGCGATACGGCCTTCTGCTTCGACACGGGGAACGCGTGAAGGACGCGGCAAAGCAAAACGGTCCGCCACCAGATCAAAATATTCACCCATTTTCAGGTTTGAATCATCGCACGCATGATAGATCCTGCCTGGCCGCGCATATCGGAGCGCAGCAACCACGATGCGCGCCAAATCGTCGGCATGAATATGATTGGTATAGCCATCGTCTTCCGAAGCCAGCACTGGCGCCCCCTCACGCAGGCGTGCGAGCGGCAGGCGATCGCCGGCATAAATCCCGGGAACACGAAGGATCGAAGCATTCACGCCATTGCGCAGGCCCCAGTTGCGGACACGCCTTTCCGCATCCACCCTGCGCACTGCACGTTCCGTCAGAGGGTTGATCGCGCGCGTCTCGTTTACCAAAGCCCCCTTGCAATCCCCATATACCCCGCTGGTACTGATGTAGATAAAGCGTTGTGGTAACATTGTGCGCTTCATTTTTGGCCGTCTTGTCAAGGCGGCCAGAAGATGGGCGGTACGGGTGTCAGTACGACCCCGGCCAGGAGGCGGAGCAAGATGTAAGACGGCATCTGCCGCACCTGCCAGTTTGTCAAGGCTGTCGGGTATGTCAAGATCACCGGGCACGGGCGTGATCCCCAGCGAACGCAACGAAGCACATTGCTCAGGCTTCCGGCACAGGCCCAGCAAACGGTAATGCGCCAGCAGCAGGGGAGCCGCCCGCAGGGCGATATCACCGCAACCCACGATCAAGAGCGTTCGCTTTATCGTTTTCATGTTACTTGCCGACATTCCATTTTTATTTTTGCTGATCATTCGTAATCGTAATCATGTCCCATCAAATTACCATCCAGCCGAGCGGGCACAGCTTTTTCGCGCAGCCCGGCGAAACTGTTCTCCAGGCTGCGCTCCGGGAAGGTTTTCCACTCCCCTACGGTTGCCGCAACGGCGCCTGCGGGACCTGCAAGGGCAAAATCATACAGGGAACAGTGGATTTCGGCAGCTATAACGAGAGCGCGTTGACGGAAACGGAAAAACAGGCCGGAATGGCTCTGTTTTGCCGGGCTGTACCCCTCTCTGAACTCGTCATTGAATGCCGCGAAATCAGCGCCATAAAGGACATCAAGACCAAAATCCTTCCATGCCGGGTGCAGAAGCTCGAGCGGGTCGCGCCCGATGTGATGGTCATCTCCCTCAAGCTTCCCACCAACGAACGGCTGCAATTCCTGGCGGGGCAATATATCGACATCTTGATGAAAGATGGCAAGCGCCGCAGTTTTTCACTGGCCAATGCTCCCCATGATGATGAGTTGCTTCAGTTGCATGTGCGTAATTATCCGGGCGGAGCGTTCGCCGAGCATGTGTTCACGCAGATGAAAGAGAGGGATATTCTCCGCTTCGAAGGACCGCTCGGTACCTTCTTCCTGCGCGAAGACTCGGATAAACCGGTGATCTTTGTCGCCAGCGGCACAGGGTTTGCACCGGTCAAAAGTATTCTGGAGGATGTATTTCACGGCCGCAGTTCCCGCGGCTGCGAGCGACAGATCGTGCTCTATTGGGGAAACCGCACCAGAGCTGACTTGTATGCACCCGAACTGGCAGGAAGCTGGCAGCAGGAACATGACAATTTTACTTTTATTCCCGTACTATCCGAGCCGCTGCCCTCTGACAGCTGGAATGGAAGGACTGGTCTGGTGCATCAGGCCGTACTGCAGGACTTCGATGATCTCAGCGGCTATCAGGTATATGCGTGCGGCACGCCGGCAATGGTCGAGGCTGCTCACAGGGATTTCACGCGCTTGCGCCATCTTCCGGAAGAAGAATTCTTTTCGGACGCATTCACCACTTCAATCACTTCAGCAAGCCCGGCAAAAGCGTGACGTTTTCTTCCTTGCGCCTCTCTCTTCCCAGCTCTTCCCAGTCTCAAAAGCGGCATCGGCGGCATCGGCGGCATCGGGAATGGAATCAAAGCCGAACGGCTTCCGGCACTATTCAATCCGCATTATTCGGCCATTTTCGGCCATTGCTGCCGTTTCCAGCTGACTTACAGCCAGTTCCAATCCCTTCCCATAGTGATTTCTCGCCAGTTCGGGCTGCCCGAGCTTCTCATTCAGCCGCCCCAACGCAAGGTGCGCCGCATATCCCGGTTTGACCGACAGGCTCGCTTCAAGATAGCTCCGAGCCTTGCCCCACAGTTCCGCATGGATGCAGAGCTTTCCCAGGGCAAGCAGCAGGAATGCATCACCGGGATGCACTTCAAGCCATGCCTCGGCACGTTCTATCTGCCGCAAGGGGTCGCTGCCGACGCATTCCGCATAGAGCTTTGCCAATTCCGAATCCCATTGGTTCTCCAGGCTCTGCTCGACCAGATGATGAACCAGGGCGCAGTCCCCTGTTGCAGAAAACGCGCGCGCGGCAGCAGCAGCGACTTTACCATCCTTTTTTTCTGACGGGGACATGCTCTCCCAATACTCCTTCAGCGCCTGTGGATTCAACATTCTGCTTCTGAGATTCTCTATATGCGCTCTGCACCTCAGTTGTTTTATGAGGCTGGCCTCAGGACCATCGCGCTGCTCCAGCTGGTTGATCAGTTCGAGCACGACATCCCAGTTTCCGACGTTCTGCTGAGCTTCCAGCTCCAGCTTCAGCGCACCCGTATGCCGGCGCAACTCGCCGGAGGGCAGGTGGTGCAGCAGCTCGAGCGCTTCTTCGGGCCGATGTTCGTCCAGAAGCAATTCAGCCTGTGTCATCAACCGTAGCGCCACTTCTTGCGGCGCACTGGTTTCAGCCTCGGCAAGGAACTCGTCCCGACGGGAATAATTTCGCAATCCATGGGCCGAGCGCGCTGCAACGATGGCATTAATGGCGCTGAAAGCGGTGGAGTCCTCCATTTTCAGGACGGCGGCAGCGGATTTCTCCGCTTTTGCATAACGCCGCTCGAAAAACGCCTTGAGCCCGTCCAGTGTTCCTTCCAGGGCTTTTTCCCGGCGCCTGCGAGTGCGAAGCTCACTCAGCTCGGCAGGCAACCGCGCGGTAAATGCAATAATCCGCATCCCCAGGTAACCCATCGAAATGATGGCGAGCAGCAATAACACCAGCAGATTGAGCGACAGCTCTATACGATAAGGTGGGGCGACAATCAGCACATAGCCGCTGTTATAAGCAGCCATGGTAACCGCCACGGCAATCATGAACAGGGCCAGGAGCCAGAGCGCCCCCTTCACCTGTTTCCCCGGTCACGGGTCAACCTGTAGTTACGTACCGCATCGAGACTCGCCGAGATGCGCGGCAACTCAGCGGCGATATCGGTTTCGTCCAATTGCTGCAATGCCTCCTGGAAATCGATGACGGGTTGCGCTTGAGGGTCGTAATAACGCCTGATCTGCTCCCTGGACGCTTCGAGGTCGGCCTTGAAACTGGATCCATTGTGCGCAAGCAGCGCATACCGCGCAGATAGCAGCCGCAACTTCAAATTCTCACGCAGGAAATACGCCTGCGATGGCGACAGCAGGGCGACATCGGGACTGTCCATATGTTGTATCCGCACCAGCCGCTTGAAGTCCTCCCATACTTGACCCAGAAACCGCACCCATACATTTTCGGAGACGGGAACGGAAGAGGGGGAAGAAACTCTCTCAGGAGGTCGAAACTCCATCGCCAGGGGCAGTGTATCGATAGAGGCGACAAGATTATCCAGGCGCAGGCTGATTTCTGCGGTGTCGACATACGGCACCGATTTCAGCAGATCCATATCCTTTGCAATGGTTTTTCGCAAAGAAGCCAGTTGCGGACGCTCAGTGCGCAGGAGTCGGCTATCCGCCTCCTGCATTGCAATCAGGGCGGATTTGACGTTGCTTGCCAGCTGCAGTTGCTGGTTGGCGATAAGCAGCAACTGCTCCACTTCTTCCAGCATTGCTTCGTCACGGCTTCGCGTAAGTTCCTGATAAAGCGCTTCCAGGGCAACCTGCTGGCTCTGCGATTCAGCCAGTTTATCTTCAAGGAGATCGAGCTTCGTTTCCGCGCGGCGTCCCGCTTCGGCTGCATCCGCTGCAGTATCGCGCGCCTCCTTGCCTGAAGTATCTGCCTCGGCCAACCGTCTTGCCAGCTCATGCCGCAGCCCTGCGATTTCACTGCGCGTGTCGTACCATTGCCAGGCGAAAATCAGGATCAGAATCAAAGCAAAAACCAGCAGGGGATTGGCGCGCGCAAGCCATCTCGCTCCCGCTTTCTGCGGTCGATCGGTATCAGACGCCCCGGTTTCCGCGCTCATGATTGCGTAGGAGCAAAACTGTGCGGCCGCCCTTCGCGGTTTTCACCTTTGCTGCCACCTTTGCCGTCACCCTTCACTCGATGCGCCCGGAAAAATAATCCTGCAAACCCGCCACCAGCCCGTCGTCTCCGGCAGGGGTAACAATCACGCGGTTAAATCCCAGTTTCCGCGCCACCCCCGCGATACGTTCATGGGAAACGAACAGGGGTGTGTTTTCAAGCCATGTTCTGCCTGAGTCGCCCATCATCTCCCGTAAATTGCGCAACCCTTCACTGCTGGTAACGGTAACCGCGTTCATCTCACCCCGCGTCCAGGCTGCGAGAAGCGGCGCGATTTCCGCTTTGGGCCGTATCCGGCGGTAGCACTCCGCGTATTCGACAAAAGCACTGCGTTTCCTCAGCGTTTCCCCCAGCAGTTCGCGCCCGTTGTCGCCTCTAAAAATGACGATTCGCTTGCCGGCAACATTGAGGCGATTCAATTCTGCCATATCGAGCAAGGCTTCACTGTCGAATCGCACCGCAGGCACGATTACTCCGCTCACCCCGAATCGCTCCAGTGTTCTGGCAGTGCCCTGACCGACTGTTGCAATCTTGAGATCGAGTGGCAATGCGCGCTTCGCGCATATGACGCTCATCGCCTTATTGACGGCGTTGGGACTGACAAAAATCGCCAGATAGAATCTATCCAGGCGCTCGATCAATTCGAGCAATGGGCGCGGATCGGAGATATCCTGAATCTCCAGGACCGGAAACAGCCAGGGTTCTCCGCCTGCTGCCCGTATTTTCTCAGCGAGCTCGCCCGCCTGATGGGAAGGGCGCGTGACCAGGACATGGATCCCGGCCAGCGGCTTGCTCACGGATGGCTCACGGGTTCAACCGCTTTCGATTCCAGCGCTACCAGAATCTCTTCCGCACCCTTTGCCTTCAGATTCTTTGCCAGCTGCGCTCCCATCGAGACGCAATCGTCGGGATTTCCATTCAATTCATCGCTTATCATGCGTATTCCATCCTGGCTGGCGACAAATCCGCGCAGCCTCAGGATATTTCCGCTGATTTCGGCGAAGCCTCCCAGCGGCACTTCGCAACTGCCACCCAGTGCGCGACTCATGGCGCGCTCGGCTTCGACGCAACGAGCCGTGGGAATATGATGCAGAGGTTCCATGAGCTTGATCAGGTCGGCGCGATCCGCACGGCACTCAATGCCCAAAGCGCCCTGCCCCACTGCGGGCAGGCTGAGATCGGGGCTCAGCAGGGCCGTGATGCGAGCGGCAAGTCCCAGCCGTTTCAATCCCGCTGCCGCCAGAATGATCGCTGCAAACTGGCCCTCATCCAGTTTGCGCAAGCGCGTCTGGACGTTACCGCGCAGCGGCTGTACCTGTAAATGAGGAAAGCGCGCGCGCAACTGGCTTTCGCGTCGAAGACTGGAAGTGCCCACCACGCTTCCGGGCGGGAGCGCATCCAGCGTCGCGTACTTGTCGGAGACAAACGCATCCCGCGGATCTTCACGCTCCGTGATCGCTGCCAGCGCGAATCCGGGAGGCATATCCATGGGCACATCCTTCATCGAATGCACGGCGATGTCGGCATGCCCATCCTCCAGCGCCTGCTCCAGTTCCTTGATGAACAGTCCCTTTCCGCCGATTTTGGATAGCGTCACATCAAGAATCTGATCGCCTCGGGTCGTCATTCCGGATATTTGAAATTCCGTTTGCGGGTATAATTCTGCCAGTCGATCCCGGATGAAATTGGCCTGCCACAGGGCAAGAGCACTTTCCCGTGTCGCGATAACTATTTTATTGGGTGTGGATGAATTAGGCATTCCTATTAAAATAAACAAAAGTTTGGAAATCCTGCTGGCACTTATTTTACCATGGCGGACGTCAAAGCCGGACTGAAGTACTGAACTGAAGTACTTGGGGCATGAGTCCGCATCTTCCAGAGAAGAGGTTGTTTATGGGATCGGTCGCTTCCCAAAGCGAAAGTATGGATACTAATCCTAATCATATCGATGACAAGGAACCGAAGGATGACCCCCTGCGGGAGGACATCCGCCTGCTCGGACGCATGCTGGGCGACACCTTGCGCGAACAGGAAGGCGAGCCTACTTTTGACCTGGTGGAAAATATTCGCCAGACAGCCATCCGGTTTCGCCGCGACCAGGATCCCAAGGCGCGGCAGGAACTGGACGGCCTGCTCAACCAGTTGAGCAACAAGGCGACCGAAGCGGTAGTTCGCGCGTTCAGCCAGTTCTCGCAGCTGTCGAACATAGCCGAGGATATGCATCACAACCGCCGGCGGCGCAGCTACCTTCTAGCCCGATCCCAGCCGCAGGCGGGCAGTGTGGCGCGCGCGCTCGACCTGGTTTTATCCAACGATACAAGCAGCACAGCCCTTGGCCGCTTCTTTGCCAAAGCGCTCGTTTCGCCGGTGCTGACGGCCCACCCGACGGAAGTGCAGCGGAGAAGCATACTTGATTGCCAGTTGGCAATTGCTCGCCTGCTGAACGAGCGCGATCGGGTGCAGCTCACCCCGGATGAGCTAAGCAGAAACGAAGAGGGATTGCGAACCGCCATTCAGATATTATGGCAGACTCGCATGCTGCGCTCGGCGCGCCTGTCCGTATATGACGAAATCAAAAATGGCCTGGCCTATTATCACTACACTTTTCTTAGAGAAGTGCCGCATCTGTATGCGGAAATCGAAGACCTGCTCGAACGCCGGATGGACGCCAAAGCTCCCCACATTCCACCGTTTCTTCGCATTGGCAGCTGGATAGGCGGCGACCGCGACGGCAATCCCTTCGTTACTCATGAAGTATTGCTGCACGCCGCTGAGCGGCAATCCGCCCTGGCCCTGGATTTTTACATGGGTGAGGTTCACCAGATCGGTCGCCGGTTAAGCCTGACTGATCGGCAGGTCGACGTGGATGAGGCCTTGGCGGCCCTGGCCAAGGCTTCGCCCGATCGGGCCCCGAGTCGCGCTGATGAACCTTATCGACGCGCCCTGATTGGCATTTACGCACGCCTTGCTGCAACCAGCATGGGGCTTGGTCATGCAATCAGGCAACGGCGTCCGGTCGGGCCGGCGGAGCCTTACGCTGACAGCATGGAATTCGTGCGCGATCTCGACATCGTCATTCATTCGCTCGAACGGCATAAGTCGGAGTTGCTGGCGCGGGGTGATCTGCGCCATCTGCGGCGGGCGGCCGAGGTATTCGGTTTTCATCTCGCACCGCTGGATACGCGCCAGCATAGCCACATTCACGAGCAGGTCGTAGCTGAACTGTTTGAGCGCGGCGCCAGCCTGAAAGGCTATTCCGATCTGCCGGAAGCGGAACGCATTCGCTGCCTCCTGACTGAAATCGGCAGCCCGCGTCTCCTGCGCTCGCCTTACCTCGACTACTCGGAGCTTGCCCAGAGTGAACTGCATATCGTGGAGATGGCGGCTGAAATCCATCGGCGCTTCGGTCCGGCGGCATTACCCAATTACGTCATTTCCAAGGCCGACAGCATATCCGATATCCTGGAAGTTGCGTTGCTGTTGAAGGAGGTAGGGCTGCTGCGGGCAGGAGAAAAGCCGCATCTGCATGTCAACATTGTTCCGTTGTTCGAAACCATTGCCGACCTGCGTGGCTGCCCCCGCATCATGGACGACTTGTTCTCGATACCCTATTACCGCAAGCTGGTGGATTCGCGCGACAATGTCCAGGAGGTGATGCTCGGCTACTCCGACAGCAACAAGGATGGGGGATTCCTCGCGGCCAACTGGGAGCTTTACAAGGCCGAAACCGAGCTCACGAAGGTCTTTGCCAAGCACAAAGTCGAACTGCGGCTGTTTCATGGACGCGGCGGCACGGTTGGCCGCGGCGGCGGTCCCAGCTACCAGGCGATACTGGCGCAGCCGCCGGGCAGCGTCAACGGGCAGATACGCATCACCGAGCAGGGCGAGGTCATCGGCAGCAAATATTCCGATCCGGAGATCGGACGGCGTAATCTGGAAACGCTGGTTGCAGCGACTATCGAGGCGACGCTGCTGAGCCATGATACGCTTGGCGAACGTGCAGATGAATATTATGGGGTTATGGAGGTACTGGCAGGCGATGCCCTTCGGGCTTATCGCAGCCTGGTATACGAAACGCCCGGGTTTAACCGGTATTTTCAGGAATCGACCCCGATAAAGGAAATTGCGGGACTCAATATCGGCAGCCGCCCTCCCTCCCGCAAAAAATCCGACCTGATAGAAGATCTGCGCGCCATTCCATGGACGTTCAGCTGGGGTGTCAACCGCGCGATGATTACCGGCTGGTATGGTTTCGGCACGGCCGTGGAAATGTTCGTGCAGCGCGAGGGCAGGGGCGACAACGGGCTGGGACTCCTGCAGAAAATGTACCAGGCCTGGCCGTTCCTGCAGACATTGCTGTCGAACATGGACATGGTGCTGGCCAAAACCGACATGGGTATTGCTTCGCGCTACGCTGAACTGGTTACGGATGCGGAACTGGGGCGCGAAGTTTTCGGGCGGATACAAAAAGAGTGGGAACTCAGCGTGAAATGGCTTTTTGCCGTGACCGGCCGAACTGAACTATTGCAGGATAATCCCACGCTTGCGCGCAGCATTCGCAACCGTATCCCTTATATCGATCCGCTCAATCATTTGCAGGTGGAACTGCTGCGCCGTTACCGGTCGGGGGATGCCACAGATGCGGTAACACGCGCCATCCATCTTACTATCAATGGAGTGGCCGCCGGACTGAGGAACAGCGGATAACCTACGGGCAGGAACGATACCGTCCAGGCATTTCCAAAGTGCCTCGGTTCATCAGGATTACTGAAACAGCAAGCAGGGTCGTGGCAAAAAAACTTTACATCAAGACATTTGGCTGCCAGATGAACGAGTATGACTCGGAAAAAATGGCGGATGTGCTGCGTGATGCACAGCACATGGAAAAAACGGATGATCCCGCTGAAGCGGACGTAATTCTTTTCAACACCTGCTCAGTGCGGGAGAAAGCGCAGGAAAAGGTGTTCCATGACCTTGGACGCGTAAGACATCTCAAGGCGGCCAATCCCGACCTGTTGATAGGCGTGGGCGGATGCGTGGCCAGCCAGGAGGGGGCGGAGATCGTCAAACGCGCGCCCTATGTAGACCTGGTGTTTGGTCCGCAGACGCTGCATCGGCTGCCGCAGATGATTTCAACGCGCAAGATTACGGGCCGGCCGCAGGTGGATATCTCCTTTCCCGAGATCGAGAAATTCGATCATCTGCCGCCGGCACGCACCGAGGGCGTGACCGCCTTCGTCTCCATCATGGAAGGCTGCAGCAAATATTGCAGCTTTTGCGTGGTTCCTTATACGCGCGGCGAGGAAATTTCGCGTCCGCTCGACGATATCCTGACAGAAATCGCGAGCCTGGCAGATCTGGGTGTCAAGGAAGTAACCCTGCTGGGGCAAAACGTCAACGCCTATCGCGGCAGAATGCAATATGCGGAAGAGGGTGAACTGGCCGACTTTGCGCTGCTGCTGGAATATCTCCATGAAATCCCGGGTATCGAACGCATCCGTTATACCACCTCTCACCCGAGGGAATTCACTCCCCGGCTCATCGAGGCTTACAAGACTTCTCCCAAGCTGGTAAGTCACGTGCATTTGCCGGTTCAGTCCGGTTCTGATCGCATGCTGGCAGCCATGAAGCGAGGCTACACTTCGCTGGAATACAAATCGATCATTCGCCGCCTGCGTGCTGTCCGGCCGGATATTTCGATTACCTCTGATTTCATTGTCGGTTTTCCCGGGGAAACCGAAGCAGACTTTGAAGCAACGATGAAGCTGATCGAAGCGGTGAACTTCGATGGCTCCTTCAGCTTTATTTACAGTTCCCGTCCAGGGACCCCCGCAGCCGGGCTGGAAGATACCACGCCGCATCAGGTCAAGCTGGAGCGGCTCCAGCGGTTGCAGGAAAAAGTGGAACTGCAGGCACAGGTGATCAGCGCCAGGATGGTGGGGACAATACAGCGCGTTCTGGTGGAAGGTTTGTCCAGGAAAGATCCCGGCGAGTTGAGCGGGCGCACCGATAACAACCGCGTGGTCAACTTTCCCGGGCATGCCGAAATGATAGGAAAATTCGCGAACCTGAAAATCACCGCAGCCCTGTCCCACACTTTACGTGGCCAGATTGCAAGAGCCGATATGGGCGCTCCAATAGAGCCCGGTCGATAGCGATTCCTAGAGAACCAGAGACGGCAACAACTTTTCAGCGCCATGTCCTGGGTCTTGAGTCGGTCGCCAGCCTTGACAATTCAACCCGATTACGTCCGGCCTCTTTTGCCTGATAGAGAGCTTGATCGGCGGCTGCGATAAGCTCACCTGTATCATCGACTTGTCCGCAAACCGTGGCGATGCCTACGCTCACAGTCATGTCGATTTGCCCTGCACGGCTGTTGACGGGCGAACTGCTGATGGAGCTACAGATTCTTTCGCCCAGGGCCATGGCCTCGCTCCAGTTACAACCCGATGCTGTAATGAGAAACTCCTCGCCTCCATAGCGCCCGATCCGGTCATAACCCCGCAATACAGCTGACATGCGCCGTGCTGCCTCCTGCAGTATTTCGTCACCGGTTGGATGACCATAGGTATCGTTGATTCGCTTGAAGTGATCGAGGTCCGCAATCATCACGCTCGTGCAGATATCCTGACGCGCTCCCCGCTTTAACTCCTTCTGCAGATAATCCATGATGGAAGCCCGGTTCCATACGCCCGTCAGATAATCACGCGTAGCCTGGATATGCAGTGTTTGATGCAGGCCAAGTATGCGTTCAGCGACCCGCAGCCGGGCTGCCAGTTGTTCCTCATCGAACGGTTTGGTAATGAAATCGTCCGCCCCTGCGTCCATGCCTTCGAGATAGCTGCCCTTGCTGTCCAGCGCCGAAAGAAGGATGATATAAGTATATTGCAGGCCCGGTTCGCTGCGGATCATTCTGCATAATTGCAGGCCATCGATATCAGGCATCATCCAGTCAGAGATGAGCAGCGGATATTCGTCCTTTTGCCAGGCTTCCCATGCCTTACGTCCATCCTCTATTGCAGTTACAGTATGCCCCAGTTTCCTGAGGGTGGCGGCAAACAACAGGCGCGAGGTCGTGTCGTCTTCGGCAATGAGTATCTTCATGATCGAGTTGCATCCGGCAGCGATACGCAATGGAGGTCTGACTGGGTAATTTCACGCCGCACGCGCCCAAATTCCATTTCGATTTGTTCCATCAAAGTGACCGCCCCGCTCATGTCGCCGGCTTTGCCTGCAAACTCCAGCTTTTGGGCCACATCCGCCATGGAGCGCGCACCGATACTGGCGCTGGCGCCTTTGATGGCATGAGCAGTCTTGTACAGAAGTTCCATGTCTCTTCCTGCCAGGGCTCCCTTCAGTGCATCAATGCGCTCTGCCCCATCGCGCAGGAACGATGTGAATATCTGGGTAATCAAGGATGGGTCCGTCGCTTCCGCGAGCGATCGAAGCCTCGCAACGACTTCCGCATTCAATGCAGAGGATGCAGAAGACATCGAAAGGGGTGAAGAAACCGGCAGGGGGGAAGAGGCTGCCGATGGGAAATGATCCTGAATGCTCTCGGCCACCATCTTTTCATGCCTTGCCGCGGGAGGAAGTGCTTCACTTTCCTGTCCCTGTTCCCTGCCTGGCATCCAGCGCTTCAATGCTGCTGCAAAGTCCTCCGGCTTTACCGGTTTGCTGATGTAATCGTCCATGTCCGCACGCAGGCAACGTTCCCTGTCACCCTGCATGGCCTGTGCCGTTATCGCAATGACGGGAAGCCGGGATTTGCTGTCGGGCCGGTGGCGAATTGCGGCAGTAGCTTCAAAACCATCCATCTCCGGCATCTCGCAATCCATAAACACAATATCATAGAGGAATGCATCCACCCTCTCCACTGCTTCCCGGCCATTGGCGGCAACATCCACCAGACAGCCCAGATTGCGCAATATCATCGCTCCGACGATCTGATTGGTGGCGTTGTCCTCAGCAAGCAGTACGCGCGTGCCGACAAACAGACAATTCGAGGAATCGGCGGCCTGCATCTCGGCAGCCGCCGGAAGGGAAGGCTGATCGATGAGATTTATGGTTCGCTGTTGTCGTTGCGCATCCCAGATGCTTACCAGAGCCGACAGCAGTTCCGATTGGCGCGCTGGCTTGACCAGATAGGCGGCGAAGCCGACCTTCTGAAGCCGCTCTCTAAGAGCGCCTTCTTGTCCCAGGGAACTCAACATCACCAGATGAATACTGCGGAGCAATGGATCTGCCTTGATGGCCCGGCCCAGCATTTCTCCGTCCATATCCGGCATCTGATGATCGAGGATCGCAATCCTGTAAGGGTCGCCGGAGGCGTGGGATGCGTGCAGAGCCCGCAAGGCTTCTGCCCCGGAGGCGCAACTGCCGATGCGCATCCTCCAGCTGCGGAGCTGCTCTTGCAGCACCAGGCGATTAGCTGAGTTATCGTCCACAATCAGCACCCGAACATGTGTCAGATCCCCGTGCAGGCCCGTCTCCACCGGCGGATCTTTCTGCAAGGTCAAAGGTAGCGTAAACCAGAATGTTGATCCAGCGCCCACCCGGCTCTTCACAGCGATGGTACCGCCCATTAGCTGGACCAGCTGCTTGCTGATAGCCAGTCCCAGGCCTGTCCCCCCATAACGTCGCGTGGTAGAGGCATCTGCCTGGGTGAATTTGTCGAAGAGGCTTTCCAGTTTATCTGCCCTGATTCCCGGTCCGCTATCTTCGATACTGATGCGAAGCGATACTTCATCTTCACTGAGGGCATCAACTTCCACATCGATGAGTACGTGGCCCTTTTCAGTAAACTTGATTGCATTGTTGGTCAGGTTGATCAGTACTTGACGAATACGCCCGAGGTCGCCAAATACATAACGTGGCACATTCGGCAGGTAACGCACTATCAGATTCACATCTTCCTTTCTTGCCGGTTGCATGGCAATCATGCTGGCTACCTCTTCAACGGTCTGAAGCAGATCAAAAGGAACGGGTGAAATAACGAGTTTACCTGCTTCGATTTTGGAAAAATCGAGAATGTCATTGATTATGGAGAGCAGGGTTTCGCCACTCGCGCGCGCCAGCCCCCCCAGTTCCCGCTGGGATGCGGTTAACGGGGTGTTCAAAAGCAGCCCGACTGCACCGAGCACACCATTCATCGGAGTGCGGATCTCGTGACTCATATTTGCCAGAAATTCGCCCTTGGCCCGGCTGGCGGCCTCCGCTGCTTTTCGGGCATTATGGAGCTCTCTCTCGATATTCTTCCTGGCGGTAATATCCTGGCCCGAAAAATAGAATTCCCGCACATCCTCTGCGGCGGCTATATTCCATAAGACCCAGCGGAAGGAACCATCCTTGCAGCGCATCTGGCTTTCAAAGGAAACATTGCTACCCATGACGAGCTTGTCCAGCTCTGCCGCGGTATCTGCGCGTGAACCGGAGAAGACAAGGTCCATAAAATGCCTGGACAGCAGCTCTTCCTCCGAATAGCCAAAAACTTTGGTCCAGATGGTATTCACTCGCTTGAAACGACTATCGAATCCCGAAATCGCAAGAAAATTGAGAGACTGATTGAAATAGCGATCACGTTCAGCCTGAGCCATGATGAAGGCGCGGGAGAGGTTGCCTATCTCGTCATTCGAGTCTATGTAGAAACCGGGTGAGTTGCTCGCCTCTCCGATATTCCTGGCTTTATCTTCGAGCCATGCAAGATTTTGCACCTTCCGACGTACGACACGATACGAAAGGGCGAACCAGGCCATGAGAAAGGCGAGCATGAAAAATACGCCGGATATGTAGAGATTGGCCCTGTCCTCGGCAAGAGCTATGCCATTGAGTGTACGCTTGTCGAGCAATTCATAAGACTCGTTCAGCGACCGCATGAGCTCGGTTCTGGCAGCTTGGTAGCCCTCATCATGCAGCAGGCCGCTGGCCAACGCCGTGTCGGGAGGGGCCTTCACACTGAACTCTCCGGCTGAATCCTGAAATAGTCCTTTCATTGCATTGAACGCCTCGTGCTCCCGCTCCACCAATTGATTCGAATAACTTTCGGCTTTCGTAAGTTTTGCAAGCTCTACCGCCGTAAACCCGAGCTTTTTCGTTCGCGATCTCACGGAAATCCTGCGCCTCGGCGTGAATTCCGGATCCGCGCGGCCGAGGATGAGGTCCCAATACCCACGCTCATGATGCAACGGGCGCTCCTTGTCGCCATTGCGGATCGCTAATACATCAAAATAGGTTTGCTCAAACTTTGGATTGCCTGTGGCGACATAGGCACGCGCCATGCGCGTCAAGTCGTCAGAAGACTGGCGCAGCTCATCCACTGCAAGAAAGGAGGCATAGCGCACGTTTTCGGCATCATTCAGTTTCCGGAGCTCGAGGAAGCGAAGCGCAACAAACAGGGTAAGCAGGAAAACAAGCACTGCGGTTACGAGGTAAAAAATATGACTCATTCTATGAATTGTCATCGATCTCCTTTCGCATCATTTCGTCCCGGCTGAATTGCCAGTTCCGGCTCCGAATGGCGCTGCCTTGCGCATCAAAGAGAACGGGGCTTTTTAGCGAAGTCTAATTCGAATCCCAAAAAATTCACAAACTCATGTGCAGTCAGCATCTCAGGGCAATGATCCCTTTTCCGCACGCCTGTCATCCTCCCCTCACCTCTGCTACCTCTCTTTCCCCCCTTCCTTGGAGCAAGGAGTCAGCCAACAGGAAAAGCGGTTTCGACCTTTCCCGAACAGGATGAGTTGCAAAGAAGGTCAGTCGCTGCCAGAATTAAGACCTCGCCTCCATATTGTGTCGCTTTACCGCGCCATTGAAGCCCAAACCTGTAGAAATCTCCTTTTCCCCCGCTGACAACCAGCGTCTGGCGAATCTGTGTGGCGTGCTGGATGAAAACCTCAGGCAGATCGAGACAGTGCTCGATGTCGCGATTGCAAGGCGGGGAGAACATTTCAGTGTCCGCGGGAAACCTGCCCAGGCTTCACTTGCCGTAGAAGCTCTGCAGAACTTCTACGATCAGGCACACCATCATCTCGGCATCGAACAGATTCAATTGGGTCTGATCGAGGCGATGAATCCCCACCCCCTGAAAAAACAGGGGCTAGATGACAAGGAAATAACGGAGCCCGCCCTGTATACGCGGCGCAGCGATTTGCGCGGGCGCACGCCCCGTCAGGTGGAGTATCTGCATCATATCCAGACACATGACATTACTTTTTCCATCGGCCCCGCGGGCACCGGGAAGACGTACCTCGCGGTTGCAAGCGCGGTGGACGCACTCGAGCGGGATATTGTGGCGCGCATCATCCTGGTGCGGCCGGCGGTGGAAGCAGGCGAACGCCTGGGTTTTTTACCGGGCGATCTGGTGCAGAAAGTGGACCCTTATTTGCGTCCTCTCTACGATGCGCTCTACGATCTGATGGGGTTCGATAAAACCAGCAAACAGTTTGAACGGAACGCAATCGAGGTGGCGCCGCTCGCGTTCATGCGCGGGCGAACGCTGAACCAGTCTTTCATCATTCTGGACGAAGCACAGAATACCACACCCGAACAGATGAAAATGTTCCTGACCCGCATCGGTTTTGGCTCCAAGGCCGTCGTAACGGGAGACATCACCCAGATTGACCTTGCAAAACACCAGAAAAGCGGCCTGGTGGAAGCCCAGCAGGTTCTTGAAAAAGTACGAGGCATCGCGTTTACGCGGTTCGATGCAGAGGACGTGGTGCGGCATCCGCTGGTGCAAAGAATTGTCAACGCATATGAGAAATATGAAAGAAAGGAATAGCTCCCCCGGCACTCCTGACAGCGGGGAGCGCGCCAGCCCGAAACCGGCGAAATTGAAGATGACTGTCCAATATGCGATTTCCACACGAGAGCCGCTTCCTCCCAGAGCCTTGCTTTGTAAATGGGTCAAAGCGGCTCTGGTGCATGATGCGGAAATCGCATTGCGCATCGTGGACGAAGCGGAGGGTCGCCGCCTCAACCGGGATTTTCGCAACAAGGATTATGCAACCAATGTCCTGACTTTCGTTTACGATGATGTGCACGCTGATCCGGATGTTCCGCCCGGGGAAAAGCAAGACGCTCACCCTCTGGCTGGCGATATCGTGCTCTGTGCGCCGGTAGTGGAAAAGGAAGCAGGTCAGCAGCAAAAAGATCTGATTGCCCATTACGCGCACTTGACAGTACATGCGATCCTGCATCTGCAGGGCTATGATCATCAGGAAGAGACGGAAGCCGAAGAAATGGAGAAAATGGAAACCCGGATTCTTGCACGGCTGGGATATGAAGATCCGTATGCAGGATATCAGCTGGCGAAAGCGGTTGATTGCGGTTAACGCTAAGACAGCTGACCACGAGATTTCAATAAATACAATTTTATAGTTATGTTAACTTTTGCATATGGATGACCCTCCCCAACCTGGCTGGCTGGAGCGCATAAGCGACCTGCTCCTGCGTGAGCCAGGAAATCGGACCCAATTGATGGCCCTGCTGCATGCCGCGTACGAACGCAATTTATTCGATTCCGATGCGTTGAGCATGATAGAGGGTGTAATACAGGTATCAGAGATCCAGGCACGCGACATCATGGTTCCCCGTTCGCAGATGGATGTCATCGACATCAGCGACCCGCCCGAGAAATTCATCCCCGACGTGATCGAGAAAGCGCATTCGCGTTTTCCGGTTACCGAAAATGACAAAAACAATATCATCGGTATATTGCTGGCAAAAGACCTGTTGCGGTATTACGCGGCAGAGGAAGAGTTTGACGTGCGCGACATGTTACGGCCGGTGGTATTCATTCCTGAATCCAAACGCCTCAATGTCCTGCTTCGCGACTTTCGTACCAATCGCAATCACATCGCAATCGTCGTGGACGAGTATGGAGGCGTTGCAGGCTTGCTGACGATCGAAGACGTGCTGGAGCAGATTGTCGGCGATATCGAGGATGAACATGACTTCGATGAGGTGGAAGACAACATCGTGCAGACGCCCAGCGGTCATTACCGGGTCAAAGCGATTACCGAGATCGAGGATTTCAATGAAAGGCTTGGAACCGAATTAAACGAAGCCGACTATGACACGATCGGAGGTCTGGTACTGCACGAATTTGGACGTCTGCCGAAACGGGGAGAATCAGTGATTGTCGGAGGTTTCAAGTTCACCGTGCTGCGCGCGGACAGCCGCAGATTGCACACGCTGCTGGTGGAAAGAAGCAACGGTCATGTCGAGCAATAGGGTGCGCCAGGGTTTAAAAAAAATGGTTGAGATCAGGCCGGGCAAAAATAAGCCATCAGCGCAGGACAACCTCGAAGCAAGCAGTAAAAATCCGGACCGACATCCGGCCAGCGGGATACGGCGAGAACCGCCGCTGGTGGAAGTGGTCATCGAAGTTCCTCGCGGCAGTTTTATCAAACGCGGCTCCACCGGGAAAGTGGATTTTATCTCGCCCCTCCCATGCCCGTTCAACTATGGCTCACTCCCGGACTATCTCGGTCTCGATGGCGATCTCCTGGATGCACTGGTGCTCGGTCCCCGTTTACCCGCTGGCACCCGCGTACAGGCAAAGGCCTGGGGCGCCGTTCGCATGGTGGACCACGGCATGCTGGATGACAAGCTTATCTGCAGCGACTTGCCGCCGGACCTGTTGCAGCGCCAGAAAGTACTGCGATTTTTTCGGTTATATGCAAAATGCAAAGGATTTCTCAATGTGATGCGAGGCCGCCTGGGACGGAACGCATGCGAAGGGTGGCGTGATGCGGCTCAGGCGATAGCACGGGCACGGCCGCGTGGCAGTTCCTCGCGAACACCCTCACCCAGCTGATCGCAGCTCTCTTGCCGATTTTGCCAAGCTGGTATGAACGTGGCAGAATTGCGCCCCTTATAAATTACCCTGCTTGCCATTTTTCCCCTTACTTCTCTCTATTTCACCTTATGCCCCTGCTCACGCTTGAAAAAACGAGTCTGGCCTTCGGCCACCATGCCTTGCTCGACCAGGCGGATCTGCAGCTTGATTCCGGTGAGCGCATCGGGCTCATCGGTCGAAACGGCGGGGGCAAGTCGAGCCTGCTGCGGATACTGGCGGGTGAAACCCAGCCTGACGATGGCAGAGTGTGGTATGCGCCGGGGCTGAAACTGGCTTACGTCGCGCAGGAACCGGAACTGGAGGCCGACCTTACCGTGTTTCAGGAAGTATCCAAGGGACTGGGTTCGGTCAGCCGGGTACTGATCCAGTATCACGAAGCATCTCATCTCCTGGGTGATGGTGCAGATGATACAGACGCTCTTCTGCTGCGCCTGGAGAAACTGCAGGCCGAACTGGAAGCACAGGATGGCTGGCGTATCCAGGCAAGAGTGGAAACGGCTATTGATAAACTTGACCTTCCTGCCGACGCACTGATCGGACAGCTTTCCGGTGGCCAGAAAAAACGGGTGGCGCTGGCGCGCGCGCTGGTGATATCACCTGGGATGCTGTTGCTGGATGAACCCACCAATCATCTGGATTTTCTTGCAATCGAATGGCTGGAAGGGTTGCTCAAGGATTTTGGGGGAAGCACCGTATTCGTCACCCACGACCGTCGCTTCCTCAGTAATGTGGCGACACGCATCATTGAACTCGATCGAGGCAAGCTGACGAGCTTTCCGGGAGACTTCCCGGAATACCAGCGGAAGAAAATGGAAATGCTCGAAATCGAGGCGACCCATAACCAGAAGTTCGATAAAGTGCTGGCGCAGGAAGAAGTATGGATACGCAAGGGGGTGCAGGCACGCTGCACCCGTAACGAGGGCCGGGTACGACGGCTCGAAGCACTGCGGCAGGAGCGCATCGCCCGGCGCGAGCAGGCGGGAAAGGTTAACTTGAGTCTGGAAGAAGGCATTAAATCCGGGCGGATGGTGGCTGAACTGGAGCATGTCAGCAAAAGCTACGGAAATAAGGCGATTATCAGGGATTTTTCATGCCGGATCCTGCGTGGAGACCGCGTGGGGCTGCTCGGGCCTAACGGCGCCGGAAAATCCACGCTGCTCAAGCTGATCCTGGGCGAACTACAACCGGACAGCGGCAGTATCCGGCTGGGTACGAAAGTAGCCGTTGCCTATTTCGATCAGATGCGCGAGCAACTCGATGAAGAAGAAACACTGGTCGATACGATCAGTCCGGGTTCGGATTTTATCGATATCGGGGGTGCCAGAAAGCATGTCATCAGTTATCTGGAAGATTTCCTGTTCGCTCCGCAGCGAGCGCGCTCGCCAGTAAAATCGCTCTCCGGCGGTGAACGTAACCGGTTGTTGCTAGCGAGATTGTTCACCCGTCCCGCGAACGTACTGGTTCTGGACGAGCCAACCAATGATCTTGATATCGAAACACTGGAACTACTCGAAGCGCTGCTGCAAAGCTACTCGGGAACGCTGTTCCTGGTAAGCCACGATCGCGAGTTTCTCGATAACGTGGTGACCCAGGTAATTGCCTTCGAAGGAAAGGGCCTATTGCGGGAATATGTCGGCGGCTATGAAGATTGGGTGCGCGCCAGAAATTTCCAGAAGGAGGTGGTCAAACAGCCCGCTCCCAAACCATCGCAACCGGCGCCCCATAAAGCACATGGAGCCACACCTTCCGTTAAACTGGGTTATAGGGAAACCCGCGAACTTGAGGAATTGCCAAGAAAAATAGAGCTCCTGGAGAAGGAGCAGGCACAAGTTACCCAGCAGCTATGTTTGCCTGATATCTACCGCGATTCCCCGGAAAAAGCTGCCGCGTTACAGCGGCGCTTTGCCGCGATTGAAGAGGAGTTGACGCACTGTCTTGACCGATGGGAGGAACTCGAAGCAAAAAGCTCTGCCGCAGGACAGAAAAAATAACGGTAAGTTCCCGTTATACTGGCGTTTTATTCATTGACCAGAAATGATACATCGTTTAGAGTCGCTCTTTTTGTAAAGAGGGGACTGATAATGAAAAGACCTGCAATAGTCAGTTTACTTGCATGCGGATTGCTTCTCGCGTTGACGGGCACGGCCCAGGCGGCGGGCAATCCCGAGGCAGGAAAGCAGAAAAACACCATGTGCATCGGCTGTCATGGAATAGAAGGGTACCGGACATCCTATCCCACCGTATATCACGTGCCGAGACTTGGCGGTCAGCATGCCGAATACCTCGTAAAAGCCCTGCAAGCATACAAGACGGGCGCGCGCAACCACCCCAGCATGAAGGGGATAGCGGCCACGCTGTCTCAACAGGATATGGAAGATCTGGCCGCGTACTATGCCGGCGCTGGCAAATAACAACCACTGACCAAGCAAGGAAAGCCTCATGAAACATCTTATTATTGGCGTTGCAAGCGCAGCCTTAATGCTGATTTCCAGCCAGGGAATGACAAAGGATATAGAAGCGGGAAAGAAAAAAGCGGCCGAGGTGTGCGCCGCCTGTCACGGTCCGGACGGTAATAGTCCTGCCCCGGCATTTCCCATACTGGCGGGGCAGCATGCGAGCTATCTCGCAAAAACCCTGAATGAATATAAATCGGGCGTTCGGCAAGACCCGGTGATGGCGGGCATGGCAGCAGCCCTGAGCAAGGAAGACATCGAAAACGTGGCTGCTTACTTTGCCACTCAGAAAGGCCTCCAGACGAAATACTGATTGGAACCTCTGATAAAGTCCCGCGCGAGTGCTTCGATGCGCTCCGCGGAGAATTGCTCAGAGGGCTTCGTTCAGAACCCATTCGGGGAATGGAAGGACGCGGACAGGAAAATCTCAGGAAAGGCTTTCTTCTCGCCTGCCTGCCTGACACTCGAATAACCCGCCGAAGCGTCCGACAACATCGCTTCGAATATCAGGTTTCCTGTCTATCCAGGCATTCAAAATAAACCGCGACGTCATACGTGGTCTGGTTTCGTTGTGCCTGCCAGATCATTTCTGCCAGGCATTCCATGGCATGGTGCATGGCTGTATGCTCGTTGCCGGTTTTCTTCAGAAGACGCTCGAATCGCGCGCGGATCCCCGCCGGTTGATCTATTGAAAGCTGCTCCTTGATGGCAATATGCATCCCCATGTGCAGAAACGGATTGGTTTCGCCCATTTCAGGCAGGTAATCCTTATCCTGATGATGTTCCACGTCATCAAGCAGTGCTTGGTATTCCGGGTGCTGCAAAATCACCTCAAGCGCCATGTTCTCCATCGCGCTCAGCATTTCCCGCTGCTTGTATTTGCGCCAGGCTTCAAAAAAGAATTGACGCGCCTGGTCTCTGGAAGGGTTGAATATCAAGTTCTTGACCGAGGAGCATCCTCGAAGTTTTTTGACTCGTATTCACACAGGTCGTTTATCAGGCAGATCGCGCATTTCGGTTTTCTTGCCACGCAGGTATAGCGTCCATGCAAAATCAACCAGTGGTGAGCGTCATGCCGGAATTCTTTCGGCACGCACTTGAGGAGCTTTGATTCCACTTCCAGTACGTTTTTTCCCCTTGCGATTCCGGTGCGATTGGCCACCCGGAAAATATGCGTATCCACCGCAATAGTGGGCTGACCAAAGGCAGTATTCAGCAACACGTTTGCGGTCTTGCGCCCTACACCCGGCAGTTCTTCCAACTGCTCCCGCGTTTGAGGCACTTTTCCGCCATGCTGCTCGATGAGCATGCGGCATGCGGCAAGTATGTTCCTTGCTTTCGTTTTATACAAGCCGATGCTCTTGATATATTCCTTCAATCCTTCTTCCCCCAGTGCAAGTATCGCCTCGGGCGTGCTGGCCCTGGGAAAGAGCTTGCGGGTGGCAAGGTTCACGCTTTTGTCGGTCGCCTGAGCGGAGAGCGCCACTGCTACCAGCAGTTCGAATGGGGAGTTGTACTCCAGCTCAGTGGTAGGATGAGGATTGGCAGCCCTGAAGCGGATAAAAATCTCACGCCGTATGTTTGAATTCATGAGCCGCCGGGAATATCTGGCGTTCTGTCACTCCAGTCCTCTTTTTTTGATATTCGGGGCGATGCCTGTGCCCTGACAGCCTTTGCGCGCTCCAGCGCCGCCCGAATAGTGATTTTCTTCAGGCTGTCTCCGGGTGACAAGCACGCCACGGGAGCTGTTGCTTCGGTTCTTTTTGCCAGTCTTTCCTCCCTTCCCTGTTTCTCGCGCTCCAGCCGCTGCAACCGCAACCGGTAGCGCGCGCGTGCGCGATCAGCTGCTTTCTTTTTTTCCACCCTTTCCACTTCGTAGTCTTGATGGTCCGGTTCAGTCCGCGAAACGTGGACGCCGATCTCGGTGCTCGCAGAATACTCCTTCGGGAGAACCATCTGGATACAGTCTACCGGACAGGGTTCGAGGCATAACGCGCAGCCGGTGCACTCCCTCGAAACAACCGTATGCATCTGTCTTGCCGCCCCTACAATCGCATCCACCGGGCAGGCCTGTATGCATAAGGTACAGCCTATGCACGCCTGCTCATCAATCAATGCCACCTCTTTCGGTTTGAACACGCCATGAACTGTATTCAAAGGAAGAGGCTTCACCCCCAGCAGCCGAGCCAGGTGATGGATGCCATCTTCTCCGCCCGGGGGACATTGGTTGATCTGTGCCCTACCCTCGACAATTGCTTCGGCGTAAGGCCGACAACCCGAAAATCCACACTGACGGCACTGGGTTTGCGGAAGAATGGCATCAATTTCCTCTGCCAGGGAAACTTCTTTCATGCTGCACCCGCAACATCCGCGTTCCTCCCACCTGCATTGCACAAGTGTTGTGCAATCTCATGCACCAGATGGGGGCCGCGATAAACGAGGCCGCTGTATATCTGTATCAGGCTGGCGCCGGCCTCGATTTTTTCGGTAGCACCTGCCGTATCCATGATGCCGCCCACTCCGATAATGGGGAGAGCCCCTTGCAGGGCATGGTGGAGGCGCGCGGTGACCAACGTTGCGCGTTTTGCAAGCGGCGCACCGCTCAATCCGCCAGCTTCCCGCGCATGGGGGAGTGTTTCCACACCTGCCCGGGAGAGAGTGGTATTGGTGGCAATAACCCCATCAATCCGATGTTTCATCAACAGCGCGGCGATGGAATCGATTTCCGGCAACTCGAGGTCAGGAGCGATTTTCACCAGCAGCGGAGTGTATTTCCCATGTTCGTCGGCCAGACGCTGCTGATCCAGTTTCAGCGTGGCAAGCAGGGAATCCAGTTCGGTGGCCTGTTGCAGCTGTCGAAGATTAGGGGTATTTGGAGAAGAAATGTTGACGGTGATATAACTGGCATAGGGATAGGCCTTGCGCAGGCATATCAGATAGTCCTCCACCGCCTTTTCTACCGGCGTGTCGAAGTTTTTCCCGATGTTGATCCCCAGAATACCTTTGTAGCTCATCGTCTTCACGTTTGCGATAAGACGCTCGATACCGGTATTATTGAAACCCATGCGGTTGATAATGGAATTTGCCCGCGGCAGGCGAAACAATCGGGGCTTCGGATTTCCCGGCTGTGGCCGGGGTGTGACCGTGCCGATTTCGATAAATCCGAATCCAAGAGCCGCCAGCGCGTCTATATGTTCGCCGTTCTTGTCCAGCCCCGCTGCCAGTCCGACAGGATTGGGAAAAGTCAGTCCCATTATGCTGCGGGACTGGCAGGGCACAGGATGGGCAGGGTAGAACCCAAGCCGATAGGCCGTCTCCATCGCATTGAAGGCAATACGATGCGCTGTTTCGGGCTCAAGGGTAAATACCAGGGGGCGGAGCAATGAATAGAGCATCATTCATTTTACCATTGCCGGCAGGGTAAACGGCGGGGGTGAACGCTTGTTACCTGATCCGGTCTATACCGGGTCTGTGATCTGTGATAATAGCCGGTCTTCCGATGCCATACGTCATATTGAAGGCCATACCCGGTGATATCGGTTGCATCCGTCTTGAACAGGAGTATTCATGAAGCTGCAGTACCTTTCTTTGATCCTGGTTCTCATTTTATTTTCGGGAACTGCTCGCGCCGCCACATTATGGGACAAGCTCAACGATGAGGTGGAAACATTTTATCAGCGGGGGGACTATAAAGAAGCGGCGATAGCGGCGAAAAAAGCGTTGCAGGCCGCGGAGCAGGGGTTGGAGCCGGGTCATCCGGATATCGCTACCAGCCTCAACAGCCTTGCCATGATCCATAGTGCCCAGGGACACTACAAGGAGGCGGAGCCGCTTCTCAAGCGCGCGCAGGCCATTTTTGAAAAATCACTGGGCGCAGAAAGCCCGGAAGTGGCCGCAACGCTGAATAACCTGGCCATGCTGTACCGGAACAAAGGGGATTATGCGGAAGCCGAGTCGCTTTACAAGCGCGCACTGGCGATCGATGAGAAAGCTTTCGGAGGGGAGCATCCCAACGTCGCGGCAAGCCTGAACAACCTGGCGCAGTTATATCAGGCGGAGGGACAGTATCCTCAGGCCGAACCCCTCCTCAAACGGGCGGTGGCGATATTGGAAAAAACGGGAGGCCCCAACCATCCCAACCTGGCCATGAGTCTCAATAACCTCGCCTTGCTCTACAATGCTCAGAAGCAGTATGCGAAAGCTGAACCTTTATACAAACGTGTATTTGCAATCACGAAAAGAGCTTTCGGACCGAATCATCCCAACCTCGCCTTGAGTTTGAATAATCTCGGCGGACTGTATAAAGACCAGGGTAAATATCCTCACGCTGAACCGCTGTTTCGCCGTGCGCTGCTCATCTCTGAAGAAACTCTCGGCCCGGATCACCCGAATGTGGCCACGAGCCTGGAAAACCTGGCGCAGCTGTATCGGGAGATTGGTTATCCCCACAAGGCTGAGCCGCTGGCTAAACGGGCAGCGGCTATCCGGAAGGAGAAGCGGTGAACCAAGCAGGGAATAAAGTGATGTTTCAGGGGAAGTTGCGGGAAAGGTGATCAGAGGTTTTCCAGCGGTTCCCATTGGCCGTTGATCAAGGCTTGCAATGGCCTGAATGCCGCTTTGTACGCCATTTTTCGGCTATCCTTGATCCAGTAGCCCAGGTAAAGATAAGGGAGCTTCAATTCGCGGCACTGGTGCGCCTGCCACAAAATATTGTAGGTACCAAAACTCGCGCCCGGCACATCCGGGTCGAAAAATGTATAGACCGACGATATTCCATCAGGCAGCTCATCGATGATGCTGACCATCCGTAAAACACCGTTTTCCCGGAATTCCACCAGTTTCGAATCGACGTTGCTGGGCAGCAGAAAATGCCGGTACTGCTCGCGGCTGTCCCGATCCATGCCGCCCCCCGAGTGGCGTTGAGCCTGATAACGGAGATACAAGGCGTAATGATCGGGGTGATAATATAAATCGTGCTGCGTCGCAACCAGATGCCGATGTCGATCCCAGGAACGGCGCTGGCTGCGGCGTAGCGCCAATCTGTCGACTACCACGCGCACCGGAAGGCAGGCGCGGCAATTATCGCAGAAAGGACGATAGGTAAAAGCTCCGCTGCGGCGAAAACCGGCTTGTACGAGGCCGCCATAAACAAGAGTGTCGATCAGGTGACTGGGAGTCGCTACCTGCGAGCGTGCCAGCTGCTCAGGGAGATAGCTGCATGGATAAGACGCGGTAGTGTAGAACTGTAGCGTGGATGCAGGAAGATCATTCAACTTGCTCATGATCGAAACACCATTTTTCGCCTCGTTCCGCATAGTTTACCAATTCTTTCAATTTTTGACTAAATTCCTTGCGAGGGATTTCACGCGCACCAAGGGATGCAAGATGAGCAGTTTTCATCTGGCAATCAATCATTTCAAATCCCCATCGCTCCAGTTGCCGCACCAGGTGCACAAATGCGATTTTGGAAGCATCGGAAATGCGTGAGAACATGGATTCACCGAAGAATACGCGTCCCAGCGCCACTCCATATAGTCCTCCTGCCAATTCGCCGTCCATCCAGGTTTCCACGGAATGGGCGAAGCCCATTTCATGCAACGCGGTATAGGCGAAAATCATTTCATCCTGTATCCAGGTTCCGCCGCCCTCTCGCCGCGGTGCAGCGCAAGCCTGCATGACCTGGATGAAATTCCTGTCGACGCGGATTTCATAATTGCCCTTCCGCAGCGATTTTTGCAGCGATCGGGATACTTTAAGCTCATCTGGAAACAGCACCATGCGCGGATCGGGACTCCACCAGAGAATGGGGTCCCCCTCGTTGAACCATGGAAAAATTCCCTCGCCATATGCTTCGATAAGCCGATGCGGCGAGAGATCACCTCCTGCTGCCAGCAGGCCGTTGGGCTGAATGAGCGCGGTGTGCAGCGGGGGGAAAGGTGAATCAGACGAGAGCCACGGAATCATGAAACAAGCAGAGCGTTGAATACCTTCTGTTTGAGCATCAGAGAGCAGTTGCCTGCCGGAAGTCAGCGTGATAACGCGTTACGTCAGGGACATTCGCCGCTTCGAAGCCTGCCCGTCGCAGCCGGCAGGAATCACATACGCCGCAGGCCAGCCCGGCATCGTCCGCCTGATAGCAGGAAACGGTCATGCTGTAGTCAACACCCAGCAAGCATCCCCTCTTTATGATCTCCGCCTTCGACAAGTTCAGGAGAGGCGCGTGAATAGTCAGGCGCACTCCTTCAGTCCCGGCTTTTGTCGCGAGATTCGCCATCGTCTCAAAGGCTCCGATATATTCGGAACGGCAATCGGGATAGCCAGAATAGTCAATGGCGTTAACCCCGATGAAAATATCCCCGCTCCCAAGCGCTTCGGCCCAGGCCAGCGCCAGGGAAAGCATGATGGTATTGCGCGCAGGTACATAAGTGCTGGGAATGCCTGGCGTAACCCCGCCAGTCGGAACTTCAAGCGCCTTATCGGTAAGCGCGGAGCCGCCCAGTGTGGAAAGATTCACTTCAATGACTTTATGGGCGGCGGCCCCCAGGGAGCGGGCAAGATTTTTTGCCGCCGCGAGCTCCGAACCGTGGCGCTGGCCGTAACTCACACTCAAGGCATGACACTCATATCCTTGCTGGCGAGCGGTGGCAAGGACAGTGGCCGAGTCCAGTCCACCTGACAGCAGTACGACTGCCTTAACCATAAAATTGTAAAAAACGAGTCACGACGCAGCCTGTTTTATCCATTAATCCCGTTATCGTCCCGGCCCCTCCCCCCACAGCAATTTGTGCAACTGAACCTGCATGCGCACCGGCAGCCGATCCCGCAAGATCCATTCCGCAAGGATAGTTGGATCCAGTTTGCCATGAACTGGAGAAAACAATACAGGGCAGGTACGGTCCAACCGATGCTTATCCATCATCTCGATTGCCCACCGGTAATCGCCTTCGTCACAGAGCACAAACTTTACCTCATCATGGTTCGTAAGGCACTGAATGTTGCTCCAGAGATTCTTTTCCGCCTCTCCCGAACCGGGGGCCTTGAGGTCCAGGATCCTGGATACGCGCTCATCCACTCCGGATATATCCAGCGCACCACTGGTTTCCAGCGATACCGAGTAACCCTCGTCACACAGCAATCGAAGCAAAGCCAGGCACTCTTTCTGAGCCAGGGGTTCGCCCCCTGTTACGGTAACGTGGCGCGCACCATGCCTTGCCACCTCCGAGAGAATAGCGGCAAGGGACATGCGTTCGCCCTCATGGAACGCATACGCTGTATCACAGTAACCGCAACGCAGGGGACAACCGGTGAGCCGCACGAAAACAGTGGGTAGTCCCACACGACTGGTTTCTCCCTGCAGGGATAGAAAAATCTCATTGACCCGCAAACTTGCCCTCTCCGCGGAAGAGGTGATCTTCCTGGACAGATGCGGGAAATGCGGGGACAGGATCTGAACCATATATACGGGACGGAAGCCGGCAAGGAAATGTCCTGCCGGCACACACCGCTACTTGATACTGGTTAACCGCCGTTTGGCCTTGTCTGCTGCGTCGCTGCCGGGATATCTGACGATGACGTTTTCCAGAGTCGTCCGGGCGGCGTCTTTTTTATTCAGCTCCAACTGGCTGCTGGCTATATTCAGCATCGCATCCGGTACCTTGGGGCTGTCCGGATAGGTTCTGATCAGCGCCTCCTGTGCCGCAACGGCATTCTTGAACTCGCGCAACGCATAAAACGAATTTCCGATCCAGTAGTGGGCGCTGGCAGCAAAATTTGATTCGGGATAAGACCTGAGAAAGCTGTTGAAGCTGGATATGGCTTCCTTGTACTTGCCTGTCTTGAACAGATCGTATCCGCTCTCATAGGCGCGGCCAGCGGAACCCTCGGCGACGGGATTCCTGCTGGCAGGCGTATCGTATTCAGACGAAGCTGCAGCAGTCGAGGCAGGAGCAGATGCAGTTCCTTTCGCTCCCTGACCGGGATTCAATCCGGCATTGGAATCCATGGCGGAGCTGGATGCGGCGGGGGAGGATACGTCCGGCCTGGATGCTCCTGCCCCATCCGCTCCTTCCACCTGCTCCAGCCGCCTGAGCCGGTTATCGAGATCAACGTAGAAATCCCGCTGCCGCTTCTGCGCCAGTTCATTTTCATTGACCAGCACCTCTATCTGGCCCCGCAACCTGTTCAGATCGAGCCGCAGGCTTTCTATCTGGTTGTGAAGCTCCAGCAATGGCCGGCTACCGAGATCTTCTTCGAGTCTACCGACACGGGATTCCAACGTTTGCCCGTGGTTCCGCAGTTCGCCCATCGAAGCCTGCTGCGCGACCATTCGGCGGGGCGCCCTGTCATCATCGAAGGTTCTCGCATGAACCGAGCCACAGACAATCAGAACCGACAGCAGGAAAACGCGCGCGAGCATGGTTATTCACCCTGATAACGGATATCCACCCGACGGTTTTCAGCCCATGCAGCCTCGTCATGACCCATTGCATGGGGCTTTTCCTCGCCCAGGCTCACAGCCTCGATCTGCCCCTCCTGGGCACCTGATAGCGTCATTGCATACTTGACCGCATCCGCGCGGCGCTGACCCAGTGCCAGGTTATACTCGCGGCTGCCGCGTTCGTCCGTGTTCCCCTGCAGCAACACCCTGGCATTGGGATGCTCACGCAGGTACTTCGCATGTGCCGCGACCAGAGATCTGTATTCATCCTTGACTACATAGCTGTCGAACTCGAAATAAATGCTGCGCTTGGAAAGGATGCTGTTCGGATCGGTAAGCGGATTGAGGGTCGGGGAGGAGTAATCCTCACCCTGCATGCTGCCCTCCCTTTGCGTGGCAGCATCCCTGGACCGATCCCTATCTTCCATATCCTCGTCGCCGGGTTGCTTTGTCTGGCTGGCGCAGGCCGTCAACAGGCTGATCAATAACACGCCCAAAACTTTTTTCATTTCTTTTCCCTTTAGGTGGTTAGCTAAAAATACACTGGAATTACTGCGGACGCCGTAGCGGACCCCACGCCGGTTCCCTTATGTCACCAGCCTGCGTTGAAAGCTGTTGTCGCGTTCTTCCGTCACTCGAAACTGCGGATAATATACCACGACCCCGTATTTCAGTTGCATAAAGAACCATCCTGCCGTTAGGGGCAAAGCTTGGCGATTCGTCGAATCTCGAATCCGTGAGCAGCCGCACCTGGCCGGTCGCGAAATCCTGAATCGCAACGTTGAATTTATCGCCGCTGCGGTGGATAAAAGTAAAACCTTTTCCATCAGGACTGTAACGCGGACTCACGTTGTAGCTTCCCTCGAAAGTAAGACGTTCCGCAACCTTGGATACACCTCCCGTGACAGGCATCCTATAAATTTGAGGACTGCCGCCACGGTCAGAGGTGAAAATGATATAACGGCCATCCGGCGAAAAACTTGGCTCGGTATCGATGCCGGAACTTTGAGTAAGGCGCTGGAGTCCTCCGCCATCGGCGTTGATCAGAAAGATTTGCGATCCACCCATTACAGATAGCACAACTGCAAGCTTCCTGCCATCCGGGGACCATGCCGGTGCACTATTGCTCCCCCTGAAATTTGCGACCGCCTTGCGTGCCCGGGTCGCAAGGGCCTGAACGTAGACCACGGGCTTCTTGTTCTCGAAGGATACATATGCCAGTCGCGTGCCATCCGGGGACCATGCGGGAGATATGATCGGCTCCGTGTATTCGATGACCGGCTGGGCATTAACCCCGTCTGCATCCGCCACCTGGAGCGAGTATTTCTTCCCCTGCTTGATCACGTAGGCAATGCGGGTGCTGAACACGCCAGCATCGCCGGTCAGTTTTTCGTAGATCATGTCAGCAATGCGGTGAGCGGCAGCGCGCAGTTGCTCCGGTGGCACCGTCTCCACATAACTTCCCAGTTCTGCCCGCCTTGCCACATCCAGCAGCCGCACGCGGATCGATATCTGCCCCCCGGAGACGGGTATCGCGGTGCCAATGGCGAGCGCGCTCGCACCCCGACCGATCCAATCCGGGTACGAAACCTCGGCCGGTTCATGCGGTCGCAGCCCTCCGGCATCGACCAGCTTGAATAATCCCGTACGGCGCAGATCCGCCGAAATGACGGGCGTAAGGCTTTGCGCACCCAGTCTTTCCTCTTCCGCAAAGGGAACTATCGCGACAGGAATCTGGTTGGCGCCTCCACCAAAAATTTCGATGTTGAGAGCAGCCTGCACCGGCGAGCAGACCAGCCACAAGAAGAACAAAACGGCAGCAGAGCCGGAAAGTTTATGCAAGCGGAACGGCATGGACAGCATAGCAATGGCCATAAGTTAGTTTTGAAACAACAAAGTATACCAGTCATTCAAGGTAATGCACCTTGACACTCAAGTTGCGGAACTTCGGAAAAAGCGCGGGATCGGGCGGCAGCGGAAGCGGCCTGGACAAAGCAATAGCCCGCTCTACCGCACTGTCGAAAGCAGCGAATCCGCTGCTCTTGCGCAGCCTGACATCGAGGATGTCGCCCCCCGGAAGCACAGTAACATCGAACTCGACAACCGGATTTCCAGGCAGATCCTGCGGCAGCACGATATTCCTTCTTATCTTGGCAAGAATTCTCGCCTTATATTCGTCAATCTCCTTCGCCACCCGCGCTTGCGCCGCCGCCTCAGTCTGAAGCCTGTTTCGTTCTTCCTGTTCGCGCCGAAGCTGCTCCACCTCTGCTGCAACCCGCGCCTGCTGTTCTTTCTCCCTCCGTTCCTTGTCGGCTTTTTCCTTCCGTTCTTTCTCCTTCTGTTCCTTCTCTTTCCGTTCCTTTTCTCTTCGTTCTTCTTCTTTGCGTTCCTTCTCTTTACGCTCCTTGTCGGCTTTTTCCTTCCGTTCCTTCTCCTTCTGCTCCTTCTCTTTTCGCTCCTTTTCTCTTTGTTCTTCTTCTCTGCGCTCCTTCTCGGCTTTTTCCTCCCGTTCTTTTTCCCTCTGTTCCTGTTCCTTTTTTTCCTGCAGTTCTTTTTCCTTGCGCTCTTTTTCCAGCTGCCGCTTGTTTTCTACCGGTTTTTTTTCCGGCTTGGGTTTCTCGGTTTTCTCCTTTATGGCGATATCAGGTTTAGAGGGGGGCGGCGTTTCCGGCTTCGGCAACGGTTTTGTTTCGGGCGGCTTGACCTCCGGAGCAGGCTCAACTGGCTTGGGCGGCGGGGGGGGCGCTGCCCTTACCACGGGTGCCGGCGCGGGCGGAAGGCTGCTCCATAAATCCACCGTCATCCCTTCCGGTGGCTCGGTTTTCCAGTTGAGGCCGAAAATCAGGAAAGCAAGAAAAATGATGTGGACCAGCACCGCGAGGATTGCCGCCGGCACTCGCCCTGGTTCAGGCCGAACGAATTTTCTCAACGCCATGGCATTCGTATTCGTTGTGGGTATCTAACCCAAACTTACAAGCAAGATCGTTCAATAGTCTGGAGGCAAGCGCAAATTCCAGCGCCGGAATATGCTGAATGAGCAGAAACACGTCTTTTGCGAGCAACAAAAGCTTGCAACAGAGCGATGTAAACAGGCGATCCAGCGGACGACTGCAAAGGCCAGCTGCAAATCCGGATTTTCAGAGGCTTGCTCATTTCGGCCTGGCCAGCAGCCCCACCTTCTTCACCTGCTGCTGCTGCAGAATATCCATCACGTTCATTACTTCCTCGTAGCGCACATTTTTGTCGCCCGCAATCACCACCGGCTGCTCGGCATTTTCCGCCTGTTTCTGCTTGATCACCTCGACAAGCTCCTTACGGCTGACCTGCTTCTCGCCCTCCCTGCCAGAGCGATCATTCAGCGCCAGAATACCGTTGACCTTGACGATCACCTCCAGCGGAGCAACCGGCGGGGATAACGACTTCCCGATCTGCGGCAGTTCAATCTCGCCCGGAGTGATGAGCGGCGCCGTAATCATGAAAATGACGAGCAGCACCAGCATCACGTCAATGTAGGGCACGACGTTTATCTCATTCATCAGGCGCCTTCTGGCGCGTCGCTCAGTCACAATCTCCGCTCTCCGAAACTATCCTTGTTCACGTTCCTAACCGCCGGCCTGCCGCTGCAGGACATTCGACATTTCTTCCATGAAGCTCTCGAACCGGGTAGCCAGCCTGTCCATACTGCTGGCATAGCGGTTATAGGCGATAACCGCGGGAATCGCGGCAAACAGGCCCATGGCGGTGGCAATCAGCGCTTCGGCAATGCCCGGCGCAACGTGGGCGATGGTGGCCTGGGCGACATTGGACAAACCGCGAAAAGAATTCATGATGCCCCAGACGGTGCCGAACAATCCCACATACGGGCTCACGGAGCCGACCGTCGCCAGGAACGAGAGATGCGATTCAAGACGGTCCATTTCGCGCTGGTAGGTTGCGCGCATGGCACGGCGGGTACTATCCATGGCCGTGCCGGTATCCATTCCCGGCTGGCGCCTGTGCTTCATGAATTCCCGGAAACCTGCCTCGAAGATCCGTTCCATGCTGCCTGCGGTATGGCGGGAAGCAGCAGCGCTCTGGAAAAGCGCGTTGAGATCGGTTCCCTTCCAGAAAACATTCTCGAATTCATCGCACTGCCTCTCTGCCTGGCGGATGACAAACAGTTTGCGAAAAATGTACCACCATGACATCAGTGAAGCGATCGCCAGCAGCAGCATCACCAGCTGCACCGGCAAACTCGCGCTGCCGACGAGCTGAAAAAGGGACATATCCTGGCCAAGAGTCAGATTCATGATAATTTTCCAAGCTTGAGACGCAAGGCGGCAGGGACGCTCACCGGTTTCAGACTATCCACTCCCACGCACACCGCCTGGACGGTAGCGACGGCTAGCGTAACATCGCCTCGCAAAACCCGTTGCGCAATCGTGATGCGGCTTCTGCCCAGTTCCGCTGCCTGCGTCGTAATGTGCAGCAGATCATCCAGCAGGGCTGGCTTAAAGTATTCAATGCCAAGCGAACGTACCATGAAAATCACCTTATGAATCTGACTTAATGAATGAATATTGAACCCCAATTCGCGCAACCATTCGTAGCGGGCGCGCTCCATGAAATCGAGATAAGTGGAATGATAAACCACCCCGCCTGCATCGGTATCCTGATAATAGACGCGGACGGGCAAAGAAAAGGGAACCTCGGGACCTGGGCAAGACATCTTTATCTGATCAATTGAGAAAATTGATGCCGACATCGCAACCGGTTCGCCGGCTGTTACGATTGCATCACGGGAAATTTACTGCTGATTCTCATCCCACAAATCCCCGCTCAGCCCATTCCTTGGCAGGGCCAGACCAAAATGTTGATACGCAATGGAAGTCGCCATGCGACCGCGCGGCGTGCGCTTCATATATCCCTGCTGGATCAGGTAAGGCTCGAGCACGTCTTCTATGGTTCCGCGCTCTTCGCTGATGGCGGCGGCGAGGTTGTCGACACCGACCGGACCGCCGCCGAATTTTTCCATCACGGTGAGGAGCAGCTTTCTATCCATTACATCGAGCCCGATTGCATCCACGTCCAGCATGAGCAGGGCGGCATCGGCCACCGGGCGATTGATGCGGCCCTCCGCCTTGACTTCCGCGAAGTCACGCACGCGTCGCAGAAGACGGTTGACAATGCGAGGCGTTCCACGCGAACGGCGCGCAATTTCAGTGGCGCCATCGGAAGAGATGTCTGCTCCCAGCAAGGCAGCGGAGCGCATGACGATCTGGGTGAGTTCTTCGACCGAGTAGAATTCCAGGCGCGAGATGATGCCAAAACGGTCACGCAGCGGATTGGTCAGCATGCCGGCGCGGGTGGTGGCGCCGACCAGGGTAAAAGGCGGCAAATCGAGCTTGACCGAACGTGCCGCAGGACCTTCGCCGATCATGATGTCGAGCTGGTAATCCTCCAGTGCCGGATAGAGAATTTCCTCCACGACCGGGGAGAGACGATGGATTTCATCTATGAACAAAACATCGTTGGGTTCGAGATTGGTCAGCAGGGCGGCAAGATCGCCTGGACGTTCCAGCACCGGGCCGGAAGTCTGGCGCAGCCCCACGCCCATCTCCTTGGCAATGATGTGCGCAAGGGTAGTTTTACCAAGACCGGGCGGACCGAACAGCAGTACGTGATCGAGCGCCTCCCTGCGCCGCCTTGCCGCCTCGATGAATATCTGCAACTGTCCGCGAATTTTTTCCTGGCCTATGTATTCGGCCAGATGCTTCGGCCGCAGCGCCCGCTCCATATCCTCTTCTTTAAAGGAAATGGGTGCGGGGGTGATCAGGCGGTCTGTTTCTATCATTCCAATTCAAAAAGCGGCTATCCCGCCCGTTTTCTGCTGGTTGTATTGGATTGCAGAGATAAATTCATTTCAGGAAATCGGCGGCTCCGGAGCGGTAATCCGAAGGATGGGATTTTCCCACTGCCCATAAAGACGTTATTTCTCTTTTGACAAGAGCTTCAATGCCTGTTTTATGCCGTCCGAAACGGAGAGATCCACGGATAGCTGCCTGACCGCCCAATTGGCCTCGCGATCATTATACCCTAGAGACAACAGGGCATTCAGCACATCGCTTCCCATTGAGGGAGGCCGGGCTCCCGTGGCACCCGGAATAGCGGGCACGGCCAGATCAAGTTTGTCTCGCAATTCCAGCAGCAAGCGTTCGGCCGTCTTCTTGCCGATGCCGGGAATCCTGATCAGACGGGCAGGATCCTGATCGGACACGGCCTGGTGCAAGTCAGTCACACTCAGGCCGGATAGCAAAGCAAGCGCGGTTCTCGCCCCAACGCCGGAGATTTTGACAAGCTGGCGAAAAGCCTGCCGCTCACCTTCGGTAGCGAAACCGAAAAGCAGATGCACGTCCTCACGCACGACGAAATGCGTGTGGAGCGTGATTTGCGTGCCGACGGCCGGCAGGTTGTAGAACGTGCTCATGGGCACGTCGATTTCATAACCCACACCCTGGACATCGACCAGCACCAGCGGGGGAAATTTTTCCAGCAGGAGCCCGCTTATTCTGCCGATCATATGAGGCGTCCCCGTTTTACCCGGTAACCGGCGGTCGACAGGGCGCCCAGCCCCAGTCCCCCATGGGCATGGCAGATAGCACAGGCAAGGGCATCGGCGGCGTCCGCCGCAGGCTGGCCGGTGAGGCGCAACAGCCGTCTTACCATTTCCTGCACCTGTTCTTTGCGGGCGTGGCCTTCGCCGACCACCGCCTGCTTGATCTGCAGCGCCGTATACTCTGCAACGAACAGGTTATTCAGCACTGCCGTGCATATCGCCGCTCCGCGCGCCTGCCCCAGCATCAGGGTGGATTTGGGATTGACATTGACAAATACCTGCTCGATCGCGACATGATCGGGCTTGTGCTCTGCGATGACTTCGTTGAGGTGATCCATGATGGATTTGAGGCGCAACGGCAATTCACCCTCGACTGTCCTGATGCGGCCGCTGCTGACGTAGACCAGCTTGCCGCCGGTCTTGTCGATGATTCCAAAACCGGTTAGCCGCAGGCCTGGGTCTATGCCGAGTATACGGATTTGATCGCCTTTTTTATTTTGCTGCCAAAAAACCCTGCTAAACCTGCTCAGTCGATTACCGCGGTTGTATAGACTTCCTGTACATCGTCGATGCTTTCCAAAGCATCAAGCAGCTTTTGCATTTTTACCGAATCGTCCCCGGTCAATTCGGTTTCATTGACAGGCTTCATGGTCACTTCGGCCAGCTCCGCCTTGAACCCTGCTTTCTCCAGCGCTTCCTTCACCAGGACAAATTCATACGGCGCGGTGATGACTTCGATGCTGCCATCATCATTGCTGATAATGTCCTCGGCGCCGGCCTCCAGGGCTACTTCCATCAGTTTGTCTTCATCCGTGCCCGGGGCAAACAGCAACTGGCCACAGTGCTTGAAAAGAAAACCTACCGAGCCGTCCGTGCCAAGATTACCGCCGTATTTGGTAAAAGCGTGCCGCACGTCCGCTACGGTACGCACGCGATTGTCGGTCATGCAATCGACCAGCACGGCGGCACCGGCAATGCCATACCCTTCGTAACGTATTTCTTCGTAATTGACACCTTCCAGATCACCGCTGCCGCGCTTGATCGCGCGCTCGATGTTTTCCTTGGGCATGTTCTGCTCGTAAGCCTTGTCCACGCCAAGGCGCAATCGCGGATTGCTGTTGGGATCGCCGCCGCCGAGCCTCGCGGCAACGGTAATTTCCTTGATGAGCCGGGTGAAAATCTTGCCGCGCTTCGCATCCTGCGCGGCTTTCTTGTGCTTGATATTAGCCCACTTGCTGTGACCCGCCATAATTCTATGCCCTGAGTTCCTTATTGAGTCCTTTATTGAAGTGATGCAATGTTATCACCCCCCGTCCCCGGCATAAAGCCGACAGGAATGCATTCCGCAAGCGGCCCTCCCTGGTCGATAACCGGACTTATCTGGATTCGGGCTTACCGGGTTCAGATCGCCCCTGATCGGGTTCAAACCGGCCACTGATAGGGCGTCACATCGAGCGGCTGGAGTTTGCCCAGGATCATGTTCGCGATAAGCTGCGCGCTGCCGGGCGCCATGGTAACACCGTAGCGATAATGACCACTGTTGAGATACAGGTTGGAGATCGCCGGATGCACGGAAATCGCAGGTATGTTACGGGGTGAGGCGGGCCGCAGGCCTGCCCAGTGCGCAACGATCGTCCCCCCGGCAAGAACGGGAATCAGGGCTTGCGCCCTTGCAAGCAATGTTTCCCGCGCTTCAGGCGTCGTACTTTTGTCGAAACCGGCTTCCTCCAGGGTGCTGCCTGCAAGTATGTGCCCGTCCCGGCGGGGGATGAGATAAAAATTGTTCCGCTCGTCGAGCACTATCGGCTCAAGCAGCCCTGGCCGCACCTTGAACAGCAGAATCTGGCCGCGAACCGGCCAGACTTCCAGCGCTGCCGCATGCCCGGCCAGAAGCCGCCTGCTCCATGCTCCCGCAGCAACAACATACTGCCCTGCGGAATGACGCTCTCCCGCCACCGTACTGATGGACTGGACATATCCGCGCTCGATCTTCCAGCCGGCAACCTCGGCATGCTCGATGACTTTACCGCCCAGCGCCTTCACCGCCTTTATCAACGCCCGCAGCAAACGCGGATTCCTTACCTGGCATACCTCGGGCAGCCAGAGTGCGGCCGTGTCGCGCCTGAGCGAAGGAGCCATCTGGCTGGATTGAGCCTCCTGCACGGGTATGGCGTGCTGAGCGCACCAGCGCCTGGCAAGAAGTATCCGGCTAGATTTAGCAAACGTCGCCGGTTCGACACAGGCCTGGGAAGAGGAATCGGGCAGCACCAGCATGCCGCTGGCCTGATATTCCGGATCGACGCCCGTTTCCGCCTGCAGCGCTTCAACAAACCGGGGAAACAGACGGGCGCTGAACTGTGTAAGCTGTGTAACCGCTTCCGGATAATCCCATGGCAGCAATGGCGAGAGTATGCCGGCGCCCGCCCAGGAGGCTTCCTGCCCGCAAAGATTGCGCTCAAGTACGGTAACTGTCGCGCCCGAATGCAATAATTCCCATGCGGCGGCAAGCCCGGCAATGCCGCCACCGATCACGATCACATCGCTGCTCAAAAATTATTCCTTCAACAAGCCCCCGCACAGAATAGCAAAAGCGGTTCCGTGATGAAACGCAATTCGAGCAGCCGTTTACAAGCCTGAGGTGCGTTCTACAAGGCGGTCAAAAAACTTTATATCGAGGAAGTGAGCCGGTATAATGCACATCCCTTCACCTGTGGGCCGTTAGCTCAGCCGGTAGAGCAGCGGACTTTTAATCCGTTGGTCGGCAGTTCGAATCTGCCACGGCCTACCAATAAAACAAGTGGTTAGACGGCAATGTAATCGGGCTCTTTCGGCTCTTTTATTTTCATTGCTACCATATTGCTACTTCACGCCACGAATAAACACTGCTAGCCCATCTTTTTCTTTATGCGGTGGAGTAAGCTTCAATTTCCGAATCCGAATTGTGTAATTTTCGCTGCTCGATTACACAGGAATTACACATACTTTTAACTGCGCCACATGACCTCTTGGTAATTTCTGAGCTGCCTACGCGGCAGTGAACGAGAAGTCCAGGGGGAAGTCTGAGGTAGATAATTTCTGAGCTGCCTACGCGGCAGTGAACATATTCAGCAACACAGCTCGACTGACGCTGTTATTTCTGAGCTGCCTACGCGGCAGTGAACTGGGTACTTGGCGCAGGATACGATCAGCATGTTTTCTGAGCTGCCTACGCGGCAGTGAACGCTGGACCGCATCATCGAGCAGCATTTCCAAATTTCTGAGCTGCCTACGCGGCAGTGAACCGCTGATAATGCCGCCTATCGTTATCTGGTACTTTCTGAGCTGCCTACGCGGCAGTGAACGCCGTCCGCCACGTTATGCTCGATTACGTTCTTTTCTGAGCTGCCTACGCGGCAGTGAACGCAAGGCAGAGGCGGTGCGGGATGCGTCGGGTGTTTCTGAGCTGCCTACGCGGCAGTGAACCACGGCCACATGTTCGACGCGCTCATTGGCATTTTCTGAGCTGCCTACGCGGCAGTGAACTGCTTTCGCTGCTTCGTATCCGCACTCGGTCATTTCTGAGCTGCCTACGCGGCAGTGAACCCCTGGATGATGATGTCTTTGTCGGATAGGGCTTTCTGAGCTGCCTACGCGGCAGTGAACGGTTGTCCTTTCCCGAGCCTCGCCCTCTCTATTTTCTGAGCTGCCTACGCGGCAGTGAACTTCTACGGTGGTTCTATCATCGCGCCAGGATATTTCTGAGCTGCCTACGCGGCAGTGAACTTTCAGTCAACGCTCAGCCCAAGTGGGCAGAATTTCTGAGCTGCCTACGCGGCAGTGAACTATCGATTTTCTTGCGATCAACACTTGGGGATTTTCTGAGCTGCCTACGCGGCAGTGAACCTGCCCTGGCTTGAGTCTGCTCTGCTTGTCATTTTCTGAGCTGCCTACGCGGCAGTGAACAAATATATCTTCCGTCATCTACGATGGCATGGTTTCTGAGCTGCCTACGCGGCAGTGAACAGGTTGAAGTGAAGATCAAGGTAGCGGAGTTGTTTCTGAGCTGCCTACGCGGCAGTGAACTTGTAGCGCCTCAGAATGGCGCTACCGTGTCATTTCTGAGCTGCCTACGCGGCAGTGAACAGAAGAGGCGTGATTCATAGACACGTCATGAATTTCTGAGCTGCCTACGCGGCAGTGAACGGCAGAGACAGGCATTTCTGCGCCGTCACCCCTTTCTGAGCTGCCTACGCGGCAGTGAACGAGTACCGGGTGTCAGGACTCGGCTCATTCTACTTTCTGAGCTGCCTACGCGGCAGTGAACCAACGTCGTCACGGGCTGATGGTCGCGTGCATTTTCTGAGCTGCCTACGCGGCAGTGAACGCGTAGTCGTGGGTCATGCCGTGACGCTAAAATTTCTGAGCTGCCTACCCGGCAGTGAACTGCTTGATAGGCAATGAACGCTCTAGGCCCGAGTTTCTGAGCTGCCTACGCGGCAGTGAACATCGAGGCTGGCGAGGGCATCGAGGCTGGCTGTTTCTGAGCTGCCTACGCGGCAGTGAACGCTTCGTATAATTTCTGCTGCGCCGAGGTCATTTTCTGAGCTGCCTACGCGGCAGTGAACTAGATGATGAATCGTGCAAACGCTTATCGCTCAATGAGTTTGGGCAGAAAATAGCGTACCCCCTAAAAATTTAGGAAGAACGTAAGCTATAGATTTTTAAAGAACTAATCTGGAGCCGTAAAGAATGGTCAAAACCAGGGAACTGTGGCAGTTTGGCTCAACCCATAGGTATTGAAATCGCCCGCGATTGCATGCGACTGGGGTTTCTCGTGGTCAATGAACAATCGGAAGGACTGACCTGTGCTGGCGCTGCGAAGTTGTACATAAGGCAGCTTCACTAACCGAGCTACGCTGTCTGGAATGCGTTGATGAGCCTCGTAGGCGTCCAGGTCGTGACGGTGCATCAGTCTTCGGCGCAGCCGTTCCGGACTACTTTTTACCTGTATGCGCCTCACGATGCGATATTTGGTAGTCTCGGGCACTTGAGTTGGCGGCGTCAGCGTGACGTGGTCGCGCATGGTAGTCGCCCAACCGCTCGCCATCAAAGCCGAAAGCGCCGCAATATCCCCATGCAGGCGCAGCCGTGTACCCAAATGGGGTGCTTTTAAGCTAAAACCGGGAAAACTCACGCCGATGCGAGTGCTGTTTTCTGCTGCCAATGCCCGATGCAGCTTGGCGTAAAGTGCATTCATGAGCTGATGGGCGGAAAACTCCGGGTCTGGGAGCACATCGATATCTATATGATGGTCCATGGCTCATTCCTTATCCGCATCGCCGAATACCCCACCGCGAATCAGCGTCGCCATCACGAAATGCTGTTGCTCTGTTGCAGGTACCCGGTCTTTGAGCAGCCAGTTGTCAAGAAGTGAATAGAAATCCACTTTATCAGTGGGTTTGCGGTATGCCTTGCCCTGTGTAGTAACTGAGCCGTAAGGTTCCACTGGAATGGGGCCGTTCTCTTCCGCCCCGGCGTACCAGTCGTCAATCGAGCGCAGAGCATTGCCTATCTTCTGCGAGTGAATGCCAGCAATGTTGTTCACGGTGTAAAGCGTCTTGCTCTTGATTGTTTTTGCCTTGTCGAGTATGAGTTCCTGCGACGGAAACACTTCCTGTCCCGCGCCCACGCGTACAAAAGCGATGACTTGCAGCAGCACGTGTCGGTTGCTGGCCAAACCCTCTGCAATGAGCGCGGTCAATTGCACCAGTGGCGATGCAACTTCAGCTGGCGCATCGAAGTGGCGAAGCGACAGCGACAAGGCATCGAAAGTCCAGGACTGGGCGGCCCGGCCATCGACCAGTTGCGCTACATCCACCGACACCTGTTCGGCGCCGAGGCGGTTACGCCACAGAAAACGGCCATTAGCCAGATTATAGGCATAGCGTCTGGCTAGCTCCGAAAAACCGTGCGTGTCCACGTAGCCTTTTACAGTACTTTGCAGCTTGCGTTGGTAGTCGGCGTTGTTGCAGGCGGAGGGCACGCCTGCGCCGCCCAGCACACGCAGCGTAAAGCTGACTTTGAGAGTATCGGCGTCGGCGGGCAGGGCCGCTACGTCAACAGTTTGCAGATTGGGATTTTCAATTGCGGCGTCAAGCTTGGCTGGGTCCTGATCCTTGGTTTTCAGCCGGTTGGAGATGGTGCCGCGTACGGATTTTTCCCGCACAACTACGGCGGGCCATTCCTGGCTGGCGTTGCGTTGATCCCAGGAACCTGAGAAAAAAAGGGCATCGGAAGGGTCCAGCTTGCGCTCGAATGCAAGCACGGACGCAGTTTTGAGAGCGGTAGTTGCCATGGTGAAACTCCTGATTTAAGTGGCTTGGGAAACAGGAAAGGACGGGGCTTGGTACTTATTGATGCAGCGGTAGAGATCGTCCTCGTAGAACGGCTCCCAGAGCAGATCGGTGACATTGGTGAGATGGAGGGGATTGACCCACTGCCCAACAGAATACACGCTCTCGACAAAGCGAAATGGTAGGTTGGGGTCGCGCGCGCCGGCCACTGTGCCAGGGGCATGCAACCCGGAGAGCGCCGCAAATCCAACAGGCATGGGCACGATCCAACCGGGACGGCTGTCGGCCGCCCATTCTATGGTCTCAACCGGGTCGCCGGTCTCGTTCACCGTTTTCCGGCGAACGGCACGATAGTTCAGGCGGGAAAGATCGAGCCAGGCATCCAGTAAGGTCGCACCGGGCAAAGTCAGTTGCAATTCGGCTAGCCGCGTCTGCAGCAGGTCATCGCGCGATACCAGCGCAAAGCCGGGCAACCAGCGGCGCCTGAGCCTGCGAAATTCTTCGCGGCATGCTTCAGCGGTAGCAGGCATCCGCACCAGTGACGGCCGTGGAGGGTTATGGAATTTGCCCGGCATTGGCGGAACGACGCTGCCGCCCGCGACACGCATACTTGCGAGTACATCGCCGATATGCGCGGCCAGTTGCGCTCGTTCGACCTCTCCCAGCAGTACTGTCGCCAGTTCAACCTCGAATACCAGGGTGATATCGAGGTGGACGCGGCCTTCTTCCACGATAGCGGCCGTGCTACCGTCTTGCAGCACTGGGTTGCGGGTCAGGTGAAAACTCCGGGTATAGCCGCTGTGGGTCACTTGTGGCTCGAAGCTATGGCAGACTATACCGACGCTGTAGAACGCGATCCCCGCACTCTGTCCCAGGTGTCTTTCCAGCGCAGTCATCAAGCCTGTGAAGGCGGTGATGGCTGGAAACCCCCAGGTCATGGGGCTGGAAATAGCATTGGCGTTTTGCACTCGCAGGCGCGGCAGCACCAGCAGCGCCTTGCTCTCTATTTGCTCAGTTGTCATGGCGACCCTCCCGTTCTTCGGCCTTGATCTCTTCGTACATCCGGTTGCGCCATTCCAAAAACTCCGGGTCGCCCATCGGCAGCGGGTCACGCAGTTGCGCGTTAAGCCAGTTGGCAAACAGCGCGCTCGTGCGTTCTGCGTTATCAGCAGGCAGCGGCAAACCCTCCAATGCCAGAGCCCATTCGACACCTTCGCGGTCCAGCCAGTATTTTTCCGGCCTGGAGAGACGGCACTCTGGCATTTGGCTCCAGCCCGGCGCCAAAGAGCGCAGTTCGGCGGAAAACTGCAGGAACTCATCAATGATATTGTTGACTAATTTCGCGCGGCGTTTCCGGGTCTCCAGATTGCGTGTGGGGTCGGATTTCAGAAACGTGAGCAGAGCCTTGACCAATTGCCGCACCTCCGTGCGTCGGCTGAATCGGGGAAACATCGACTCAGTGCCCAGCAGTGGCTTTACGTCGGTGGAGCGCCAGGTAGGTGGCAGAGAGGCGAACAAAAGATTTTCCCCGCGCCGCTCGCTGTTGAGCTGACTGATATTCTGCGGCTTGGTGCCGCCAAGTTTTTGAATGGCAAGATCAGGATATTCCCGTACCGAACGGACACTATATTTACCCTCTTTTCTGGCTTGGCGTGCTGCTATGGCTTCTTCGCTGAAGCGGTCGTCCTGCACAGTTTGGTAGATGCGATGCGCCAGCGAGCTGGCATACAGAGGCGCGAGCAGGTGGAAACTGGCATCGTCATGCGGATCATCGCCTACCAGCCAATAGATTTGCTTGGCGAGAGTGTGCGAAGCCGCCCGGCCACGTCGTTCTGCTAAACCGGCAAAGGCGGCTACCCATGTTTGCGCTTGGGGCGCGTCGCTGCTCAATGCTGCCGTCAGATCGGCATCGCGGGCAGTGGACAAGGCCAGCAGGGTGCGCCCCCGATGCTCCAGTTTGAGGAATTTGTATACGTCCAGTGCAGCGGCGTTGCCAACCACATCGCTCACAAACTCATTGCCGAGGCAGTGGCTACCCACAACTGTCTGTACTGGCTGAGCGGACGGTGGGCTGTAGAGGTTGGTGCCCTTTGCATCAGGATGTATTGGCTTGAGCGAATGAGTAACCGCCTGAATCCATTTGACACGGTTAGCGGCATCTTCCAGCCAGTTTTCAGGGATGAACTGCCGACGAAGTTCAGCGCGTTTCGGATCGTCGTCCTTCAGTTTATCGAGCCTGTCATCGAGCCGCTTTTTAAGAAAATCGGCAATGATTGCTCGCAATTCGGCGACATGCTGTGTATCGGTATTTCCCATTTAGTTCTCCTTTTATTGCAGGCAATACTAACATTAACCGTTATACGTTTAACAAGGTTTTTGGATAAAGTTGGTATAAACTACAAAAACTGCTGAAAAGCAGCTCAGAAAGTTATGCGTTTTATTTCCACTGCCGCGTAGGCAGGGCCGATTCTCCCGTCGGCTTTTTTTACAATCTTGCTTTCGTAAATCCCAGGGCCGGATGAAAGCGCCATCCGTTATCGTTCTGCGGCAAGGTGACGGTGCCGAAGCGCCGTGCGCAATCTACCAGCGACATATCCATCTCGTCCGCCAGTTCGATCAGCGCCTGCAAGTAATCGGTCTGGCTCCAGGGCTCAATGCCCAGGCCCTGCACATCCATGTCTGGAATACGATGGTTGTGCGATACTTCCACCACCGCAAACTCCTTTTCACCCCTCCGGCCATTCGGCTTGTCCATCAATTGAACCAGTTCGTAGTCATCCTCATCAGCCGTGAGGCGCAGCAATAAATCCACGCGCTTTGTGTCATCCCATCGAAAGCGTTGCTGCTGCGGCAATAAAGCTGTGAGCAGTGCATCGGCGGGCGGCATCTGCCACCAGCACGTGGCATTGAGAACCAATTGCGCCCCTGCCTTGCTCGATCCACGCTGGCGCAGGCCGGGTGTGGCGGGAGTCGGGCTTTTCACTTGCACCAGCATGGTCTGGCGCATCCTGTCGTGCTCCAGGTCGGCCAGCCGGGTCTTTGGCTCCAATTCTTCGGGCGGCGGCGACACGATTCGCGGCCGCGCGTCGATCACTTCTTGCTCAGCAGTAGATAACAACTTGGCCATGGAGCGAGTCGTCAACGGAAAATCTTCGGTTTCAAAGCCCGGTTTACAAAATGCAGGTTTGCCCGGCTCGCGGAAGTGCCGCAAATTGGTATCGAAGACGTATATGTTCGGAGTCTTGCACTCACCCTCGCGATGGCGGCGAACACGTCCCGCCAGTTGAATCAGCGACCGCATGGATGAGGGCTCGACTACGGCCCAGTCGTAGTCGTGGTCGCGCCCGACCTCGGTGACGGGTGATCCAAGCACGATAAAAAGGTGATCGGATTCGCTGTTCGCATTGAGCCGCTGGCGGATGTCAGGCAAGCCGAACACCGCCTCGGGCTGGCGGCGATCCAGCGCCTGATCAAGCTGGCGCTCGATGTTCGAGCGAATCAACAGCGGGAACTGGGAGTGGTAGGTACACAGGTGAATGCGCATCCCTTCAGGCGCACCCAGTCGGTACAACGCCAGCGCAACTTCCACCAATGGCTCGATATTCGCCATACGCACCAACCCGAAGCTGACGCGCTTGCCGCTGTCGGGATCGACACTGTGGTGCTGCGCATGTAGTGCCGCTGCAGCGTTTAGCGCCAGTTCGGCAAATCCGGCGGATTGTTGTTTCCGTCCGGCCGCCAAATTCAGTGACAGTGGCAGCAATTTACAGCGCCGGCGCACCTCCGCCTTACTAAGCCGCTCATGGCGCTTGCCGGCAAAGGATTCATGGGCGGCAATGAATGCTGATGCATCAGCGCAATCGGCCTGCGATTGGCTGGACTCATCGAACCATGCACAGCAAATTTTCGGAATAGGGTCGTCGCCAATTCCTGGCCGCGACCCTCGGTTGCGCTGGAAGTGCTGGCGCCCGTTGCGATAGGCCTCGAACAGACCCTGCACCAATGCCGGCGGCAGGGTGGCCGATGACAGCAGCACGCGGGAGCCCAGCAGTCCGGCCCAGTGCACCAGGCGGGTGAGCGCGGGCAGATCGTCGATGTCGAAATCGTCCGGTTCGTCCAGCACCAGGTCGCCGCTCATCAGCCGCAACATGGGTGCAATCTGGCGGCCGCCGCGCTGGCTCTCGGTAGCTGGAGTTAGATGATCGATAGTGCATACCAGTAGCGGCGCCGTCAGCAGGGAACGCACGTTCGAGTCATGCATCACGCGGCGCAACAATGGATGCGCATCCTGGTTGCCTTCAAAGACGATATGGGAGTCCTCATCCAGGAGATCCTGCCTAGAAGCCGAACCCGTGGCTTCTGCCTGGCGCTCGTAGTGCTCGAACAATGCACGGGTAGCCGAGCCGCCGACACGAATGGCTAAGCTGTCATCATCCAGCCCCAGCAAATCCCGAAACGCCCTGCCCGTTTGCAGCGTCAGCGTTCGCAGCCCCATGGCGAAAGCGCAGCGCATACCACGCTCAGCGCCTGCCAGGGCATACATGATGCGCGCGTTGGCCAGCGTCTTGCCGCAGCCAGTGGACGCCATATTGACGATGAATGCCCCTTGGTGCATGGAGCGCTCGCGCATTGCCGATGCAGCGTCCGCAGCTTTGTCCTGCCAGCGGAACCGTTCGTCCATCGACCGTTTACGCAGCCCTTTATGGCGGGCCAGCCGCGGCAGTTGCTCCTCGAATCGCGGCAGCGCGTGCGTCACTTCAGCACTGTGCCGGGCAACACCAAGCAAGTGCTCATCCAGCGTCTGGTTGAAGTCGCCGCTGTCATTGGTATTGGCGTACAGCGGATAGCCCCTGGGCACCTCCACGCGCCCCAGGTCCTTCCCAGTGAGACTGGAATAATGGTGGTCGGCCAGCATCAAGCTCAGCCTGGATAGGTGCATCACATACGGGTTGCTCAGCCAGCTACCCTTGCCGGGCTTGATGCACAGGGCAAGTAGACGTTTCGCCACGCGGGCAGCCTGCTTGCGCCACAGTTCGGTTGTGACAGGCAAACCCTGCGGAAATTGCCAGTAGTAACGCAGGGTGCTGTTGTCGCCTTCCACGATCCTCTCATTCCAGCCTGCGTCTATATGCTCCAGTGTTTTATTCAGCAACCCCGGTTGAAAAGTTCCTTCTCTGCCATCGCTGTTGCGCGGCAAGACTGGAAGGCGATGGTGCGTGACCACCAGCCACCCAATGGCTTGGGCCAAAGGTGCGTGCGATAGACGGGCAAACGGGCGTAACACCTTCGCATCCAGTCCATCGCGCTGCAGCCGATCCGGGTCCAACCAGGTTTTATCATCCTGCGAGGTCGGTGCTGCGAGCCGCGCGAGCCATTTCCCATCCTCATCGGCGCCGACGAATGCCTCGAAGAGGCGCAACGACACCCATTCATGGCGGTACTGGTTGCGTTCATCGAGCTTTCCCTCCAGACGCATCTGGAAAGCACGGCAGGCTTTGCCAAGATCGTGCAGCAGCGCGCCAAGCGCGGCCAGCAGATGAATATCTTCACCAGTGTGCCAATCGTTTTCGTCCTGGCGGCGCAGGATATTGCGCGTGGTGGTGTTGGTGGGCACTGCCCCCTGGCTGTTGAAACGGCTGGCATCGCCGACTATCCACAACAGTTCGCTATGATTGAGCCCTCTTATCCAGTGGCAGGCTACAGCGGTATTCTTACGCGCAGTCTTGCGCAGCAGTTGGCGTAACGTGTCAAGTCCATCTTGAGTAATCGGCGTTTGCCAAGTGCGCTCGCCGCGCCGCTCACCGAACTGGTCGAGGATGCGCTTGGTTTCTGTCAGCGCCCGCTTATCGCATTGCGAGATAAGCAGGACGTTCACGGACTAGCATGAGTGTGAGCTTGGGCAAACCTGCCAATTTTTAGCGCTACTGCCTTGAGGGTATCGATCATGAAATCCAGCGACTCGCTGCTCGTCAGGCTTTCGATGCATGCTTGCCGGAATTCCTGCTCGGTATCGCCTCGCATCGTCGAGATGAATGCCTGAGGAAGGATGACCGCATCCTTCACCAGGTCGGCCACGTCGAACACCAGGCCGCCGCGGCGGGTTTTTCCGTGTAATACCGCCAAGCCGTGCGGCAGGCCGAGTACCCAGGTGGCAGTAGCGCCCAATCCATATGCCAGGTAATTGCCGTGATCGAGAAACTGGTTTGCTGCGTCGACGCTGTTGCCTCGCTGGCTACGCACGAAATCGCCGTGGCGCGTCGCCTCTGCGACCAGACGATAAAGCTGCTTGGTAAGCCGCCCTTCCTCGGTCAACAATTCCATCTGGTTTGAGGCTGCCTGGATGCCTTGCCTTGATTGGGTCAGCAACTGCTCCAGCAAGCGTATGTCGACCGGGAACGGGTTATTCTTTAACCGGCTCAATTTGAGCCAGTTTTGGCTGATTCGCTCCAGCCGAGTTTGCTGGAACTCCTTGGCTGCAGCCAGGCGCAACGCATCGTCAAACCAGAATTGAACCCAATGCTGCAAATACTCGGTGGGACGGTACTCGCTTTGAGGAGAGAACCAGGCCACTTCGACATCGATTTCATTCGCACTGAACAACGGCGTTCCACCGCCCCCGCAAAATCCTACCAGCACCCCGGCTTTGGCCAGTTCACGTATCGCAGCCTGGGTGATCGATGTGCCGGTTCCCAGAAGAACAGTGGTGGTATTGGCGATCGGTATGTTCCAGTAAAGGGAATGCTTACCTTCTTCAGTCACATATTCGACTCGCCCACCATTAACGAGTACCCGGCAGTGCTCCAGGTGGTAGATGTTGGCGCGCTTAGAGTGCAAGATCGACTTCAGATTTTTTGCTGTTATGTCTGTCATCAGAACATGCTCTAGAAGGAGAGGGCTTTTCGCATCTTGCTCACTAGGTGTTTAGCCCCACGTTGTGGTGGTGTGGGTTGATAATAAACCTGTCCGGGTCTTCAGATCATATTTTGCAGACGTATTGATAGGGTGTCAGGCCCTTCAAGGTCTTGAGGCGCCTGGCGAAGTTGTAGGCCATCAGGAAGGTTTGCAAGTGGGTCTTGAGTTCGTCATGTGAGCTGTAGTGATAGCGCTTGACGGTGGCTTCCTTGATGGTCCGGTTCATGCGTTCGACCTGGCCGTTCGTCCAGGGATGGTTGACCTTTGGGGTGCGGTGTTCGATGCCATGCTCACGGCAGCATAAGTCGAACATGTGGGTGATGTATCTGGCAGTGGAGCCATTGCGGTAACGCGGCAGATAACAGAACTGCACCCCATTGTCGGTCAGGATGGTGTGTATCCTGTAAGGTACAACCTTTATCAGGCTGCGCAGGAATGCTACTGCCACCGTCCGGTTTGACTGCGCATGCAGCTCAGCATGGGCGAATTTGCTGGTACGGTCAATTGCAACAAAGAGATAGAGCCTGCCTTCTTCCGTCCGTACTTCGGCAATATCGACTGCGATGCAGTGCTCAAGAATGGCCCGGTTACGGCGGTTTTGTTTGCGCCCGGGCAGTGCTTTCAAATGGACGCGCTGGACAATTAAGCTCCAATTTATTGAGCAGTCAATATTTGGAACTCGGTGGCGTTGACAATGGGACGCATATGCCGGTTCTCGCGCCGCATTTCCACAATTCCATAATGAAACATGGTCTTCAGAGTGCGGGAGAGATTGCTCGGTTTTCGCCCGGTAATCGCTGCAAGCCCGGCAATCGATTCAGGCTGAGACTCCTGGATAATAGCAAGCAAGGCACGATTTTCGTCGCTCAAGACCTCGGCAAGCGATTTCATCGAGGTGAACCATACCTTCGGCTCAGCTGGCTTAGGTTTGTACGCACCTTTCGCTATTGCCAGCATGCGTTCGCGGATTTTCTCTTGCGGCATGATGCCAATCACAATTCTTTTCATAGCTTCATTTCCTTCAGTACTCGATCCGCTTCTTCAAAGAAATCAGCAAGCAACGGGTAAGCATCCTTGAATTCGTAAGGGATTCCCTTATCCGAATGTGACGATATTTATGGTCATACGCTAGCCGCTGCCCTGCATACTTGAATTTCTTCGGCAGCTTTACGGCATGGCTGTTGTCGTATCCCATGATTCGCTTTCCATACGGTTCGTGGAGCGTGGGCGAATAGCGGATGCCATGAGGAATTTCCGGGGTTGCCACCACCTGCCATGCCTCGACCTTGAGTCTGCACACCCTGTTCGGCTCCCGCCCACAAGAAAGGCGGAGATATCAAGATGGGAGATGATCTCTCTATTCATACCCTGCCAAGACAGTGCGTTTCCCCGCCCACTCCTTAAAATCAGCACTTTCCGCTCTTTGCCGCAGCACCTTGGGCGCGTGCTGCAAAACTTCCTTTCGGTACTCTCCCGCCATTGGCCTTCGCAGTAGCGCTTTGAATGCGGGCAGCATCGGCGGGAGTCATCGGCGTAACGGGTGCGGCATGCTTGGAGGTCTTCGCGGTCACGTTCATTCCTTTCAGCTAAGTTTAGTTGTAACGGCTTGCTATCGAAACCAGGCGAGTCTGCACTCGACGCACCTCTCGAAAAATCAGGGCTCACGCTCGTACGCAACAGTTCTTCCCTGCTGTTGCCCGGATCGGTGCGAGTCATCCTCCGCTGCTTTCGGGAAGGCTTCCGAATTCGAGAATTCCTCCCGGCCGCCCCGGATGGCTTGTGCGATCGCATGCCCTTCAAACCTGTTGGCATTGAGCCTTTCAAGTTCATCTGTAATACGCGTTTTATAGTCCTCAAAGCTCTCAGAAGTTTCCAGGGTGGAGGTCAGGACGCGGAGTTGATCTTCCAGTTTATGGACATAGCGTGTTAAGAAAATATCCAGAGATGCGATTCTTTTTCCTAATTCGGCGATTGGCACCTTATCCCACTTCTTAAGCCAGTTTTCTTTGTTCTCCAGTCTTTGGTCTGCTAGCAAGACCTGATTCTCAAGTAGCCACCTGTCTTGATCAAAGGTAACCATTGATGGGGGTGTCAGGGGAACATAGGCTTCAAGAGCATCCAACGCCCACGGGGGGCAAGAGCGGCTGCTCTTTTGATTCGATAGACTCCGCCATGCCTGCACGGAACGGGAAGAAACATTACGTCCGCTCATTCTTGAGATGACATCGGCCGCCGCACGGGTATCGCCATCAAGTTTGGTTTGAACCAACTCCCGCAACCGGGTGCGACGACCTTCTTTATCCCACTCTGCCTCGAAAGCTTCTTGAAGCTCTTCCTGTATCTCTTCCAAAGCAGCTCCGGTCCATGGTAAGACCTTTCCTGACGGAGGGATTAAGCGAACCTGAGCCTTCGAGGGTTCCTCACCCTCCAACTTGACCTTGAAAGTGCTCTGGCTCTCGGAATGCTCTACGAGCCAATGCCCCCCTATCTTGTTGTAGATATCTACTTTCCATGTCATAAAGCTATCTCCATAGTTGGTACAATGTAATTGTGCGCGCACAAACGCACAAGGTCAAACAGAAAAAGGAAAGAAAGTTTGCAGGAGCAGGTTTGTCTGGGTCCAATTGGTGGGATCAAATATAAATCTAGAATCGGGCTTGGGCCTTGGAGGCTGTCAGCCGAAACTCAAGAGGACGCCTTATCAAAGATCCGCCACCCACGCCTGCACTTGGGGATTGAAGAGTTCGATGAGAAATTGAAGGTCGAGTAAAAATATGGGGTGGATAGACGATAAATAGCCGGCCTATGTCTTTCCGGCTTTCGCGATAGAGGTCAAATGCGGAAAAATCGTCATTTGCTCCATGATAAAAAACTCGCGCGCTTCCGTTCTTATCTTAGTTCCAGTTGCTTCCGGTACTTGATTAAACAGTGTCGAGAATTCTTCCTGCGTTTGCGCGTTAGCAAGTTTATCCCGCCATTCCTTTCGGTTCATTGAATCACTTCCAGAAGTTTCTGTCCCTTGTCAGCCGGTAGATACATCTTGCCGTCCACTTTCATTGCATCGAAAGAGCGAGACGGAATGAAGCGCGATACGGCAACATTTACTTACCCGTCTAGAATAAACTTGTCAAACCACTTTCCGATCCAGGCGAACACGTCTAAAAATGGCTTCTAGTAATACCCAATGAGAAACGCTTCCTTCTTGCTATTCCTGTGGTCAATGCCATTCATGGCAGGGTCGTCAGCAGATTCGCCCACGGGCAGGGATATTGAAGTTCAGGTCAGCATGGCCGGGGAAAACATAATTATCGATCTTAATTTTACTGTGTCAGCAAGCCAGCAGGAAGTCTGGGACGTGCTCACCGATTTCGACGGCATGGCTGATTTTGTCTCCAACCTGAAGGAGAGCAGGATTGTCAGTGTCTCTGAAGACAAGTTTACTATTTTCCAGAGCGGCACTGCCACTTACGGTCCCATCCGCTATCCGTTCGAGTCAACGCGGGAAGTAAGGCTGGTCCCTTACAATAAGATATTGACGCATCTTATCAGTGGCAACATGCACAAGCTGGAAGGTACTACTTACCTGACTGATGAGGCCGGGCGGATTCGCGTGGTCCATCGTACCGAGGCTATCCCGAAAATCTGGATTCCTGCGGTAGTGGGGAAGGTGTTTATCGAGCATGAAGTGCGGGAGCAGTTCAATGAAATGAGAAATGAAGTAATCAGGAGAAAGAGTGCAGTCCTGAAGAAAGGGGATGAGGGAAACAGGGTGAGCGATGATTAGTGAAAGCGATTGCGTCAAGCGCTGTTAAGGCGAGCCGTGCCCCGCGAAGTACCCTGTCCTATCTTTTTCCTGTGCTGGCCGGAAGCCGGCAATTCCGCCCTCCGCAATGCAGAGGAAGATTTACTCTCCGGTTTGATCGACGAGCGCTCCTTCCCGCGGAGACTCGGGGGTGCACACAGACCCGGCAGAGTCACCTTTCTTTCCGGGGCCGACCAGTCAATCGTTAAACCGGAACCTCCATGCCGCTGCTTACCCGGCACCTCATAAAACGGAATGCTTCGGCATAAAGGCAAAGCGCGGTAAATCCACGAGCCGGATTGCCATGCAGTCAGAGCCGAAGGGACTACAAGGATGCGCCCGGCTCATGGGGCGTTCTGTCACAGGGAAAAGCTATATTTCTGCTGTACCGTAAAAGCCACACCCGCCGCGAGGCGGAGCCGGAAAGTCCCGGATCTGCGCAACTGAAGGGAACGCGCGCAGACGGCCGGACTGCCAGTACATCCTGAAAAAACCGACTTTTCCCTCAATTTTCCGGAGGTTTTCGATGTTCAAGCAGAAAAAAATAGGCATGCTTGTTTCAGGCGCGCTCATGATTACGGCCAGCACGACCGGAGCCATTGCCGCGGACACACGTTTCAGTAGCTTTACCCCACTGGCGGATAGCGTGGCAGCAGGCTCGCTCCCCGAAAACGCGCCGTTCCAGTTAGCTTCCCCCAATTTCTTACAGATCCGCATCGCTGATCGCACCACCCAGCTCAGTCTTGGCGAAGGTAATTCCGGCAATTGGGACATGATCACCGCGAACGAAACCGGCGCAAATGCCGGGCGCTATCTGTTCACCCCGTTCGAGACTTCGATGGCGGGCGTGCAGCGGATCGACCTGGCAAGCGGCATCACGAGAACCCTCGTTCAGCCCGGCACTCAGGATTTCGTCTCGGGCGACGCATCGCGCTGGACACCTTGGGGTGGCTATCTCACTGCCGAAGAATCCTGGGGCACCGGCAGTACCAAAGGACGCCTGTTCGAGCTGACCAATCCCGTGGCCGCGACCGGAACCGGAGACGCGAATTTCGTGTTCCGTTCCATCCTGCCCCGCGTATCTCACGAGGGCCTCGCGTTCGACAAGAACAACAGCCTGTATTTCATCGATGAGCTGAATGGCGGCAGTATCTACAAGTATGTGTCGGCCAACCCGACCGCGAGCAACGGAAACGACTATTTTGCGGCAGGCCAGACCTTCGCGATGGCGGTCAATGGCGGCGGCAATGCTAACGCGACAGGTTCCGTAATATGGACTCCCATTACCGATGCCACAGGCGGCGCCCTCCCGGGCATTTCAGCTTTGAATGCAGATGGCACGATCGATGGCCGGGCGACCGCCAACGCGGTGAACGCAACGGAGTATCAGCGCCCCGAGGATATCGAAATAAAGACACTCGCCAATGGCGATCAGATGCTGTTCGTCGCCACCACGACCACGAACGAAGTGTACTCGATCAACCTTGATGCCAATAACGTGCAACTCTTCGCCAGCCGCGACACGCTCGATCAGGCGAGCGGCGCCGCCGTGGGCACAGCGCTGGCCAGTCCAGACAACCTGGCCATCGACGCCGCCGGCAATATCTATGTCATCGAGGATCAGCCCGGCGGCAGGGCGGACATCTGGTTCGCGCAGGATGCCAACCACGACGGTGTTGCGGAATCCCTGGGACGCTGGGCGTCCATGTCCACGGTAGGCGCTGAACCGACCGGCCTCTATTTCGACAAATTCAACCCCAATGTCGCGTACGTGAACATACAGCACCCGGACAGCCTGGTCGACAGCACCATCATGATCACGGCCGTGCCGGAACCAGAAACCTATGCCCTGATGATGGCAGGTCTTGGCCTCGTGGGCGCCGTCATACGCCGCAGGAAGGCATCCCGGGCATAAACTGCTGCACGACTCCCGCAGGTTCCTGCGGGTTCCGATGCGGGGTGGAAGCAGGCGCTTCCGCCTCCATGTCCTCTTCCAGCAGATTGAAGCCTGCAAGCTCATCGGTCCTGGTAACCTGTCCGATAACCAGATCGGTGGCGAGGACAGCGACGCCGCGCGATGCTACAAGAATTGCCATTTCCGCCGCGGATTGCTGTACTTGCCTTGAAAGCAGGCATTTTTGTGTAGCAGTTACCCGCCGGTCCGGTCGGCAGCCTCGATAGGTATACGGGCCTTGTCCGCAAGCTCCTTGAGCAGCACGGCGGCAGGGACCGGCTTGCCTGCCGGAGCCTCCACGGGAGAGGGTGCCAGTGGCACCAGGAGATCGTCCTTTCCCCGGGCGCCATGAAGCCAGAGGGCCAGGACATATAGCCCGGGGACGTTAAGAAGCCGAAGCTCGAAACCACCTTGCTCCACCTCCGGAATTTCCCTTGCTGCGCGGATCGCACTCGCGCTCGAAGCGACGAAGCTGCCTTCGTTGAAGGCTGAGAACACATGTTCGTTTGCGGGACCCACGGCAACCGACTCGGCGGACGCAAGGACCTTGTCGTCCTCCTGCACGAGATAGCGCCATCCGGTTGGCTTGGCCACCTCGAGGCCTTTTCCGGCTGCCAGATCGTCAAGACCCAGCGTGAATACCTCATGGGGCTCGGTAAGTCGCAGAGGACCGGTGGCACTGCGCAAGGCCGGGGATTTGAAGGCGCGGCTCTTGTTCAACGCGAGGAAAGTGGAATGCACGGCATCTGCTGCCTGTCTTGGGGGTTTGGGAGCGATAAGGGCCATCAGAAACTCCTCAGTATCTGGTGTAGTAAGTATGGGTCCACGTGCCTGATCCCCTGTAGGCTGTTTGCAGGGTGGCGTAAGTGACATCCGAGCGGCCGTAGATCGGGTCATCAACCGATACGTAGTCAATGCCGCCCGCGCTGTATTGTCCCTTTATGACCAGGAAGTGGGCGCCGCCGCCCGACCAGGCCACGCGAATCCCCAGTGGACGGGCGAAGGTTACCTCGTTCTCGATCTGGGCGGTAGTGGCTATGCCGCCCACCCAGTGGTCGAAGTGGCCCACCACGGTGAGCGCCTGGTCGAGATAGCCGTAGACATTGCAAGGGCCGGACGCACCTGCGCCACAACAATCGTTGCGGCCGAGTTCGCCATCAGCCACCCCGCACTGCGTCCAGCCGCTTCCGGGTTGATAGAATAGGCCGACGCTGGCTCCTGTTGCTGCCCAGCACCAATTCGATTGCTGCTGGTGCTGCATGAAGAAGTAAATCTGGTCGAGCCACCAGATGGTATAGACATGATGATCGGTTCCAACAACAAAGACATCGAGTATGTCGGGATAGCGGCTCAATGCATTGATCGAGGTCCGTGGCGCAACCACGCCTCCAGCGATCTGGAACCAGGAGCCCCAACCAGTGCTGGCGTCCCACCAGGTGCTGAATACGCCATGGTTCGTGCCTACGGCGAAGACATCGAGGTGATCGGGATAGCGTGACACGACGCTGATAGAGGTGTCGGGGGCGGCCACGCCGCCGCTGACAACGAACCAGTTTGCTGCCCAGCCGCCATTGGCGTCCCACCAGATGCTGTAGATTCTATGATCTGTGCCAACAACGAAAAGGTCCAGGTGGGTTGGATAACGCGCGATGGCCGCAACCGAGCTGTTCGCGGCCGCCACACCGCCAGCTACCTGGAACCAGCTCGCCCAGCCAGTACTGGCGTCCCACCAGGTGCTGTAGATACCGTGGTCCGATCCGACCGCAAAAAGGTCAATGTGGTTGGGGTTGCGCGTCACGGCCGTGATTGACGTGCCAGCTGCGGCGACACCACTGCTGACAACAAACCAGTTTGCTGCCCAGCCCCCGCTGGCATCCCACCAGATACTGTAGATTTTCATATCCGCCCCGACCACGAACAGGTCCAGATGGTTGGGATTTCGGGCGATTGCCGCGACGGAAGTTCCGGGAGCCGCGGTAAGGTCGGCAACACGAAACCAGCCATTGGCCCAGCCCCCGTTGGCATCCCACCAGATACTGTAGATTTTGTGATCCGATCCCACGACGAAAAGATCGAGGTGGTCAGGATTGCGGGCGACTACCGTGATCGTTGTCCCCGGCGCCGCGATACCCCCCCGAACCTGAAACCAGTTTGACCATCCTGTGGCAATGTCCCACCACGCACTGTAAATTCCGCGGTCAGTGCCGACACAAAAGATATCAAGGTGCTGCGGATACCTCGCGATTGAGGTGATAGAAGTCGATGGTGCCGTGACACCGCCGCTGACGCCAACCCAATTCGGTGCCCAGCCCATTGTCTGCTCCTTTTGCTAATGCCCCATCTTAAGAATTGGGGATGCATCGAAAAAACAACCGTTCTTTAAAAGGATAGATTGCCGTACAGCCCTGCCTCGCTGTCCTTCGCCTGGGCGTTGTTAGCTCTACTGCCATGGCACATGTGGTCAAATTCCGGTGCATCGAGCAGAACATTTGATTCATTACCCGCAACGCGGCGATCCATAGCCTAAAGTTTTTTATAGATCAACTGCGGCAAATAACAAGCAAGAAATACACAAACAGAGGAATCGAGACAGGTCTTTTTCGATGCTTGGCTGATTGCTGCGGCACCTTGCCAGGTGGAATATTCATTTAGCGTGGGCGAGCAGGGAATGTGCGATGGAAATCCTCATGGGAGTGCTGGAAAATGTCTGTAGGGCCTGGTATCTGCCCGAACGGCGCCAGGATTTTTCCTGCGTTTGCGCCCTGCCCGGTTTTTCCCGCCCTTCCTTTCGGTTTATTGAACCACCTCCAGAAGTTTCTGTCCCTTGTCAACCAATAGGTACATCTTGCCGTCCACTTCCATTGCATCGAAAGAGCGAGACGGAATGCAGCGGGTTTGCAGAGATGACCGTACCATCTACAATCTGCGTGGCCAAGTGCGCGAGCAATTCAATAAAATGAGAAATAAAGTAATCAGGAGGAAGAGGGCAGCCCTGAAGAAAGGGGATGAGGGAAACAGGATGAGCGATGACCGAACAGCGGTCCCGCCACTAAAATTTTATGCGGGAAGTGATTGTCTCGTATATCTTCGAACTGAATACGGTCGCCTGGTGGATAATCTCCCGTTCGGACGGGTCCTTGATCTTTCCCGTCTTCGTCAGCTTTTCACCGACTCTGTAGCCGTTCGCCCACGCCGCATCGCAAATGGGATCACCAAAAACATGCTTCTTTTCGGCAATATGCGCGGCTAATCCACTCAGGAATTTGTCGTTCGTGCCGGAAAAATAACCTCCTATCGTACACAGCTTGTAATCCTCTTCGGTGGCGGTAGCGGTGCCGGAAAAAATCAAGAGAAACAATAACAAAAACAGGTTTTTCATGCTGCTCCTTAGATTCGGATTGATGACTTTTCGTTCAGCGGGATCTGCATGGGATGAAGATCGACCGGGATGGATGAAATATTGTTTCTCTTCCTGGTGTCCCGGCAACTTCAAAACGGACAACTGCAAAATGGAAGTACGAAGGTGCATCTATTATAGTACTGCTGTTCCGGTATGCAATACAGATGGCCTTCAACCGATTCATGGAGATGGATTCTTGCCTGTAATGGCTGCCGGCAACAATCAGGGGCACAATCGGAAGCACAAGGAAATCTTCGACTGGACCATCCGCTTTTTTTATTGCTATATTTAAAACGTGCCGAGGGCAGCAATTCGCTCATTCCGAGATGGCAAGGATTATAAGACCTGATGTGAAAACACTCCCTTCCTCCCTATCCATTCAGCCAGCAAGACCCTATGTCGCCCCGATGTGGCTGCGGGGTGGCCATGCCCAAACCATCTATCCCTATTTTCTTGCCCGCCCTTCGATTCCCTACCGGCGCGAGCGCTGGGAACTGGACGACGGGGATTTCATCGATATCGACTGGCTGGAGGGCACGAGGGATGCACCCCTGGTAGTGCTGTTCCATGGCCTCGAAGGAAGCTCGAACAGCCACTATGTCGTGAGCACCATGACCCTGTTTCGTGAGATAGGCTGGCGCGCGGCGGTAGTACATTTTCGGGGCTGCTCCGGTTCACCGAATCGGCTGCCACGCGCCTATCATGCGGGCGATTCGGCCGAGATCCACTGGGTACTGGAACGCATCAACATCAGAGAAAGGCAGCCCGGCATGCAGCGCTCTCCGGTTTATGCGGTCGGGGTATCGCTGGGAGGCAATGCATTGTTGAAATGGCTGGGTGAGCAAGGCAGGCAGGCGTGCCGGCTGGTGGATGGAGTAGTGGCCGTTTCCGTGCCCCTCGATCTTGCCGCAGCGGGGAATGCTCTCGCCTCCGGCTTCAATCTGCTCTATACGCGCCACTTTCTCGATACGCTCAAGCGCAAGGCGGTCGGGAAACTTGACCTCTTTCCGGATTTGTTCGATCCAGCCGCAGTGGGCGCCTGTACTACACTGTATGAGTTCGATAATCTCGTAACCGCGCCGCTCCATGGTTTTCGCAATGCGGAGGACTACTGGAATCAATCGAGCAGCAAACCCTGGCTCAAGTACATTGAAGTGCCCACCCTCGTTGTAAATGCAATCAACGACCCGTTCATGCCGCCGCACGCCTTGCCCATCTCTGCGGATACTTCTTCCATGGTCGTCCTGGAATATCCGGACGAAGGGGGGCATGTAGGTTTTCTCGATTCCCCGTTTCCCGGCAGGCTGACTTGGCTGCCGGAAAGAATCGTCAGCTTTTTTGGCAAGCAAGGGAACCGGGTCGTGCTGCAAGCCAGCGACGCAATGCCGGCAACCCAGGCTTCCTGACCCCGATTTGCGTCGCGGCTTTTCGTCGCACTTTCCAGACTTCTCCATTAAAAAATACTGCCGTGCTGGCGCCGGATTCAGAGTCCGGAATGGCATCCGATCAGAAGCGGTTCGCCTCAGCAGGGACCTTAATGCGGTCAACTGGTGTAAAATGCCCCATGTAATTTAGTTGGCTTCCCGCAAGCCGGCTTGCTGCCACAATCCCTAACCTTTCACCGCATCAGTCCTCCAAGTGCCTGTTCCGACAACGTTTATTCATTTAAGGTTGCACAGTGAGTATTCCGTAGTGGACGGCATCGTGCGCATAGACGAGGCGGTAGCCAAAGCCGTTGCCGAGGGAATGCCAGCGCTGGCGCTGACCGATCTCTCTAACCTGTTCGGCCTCATCAAGTTTTACCAGGAGGCGCGCCATCAAGGAATAAAGCCGATCATCGGCTGCGATGTGTGGATCAGCAACGACCTCGACCGGGACAAATCCTCCCGAATGCTGCTGCTTTGTCAATCCTATCCCGGCTATCTCGCGCTGTGCCGCCTGCTATCGCGCGCCTACCGGGAAAATCAATACCGGGGACGGGCGGAAATCAGAAAATCCTGGTTAAGCGACGGCGGTTTCGGGACGGAAGGCTTGATTGCTCTTTCAGGCGCCAGTCTGGGCGACATAGGACTGGCGCTTACACACAATGACTTCGATCAGGCGCGTACCCTTGCACACGAGTGGACGGAACTCTTCCCCGGCCGCTTTTATATCGAAGTGCAGCGGGCAGGGCACGCCAACGCCGAAGCGCTGGTGCAGCGTTCCCTTGCTCTGGCGGCATCCTTGCGCATCCCGGTGGTGGCAACCCACCCGGTGCAATACCTGAATCCGGAAGACTACCGCGCGCACGAGGCGCGAGTCTGCATTTCGCAGGGCTACGTGCTGGGTGACCGCCGCCGGCCAAAGCATTGCACCGAGGAACAATATTTCAAAACCCCGGCGGAAATGGCCGCCTTATTTGCAGACATACCTTCGGCGCTTGCCAATACCGTGGAAGTTGCCAGGCGCTGCAATCTTGCCCTGGAACTGGGAGTCAATCGTCTTCCCCAGTTTCCGACGCCGAATAACGAAAGCCTGGAACTGTACCTGCGCAACCAGGCCAGCGCAGGTCTGGAAAAGCGCATGTGGGCGCTTTTTCCTGATCCCGATCGACGCGCCGCACAGATGCCGAGGTATCGCGCCCGGCTGGATTTCGAAGCCGATACCATCGTGCAAATGGGCTTTGCCGGATATTTTCTGATCGTGGCTGATTTTATCAACTGGGCCAAGCAGAATGACGTGCCGGTCGGGCCGGGGCGGGGTTCCGGAGCGGGTTCGCTGGTGGCTTATTCCCTCGGCATTACCGACCTGGACCCGCTCCGCTATGATCTGTTGTTCGAACGCTTTCTCAATCCAGAACGCGTCTCCATGCCCGATTTCGATATCGACTTCTGCCAGGACGGGCGCGAACATGTCATCGAATATGTGAAACAGAAATACGGGGTCGAGAGTGTTTCACAGATCGCCACTTTCGGCACCATGGCGGCCAAGGCAGTGGTAAGGGATGTAGGCAGGGTGCTGGATCTGCCGTATAACTTTGTTGATCAACTGGCAAAGCTGGTTCCCTTCGAACTGGGCATGACCCTGAAAAAAGCGCGGAAGGAAGAGCCGCAATTGAATCAACGCGCAGAAGCGGAGGAGGAGGTCCGCAATCTGCTCGAACTGGCCGAACGGCTGGAGGGACTGACGCGCAATGTGGGCATGCACGCAGGAGGCGTGCTGATTGCCGCGGGAAAGATTACCGATTTCTGTCCTGTATATTGCGCGGACGGGGGGGAATCGGTCGTAAGCCAGCTTGATAAAGATGATGTGGAGAAAATCGGTCTGGTGAAGTTCGATTTTCTGGGATTGAGGACGTTAACCATACTCGACTGGAGCGTACGGTATATCAGGCAGCGCGAGTCGGGCAAGACAGAGAATGGTTCCGGAACCCAACCGTTTTCGCTTGAGAATCTTCCGCTGGATGACCCTGGCACCTACGGGCTGATGCGGCAAGGTAACGCGGTGGGAATCTTCCAGTTCGAATCGCGCGGCATGAAGGACCTCTTGCAGAAAGCCAGGCCGGACCGGTTCGAAGATATCATCGCGCTGGTAGCCCTGTATCGTCCCGGGCCGATGTCACTGATCCCGGAGTTTATCGAACGCAAGCATGGCAAGCGGGTGGTGGAATATCTCGATCCGCGCCTGAAACCGATACTCGAACCTACCTACGGCATCATGGTTTACCAGGAACAGGTGATGCAGATCGCGCAGGTGATAGGCGGATACAGCCTCGGGAGCGCCGATCTGCTGCGCCGTGCGATGGGCAAGAAAAAGCCCGAGGAAATGGCTTTGCAGCGCGATATCTTCGTGTCCGGCGCAGTGAAGAATGGGCTGGAAGAGAACGGCGCTGCCGAATTGTTCGACCTGATGGAAAAATTCGCTGGCTACGGATTCAATAAATCCCACGCAGCCGCGTATGCCTTGATAGCCTTCCAGACCGCCTACCTGAAGGCGCATCATCCCTCTGAATTCATGGCGGCCACCCTGTCTGCCGACATGGATGATACGGACAAGGTACACATATTTTTTGAGGATAGCATTGCCAATGGATTGGTTATCCTGCCTCCTGATATCAACCTGTCCGGTTATCGCTTTGTCCCGGTAGACGGGAAAACCATACGGTACGGCCTGGGGGCAGTAAAAGGAACAGGAGAATCGGCAATAGCGGCTATCATCCAGGCGCGCGGTAAGGGAGGCCCTTTCAGCGACTTGTTCGATTTCTGTCATCGGGTAGACAAACGCATCGTTAACCGGCGCGTGGTGGAATCCCTTATACGCGCGGGCGCATTCGACGCCATCGACAGCCATCGCGCAGCCTTGCTGGCATCGGTTGGAATCGCCCTCGAATCGGCGGAACAGGCAGAACGCTCGATCAACCAGGTAAGCCTGTTTGGAGAGGGAACGGATGTCATCGAGCGCCCGGCCCTGGTCAAGGTGCCCCTATGGCCGGAAAAAGAAACCCTGAAAAATGAAAAACTGGCTCTCGGGCTCTATTTGAGCGGCCATCCCTTCAACGCCTACAGGGAAGAATTGAATCATTTCGTGCGCACCCGGCTGGATCGGCTGGTGCCTCAGCGGGAACCGCAACTCCTCGCAGGCATCGTATATGCAATACGAATACAGATGACCCGGCGCGGCAGAATGGGCGTGATCGTGCTGGATGATGGAAGCGGCCAGGTAGAACTCGTTGCGTATAGCGAGCTGTTCGAGTCTGCCCGCAGCTGGTTGAAGGAAGATCAGCTTGTGATTGCGGAAGCGAAAGTCAGCAACAGGATGGGCGATGATGAGTATGGAAACGGACTGCGGATAACCGCCGATGTGCTGTATGATCTGGATAGCGCCCGTTCCCGTTACGCCAGGCGAGTGGAGGTGCATTGCAATGGATCCTCCAGCGCTACCAGATTGAGAGAACTGCTTGCGCCCTGCCGGATCGATGCCAGCGGCATCGGCACAAAAAAAGGATCTGCCAGTCATTCGAGCGACGCCGACGCGGAAGGTTGTCCTGTGCGGATCGTGTACCGGAACCAGAATGCCGGCTGTGAACTCGAACTGGGCGATGCCTGGCGTATTCGCCTGCGCGAGTCGGCGCTGCAATCCCTGGCCGCGCATTTCAAGACGGAAAATGTCAGAATCATCTACTGATGATCCATACCGGACTATCTCTGGAGAAGATTCGAATGGGAAGCATTCTTGACCCCAGGGATGAGTAGTTCTACTATGCTCACGCACACCCTCAACTATCGTTCCACCCTCACGGACCAGTTGCCCGGAGTGGTGGTAAAAGGCAGAAAATTGGAACCGAACACATCAACCGTTGAATCTGGATTGAAAAAAGTAAGAGCCCATATCGCAGAAATCGCAGAGAAAGCAGGCCGGCATGCCGGGGAAATCACGCTTTTGGCCGCGAGCAAAACCAATCCCGCAGAGCGGTTGCGGGAAGCGTTTGCCGCGGGACAAACCATTTTCGGCGAAAATTATTTGCAGGAAGCGCTGGTAAAAATCGATGCGCTGAACGATTTACCGATCGAGTGGCATTTCATCGGCCCTATACAGAGCAACAAGACCCGGCGCATCGCAGAGAATTTTGCATGGGTGCACAGTGTAGATCGCAAGAAAATCGCCGAGCGTTTGTCGAAGGACAGGCCCGCCTCGCTTCCCCCGCTTCAGATATGTTTGCAGGTCAATGTAAGCGGGGAAGACAGCAAAAGCGGTGTAGCACCGGAAGAAGTAGCCGATCTGGCAGCGCATGTTGTCGAATTGCCGCGGTTGAGGTTGCGGGGGGTAATGGCAATCCCGGAGCTGACCAAGTTCACCGCGTTGCAGCGCGGCCAGTTCCGGATGCTGAAAGAAGCCTACGACCAGCTCAAGCAGAGCGGGCATGATGTGGATACCATCTCGATGGGGATGTCGGAAGACCTCGAACTCGCCATTCAGGAAGGAGCAACGATGGTGCGGGTCGGTACGGCCATTTTTGGACCGAGGCGCTACCCTATCCCGGAGGAGCTTGTCCGGCAGGCACAGCCCTGAACAAATCTTTTCCGTTCGACATCGGCTACTCCTGAATCGCCTGCCCGGTAAGATCGAGGTATTTTTTGTATAGCTGCTCCCGGGTTTCAGGGATGTCGGGGTTGAGAACGATGCAGTCTACCGGACATACTTCCACGCATTGCGATTCTTCGTGGTGCCCCACGCATTCCGTGCATAGGTCAGGATTTATTTCATAGTACTCCTCGCCGGGCGAAATGGCGCTGTTCGGACACTCGGGCTGGCACACGTCGCAATTGATGCATTCATCAGTAATCATTAAAGCCATGGCTACCTCGATGATTTATCCTTCGACGCGATCTTGATTTTAAGTTGCGTCGAAATAAGGGGATGCACGAACTTTTCTATATTGCCACCGAACAAAGCGATTTCGCGCACGATAGTGGCCGATATGAACATGTATTGCTCGGAGGGCGTAAGAAACAACGTCTCGACATCCGGATAAAGCGTACGGTTCATTCCTGCCATCTGGAATTCATATTCGAAATCCGAGACAGCGCGTAAACCGCGCAGGATTACCCGGGCATGCTGTTGTTGCGCAAACTCCATCAGCAAACCTGAAAATGGCATCACTTTAACGTTGGGATAATCCACCAGCACCTGGCACACCATCGCCACCCGCTCATCCTGCGTAAAGAATGGTTTTTTTCCGCTGCTTGCAGCGACCGCTACCACCACTTCCCTGAACAAACCGGAGGCGCGCCGCACCAGATCTTCATGGCCCCGGGTAATGGGATCGAAAGTACCGGGGTATATCGCTTTATCCATTTGATTTATTTATTGTGGAACTCAATAAGTGATAACGCACCTTTCCCGCATGTCCCCTGCGCTGCACTGCCCATCCCTCAAACTCCACAGGGCAATCGTCTTCCAGATAGACAAGTCCCTCATCGGCGAGATGCGTGTGCAATTTGGGCAGTAGCCTGGGCAACAGATCGAGACGATAGGGTGGATCGAGAAATATCACATCGAAGCGGCGCCGATCGGAATCAATAAAATTCATGGCATCGATTCCCGCCAGTTCAATGCGTGTGGCTCCCAGTTTCCGGGTTGTGGCTCGAAGCACTTTCAATACCACAGGACTGGATTCCACCATCACGACTTCCGCGGCTCCACGCGAAGCTGCTTCGAAACCCATTGCTCCGCTGCCTGCGAACAGGTCGAGGCAGCGCTTGTGGCTCATATCCTGCCCCAGCCAATTGAAAACCGTCTCGCGCACCCGGTCAGGCGTGGGACGCAGGTCCATATCATTCGGGAAAGTCAGAATGCGGCTGCGCCACTCACCTCCTATGATTCGAACCCTGTTTCTCATCGTGCTTGCGATGAAAAAAGAGAAAAACTTCTATCAGGAGGGGGTGGCTTGCAAAAAGTGCTTTTACTTTCCACTCGCGTCCGGAAGGCCTACCACCACCGTTACCATGCCGGATGGGTTGATGCGTCCCTGGAAAGCCTGGGTTACCTGGGAGAGGGTTACCTTCGATACCGCCTTTACGTAATCATTCAGGTAAGTCAGGGGCAGATCGTAAAAACCGATCATGGCGAGGTACCCGAGTATCTTCTTGTTACTGTCGATGCGCAGCGGGAAGCTGCCGATGATATTTTTTTTGGCTTCGATCAATTCTTTTTCCGTTGGTCCTCCGGCAATAAAATCAGCCAGGACTTTCCGGGTTATGGAAAGCGCCTCTTCGGACTGTTCTTTCTGGGTTTGCAATGCTATCTCGAAGGGTCCTTCTTCCTTCAGGGGGGTAAACGAGCTGTGAACACTGTAGGCCAGCCCGCGTTTCTGGCGGATTTCCTCCATCAGGCGCGAAGTGAATCCGCCTCCGCCAAGGATGTGATTCCCCACGATGAGAGGAAAATAATCGGGATCGTCGCGCTTGAGCCCGGGATAGGCGAGCTGGATATGACTCTGGGTAGCCGGATGGGCGATCCGCTGCGTGTCCGAGGCGGGGGGCGTCACTTCCGGAATGCTTTGTCCCCGTCTCTCGCGTGACAGATCCCTCGTCAGGGATTCGGCAATCGCTGCGGCTTCGTCACGGCTTACGTCTCCCATGATGGACACGACCGCGTCTCCCGCCGTATAGCGAAACCGGTGAAAATCGACCAGATCCTGACGCCCCAGTTTACTCACGCTCTCGACCTCACCCGAACCTCTCAATCCATAAGGATGGGTACCGTAGAGCATTTTCATCAGCGAGCGGTCGGCAATATTGCCGGGTTTGGTATCCGCTTCCTTGAGCCCTGCAATGACACGCGCTTTTTCCCGCTCCAGGACATATTCAGGAAACTCCGGGTGCTGGATGACCTTGCCGAACAATTCCAGTGCGCGGCTGCGCTCGCGCGCGCTGCTCAATGTTCTGAGCGTAATCCCCGCCCGATCCTGATCGAAATGGGCGCCGACCTGCGCGCCGACATCCGCGAAACCCTTGGTGATCTGGTCTTCGGTTAATCCGCCCGCCCCCAGGTTCACGAGATGCAGGGCCATTGCCGCGCGGCCTGATTTATCAGGTGTGTCGGTGCTACTACCCGCACTGAAATCCACACTCACATCGAGAATAGGCAAGTCGCGGCTTTCGATAAAATAAACGCGAGCCCCCGAGGCCGCCTGCCAGTGCTGGATTGGCAAAGTGGCGTACGCCCATTGGGAATAAAAACCCAGCAGAAGGAAAAACAGGTGACGGAGCATCTCTCAACCTCGCCGCTTAATGCCGCAATCCCGCCGGTACTGCCGCGGGTGCTTTTTGTTCCAGGGGCTGCGGATCGAGTACCGCAATCGTCAGATTATCGTCCTTCAGGTATTTTTTCGCCACATCGCGCACCTGTTCAGGAGTAACCGCCTGCAATTTACGCAATATGATGTCTACATCCCGGTATGACAAGCCTATGCTTTCGAGCTGGCCGATCTGCATTGCCTGGAAAAACATGGAATCGAGCTGAAAAACGTGTCCCGCTACCACCTGCGCCTTGACACGCGCCAGTTCCTCCTCGGTCACGCCCTCACGTACGAGCCTTTCGATCTCGGCGCGCAGCGCTGCTTCCACGTCAGCCCCCGTTTTGCCTTCGCTCGGCGTGCCATCGAGATAAAATATCGCAGGACCCCGCGCGGTGGAATCATAGCTGGCCCCTGCCGTGCTGGCCACGCGCTGCTCGCGCACCAGCACTTTATTGAGTCGCGCTGATTCGTTCCCGTCCAGCACGCCCGCCAGCATTTCAAGTGCGTACGGTTCCCAGTCCTTTTCCGGCTTGCGCAGCGATGGAGCATGATAGGCCATTGCAATGTAGGGCAACTGCGCAGGCGCCTTCACTGTCAGCCGTTTGATGCCGAGCTGCTGCGGCTCGATCTGCGGCTTGCGCTGATCCAGGGTCAGCATGGACTTCGCTTTTTTTATCTGTCCGTAGTATTTTCGCGCCAGATCGAAGACCTGCCTGGGGATTACATCCCCGACCACCACAAGCACAGCATTATTGGGGGCGTACCAGTGTTCATACCATTGCCTGGCGTCCTCCGCAGTCATATTCTGCAGATCGTTCATCCAGCCTATCACCGGATGCCGGTAAGGGTGCGACTGATAGGAGGTCGCCATAAGTGTCTCATGCACCAGGGAGCGCGCCTGATCATCCGTACGTAACCGTCGTTCTTCCATCACGACTTTGATTTCCTTGGAAAACTCCTCTTCTGTCAGCACAAGGTTGCGCATCCGGTCCGACTCCAGTTCCATCGCCAGCGGCAGTCGGGACTTATGCAATTGCTGAAAATAGGCCGTATAATCCTGTCCAGTGAAAGCGTTTTCACGCCCCCCCGCCGCTGCGATAAGGCGGGAAAACTCGCCGCCCGGTACTTTCTTCGTGCCCTTGAACATCATGTGCTCAAGCACGTGGGCGACCCCGGTCTTGCCGTTTACCTCGTCGATGCTCCCCGCCTTGTACCAGATTTGCGAGATGACGACCGGGGAACGGTGATCTTCCTTGACAATAAGCCTCAAGCCATTACCGAGAGTGAATTCATGCGTGCTGCTGGCAAGAGCGGCGGGGGAGAACAGCGAAACGAGAATTATGCAAGCAGCCCAGAGGCTGGCCGGTAAAAAGCGGCAAGGCGGCAAAAAATGAAAATACGGATAAGTCATCTTCTTTTTTAATTAATACCTGAATCCGGATAAACAGAATAAAATCCGGAATAAGATTTGCGTGAGATTTACATCGAACTCTCGAATACTGACAGCCTACCAGAATGGCAAGTTTCTTCAAATCCAAAAATGATTCCACGACGAGCGAACCCGCGAATTCGAACTGGGGGGCAAGGGTCAGGCACGGCCTGTCCCGCACGCGCGACAATCTGGGCAAGCGCCTTTCGGGTCTCTTCGGTGGCGGAGCGATCGATGAAGACCTCTACGAGGAGATGGAAACCATATTGCTCACTGCGGATGCGGGGGTCAGTGCCACCACCTGGCTGCTGGAGGAGTTGCGCAGAAAAGTCAAACGTAACGGCCTGACGGATGCGTCGCAGCTCAAAGATGCGTTGCAGGAAGCGCTGGTCGATCTGCTGGAGCCGCTTGCGCAACCCCTCGATACCAGCGCTCACCAGCCTTTTATCATTATGCTGGCCGGGGTGAACGGCGCTGGAAAAACCACTTCCATCGGAAAACTCGCGCATTATTATCAACTGCAGGGCAAGTCCGTGCTGCTCGCGGCAGGTGATACCTTCCGTGCCGCAGCGCGCGAGCAACTGATGGCATGGGGGGAACGCAATCGTGTTGCGGTGATCGCACAGGAAAGCAACGGTCACCAAAGAGGGGATCCGGCGGCGATCATATTCGATGCCGTCAATGCGGCGAAAGCGCGCGGCATCGATATCGTACTGGCGGACACTGCCGGAAGGCTGGCAACACAACTGCACCTCATGGAGGAAATAAAAAAAGTGAAGCGCGTTATTGCCAAAACCGAGGCAGGCGCGCCTCATGAAACGTTACTGGTCCTGGATGCGAATACCGGGCAGAATGCAGTCAATCAGGTACAGGCATTTGATGATGCCCTTGGCCTGACAGGTCTCATTGTCACCAAGCTGGACGGAACCGCAAAAGGCGGCGTGCTTGCCGCCATTGCCCGCCAGCGCCAGCAAAAAGTCCCGTTGCCGGTCCGGTTTATCGGTGTAGGTGAGGGTCTGGACGATTTGAGGCCTTTCGTCGCGAGCGAATTTGTCGGGGCGTTGTTTGATTGAGGGAATATACGAAAAGGATGGAGTTGAGATGGAATTGACCAGGCCAGCTCATAGTGCAATAAATGATCAGTTTCAGTGAGGTTTTCAAGCGCTACCCCAATGGTTTCGAGGCACTCCGGAATGTCAGTTTCACAGTAGAAACAGGGGAGATGGCCTTGATCAACGGCCATTCGGGAGCAGGAAAGACAACGTTGCTGCGGCTCATTGCCGCGATCGAGCGTTCCACTACCGGCAGCGTTATCGTCAACGGCCAGGATGTCGGCAGACTCAATGGCGCCGCCATTCCTTTCCTGCGCCGCAACTTCGGACTGGTGTTTCAGGATCAGAAGCTGCTGTTCGACCGCAGCGTTTTCGAGAATGTTCTGCTTCCCCTGCAGATCAGCGGTTTCGAGTCGAAAGCAGCTGCCAGGCGAGTGCGCGCCGCGCTCGATAAAGTGGGACTGCTGAGCAAGGAGAAAGCGCGTCCCATCACGCTTTCAGGTGGAGAGCAGCAGCGGCTGTGCATCGCGCGCGCCATTGTCAGCAGGCCTTCGATACTCATCGCCGATGAGCCGACGAGCAATCTGGATATGGAGTATGCAAGGGATATCATGGCTATTTTCAAATCTTTTCATCAGGTAGGCGTTACCGTACTTATATCCACCCACGATGTCGAGCTGCTAGGTGATCTCCCGCAGCGTATTCTCACTCTCAGTCACGGCGAGCTGACTGGATGAACACCTGGTTTTCGTATCACTGGCAGGCCATGGTGCTAGCCTTCAAGCGGCTGGCCTTGATCCCGTTCAGCACGCTGCTGACCCTGGGAGTGATCGGCATTGCCTTCAGTCTGCCAGCAGGAATTTACGTGTTTCTCGAGAATGTCGAGACACTTTCCGGCCAGTTTTCCAGTGGTCCTCAGTTGAGTCTTTTTTTAAAACTGAATACGACCCAGAGTGAGGCAGGCAAAATTGAATCGTTTCTGAAAGAAAATCCGCACGTGGCGAGTTTCAGGTTCATTCCCAAGGCCAGCGCCCTTGAGCAGTTCAAGGAGAGTCCCGGACTGGCCGGAGTGATGGATGGCCTCGAAGGAAACCCGCTGCCCGATGCGTTCGTTGTTACCGCCAGGGACGTCTCGGCAGAAACACTGAAGACATTGAGCAGGGCCTTGGCAGAACTCCATCAGGTCGAACATGTGCAGCTGGATTCTGCCTGGATGCAACGTCTGGCTGCGCTGCTCAAGCTGGGGCGGCTTGCAGCCTGGATGCTGAGCGTGCTGCTCAGCCTTCTGGTAATCGCGGTGGTATTCAACACCATACGCCTCCAGATCCTGACCATGAGGGATGAAATAGAAGTGGCAAAACTGATTGGCGCAACCAACGGCTTTATCCGTCGCCCTTTTTTATATTTTGGGACAATACAGGGACTGGTAGGCGGCATCGTGGCATGGCTCATCATCTCTCTGGGGATCCACCTCACTGGCGAGCCGGTAAAGCATCTGATGCAATTGTATGAAACGGATTTCCGTCTTTATCATCTTTCCATGGGAGATAGCCTGATCATGTTTCTGTTTTCGGCCGGCCTTGGCTGGCTCGGCGCCTGGCTGTCTGTCGTTAGTCATTTGATGAAAATAGAACCCCGATAATTCATAAGGTTAAGGCATTTTACAATGAGCAGCGGGGGGAACTTTCAAAAATGTTGACGTTCTTAATGGTTAATGGAAAAAGGTTAACGTTCACAGGAAACCGAGGAGGATAAATGACTTTCGCTTTAACTGCCCCTTCAGCAGCCAGCCTCGAAAGCTACATTCAGTCCGCCAATCAGTTTCGCATCCTTACTCAGGAAGAGGAACTGCAACTGGCACGATCGCTGCGTGATGAAGGCAGCATAGACGCTGCGCGCCAGCTCGTACTGTCGCACCTGCGCCTGGTCGTCGCCATCGCACGGGGCTACAAAGGCTATGGCTTGCCCCAGGCTGACCTGATACAGGAAGGAAATATCGGATTGATGAAAGCCGTCAAGCGTTTCGATCCCGAACGCGGCGTCCGGCTGGTTTCATTTGCAGTGCACTGGATCAAGGCTGAAATCCATGAATTCATACTGCGCAACTGGCGGCTGGTTAAAATTGCCACGACAAAGGCCCAGCGCAAGCTGTTTTTCAATTTGCGCAGCCTGAAACAGGCGCTCGATACCATGAGCCCGGAGGAAGTTGCGGAGGTTGCAAAACAACTGGATGTGAAGCCTGAGGAAGTGGTGGAGATGGAGACCCGCTTCAGCGGCCGTGATATTTCACTCGAACCGTTGTCGGAAGACGACGATGAGGAAGCATTCAGCCCCATTGCTTACCTGACCGATGGTTCCGAACCCTCGCACGTGCTGGAGAACGAGCAAACCCTGCGTCTGCGGGGTGAAGGACTGGAGCAGGCGCTTGAGAGCCTGGATGCACGCAGCCGTCACATCATCGAGGCCCGCTGGCTGCAGGAAAAAGATACGGCAACGCTGCATGAGCTCGCCGATGAACTGGGAGTCTCCGCAGAGCGCGTTCGACAGATCGAAGCCAAAGCCATGCAGAAGCTGCGCACGGTCATGGCTCCTGCCGCCTGATACCCGGCAGGAGTCTTCTCTATTCTCGAATCCAGATTGCGCAGCCTTAGCGAAGTTCAGTTCTGATCGTTGCTTTCCGCCCACTGCTCCGGTGTCATGGTTTTCATGGACAGTGCGTGAATCTCCTGTTTCATTCTGTCGCCGAGTGCCCGGTAAACCAGTTGGTGCTGCTGCACCATATTTTTTCCACGGAATTCCGGGCTGACGATGATGGCGTTGAAATGGTAGCCGTCGTCTCCTTCCACATGCACCAGTTCACAAAGCATGGAAGCCTCGATATGAGTTTTTATGCTGTTCGCTGTAACCATCTATAGTTTCCCTTTCATGTAACGTTGCCGGCCCGGCAGATTGCCGTAAAAAACGGGAACGGCACCGGCGTATCTCGCATATACCCGTTCCACCGCTAAAAAAATGCAATCAATGCCTGATCTTGTAGCCTCTTTTGAGCATTTGCAGCGTCAGCCATGATACCGCCACAAAGCATGTGGCTACAATGCCAAGACTGACATAGGGTGAGATATCGGATGCGCGGAAAAAACCATAGCGAAAACCATCGATCATGTAGAAAAACGGATTCAGGTGAGACAGGCCTTGCCAGAAGGGCGGCAATGAGGGGATTGTGTAGAATACGCCGGATAAAAACGTCAGCGGCAGAATGACAAAATTCTGAAACGCGGCGAGCTGGTCAAATTTTTCTGCCCAGATACCGGCAATGACGCCGATAGCCCCCAGCAATGCGCTTCCCATCAACGCAAACATCAGTACCCAGGGAAATGAGGACAGGGGCACATCGAAGAACGTCAGGGTAATCAGGTAGACGCCCAGGCCTACTGCCAGGCCCCGCACGACCGACGCAGTAACGTAGGCGAAAAATATTTCGCGATACGAAAGCGGCGACAGCAGGATAAAAATCAGATTGCCGGTGATCTTGGACTGGATCAGGCTCGATGAGGAATTGGCAAAAGCGTTTTGCAGCATCGCCATCATCACCAGGCCAGGCACGAGAAAAACGGTATACGCTACGCCGGGGTATGCCTGTACATGCTCTTCCAGCACATGCGAAAAAATCAGGAGATATAGCAGAGTGGATACCATGGGCGCGAATACCGTCTGGAATCCCACTTTCCAGAATCGCAGCAACTCCTTGTAGAGTAATGTGAGAAATCCGGTCATACGGGCAGGATCTCGGGCTTCCTGATTTTGTGTGTGCCCATGATCCGTATGAATACCTCTTCCAGATCAGGCTGCAGCACCTGCATCTCGAGTACATGCAGTGCTGCTTTACGCAATGCGGCCATGACCTGCTCGAGCTGGGAATACTCTGCCAGGGCCAGAATGTAGCAGCCCTCTTCGCGGCTGCTCATTAGCGGCTGCAGCGCTGGAGGCAACGTATCAGGCGACAGCCGCAACCGCACGGAACATCCCGGTACGCTGCCGACCAGGTTTCTGATGCTGTCCAGGGCAACGACATTGCCTTGCTTCATCATTGCCACGCGGCTGCACAGTGCCTCCGCTTCTTCGAGATAATGGGTGGTCAATACTATGGTATGGCCTTCCCGATTCAACTGCTTGATGAAGCGCCAGAGTCCCTGGCGCAACTCGACATCCACACCCGCAGTCGGCTCATCCAGAACGATGACCGGAGGCTTGTGCACCAATGCCTGGGCCACCAGTACGCGCCGCTTCATGCCGCCCGAGAGCGCTCGCATGTTGGTATCGGCCTTATCCGCGAGATCGAGATGGTGGATGATTTCCTCTATCCACGCCCCATTGTTCTTCAAGCCGTAATATCCTGACTGAAGGATCAGTGTTTCGCGCACAGTAAAAAACGGATCGAAAACCAGTTCCTGAGGAACCACGCCCAGCATGCGTCGCGCCTGGCGGTAACGGGAAACCACGTCGTATCCCATCACCCGCGCCCGGCCGCTGGTTGCCCGGGTAAGTCCCGCCATGATATTGATAAGCGTGGTCTTCCCCGCTCCGTTGGGACCCAGCAAGGCGAAAAACTCACCTGGCTCTATCTTGAGATCGATGCCCGCCAGAACTCGCAGTGCACCATAACGTTTGTGCATCTGCTCGACTTCTATGGCAGGTATCATGGAAAGATAAAATAGAAAGGAACCAAAACGGGAGCACAGTGCATCCACCAGAAGCCGGATGCAGGTGAGCGGAGAACACTGTCGTTATGCGATTCCTGTACGACAGCCTGATTTCTGTGAATTATGCATCGCTTATCAATTCGGATACCCCGTACAGTTGCATGAGGCTCTGCAGATTCTGCGGCATGTTGAGAAAGCGTATCTGGAGATGGCGACGCGCAGCCTCGCGCCGCCATTCCAGCAATAAACTGACGGCAGCGGAATCGGCTTCGGTAACCCGTCCGAGATCAATTGTCACATCTTCTCCATCAAACAAAGCAACGCCGTTCGCGACCACTGAAACGACGTTATCGATCGTAATCGATCCTTCTACGCTCAGTTCCCCGCCTTCATGCCGGATCACCTCGGCCGTCATCGGCTACTGTTGGCCACGGTCTTTAAATTACCGGCCGCTTTTTTATCGTTTGCGGCCAACGCGCGATTCTTATCCCCGAGAGTTTTCAGTAATTTTTCCACACCCCCTTCCCGAATCTGGCTATTGAACGTGCTGCGGTAATTCGTAACCAGGCTTACACCCGCCACCGTCACATCGTAGACTTTCCACCCGTCGCCTGTTTTTTCCATGCTGTAGTCGATATCCACGGGTTGCCCGCTATCCTTCATGACTTTCGTCTTGACAGTGGTATCCGCGTCCTCTGCCCTGCTCCTGGGCGGCTCAACATTGATCTTGTAGTCACTGTAGGTGCTGAGGGCGTTGGAGTAAGTCCTCACTAGCAAGGTACGAAATTCTTTCACCAATTCCTCCTGCTGCTGGGGTGTTGCCTTGTTCCAGTTCTTGCCCATGGCCAGCCGGGTCATACGCGTAAAGTTGAAATGCGGCAGAACCTTGGCTTCGACCAGATCAAGAATCTTGGCCGTGTTGCCCGCGCGCAGTTCCTTATCCTGCCGAACGATTGACAATACTTCCTGGGCGGTGTTATCCACTAGCGTCTCAGGACTGACTTCTGCGGCGGCAACAGGGAATGCAACCAGCCAGGCTGCCAGCAGACCTGAAATACCAAGATATTTTTTCATGATTTCCTCGCTTGAATAGACTGCTCAATACACGAATGCTTATGCGATTGACGCTTCCGGCGCCCGCATCACTGCTTCCTGCTTCCTGTCCGCAGGCCCTTATCCGTAAAACCCGGACATTGCCGTGAGCGTTGGACTCATTACCACCCTTTCTAGTTCTTGCCGGAGTTTTCGCTGCTGCTTCCTTCTGAGGCTTTATTGAACAAGAATTTCCCGATCATTTCTTCCAGAACAAGGGCGGAATTGGTTTTCATGATGGTGTCGCCATCCTTGAGTGCCGCTTCATCACCACCGGCAGCCAGGCCGATATACTGCTCCCCGATCAAACCTGAAGTAAGGATGCTGGCAAAAGTATCCTTGGGAAATTTATAACGGCTGTCAATATTCATGATCACCAGAGCGTCATATGTCTCTGTGCTGAACTGGATGTCCGTTACCCGGCCGACAACGACACCGGCACTCTTTACCGGCGCCCGCACTTTCAGGCCCCCGATGTTTTCGAAATTGCCTGTCACCTGATAACTGTCACTCGCGCTATAAGTGCCAAGATTGCCCACTTTCAAGGCCAGCACGAGCAGAGCGCCGATACCTGCCATGACGAACAGTCCTACCCACAAATCCATTGTTGCGCGCTGCATCAGCCCATTCCCCTGAACATGAACGAGGTCAAGATAAAGTCGAGTCCAAGAATCGCGAGTGAAGAAGTTACCACGGTGCGGGTTGTCGCGCCGGATACGCCCTCAGCCGTGGGTGCCGCATCATACCCCTCGAACACGGCGATTGCCGTCACCGCGATGCCGAAAACACAAGTTTTTATGATGCCATTGACTACGTCGTAGTGGAAATCGACGGCATTTTGCATTTGCGACCAGAACGAGCCTTCATCCACTCCGATAAGTATGACAGCCACCAGATAACCACCATAAACGCCTATGGCTGAAAACAGCGCAGCCAGCAACGGCATTGAAATCACGCCGGCCCAGAACCGGGGTGCGACTACCCGCGCAATCGGATCTACTGCCATCATTTCCATTGCCGCCAGTTGCTCGGTCGCTTTCATCAAGCCGATTTCCGCTGTGATTGCCGAACCTGCGCGGCTGGCGAACAACAGCGCCGACACCACCGGCCCCAATTCGCGTAACAGGGACAAGGCCACCATGGTACCTACCGCAGATTCTGCCCCATACCGCTGTAAGGTTTCGAAGCCTTGCAAGCCGAGTACCATGCCGACAAAAAGCCCCGACACGAGGATGATGATGAGCGACTGTACTCCGGTAAAATAAAGCTCCCGTATCACCAGGGTGAAGCGGCGCAAACTGGTGCCGGACTTGATCAAGGTCAGCAGGAAGAAACGGCTGGCGTAGCCCAGGCGCCAGATACTGTCTATGACGCGATGACCGACGCTCTGGATGCCAGCTACGATACGTTTAGGCAAAACTGCCCTCCAGTTTCAGATCCTGTGCATAGGGCCTGGCGGGATAGTGAAACGAGACGGGGCCGTCTTCTTCCCCGTGAACAAACTGATGCACAAACGGCGCAACCGATCGGCGCACCTCGTCTGGCGTGCCGTGGGCCGCAATCACTCCGTCCGCGATGAAATAAACGTAATCGACAATTTTCAAGGATTCCTGCACGTCGTGCGTTACGACGATGGAGGTCATGCCCAAGGCATCGGTCAGGCGCCGTATCAGACTACCGACCACTGTGAGTGAAATGGGATCGAGTCCGGTGAAAGGTTCGTCGTACATGATAAGCAGGGGATCGAGCGCAATCGAGCGCGCCAGCGCGACGCGGCGCGCCATGCCGCCGGAGAGCTGACCAGGCATCAACTCGTGCGCGCCACGCAAACCCACCGCCTGGAGTTTCATTAACACAAGATCCCGTATCATGGACTCCGGCAGATCCGTATGTTCCCGCATCTGGAAAGCCACGTTGTCGAATACCGAAAGATCGGTAAACAATGCGCCGAACTGAAATAGCATGCTCATTTTTCGACGTATGCGGAAAAGCTCATCCCGCTTCAGTTTATGCACTACCTCGCCTGCAACTTTCACATAGCCTGAAGTCGGGCGCACGGCGCCTCCGATGAGCCGCAACAAAGTTGTTTTCCCGCTGCCGCTGCCGCCCATGATGGCAATGACTTTCCCTTGTCCCATCGTCATGTCGATTCCCTTGAGAATCGGACGCTGTCCATAAGAGAAATTCAGGCCTTCGATTTCGATCAGGCTTTCAGGCACCATTTTCCGGAAGAGAAATACCTAATTTAGCGGGATAGCGATTTTACCCCAAATCGGATAGCCAGAGGCAGACAGCGGACCTAAGACCAGCGTGAAACGTGAGCATGGTCGGGCAGCGGACGCTGGCCGACCCTTGGCAGGCATTCAGTCGGGGATGAGTCATCATGCCTTGGTTTAAGACTGGGGAGTGCCTACAGATTCAGGGATGATCCATTCAAATCACTTCAAAATACATATTTTTCTCTACACCTCAACAACAAAGCAGTGCTCGGGTTGGTGCTTCAGGGGGAGGGCGCCCGTGCTCAAGGCATCGTCCCATTCCGAGCAAGGAATTGATTCAGCCATCCTGGCAGAACGGCGCGGCTATTTGGAAGGATGAACCCTGTCAGTCCTGGGACGCCAGAAATGCATAATTCCGCCTGCAATGCCCACCAAGGCCACCACCAGGACCAGAAAACCCATGCCTGTACCACTATTGCCGGTGTGAACAAAGTCCCCCGCTCTCCTGACCTCCAATGGAATCGTGACGAGATCACGGTTAATGCCGCTGCCATCGTCGCCCACCAGTAGTACGTTGTACTTCGCGAGCGGTTCCAGATTCACGGCCAAAGGAATGTTTCCCGATGTGTAGGCGGTGGCGGGTAAAGATATAATTTCGCGTTCTTCTCCCCCACCCACTTTCATCAGCTTCACGATGAGCGGTAACTCGCGGACTTCCGGCCACAGTATGTCGATCACCAGGTTGAGCGGACCGGCTGGCACGGGGGAACAGAAAGGAGGATAAGAAGGATGATTGCCTTCCGGCACGACATAGGCATTGAATCCCACCGGAAAGGCCCCAGTCTGAACAGCACAAGCCCCTCCGGAGATGGACTCTTTTTGGGTTGCATGATTATCAGGCCGATGCAGCCGCCACTCCTCGTCGAGGACGCCGGCGGCTTGCTCGGCATAGGCTGGCGGCAGACAAGCCAGCACCACCAATAGTGTGAAAGCCGGCCTGAATGCAGTTATTACGGTGAGGATTCGGTGAGCCATTACAGCCACTATGAGAGCGCCTCAAGCGGGACGTGCAGGGGATTAACCGGTGAAGCAGCAGATGGATTCGCGAATGAAAGGGCCCCGATTTCAAGATGCGCCTTCCTGAAAGAATCAGGGACGCTGGTAGCAAGCATTTGCCCTGGATTGAATGGTTCCGGTTTATGCCCGGTCAAGCTGGCTGGAGTCGGCGACAGGGAAACGGTACATTCCAAGACTTTACAGTATTGTTCAAGAAATGGTCTTGTGCCTGGCATGCTGACCACAAGCTCGCTGCGAAATAAATAGATAACCTGCGCCACAAGCACGATGAACATAAAAAGATTGGCAACGGCCCAGGCCGCCGTGATCTCGGGCAGTTGCTTTCCTCTGGAAGCGTAATGCTCTGGAAAATAATTATCCAGCATGTCGTCTTCCGGCCCGGCGTACATTGCGCCGCCCGTTTGCGGAATCTGTTCTCTCGCAACCCGCCTGTCCCGTGCTCTGTCTGCTTTTTTCACCGCCCTGGAGTCAGGTTTTTCCCTTGCAGGCGTTTCAGGAGCGCGAGCCTCTGCTGCCTCTGGCTTGACAGGTGCTGCACCGGTCGGCTCTGACGCACGCGGTTCTGATGGATTTTGCGCTGATGGGATCGGTTCAGAGATGTGTGGTTCCAGCCTCATGGGCTCCGGGACGCCCCCTTCCTGCAAGGCTTCCGCGTGAGACATCGCCACATCAGGGAAAAGCCGTGAAGTACTTTCCGGCGCTTTCGCCGCTTCCCCGGTTTTCACCGGTGTTATGGTTTCCGGCTCCTCAATGGTCAGCAGCGCAGCGAAACCATCAAATATGTGGTTGCACTGTCCGCAGCGCACCTTGCCCCCGTGCGCCTGCAAATGCAGGGGTGTGATGCGAAAGACCGTGAAGCAGTCAGGACATCGAGTTACAAGTGCCATACCGGTTCTGGTTTCTGTTTAATCTGTTCATTTTCTCGTACCTGCCAGCAAGACCCATCCCTCGCGATTTCGCGCAACATGCATCTCATGCGATTGCCGATAAGCCTGCATCACCTCTTCTGCCTGTTCCGCGAGTATACCGGATAGCGCAATGCTTCCCCCTGGCCGGACAGCATGCGTCAATATGGGAGCCAGCATGATCAGCGGATTGGCAAGGATATTGGCGACAACCACGTCCGCCCAGCCTCCATGTTCTGTACCTGACTGATCCGTCATCTGCGTATGAAACGCTATTTCGGTTTCTGCGCACTGGTTAAGCCTTGCGTTCTGGCGGCTTGCCTCCACCGCCTGTGAGTCTATGTCGATGCCGACTACATGGCGGGCGCCCATCTTGAGCGCCGCAATCGCCAATATGCCCGAGCCGCAGCCATAATCGAGAACATCTTCCCCTCCGCCGAGATTTTCGTCAAGCCATTCAAGGCATAGCTGCGTAGAAGGATGAGTTCCCGTTCCAAAGGCAAGCCCGGGATCGAGGATCAGGTTGATGGCAGCCGGATCGGGTATTTCATACCAGCTTGGCACGACCCACAAGCGCGAGGAAATACGGATCGGATTGAATTGCGACTGGGTTACCCGTACCCAATCCTGCTCTTCCACATATTCGATATGGTAGCTCGGAGGAGCAGGCAGGCCGGCGGCTTCGGCCGCAGCGCGCATTATGGCGGAAGTATCGGTATCCCCCTTGAATAGCGCGGTAAGCTCCGGTGCAAGCCAGATGCCTGCGGCGGGCTCTCCTGGTTCGCCAAACAGGGGTTGCTCGTGCTCGGTCCCGGCTGCGGAATCATGGATGTCGGTTGATAGCGCGCCCAACGCCAGCATCGCATCGCTTAGCGCTTCGACATGCATGCTGTCCGTTTTTATAATGACCGAAATCCACGGCATGGAGGGTACGTACCTTGCATTTGGCTGCCTAAGCAGACGGCAGGCGGGCAGAACGTTCCAGGCCCGTTTCCAGAGAGGCTCTTACCTCAAAAACTATCCTTCCGCCATGAGAGTTTCAGTAGCGAAGCGATGGCGCCTCATCCGGAATTATTATTGTAATTGGCGAGCTTTTGCTCGAGATAATGGATGCTCGTGCCGCCATTCAGGAATGCGGCATCGGACAACAGGTCAAGATGCAGCGGGGTGTTGGTTTTGATGCCCTCGATCACCATTTCCGACAGCGCGATACGCATGCGTGCTATCGCCTGGTCGCGGCTGTCTCCATACGCGATTATTTTACCTATCATGGAATCGTAATAGGGCGGCACGAAATAGTTATGATATACATGGGAATCCACGCGAATGCCGGGACCTCCGGGAGCATGATACTGGGTGATACGCCCTGCCGACGGGGTGAACTTGTACGGGTCTTCGGCAGCGATACGGCATTCGATGGCATGACCTTTCAATACGATGTCGCGCTGCCGCAGAGTGAGCTTTTCGCCAGCTGCCACGCGAATCTGCGCTTGCACCAGGTCGATCCCGGTGATGGCCTCGGTAATGGTATGCTCGACCTGCAGGCGCGTGTTCATTTCGATGAAATAGAACTCGTTTTTTTCAAACAGAAACTCGAAGGTGCCCACGCCGCGATAACCGATGCGCTTGCATGCGTCGACGCAACGGGTTCCCATTTTATCGCGCAATCTCGGGGGAATGCCCGGAGCCGGCGCTTCCTCGATAATTTTCTGATGGCGGCGCTGCATGGAGCAATCCCGTTCCCCCAGATAGATGGCGTTGCGATGTTCATCCGCCAATACCTGAAACTCGATGTGGCGCGGGTTCTCCAGATATTTTTCCGCGTAGACCGTCGGGTTGCCGAATGCAGCCTGAGCTTCGTTGCGCGTGATAATGACCGCGTTCGGCAACGCTGCTTCGGTGTGCACCACGCGCATGCCACGACCGCCTCCCCCTGCTGCGGCCTTGATAATGATAGGATAGCCGATAGCGCGAGCGATGCTCCTGATTTCGTCCACGGATTCGGGGAGACCGCCTTCCGAACCTGGAACACAAGGCACGCCGGCCTTTTTCATGGCGTTCTTGGCGCTGACCTTGTCGCCCATCAGCCGAATCGTCTCCGGCCGGGGACCGATAAAGACGAAACCGCTTTTTTCTACACGTTCGGCAAAATCCGCATTTTCCGACAAAAACCCGTAACCCGGATGAATTGCCTCGGCGTCAGTGACTTCAGCGGCGCTGATGATGGCGGGGATATTCAGATAACTCTGTGCCGAAGGGGGAGGCCCGATACACACTGACTCATCAGCGAGTTTTACATATTTTGCCTCGGCATCGGCCTGGGAGTGCACCACGACTGTCTTGATACCCATCTCACGGCATGCACGTTGTATCCGCAGGGCAATCTCGCCACGGTTTGCTATCAGTATTTTTTCAAACATGTCTGCCGCTCGTATCTCGTTTCATGATGGAGGTGATTTCTCCTCTTCTCTTGATGCAGGCTCCCAAGGGGGCGCGCAACGCGCAAAATACCGGATCATTCAATCACGAACAGCGGTTCGCCATACTCGACCGGTTGTCCATTCTCCACCAGTACCGCCTTGATAACGCCGCTCTTGTCCGACTCGATCTCGTTGAGCAATTTCATTGCCTCGATGATGCAGAGCGTATCGCCCTCCTTGACTGTCTGACCCACCTCTACGAAGGGATTGCTGCCCGGCGCAGAACTGCGGTAGACCGTGCCTACCATGGGCGACTTGACCATATGACCTTGCGGCAATATCTCGGCGGCGGCCGTCGCCGGCGTAACAGTGGCGGGTGGGGAGACTATAGCGGCGGGTGCGGTCGGTGCAGCGGGGTATGGCGGATAGGTTACGGCTGGGGGAGCGGACATCTGCATCGAAGGCGTGGATCTGCTGATGCGGACCTTTTCTTCGCCCTCCGTTATCTCTAACTCGGCAATACCGGATTCCTCCACCAGATCAATCAGTTTTTTAAGCTTTCTCAGGTCCATATAGGGTCTCCCGATCGGTTCCTTTTGCGTTATGTTCTGTCAAAACCAAAACTTCCAACCATCTGATCTGCGTGCGAAGACGCGAACTTTGTGTTTTTCTCTTTTCGGAAATACCCTGTTTCAAAACACGCAAGGGGTGAGATGAGCCAAAACTGCATTGGCCTGTCAAAAGGAATTCTCAACTCCTCGATGGCACCCGGTCACTTCATTGCTATCCTTGACGCTTATCAGTTGCCGCCAGCACATAATTGAAGGCAAGTTCGTATCCCTTTGCTCCCAGGCCACTTATGACACCCACTGCCATATCGGAAAAAAAAGATTTCTGGCGGAAAGATTCGCGAGCAAAAATATTGGAAAGGTGAACTTCAATGAAAGGTATCCGGGTAGCGGCAAGTGCGTCACGCAAGGCAATACTGGTATGCGTATAAGCGGCAGGATTGATGATAATGAAGTCTGTTTTTTCAGCGCCCGCCTGCTGGATCCGATCTATCAGTTCTCCTTCAGCGTTACTTTGAAAATAATTAAGACTGATACCCTCTTTTTCGGCTAATTTCGCTAAATTTCCATTAATTTCTGTTAATGTGACGGCTCCGTAAACCTCTGGTTCCCTGGTACCTAATAAATTCAGGTTCGGCCCATGGATGACCAGAATATTTTTATAGCGGTTTGAGCCATTTTTCATGGCGGCAAGTTTGACCCAATCCCAGGAAATTGTCTAGTGATTCTCGGCCATTCGGCGAATATGCTGGAATTTACGCTTTTTTATTTCAACCGGGGGAATTCAAGTGCCCGGATGAGCTGTTTTCTACAGAAAAAAGGTGTCCCGTTCGGGATCAGGCACAGGTTTTGTGGAAGCAGAAATTGAGAGATTCATGGAGGGCTGTGGTTGTGCTGGGTTAAGTATCTATTGCACGCGGGCGACTGCTCTGCTTTCCTTTTGCTTCTTTCACCTGCGAACCATGCTCTCGAATGGGGAATGTTTGCCCGCCGTTTTCCAAAAGACTATAATTGCCACGGTTTATTCTGATCCCTTCCCAGGCTGTTGTAGCTCAGTTGGTAGAGCAACTGATTCGTAATCAGTAGGTCGGAGGTTCGACTCCTCTCAACAGCACCAATTCTATTCGGCAGCGAATCAAGGCCACGCTTCACGCGGCCTGGGGCAGGCTTCCGTTTGCTTCCATTTATTTACTTCCTTTTGCTGCCGTTTCAGTAAGCTGTGCCGATAGGCGTACCAAGGTCCAATAGTAAAACGCTGTAATGCGATTATCATGAAGCACTGGAAACTCTTGCTGGTGAGAGGAATCAGACCGTATCAGCCAGGAGGGAAGAGTTTTACCGAGACCTGCTCCTGTTACTGTCAGGCGCTGGACCCAGGAGACTTTGCTTGATAAACCAATAACAGACAGCTGAAGATGAATAACCTGATAACTTACGATCAAGCGTACGACCTTGCCAATATACTGATCAAGAAGGCGACCAAAGAGGAACTGGCGGAGTGCGCGCGGCTGCTTGCATTAAACCTTGCTCACCACCAGGTGAAGCACGGAGAGATTGCAGTAGTAGACACGTTGGCCTTGCTGCGCTCATTCGAGTGTACCGAGGAGCACCTGAATGTATTGATGGAAGGCATGCTGAATCTGATAGGCGTCCTGGTAAACGTCTGTGGCGGGGTAGGACAGTCAAAGCATTGACGTTTTGGCTAAGTAAGCGCTTACTTAGTATGAATAACGGATGCTGAACTTGCTATGGCTGAGCATTTCCAGGATACTCGGGCATCATGCAAGCACATCTACCCTCAAGTAATCATGGGTGCTGAACGAGAGCGAATCAAGCCAGCAAGCGTATCAGACCCTATCGGATCTCATGCAGGTACAGGATAAGCCGCGCTACCTCGCGCCTGGGGTAAGCCGGCGTGAAGTCTGGTCATGGGCAATGTTCGACTTCGCGAATTCAGGCTACACCACCGTTGTGATTACCGCCATTTTTAACGCCTATTTTGTGGCTGTGGTGGCGAATAATGCAGCGTGGGGGACGTTTGCCTGGACCGCAGCGTTGTCGGTGTCTTATGCGCTTATTATGGTGACTGCGCCGGTGATAGGCGCTTATGCCGATGCGTATGCGATGAAAAAGCCTTTGCTGCTGGTGAGCACAATCGGTTGCGTGCTTTTTACCGCATTGCTTTACTTTGTCGGTCCGGGTGATCTGATGCTGGCCGTGGTACTGATCGTGTTAAGCAATTTTTTCTTCAGCAGCGGTGCGAATCTGATTTCAGCTTTTCTGCCGGAACTTGCACACGGCGACGCATTGGGAAAGGTTTCCGGTTGGGGCTGGAGTCTCGGCTATGTTGGCGGGCTGGTCAGCCTGGGAGTGTCGTTGGCTTATGTGACCTGGGTACAGGCCCAGGGCACCCCCGCAGAGCAGTTCGTTCCGGGCACAATGCTTATAACTGCCGGATTTTTCGCAATTTCGAGCATACCGACTTTTCTTTTTCTCAAGGAACGTGCACTGCCGCAATCGCATACGGCAGAACGCAATGTCGTGCGCGAAGCCTTTGCCCGCTTGCTCGTCACGTTCCATCATGTGCGCGATTTTCGCGACCTTGTACGCTTTCTCGCCTGTATCGTGTTTTACCAGGCAGGCATTCAGACCGTAATTACTTTAGCCGCCATATATGCGCAACAGGTAATGGGCTTTGATACCGGCGATACCATGTTTCTGGTCCTGGTTGTCAATATTACGGCATCAATCGGTGCGTTCGCCTTCGGCAATATCCAGGACAGAATCGGCCATATTCCCACCATCGCGCTGACCTTAGCGGGCTGGATTGTGATGGTGTTGCTGGCATGGATGGCTGTGACGCGCCCCATGTTCTGGCTCGCTGCCAACATCGCCGGCCTCTGCCTTGGAGCGTCACAATCGGCAGGGCGCGCACTGATAGGCTATTTCAGTCCGGATGCGAGACGCGCCGAATTTTTCGGACTGTGGGGGCTTGCAGTCAATCTGTCCTCGATACTCGGTCCAATCACCTATGGAATCGTGAGCTGGATTTCCGGGGGAGACCATCGGCTGGCCATGTTGATTACGGGCAGCTATTTTATTATAGGCCTCGGGATATTGATGAGCATCGATATACAACGGGGACGGCGGGCCGCACTGAACACCATTACTCCGGTGGCGAGCGATATCGGGAATCGCGGATGGCTATGACCAGTAAGGTTCCACCTCGCCGAATTTTCCGTTTCCGCTGCCTGTTATCTCTTTTTTGAGCCTGGCGCCATTGCTACCCTGGTATCTGCGCTTATTCCATATAAGCGCAGATACCCGCCGTTCCATTCCTGCTGGCCTCGCGGCTTGATAATCAATGATGCATGTGGTGATTATCGCCGCCGCCCTGGTCTTCACTCTGTCCATGCGCATCATGCTTGCCATGTCTGCTGAAGCTGTCGTGATTTCCATGGCCGGCGTGGTCGCCATGACCCTCATCTGCTTTTTTATCGCCCTTTTTCTGCGAATCCTTTGCCACGGCCTTCAACGGAGTGAACCGGGCGGACTGCGCCTCCTGTTCCGGCAATTTGACGAATACGATGACTACCGTGTCCGGGGTCAGGGAGAAATCTCCTTTTCCTTTCATCACGTTATCACCCGCCGGTTCGAGCTTTATGGAAGTTTTCGGCTTGGCTTTACCGACCTGAAATGATGCCTTGCTCACGCCCCCTTCTGTCTTGATCTGGGCATCTGCATGATCTGTTACATAAACCGTCAATTCTTTATCCTTTGTTACAAGCTCCAGATGATAGGGTCCTGCCATACGTACCTGCCCGCCGTGAGGCGCAGCATGAGTATCGAAATATTCATCGGTATGCGCCGAGGCGGGCAATGACACAGCCAGAACAGCACTCGTCAAGACCATGACCATCGATTTAATCATTTGCTCTACTCCTTGTAGGTACGAATTGAAGAATTGTAATGCGCGCTCCATCGCGGGGCCGTATTGCCGTTTGCTGCTCTTGCCTGAATTGCTCCTGCTTCTCTTCTCCAGGGCTTTCTGGAATCCTGCGGCGCGTTTCCGCTTTCCGGCTGTATTCGCCCGGTGCTCCGCCTCGATCACCCCGCCTTTCTTTTCCATGCGCCCTGAGCCTGAAGGGCCTGAGGGGCACCGCCATGCCTGTCGAAGGAATGGCGTCTGGGACCTTCCTGTAACAGGAAGAACGCTTTCAAGGCAGACAGATCGAGCATCCTCGGGCAACTGAATCTGCGCAGACCCTGCTTAAGGGGAGGCGCTGTCCCCTTCGTTCTGGCCCCTGCCTGCGTTCTTTTATTTTACCGCTGCCCGCTAATGGACATGATCGCCCGGCGGCGGCAGGATTTCGGGCTCGCGGTTGAGCTGCGCCACCTGCTGCATCAGCATGTCGGAACTGGACCAGCCCGCGCCATCGAATTCGGGTATCCAGCGCGCGCGAAGAAAGCCGAAGCGGTCCACCAGGAACTCCATGTGGTCAGGGACCGTGCCCGCACCCAG
>JAFKJB010000015.1 GCA_017306155.1 Nitrosospira multiformis
GGCATCTGGTGGAAAACACCTTTGCCCGTTTGAAGCATTATCGGGCGGTAGCATCACGATTCGACAAGCTGAAGAGAAATTACGAAAGTGTAGTAGCCATGGCCTGTATGATCCTCTGGCTACCAATGTGAAACGTCAACAGACCCTAATGGATATTCACGAAATTCTGAAGTACCTTCCTCACCGTTACCCCTTGCTCCTCGTCGATCGCGTTCTCGCTTTCGAGCCGGGAAAGAGCCTTACCGCGCTCAAGAATGTAACGATCAATGAGCCTTTTTTTACAGGACACTTTCCTCATCATCCCGTCATGCCAGGGGTATTGGTGATCGAAGCGCTGGCGCAGGCTGCCGCTCTTCTGACGCTCAAGACAGCCAATGTGGAAGCGGACGAGAATTCCATCTATTATTTCGTCGGCATCGATAATGCGCGCTTCAAGCGGCCGGTGGAACCGGGCGATCAGTTGATACTCAAGGCCACAGTTCTAAAGGAGAGGATCGGAATCTGGAAATATGCGGCACGGGCGGAAGTGGATGGCCGCGTTGCTGCCGAGGCCGAACTGATGTGTACCGTCAGGCCAAAAGAGACCTGAAATACTTCCGGAAGAGCGCGGGAGTTAACCCATGTGCAGCGATGAATACCAGTGGATCTGCGGTGTGGATGAGGCAGGCAGGGGGCCGCTGGCAGGACCGGTGTTTGCCGCCTGTGTGATACTCGATCCAGCTTCTCCTATAGAGGGCCTGGCAGATTCGAAAACGCTTACCGAGGGAAAGCGCAACAGCCTGACCCTTGCCATAAAGGCGCATTCGATTGCCTGGGCTATCGGGTTCGCATCCGTCAGGGAAATCGACCGGCTGAATATACTGCAAGCAAGCCTGCTGGCAATGAAACGCGCGCTTGGGAAATTGCAGGTGACGCCAGCGCGGGTATTGGTGGATGGAAACCACAGTCCCCGCCTGAAGTTTCCCGTGACTACCATCGTGAGGGGTGACAGCCTGGTGCCAGAAATTTCCGCTGCCTCGATCCTTGCCAAGACCGCTCGTGATGCCGAGATGATGGCCTTACACCGGCGTTTTCCCCGTTATGGCTTCGATCGGCATAAAGGATACTCCACGGAACAGCATCTTGCCGCGCTGAAAATTCACGGTGTCTCTATTGTGCACCGTCGCAGCTTTGCGCCGGTAAGGGAACTCATGACAAATGAAAAAGCCCTTGAAGTCATGAATAAATCCTGCCCTGAATCAGGCCTCTGTCAGGCCGATTGACACTGCTTGACCCTCTCCATTTTGGTCGACCTGGCCCGGCTCACAAAAAAGCCGTATTCCATTTCAGGATTGCGAATGCAATAATGAATGATTCTCCATGGAGGCATCGAGCCCGGGAGAGCATGGGCTCGTAGCATTTTTATCATTTCCTGAGGAAATTCCTGATAACCTAACCTGCAGGCTCAACGATATGCGAATTCAAAAAGGCACCGTGGTATCGCTCAATTATATCTTGTCTGATTCAACCGGTGAAATTCTGGAGAAATCCAATTTCCCCGTAAGCTACCTCCACGGTGGTTACAATGATGAAATGTTTCCGAAGGTGGAAGAGGAGTTGAATCACAAGGAAGCAGGACATCGTTGCCTGGTCGTGATGGAACCGGAGGATGCCTTTGGCGAATATGACAGCGATCTCGTGCGGGTCGAGTCACGCAGCCGCTTTCCCGAGGATGTCGTGGTGGGCATGAAGTTCGAAGGGGGCGAGGAAGAGTCGGACAATGTCCGGATATATACAGTGACTGACATTGCCGAAGACAAGGTCGTGGTGGATGGCAATCATCCTTTGGCAGGGCAGTCGGTCCGGTTTGAATGCCAGATAACGGATGTGCGTCCCGCTACTGCCGAAGAACTGGCCCATGGCCATGCACATGGGCCGCATGGCCATGGTCATGAGCACTAAGATGCGGGCCTCTGCCGGTAGAGATCGCCAATAGAGATATAAGTCGAGCTATTCTTCTTTCTCCGCCGCTTTCTTCAAGGCGTAGAGTTGATCCAGGGCCTGTTTCGGGCTCAAGTCGTCGGGCACGATGGTGCGCAGCAGTGCAAGCGCAGGATGCTCCGGCAGGTCGTCGTTTTTATCAACGGCCTCTTCTGGCATCCTGTCCTGCTTCCAGAAGAGGCTGTCCCTGGAGAACAAGTCCCCTTGCGGCTGGTTGCTCAACGCCTCCTGTTCAAGTTTCAGCAGGTATCCTCTCGCCGTTCTTATTACCGGGTCAGGCACCCCGGCCAATGCCGCCACCTGGAGGCCATAGCTCTGGCTGGCGGGGCCTTCGTTGACGGCGTGCAGGAACACGATATGATGTTTATGTTCCACGGCGCGCAGGTGCACATTGGCGACCTGCGCAAACCTTTCCGCGAGCCGTGTCAACTCGAAATAATGCGTGGCGAAGAGCGTATAGCTCCGGTTCTTTTCCAGCAGATAACGGGCAATTGCGAAAGCGAGCGCCAGCCCATCGAACGTAGAGGTTCCCCGGCCTACTTCATCCATCAGCACCAGGCTTTGCGCAGTGGCGTTGTGCAGGATATTTGCCGCCTCGGTCATTTCCATCATGAAGGTGGAGCGTCCTCCAGCCAGATCGTCTGATGCGCCGATCCGCGTAAAAAGCTGATCCAGCGGCCCGATGAGCGCGCTCTTTGCCGGAACAAGGCTGCCGCAATGGGCAAGCAGTGCAATCAGGGCAACCTGGCGCATGTAGGTGGATTTCCCACCCATATTGGGCCCTGTAATGACGAGCATCTGCCGCCTGCCACCCATGCCGGCACCAAGCCGGACATCATTGGCGATGAAGCTGTCCACCTGTTTTTCAACTACCGGATGCCGACCTGACTGGATTTCGATAACGCTATCATCCGTAAAGGCGGGCAGCGTGTAATCAAGTGCCAGAGCGCGTTCGGCAAAGGTCGCAAGAACATCCAGTTCGGCGACGCAGCGTGCAATCTGCTGCAGAGGGTCGATATACTGCGAGAGCATATCCAGCAGTTCGCCGTACAGCAGTTTCTCCCGCTCCAGTGCCCGGCTCTGCGCAGAAAGCGCCTTTTCCTCGAAAGCTTTGAGTTCAGGCGTAATATAACGCTCGGCATTCTTCAGCGTCTGCCTGCGACGATAGTCATCGGGGATTTTCTCGGCGTGCGCATGCGTTACTTCAATATAAAAACCATGCAGGCGGTTGTATTCCACCTTCAGATTCGCAATACCGGTACGAGTCTTTTCCCGGGTTTCGAGTTGCAGCAGGAACTCGTCGCAATTGTCGTGTATCGCACGCAGCTCATCCAGTTCGGCATCATAGCCATCGGCCATCACGCCGCCGGTACGCAGCATCACTTCCGGCTCTTCCTTCAGCGATTTCTCCAGCAGCGCAACGAGGGCATTGTCTGGCGTCATCGAGTGGATGAGCGCCGCGACATGCACGTCAATGTCGCTGCCATCACTGCCGGCACTGCCTGTAGTGGCAGTGCCGGCAACGGCTCTGCTGACTGCCGGCAGCCGTTTCAGGCTGTCGCGCAGCCCGGATAAGTCGCGCGGCCTTGCCGACTTCAGCGCGATACGGGCAGTAATGCGCTCGATATCCGCCACGCGCTTCAGGCAGTCGCGCACCGAAAGGTAGGGTCCGATTCCGCCCTCGCCCGCCAGAAAGGATACGCCATCCAGCCGGTTCTGGATCAGTTCGCGGTCGCGAAGCGGATGATGCAGCCAGTGCCGCAGCAGGCGACTGCCCATGTTGGTCGAACAGGTATCCAGCAGGGACAATAAAGTGGGCGCCGCCTCGCCCCGGATGGTTTCGGAAATCTCCAGATTGCGGCGGGTGGCGGCGTCCATGCGCAGATAAGTATCCTCCCGCTCAACCCGCAGCCCCTTGATATGTCCTATGCTGGCGCCCTGCGTCAGCCGGGCATAATCCAGCAGCGCGCTTGCAGCGCCGAGAGAAACATCCAGATCCTCGCAGCCGAAACCGGAAAGATCATGAGTACCGAACTGCCGGGAGAGATTGCGCACGGCCGCGCCGCTATCGAACTGCCACGCCGGCAGATGCTTCACGCATAACTTCTCCTGCATCATCCTGTCGCTGATTTCGGCGAGGTTCAGCGATTCCGGCAAAAGAATCTCGGCAGGCTTCAGGCGTTCGAGCTCGCCTGCGAGATTGCTCACCGAGGTCTCCATTACAGAAAATTGCCCCGCAGCAAGATTGAGCCACGCCAGTCCCAGGGTGGATTCACGCACGAGCAAGGCAAGCAGGACGTTGTCGCGCTTGTCCTCCAGGAGCGCGGCATCGGTCAGGGTGCCGGGGGTGATGATGCGTGTCACCTGGCGTTCTACCGGTCCTTTCGAGGTGGCAGGATCGCCCACCTGCTCGCAGATGACGACCGGTTCGCCAAGCTTGACGAGCTTTGCCAGATACTGCTCCGCCGCATGGTAAGGCACACCCGCCATCTTGATCGGCTCACCTGCCGAGGTACCGCGACGGGTCAGGGTGATGTCGAGCAGCTTCGCCGCCTTTTCCGCGTCCTCAAAGAACAGCTCGTAGAAATCCCCCATCCGGTAAAACATCAGCGTATCCGGATGCTGTGCCTTGATGCGCAGGTATTGCTGCATCATGGGGGTGTGTTTTTCATTCCCGTGGGAAGCGGTTTCAGATATATTCACATCAGACGCCTACTTCGTTCATGTTGGCTCCAGCAAACTCTGTTGCTCTCTTTTGTCGTCATTCAGTCCCCTCAAGATTAGCTGCACAAATTGCGCCAATAGAAGTAAAATTATCCGACCCACAACAACCATCCCGGGTTTCAATACGTATTGAAGCAAAGCGAACGTTAACCTTCGTCATGGGACTCGAGTTCCATGTAGGTCCATAGGTTCACATAGGTAGACGCTAGCACAGCGACGCCTTCCAGACGGTGTGCGGTAGTGCTTGCCGGAGATGGGCATAAAGTACGCGATCCAAGGCGCGCGCAAACATCTTCAGCCCATTCAGATGCGCGATCACATCTGCACAGCTAATTCCCGGGAGGGACGCATTGTGTGCTAGAGCAGTTCTAAGGTTCCCAACTGACTCTAACCGACCAACAACATCTCGCTTTGCCTCGCGATTTAGCACCCCCTTTGGATCGCCTATTCCTATGCGTCGTAATACACGTTCAATGTTCTTTGTTGATGGATATCCATAGTCGCCGTGTATGTCATTTCCATCGAAGGGGGCAAGCGGTTTCGATTCATTAAGCAGGCAAACCATAGAAGAGGAAAACCAGTTTTCTATGGCACTCAATATGTCTGGCTCGCCTGTCCTAATAGAGAATTTAGCCGCGATACTCTGAAGGTTAAACTTCTCCACAACCAAGTGCGCTCGAAGTCGAGCTGGCAAACGGGATGCATCTGCTGCCGCGCTGCTATAGGCAACCGCAATGCTACCAAGAACATCTACAAAGTAGTTTTCAACCTCAGCGTGAGCTAGAAATATGGCTGCTGCTATGGCATAGTCTCTGAGATCAGTAGAAACTCCCCTCTTATCAGCAATCTTCAATTTTTTCTTGATTTCGTCTAACTGAATCTCAAATCGTTTACGGCTAGAACTAATTGCATAAGGCATACTCAACCCCCAAGTAATGCCTTCATCGCATTGACGCGGACCTTGACTTGGTTTTCATCACTGGTCGCAATACTAATTGACTTGCGGAATGCTTCATCGCTCTTAATAAGTTCGACCAATCCTTGTTGAGCTTCTTTTTGAGTAAGATTCTTAAGTTTCCCATCCACTGTTAGTTGTTTGACAGCGAGCATTTCAGCGTCAAACAGCGCTGAATTAAATTTGCTATCAATAACCCCATTTTCATCAAAAATCTTGAACGCAAATGACCCGAACAATTTCTGAACTGAATTCAATGTTGAAATAAACGAATTCGCTAAGTGGATGGTGTGATCTGGAGAAATTTTCCGCAGACTCTCTGCGTACGAGTTGATGAAGCTTGCAAGCGGCTTTCTATAGGAAACATAATTTTCGGAGAGCGCCCAAAAGCGAAGAATCAACTCTTCTGCTTTCATCCGTTTGTCATCTTTGATATCGAGAATGTTGGCGAACTTTGTGTCATTTGCTGTCTTCGTAGCGAGATTGATGAGATCCCCATAGTAGAGGCCGTGTCGAAGTTCTTGAGGAGTCAATTTCACGGCACCAGTGTTCAGACGCTCAAAGACATCAAACTTGACTTGCGGATGCGTATCCTTAAGGATGACGATGCAACGTAATGTCCTATTCCGAATATGCCTCTGAAACCGAGGGTCAAGTTGATAATATCTATTCCCTTCCAATTCTGGATACGCAGTCAAGCCCTTCAAGGCAAATTCGTTTCTGATAAATCTTCTGATGGATGTTAGGCGTTGATTCCCGTCAATAACCGATAGTCTCTCGTCCGGCTCTTGGTTCAGATATATAACCGGGATCGGACACTGAATAATCAGCGACTCCATGAGGCGCGAAGCTTGCGATTCATTCCATACATATCGACGTTGAAATTCTGGAATGAATATGGCTTCCTCTTCCAAGCGCTCAACTATAGTATCCACAGTGAAATCGTAAGTCTCGGTGTGCAGCTTCCGCTGTTCTGGGGGGATGCTTAGTATTCCTTCGGCAAAGTCTTGCTGCTCCAGAGTGCCAGGAAAGAGAAGGTCAGCAAGATTTGAAGTTGATTTTACAGACATAGATTCCTTGATTTGTTCTTACGCTTTCAATAACAAAACGAGTGCTTGAGAAAATTCTAGCTCAACCTTATATATTGGGTTTCATTTATAACGCACAATACTTCTTTTCCAACAGGTGGGTGGAAGTGGGGCAAATAGATAAACGGTTTGCATTGATTCGGGATGGGGAACCTTGGTATGCAGCACTTATTACTGCAAGGGGTAGTACTTTTGCAACATACCGTATTTCTACAAGAGGCGAAACGCGGGACGCGCACATGCAATCTGAGCACGTTTCTAATATCGAGACTGTTGTGCAACGTGTATTAAAGGAAGGAAAACGTATGCGATGCGCTCCAGAGAATGGTCCTGCTAGCTCTCTTGACCTTAAAAGCAAAGGTGTTAAAGGTTATTGGCTAGATCCAACTCTTGCCATTAAACTCGGTATCCCTACAAAAGAGCCCGTGTAGAGTTTTAGCTTTATTTTCGCCTAATAAGAAAAATATTAACAGAAACCCGAGCAAGTGTTTTAGACTGTTTAACAGTGGGATGGGACACCAGTATATTGGGAAGCTGGCATATCACGCATTAGACTGACGCTTCCAGAACTCCGGAATTTCCGTCCGGTATCGCCGCATCAGCAGGTTCGCCACCAGGCCGGTCCAGCCGGTCTGGTGAGCGGCGCCTAAACCCCGTCCGGTTTCACCGTGAAAATACTCATGGAACAACAGCAGGTCACGCCAATGAGGATTCGTTTGGTGGGGACTGTTTTCGGGGAAGGCCGGGATCAGGCCGGATTCATCCCGGCGGAAAATATCCACCAGCCGTTCCGCCAGCATATGGGAAGCGTATTTGAGGTTGATTTCATGATGGTTCAGGCAGGGAGCAGGAAAAGTAAAGGCATCGCCGAGGTAGCGGTGCATCTTTTCGATGGTCTGGATCAGCAGATAGTTGGTCTGCATCCACACCGGGCCGCGCCAGTTCGAGTTGCCGCCAAAAAGAGGGGAGTCGGATTCCCCAGGAACATAGCGGATGACGGCATTGCCGACACCCGGGAGATGGCCGAGGTTTCCTTGCGTGGCATGGCGCTTGGAGACGCTGCGCACCCCATGGGGCGAAAAGAACTCTTCTTCATCAAAAATCCGGGGCAACATCCTGACGAACATCGCAGGGGTCACCAGGGATAGCAGGTGCTCGCCCCGTTCGTTGGTGTCGATGGGGCAGGCGCATATCACGCTTCCATTGAACATGCCGCCCCTGTGCTCCCACAGCAGTGCGCTGAAACGTTTGCGATTTGCAAGCAGCCGTGCATCCACGACCTCGCATGCAAACAGCGGAATGATGCCTACCCAGGAGAAAACATCGATGCGGTGTGTGCTTCCACCCGGCTCTACGACAAGATCCTTGAAGAAGCCGTCGGTGTCGTCCCACAGGGAAACGCCCACCCCGGTATGTCCGGCAATCGTATTGGCAATTGCGAGGAACTGGCTATAGGATTGGAGAGCGATATTCTCATAGGCCGGGTCTTCCACCGCAATTTCCAGTGCCATGACGGTCAATTGCAGGGAAAACATCGCCATCCAGCCGGTTGCATCAGCCTGCTTGAGTGCGTACCCCGGCGGGAGCGGCTCGGAGCGGTTGTATACCGAGATATTATCCAGTCCGAGAAATCCTCCCTCGAATACATTCGTGCCTGTCGAATCCTTGAGGTTGATCCACCAGGTGTGATTCAGCAAAAGCTTGTGCAGCACGCGTTTAAGAAAACCGATGTCACCCTTGCCGCGCTGCACCCGCTCGGCCCGGAACACCTTGAGCGCGCCCATGGCGTGCACCGGCGGATTCACATCGCTGAATGTCCATTCATATGCCGGGATTTGCCCGTTGGGATGCAGGTAGTTTTCATTCAGCAGCAGTTCGATCTGTTCCTTGGCAAAGTCCACATCGATGAGCGCCAGCGTGGGGCAGTGAAATGCGAGATCCCAGGCGGCAAACCAGGGATACTCCCAGGTGTCCGGCATGGAAATGACATGGCTCGCCTTGAGATGGGGCCATGCGTGGTTGCGCACCTTCCGTCTCGATGCCAGCGGTGTTGCCTGGTCCCCTTTCAGCCAGTCCGATACATCGTAGTGATAGAACTGCTTGGTCCATATCATGCCCGCCAGTGCTTGCCGCAGGATGCGCTGGTCCTCGGCGGCTGCGTTGTCTGCCAGGAACGCGTGGAAAAAAGCATCCGCTTCGGTGCGGCGCTGCGCAAAAATCCTGTCCTGATTTTCGAACGGCTGAGGATCGGGTTCAGCCGTGAGCACCAGTTCGATCATGCCTGTCTTGCCGGGCGGGATTGCAAGCTTATGCGCTGCGCCGAATTTTGTTCCCTTTTTCGCGGGATTTACAGCGGACTGCTCACCCTGCACGAGATAACGGTGAAAGGCATCTTTGACATAAGGACCGGTGTTGGGCACGCCCCATAACCTGGTATTGTTGGTTTCATTTTCCGTATAAAGAAGGTCGGCTTGCTGTCGGCCGTAGAGGTAGTAGCCTCCCAGTGCGGGATGTTCTGCCATCACCGCCCAGGCGGCATTCCTGGGCGCGGGGACTGCGTGCAGGAGAGGTTTTACCTCATCTTTTCCCGACCAGGACCAGTAATTGCGAAACCACAGCTGCGGCACCAGCCACAGTAAAGCCGCCTCTTTCCCGCGGTTGCTTGCAACGATGCGGATGTGCAGTTCATGCGGGGAGGCCTTGGCATAGAAGACTTCCACATCCCAATACCGGTCTTCCGAGAAAGCGCCGCTGTCAATCAGGTTGAACGGAGGCTCTGCACGTGAGCGGCGGACGTTTTCCTCGATCAGCCGCGTGTAAGGGAAGGGGGATTGCGGGTATTTATAGAGGTAATGAAGCCAGGCGTGAGAAGGCGTGGCGTCGAGGTAGAAATAGCATTCCTTTACGTCTTCTCCCCGGTTACCCTGGTTTCCCGTAAGACCGAAGGCGCGCTCCTTGAGGATGGCATCCCTGCCATTCCAAAGCGCCAGTGAGAAACAGAGATGCTGCGCCTCGTCCGAGATACCGCCCAGCCCATCCTCATTCCAGCGATAAGCGCGCGAACGCGCCTGGTCATGGTCGAAATATTCCCAGGGCGTCCCATCCGGGCTGTAATCCTCCCGCACGGTGCCCCATGCGCGTTCTGAAAGATAGGGTCCCCACAAACGCCAGGCTTCCCGGCCCTGCCGCTGGTTTTCCAATCGCTGCCGTTCAGCATCCGGTGGGGTAGACATGACGTTATTTCTCCGGTTGTTTCACACACCTTCCTTGGGCTGTCCATGAGGATTGGCGGCGACGGGCCGCGCCAGGAAAACGGAGATTACCACTTCCCTCCTTTTCGCGGACGTCCCCTGTACGCGTCATCCCACGCCTTGAGCCGTCTTCAGTTCCGGTGTCAAGTGCGGGGCAATGACCTGCAACAGTTGACCGAAGACTTTTGGATTACCCGCAATCACGTTGCCGCTTTTCAGATAGGTATCGTTTCCTTCCATGTCTCCCACCAGTCCACCTGCCTCGGTAATGAGCAGGCAGCCAGCCGCCATATCCCAGGCTGACAGCCCGAACTCCCAGAAGCCATCGTATCGTCCGGCAGCGACATAGGCCAGGTCGAGCGCGGCGGAGCCGGGGCGCCGGATCCCCGCCACCCGGGGCATGATATCCTTGAATATGGCAAGGTAGGCCTCGGCATGCGTGAATTCGCGAAACGGGAAACCCGTGCCGATCAGGCAGTCACCAAGCTTGGTGCGCTTGCTCACGCGCAAGCGATGGTCATTGAGATAGGCGCCTGCCCCACGGCTTGCGGTGAATAATTCGTTGGCTGCCGGGTTGTAGACCACTGCCTGCGACAAGACGTTTTTATGCATCAATCCGATCGAAACCGAGTAATGCGGGAAACCATGAAGAAAATTGGTGGTACCGTCCAGGGGGTCGATGATCCACTGATATTCAGACTTGCCCGGATCACCTTGGGCGCCGCTTTCTTCTGCTAGAATGGAATGACCGGGATAGGCATCGAGCAGCATCTCGATAATCGCATTTTCTGCGGCGCCGTCTACTTCGCTGACAAAATCATTGTGCGCCTTGCGCGAAACATTCAGTAAATCCAGGTTCTGGGCGGCACGATTGATGATGCCGCCTGCGCGGCGTGCGGCCCTTACCGCGATGGTGAGCATGGGATGCATTTTTCGGATTCAAAATAAAGTGAATGGTGGATTTTAACTCAGATAATTCGTTCAGGACGCGAGATGCTCGATAAAGTCCGAATTGTCCTGAGCCATACCAGTCATCCCGGTAATATCGGGGGGGCGGCCCGGGCAATGAAGACCATGGGGCTGGACTCGCTCTATCTTGTGAATCCCAGGTTTTTCCCTGACAAGGAAGCTGAAAGACGGGCCACTGGCGCATTGGATATCCTCCACAAGGCAGAAGTCTGCGGCACGCTCGATGAGGCGCTCAGCGGCACTGTTCTGGCAGCGGCAGTAACGGCCCGCCAGCGCGATCTATCCCATGAAGTTTTTGATGTCCGGCAGGGTGCGGCCAAACTGCTCGATCTTGCGCAAAAGGATTTCGTTGCACTGGTGTTCGGCACGGAAATGTCCGGCCTTACCACGCTTGAAGTCAGCAAATGCCAGATCATCATCCATATTCCAGCCAACCCGGAATATTCCTCTCTCAACCTTGCCAGCGCTGTGCAGATCATGGCGTACGAACTGCGCATGGCCTGCATGGGTTTGCTGGAAACCACGCCTGCTTCGTCGACCCCGCGTGGCGGCGGAGTGGCAGCGACCTTTGATGAAATCGAATTGCTTTACGCTCACTTGGAGCAGGTCGCGATCGGCAGTGGTTTTCTCGATCCCCAGGAGCCGAAACGGCTGATGCAGCGCATGCGAAGACTGTTTGCCCGCGCGCGCCTGGAAAAGGAGGAGATCAATATATTACGGGGGATACTGAGCGCCTGCGAGAAACGGATGCAGGCAAGCGCTGCTGCTTTTCCGCTTATTCCTGATGCCCCTGATATTCCTGATTCTCGCCGGATGCGAATGAAATTGAATAATGACAGGAAGAGTTGACGGCAGTCAGGTTTGAACGAAAATAGCCGGACAAAATAGTTGACCATGATAAAGGGGATTTATATACTTGACCAATGTTGTCGGGTATTGAAGTTGTTTACGTGAGCAAGGCGTTCGGAGGGAGCATCTAATTGCAGGATTAGTGCGTGGTGGGCTCCCGTTGAATTGAATCAGGAAGACTTGTTCGAGCGCTTTGCTCCGATAACTGTGCAGGATTTGTGCCGATTATTTTGTGGTTTCACTCAGTGTCAATTTCTATTGGGGAGCAGAAAATGCGGTTAACAACGAAGGGTCGTTTTGCAGTAACGGCAATGATCGATCTTGCATTGCACAGCGCGGATGGGCCGGTTACGTTGGCGGGTATCAGTGAACGTCAGAAAATCTCATTGTCTTATCTTGAACAGTTGTTCGGAAAGCTGCGGCGCAGCAAGCTGGTAGGCAGCGTGCGCGGCCCCGGCGGTGGCTATCGCTTGACCAAGCCCATGAGCGAGGTATCTGTAGTAGACATTATTCTGGCTGTGGATGAGCCCATCGACGCCACCCAATGCGGGGGCAAGGAAAACTGCCACAATGATCAGCGCTGCATGACGCACGATTTATGGGCGAACCTGAATGCCCGGATACGCGATTACCTGGCGCTGGTTACGCTGGAGCAACTCGTATCAAACCCCAAGGTGAAGGATATTGCTGTCCTGCAGGATGTGAGAGCCTGCGCCCCGTCGCAACATCATACAGTTCTTGCCTGAACGGTAACAATCTGCTGGTTTCAGGTCCGATTTCGATGAGCTCACAGAGTGAGTACCCGGACGATGACTTACGCCTATTTCGACCATAACGCCACGACTGCTGTCGATAAAACCGCGCTTGATGTCATGCTGCCGTACTTCCGGGAAGAGTACGGCAATCCCTCCAGCCGGCATGCCTTTGGCATTGGAGCCCGCCGGGCGGTTGATCGCGCGCGCGAGCAGGTGGCGGATGCAGTGGGAGTGCAGCCATCGCAGGTGGTCTTCACCAGCGGCGGATCGGAAGCCAATAACCTGTTCATTCAGGGCGCCGCGGGTTACATGAAGCCGGGGCAGATTGCCATAAGCGCGATCGAGCATCCGTGCGTGATGAAAACTGCGCAGGAACTGGCACGTGCTTCGCGCGGAAGCTGGAATCTGCGCCGGCTGGCAGTCGATAATCAGGGCCGGCTGGATCCGGCCGACCTTGACGAGGCACTGTCGCATCAACAGTCGGGGCTGGTTTCAGTCATGCTGGCAAACAACGAAACAGGCGTGATTCAGGATGTCTCAATGGTGGCGGAGAAGGCCCGCGCGCGAGGTGCCTGGATTCATACGGATGCGGTACAGGCATTTGGCAAGATTCCGGTCGATTTTGCCTCGCTCAACGTACATGCCCTGACACTGTCATCTCACAAGATTTATGGTCCCAAGGGCGCTGCGGCACTTATCATGGATAAGCGGCTCCTGCTCAAACCTCTCATCTACGGGGGAGGGCATGAAAGCGGATTGCGTTCGGGTACGGAAAACGTTCCCGCAATCGTGGGATTAGGCGTGGCCTGCGAGCTGGTCAAGAGACGAATAGCGGAACATGCCAGGCATATCTCGGCATTACGCCAGCAACTGGAGCGGGGCCTGATGGAGATGGGCGGGACTGTTTTTGGTCTCGGCGCTTCCCGCCTGCCCAATACCTGTTATTTTGCGTTGCCGGGTATCGAAGGGGATACTCTGGTAGTGCGTCTCGATAAGGCAGGTTTCGCGGTGGCAAGCGGTGCTGCCTGTTCCAGTGTCAATCCCGGCCGAAGTCATGTGCTGGAAGCGATGGGAGTGGATCCAGCCCTGGCTCGTTGTGCTGTGCGGGTAAGCCTGGGCGCCTCCAATTCTTCGGAGCAGGTCGCGAATTTCCTTCGCGCTCTTGGTGTTATCGTGGATGAACTGCAGCAGATGAGCGCATTCTCGATCTGACTGTTTCGCCTCCACGAAGCTTTTCCGCGTTATTCTCACCATACTTACCCGCCTTCTATCCGGTTCCAAGTCTTTTCCGGAGTTCTTCGCGGTGCCTGCCAGCCCATTCTCGGGCTCGTCATTTTTTATCTGCCACTGGAACGATTTATGTTTATACTTTGTGTCAGGCGTCTCGCCCTGTTTCATTGATCCTTGATCCTAACCCTTTTGGTCATTTTCATCATAAATCCGTGACATATAACCGTCTCATTGTCCTCTTGCTGCTTGCCTGCACACTGCTCGTGACGGGATGTGCCACTACCCGCCCGCAGGGATCGACGATGCCGAACGATCAGGGCACAGACCATACGGATCCGATCGATCCATATGAGGGGATCAATCGCAAGTTTTACACTTTTACTGACATGGTCGACCGGAAACTCATCGAGCCGGTAGCGGATGTCTATATGGACCACGTGCCTGTCCGGGTGCAGCGCTCGGTGGGGAGTTTTTATGACAATATTCAGTATCCGAACGTCGTCCTGAATGATTTCCTGCAAGGCAAGGTACGCCAGGGATTTCGTGACAGCCTGCGCTTCGTCGTCAATTCCACCGTTGGTGTCGCCGGGCTCTTTGATCCGGCTGCTTCCATGGGGTTGACCCAGCACGATGAAGATTTTGGACAAACACTGGGGGTGTGGGGGGTGGACGCACACACTTATCTTTTTGTTCCCTTGCTTGGGCCCAGCAGCAACCGCGATGTTGCCTCCTATCCAGTTGCGGTGTTTACCAACGTTCTTTTCTACATCGGAACTTATGTGATCGGCGCTCCCGTCACGGTGCCGCTTTCCGTTCTGGGCGTCATCGACAAACGGGCAAGACTCTCCGGCCCGATGAAGATCCGTGATGAGGCAGCGCTTGAGCCTTATCTGTTCGTGCGCGATGCTTACTTGCAACAGCGCAAGCATCTGATCTATGATGGAAATCCTCCTCCCCAGGTTTACGACGATCCCGCGGAGGAGGAGCCCGTAGCCAGGTAGTGGCGCGGAGCGTCAAGCATGAGCGAGCTCGACCGAAGAATGGAACGTCCTGTATCTGCTGGACTGCTTCGCATCACCCATCTCGTCTATCTGTTGCACGGTTTCAGCGTCCTGATGGGAATCCTCGGACCGGCATTCATCATTACAGCCTTTCTCACGGGGTGGCCCTCGATCATTGCAGTGATCCTCAACTACGCGAAGCGGAGCGAGGTGCGTGGCACCTGGCTTGATTCCCATTTCGGCTGGCAGATACGCACTTTCTGGTATACCTTGCTTTGGCTGGTGATTGCAGCCCTGTTGTTTGCGACCATCATCGGCATCATGCTTGCGTACATTCTCGTCGTGGGTACGGGATTCTGGGTGGCGTACCGCCTCATTCGCGGCTGGCTGGCATTGACTGATGGCAGAGCCATGCCTATGTGAGTGCCCGCTTCAGCCCCAACTCACTCATCCTGGCTTCTGTATTCGCCTGTCCCGATTCTTCTCATTTGACAGGCTCATTTCCATTTCTGTCATCTTCCTTTGCCGGTTTTATCAATGGGGCCCTGGAAGTGTTATGTGTGCCACCGTACAGAATCCGGTAATTGCACCCGCTAATATTTAGCATTCTGATTCTTCGGGTAGCAAAGATAGGCGTTCTGAAGTTGAAGAATGACGACTGTTTTATGCCCGGAAGAGAGGGGCAGAGTTGCAAAGGAATAAGCTCAGGCCTGGAAATACTGCTAACACTGCTGTAAAACGACAAGCGTCATGGCGACATGTACCGGCTACATTTTCCGATGCCAGACCTATATTGAAGTTCATCATGCTTCCACCGCAGAGTCCCAAGCAGAACCAGATTCTGGCAGCGCTGCCTCTCTCCAGCTACACCCGCTTGCTGCCTCTTCTTGAACATGTGTCCATGCCCGCCGGTCAAGTCATCTACGACCCCGGTCTTCCTTTCAAATATGTGTATTTCCCGACAAACTCCGTAGTAGCACGGCTGTATGAGACGGTAAGCGGAGCATGTACACAGACCGGAATCATCGGAAACGAGGGGTTGGTCGGTGTTTCGGTCCTGCTGGGCGGCGAGAACTATCCTGCCCGCGTTCTGGTGCTGAGCACCGGTAAGGGTTATCGCATTAAAACCAGTTTCGTAAGGGATGAGTTTGAGCTGGGTGACGAACTGAGGCAGCTCGTCCTGCGCTTTGCCCATGCTCTGATGGTCCAAACCGAACAGGTAGCCGTCTCCAACCGATACCATACGGTTGATCAACAGTTGAGCTATCTTTTATTGATGAGTCTGGACCGTCTGCCGGGAGATGAGCTTCATATAACCCATGAACAGGCAGGAATCATGCTGGGCGTACGTCGCGAAAGCGTAACGGTTGCGGCACACAAGCTTCAGGCTGCCGGTGCGATTCGCTGCCGCCGGGGGCATCTTGCGGTTGCAGACCGTCAGCAACTGGAGGCAAGTGCGGGCGAGCAGTATGAAGTCGTAAAAAAAGAATATGAGTGCCTGGCAGCGTTTTATGCTTCACATGCTGTTCATTCTTCAGAACTGTCTCCTGCAAGATTCAAGCGTTTTTTTCAGCCAGCCGAGTAAGCCGGGACACTATTCGGCGCCTCCTGCCAGAAGTACTGAGTACTGTCTCTTCCCCGATCCGGAGCCTGTCCGGGCGATCGTGTGTGCGGTTTCGAACAGAGTTGTTTTCCTGGACATGACATTATTTCAAATGTTTAGCTGAACATGGGAAATCCGGACAAGAAAATACGGGAGCAGGCGTGTTGCGGGATTAGGCGCGTGTTGGCTGTCCGCAGTCAAGAAAGGAGGATCGACGATGAAAAATATGAATATCCTTATCCTGAGTGCAGGATTCCTCAGCTTGAGTGCGGGAATGAATGGCGTCCTGAGTCAGGACGATCGCGCAAAACATTCTGCAAATCGCGCGCCGCATGATGCGGTTGAAGATGCCCAGACAGTTCGCCGCGTATCTGTCACCCGGCCGGAGCAGAAAAAAGACGAACATGACCGTTCCAGTATTTTTGATGCGAAGAACGCAAAACCTTCCTCGCCGGCATTTGCCAATCAGCCGGATAACGGAAAGACGCTCGGGTTTGAGTTTTACCGGGATCCGTTGAACGCCAAGAAGCCGATGCAAACTTTTGAGGAAACCATGAAGTCGGACGTAGCGCAACGCCCCAAGGTAATGCAGACCCAGCGCGAGTTGCTGCAGCGGCGATATGATTTGACGCCGCGCCTGGATAAGGAGGCGAAAATGTCTCGCGGCAAACCGCTGCCGGTGGGACCGACGGCACGTTTATCGTCGGGCATGACATGGCAAAAACTTGCCGGAATGACGCCCGAAGAGATAAAGAGCAAAAACGCATTTCCGTATCCATCACTGCCTCATCCCAAACAGTCACCTGGGGGGCAGGTGTTTCCCCAAATGCAGATCGATATGTTTCCCAGGCTGCAACGGTTTGATGTCGACCATGACTTGCCGGAAGCATTTCTGCCTGAATTCCCGCCTGCGATATTCCTCCAGGGCCGGCCCGAGCTAGGGGATGTTTCGCGGGGAGAAGTTGTGTCAATCAACAATTATTATCGCCTGTTCAAGGATATTCTGACCCCTGTCCAGCTCGATGGTTTGCGCATGTTGCTTACGCCTTTCCCGCAGGAAGAATTCAATCCCACGGATGACAGGAAAAGTACGGAACCCAGCCTGGGGGTGACGTGCTTCGATTGCCATGTCAATGGCCATACGACGGGACAATTTCATCTGAGTCCCGATACTCGTCCGGAAGAACGCCGATTCCGGCTTGATACGGTAAGCCTGCGCGGCATGTATAACCAGCAGATACACGGTTCGAAACGCAGCCTGCGCTCAGTGGAAGACTTCACCGAGTTCGAATTCCGTACGGCCTATTTCAATGGCGATCCTATTCACGCCATGAAGAAAGGGATGACTATTTTTGATCGGATTCACGTAAGTCATATGGCCCAGCTTCAGAATATGTTCGATTTTCCGCCTGCTCCAAAACTCAAGAGTGACGGCAGACTCGATCAGGCTAAAGCCACAGAAAAGGAGATGCGCGGAGAGAAACTCTTCTTTGGAAAGGGTCAATGCGCAAACTGCCACCAGCCCCCCGCCTTCCTGGATCACCAGATGCATGATTTGAAGCTCGAACGCTTCCTGAATGAACCGGGGGATGGACCGATAAAGGTTTTCACACTGCGGGGTATCAAGGACAGCCCCCCATACCTTCATGATGGTCGCTTGCTGACCCTTGAAGATACGGTTGAGTTTTTCAATCTGGTGCTGGGACTCAAGCTCACAGATGAGGAGAAGTCCGATCTGGTCGCGTATATGCGGCAACTATAACCAATGCCCCTAAGGGGGCATTATCTTTCGAGCTTAGCGCTCTTGTAACATTATTAATGTATAGATGAAGCTTTAGGGGAGATCACTTATGAGCATTACTGCCAAACCTGGAATGAACCGGAAAGATGTGCTTTTGCTGACTGCTGGCCCCTCTGTTCGCAAATCCGCGCGAGCGGTGCGCAAGGCTGTGTTTCCCGTAGCCGGGCTTGGCACCCGCTTTCTGCCGGCGACCAAGGCGGTGGCCAAAGAAATGCTGCCCATTGTGGACAAGCCGTTGATCCAGTATGCGGTGGAAGAAGCGGCTGCGGCAGGTATCGAAGAAATCATTTTCATTACCCACAGAAGCAAGCGCGCCATTGAAGATCATCTGCACCGGGCAGTGGAACTGGAGAGCGAATTGGCCTCGCAGGGAAAGCACGCTTCGCTGAAAATGCTGCGACAGTTGACGCCAGGCGGCATTCATTTCAGCTTTGTCCGGCAGGAGGAGCCCCGGGGGTTGGGACATGCAATTTACTGCGCACGGCATCTCGTGGGCAACGAACCGTTTGCCGTACTGCTTCCGGATGATTTGATCGACGGAGAACCTCCTGTGCTTGCACAGATGGTATCCCAGTATGAACAAGTCCAAAGCAGTCTCATAGCGGTGCGCCAGGTTGCGCGCGAACAGACGCGGCGGTATGGAATCGTGGATGCTTTTGATGCAGATGCAGAGAGCGATACGCTGAAAATCAGGGAGGTAGTGGAAAAGCCTTCTCCTGATGCTGCGCCCTCCACGATGGCTATCGTAGGTCGTTACGTTCTTTCACCCGCCATCTTTGACTGCATCAGCAACCTGAAGCCGGGAACAGGAGGGGAAATTCAGCTTACTGATGGAATCTCGCGCCTTCTCAAGCTGGAATCTGTCCTGGCTTACCGTTACCAGGGGAAGCATTACGATTGCGGCAGCAAGGCAGGCTTCCTGGAGGCGACCATTGCCTATGGCTTGCAGCACCCGGAAGTGGCGATGGAGTTCAGGGAAACCTTATTAAGGGTAGGACAGGAGCTCATCCAGGAATTTCAACAGGAACCGGAATCCGCTGCCACTGCTGCGGACGAACCCGTATTGAAGACGGCTCAGGCATGATCGATCGCCAGAGAGGGTGATTATCCTTATATTCTCCAGTTAAAGATGACCTGCCTGCTCGTGGTCCGCCCGACTCCCTTCCGGGTCGTGCGGGGCATCGGGAAATGAGGAAGGCCCTCACTTCCCGTATTCTTCCTGATAGCATTTCTTTCAGCCCACCTGCAACCCGCTGTCTCTGCAAGCGGGAGGAAAGAGGGAAATGGAAGAACGCTCTTCCCTTTTCTATCTCTCTATCTGGCTGGATCGGCTTTTGCCGCCATCGTTTCTCCGAACCGTATGGTTCGCCCGGAAGCCCAAGCCGGATTAAACGCTATTTCGTTTTTCGGGAACAGCATTACCACTGTTGATCCCAATTGGAATCTGCCCATTTCATCCCCTTTTCTGAGCACCAGATCCGGTGAATCATACCGCCACTCGCGCACATCGCGCGTTCCCTCCGAGTCTCGCGGATTGACCACTCCATGCCATACGGTCGCCACACTTCCAACAATGGTAGCGCCCACCAGCACTAAAGCAAAGGGTCCGAATTCCGATTCAAATATGCAAATCACCCGCTCGTTGCGGGCAAACAACCCCGGGATACCGCGGACCGTTTTCGCATTCACGGAGAACAGATCCCCTGGAACATAGATCATTCGGCTCACACGCGCATCTACAGGCATGTGGACCCGGTGGTAATCCCTCGGGCTCAGATACAGCGTGGCAAAGTTGCCCCCATAAAATTTTTCCGCCAGCCGGGTGTCCCCTCCCAGCAGCGCAGCAGCGGAATAATTATGTCCCTTGGCTTGAAATATCTGGTCGCCGGAGATGACGCCGAGCTGACTTACGAGGCCGTCGGCTGGACAAACATAATCCGCGTCGGATATCGGACGGCTCTCCAGAAGCAGAGGACGGGTAAAAAAATCGTTGAAGGTTCGGTAGCTGCGGATATCCGAATTAACCGCCTCATCCATATTGACACCGTAGCGCCAGACAAACCAGCGGATAAGAAGCGTGGTGAGACTGCCGGCATCGGCATTGGCAATACGTCCAGCCAGCAGTGTCAGCGCGTGTTTAGGCAATAAGTACTGAGGAAATACAGAAAGAGAAGCTGTCTGCATGGCAATTTTTGAGATAAGAATAGGGCGGTTATAGTGGATTAAGCGATCAATCTTCGTGAGTCCATTTTTATTCCAGGTTCGCGTCACCCGGATGCCACAATGTCCTTTCCCGGAAGGAAGGGTGAACCCCGGGTGCGAACCCCCTATTATAGCCTGTGTCCCAGAGCGCCGGTTACAAGTTGAAGTCTGGTTTGTTCTTCCTGTTGCTGCAGTTCCCACATATAAGTATAGGCTCCATTCATCGAGAGGAGTTCCCGGTGAGTACCGCGCTCGACGATGCGGCCATGGTCCATCACCAGAATCTGATCGGAATCGACAATGGTGGATAAACGGTGGGCAATCGTCAGTGTGGTGCGATTGGCAGCGATACGGCGCATCTCCCCCTGAATGCTTTTCTCCGATTTTGAATCCAGGGCGGAGGTGGCCTCATCGAAGATAAGGATTCCGGGATCTTTCAAGACTGCGCGAGCTATCGCTACCCGCTGCTTTTCACCGCCGGAAAGTTTTAACCCTCTTTCCCCAACGACGGTCTGGTACTTGCCCGGCAGGCTCTCTATGAAATCATGAAGATGAGCGGATCTTGCAGCTTCAAATACTTCTTCAGCGCTCGCCTCGGGATTGCCGTAGGAAATATTGTAATAAATGGTATCGTTAAACAGCACGCTGTCCTGCGGAACGATACCTATCGCCGCTCTCAGGCTGCTCTGGGTGACATCCCTGATATCCTGCCCATTTATCAGGATGCGCCCGCTGCTGACATCGTAAAAGCGAAAGAGTAAGCGGGCGAGAGTGGACTTGCCTGATCCACTGGGACCCACCACCGCGACGCTGCGTCCTGCCGGAATATCGAAGCTGACATCGAACAGAATCTGCCGGTCCGGTTCATAGCTGAAATTTACCGCTTCGAAGCGTACGGGCGCGTTTCCGGCAATAAGGGTTGCTGCACCTCGTTTATCCTGGATCTCTTCATTCTCCGCCAGTAAATTGAACATCTTTTCCATATCCGCCAGAGAATGCTTGATTTCCCGGTAAACGAATCCAAGAAAGTGCAGTGGCATATAGAGTTGGAGCATGTAAGCATTGACGAGCACCAGGTCTCCCAATGACATGGAACCCTGAATCACGCCGTCGGCGGCAAGCCACAGCAGCGCAGTTATTCCTATTGCTATGATGGCACTTTGCCCCGAGTTGAGTGCGGCCAAGGAAGTCTGATTACGAATCGCCGCAATTTCCCATTTTTGCATGTGCTCATCGTAGCGCCGCGCTTCCCAGGATTCATTGCCGAAATACTTGACTGTTTCGTAGTTCAGAAGGCTATCAACTGCCTGAGTATTGGCTTTTGAATCCATGTCATTCATGGTTCTCCGAAAAATCATCCGCCATTCGGTCACGATGAGCGTGAGCGCAATGTAAGCCGCCAGCGTGCCAAGGATGATCACGGAAAACCAGATGCTGTACCCGGAGATGAGGATGATTGCAACCAGGGTGATTTCCAGCAGAGTCGGGAGGATATTGAACAACATGAAATTGAGTAGAAACGAAATACCGCGGCTTCCCCGCTCAATATCCCGCGACACTCCTCCCGTCTGCCTTTGCAGGTGAAATCGCAGCGACAGCGCATGCAAATGACTGAACACCTTGATTGCCACCCGGCGAATGGCGCGCTGGGTTACCTTGGCGAACACAGCGTCACGCAACTCCCCGAAGAGCGTACTGCAGAGGCGCAGGAGGCCATACGCTAACAGCAACAGAACCGGCAAGACCAGCAGGGCACGCGGACGATCAAGCGCGTCGATAATTTCTTTCAATACCAGCGGTATTGCCACGCTGGCAAGCTTGGCCATGAGCATCAATACCACTGCCGCCACTACTCTGCCCTTGAATTCCCATAAATAGGGCAGCAGGGTACGGATGGTCTTCCAGTCGTTCCGGTTGGTGGGCGGCTTTTCCAGACGGGTAGGGCGCATCGTTGAATTCCAGGTAATGAAGGTGGTTCGGAAGGAGTATAACGCGCCCTCATGCCAGGGCAGATAGATAAAAAAAGGCGCCCAATCGGGCGCCCTGTTTGATCAATGCTGCAATAATAAACTATTGAATTCGTAATATCGACAGATTCATGGGGCAGCGTAGCGAGCTTTATGTCGATTCCTCGGATAATTCCCGGCTTGCGCCCTCATCTCCATCCAGATCAACAGCACCTTCCAGGAATACACGGCTTGCCCGGATATCCTCCGCTTCGATGGTGATCAGGTCGGTGCGTGACAGGTTTTTCCTTGCTCCTTCGAACAAACGGTTGGCTTGGCGCAGCCGTGCCCGATCAAGGGCATTGCGCACGGAACGCGCATTGGCAAAATGCTCCATTTTCATCCTCAACCGGATGTATTCGCCGAAGGCCTTTTCCGCTTCTGCACTGAAACGGTAATTCTGCGCTGCCAGCATAAGCCTGGCGATAGCCACCAGCTCATCCGGAGAATAGTCGGGAAAATCGATGTGGTGAGCTATCCGTGACCGCATGCCAGGATTGCTGCGGAAGAATTTGTCCATGCGGTCCTTGTAACCGGCAAGGATGACAACCAGATCCTCGCGGTTGTTTTCCATCACCTGCAGCAGAATCTCGATCGACTCAGCGCCATAATCGCGTTCATTCTCGGGTTTGTAGAGGTAATAGGCCTCGTCGATGAACAGCACGCCACCCATCGCTTTCTTTATGACTTCCTTGGTCTTGGGGGCAGTATGGCCGATATATTGGCCCACCAGGTCATCACGAGTCACGGAGACAAGGTGTCCTTCACGCACGTAACCCAGGCGGTGCAGGATCTCGGACATACGCTGCGCGACTGTGGTTTTTCCGGTGCCCGGATTGCCGGTGAAAGACATGTGCAGGCTGGGCGCGCCGGCGGTGAGGTCCAGTTTCTTGCGGACGCGGTCCACGAGCAGCAAGGCTGCGGTTTCGCGGATGCGGGTTTTTACCGGTTTCAAGCCAATTAGCTCGCGATCAAGCTTATCCAGTACTTCCTTGATATTGGAAGCCTGAAACTCGGCTTCCAGGTCGATGGAACTGTTATCGGAAGGGGGAATTTCTTTCAGTTGTGTTGTCACGTTTGATCCACCCAAAACAAAAGAAAATAAAATATTAGACCCGTGCCTCGGTTGTTGGTTTACCGGAAAGCGGCCTTACATGGGGTTATCAGGGAAATCAGGTCAGGTGAGGCAGCAGGCCGGCTAAAGCGCCTGCTGCCTGTCCGAAGTTGGCTATCCCCTTCCGGGGAAGGAAGGGGAGGAAGTCATCAGTACCGCTCGGCTTCCGGCTTCTCGGTGGCGTAGGAGTGGACGGTGTAACGGATGTTACGGCCATCCACTTCCTGCCGCACCAGGCCAAAGCCAGGTTCGTTCTTCGGACGGTTGACGATGTAGGACATAGCCGGGCTTTCCACACCGCGTGACGAGTCGAAAGCCGTGACGCGGATGTAGTGGTTCGGGTAGGTCTTGCGGCAATCGTTGATCTCCTGCAGGATACCCGCGGGGTCCTTCAGGTCGAACATCGGGTTGCCGAACATTTCCCAATACGTGTTGCGGGGATGCGGATCATCGGTATATTCAATCCCGATGGCCCAGTTGTTTTTCAGCGCGTATTTGATCTGCGCCGAAATCTGCTTGTCCGTCAGCGGGGGCAGAAAAGAAAACTGCCCTTGCGTGAGACGGTTTTGAAAATTGGTCATCATGATGTGGTTTCTCCTTGATACGATTAAACGCTGGCTGTTTCGCTCGGCACGAAGTCGGCGGTGTCGGTGGATTCATAGTTGAAGGTGATGTCCTTCCAGGTCTCCAGCGCCTGCTTGAGCGGCGTGCACCACCTGGCGGCTTCTTCCAGAATCTTGGGGCCTTCCTTCACATAGTCGCGGCCTTCGTTGCGTGCGAGTACCATTGCTTCCAGCGCAACGCGATTGGCAACCGCACCGGCTTGAATGCCCTGAGGGTGCCCGATGGTACCACCGCCAAACTGCAATATCACGTCTTCGCCAAGATAATCCAGCAATTGGTGCATCTGCCCGGCATGGATACCTCCCGAAGCAACCGGCATGACCTTGTTCAGCGAAGCCCAGTCCTGCTCGAAGAACAGGCCATGCTCCAGGCTTACCGGGGTGTGACGGTCGCGCAGGGTATCGTAGAAGCCCTTGATCATGAGCGGGTCGCCTTCCAGCTTGCCGACAACCGTGCCTGCATGAATGTGATCCACGCCCGCCATCCGCATCCATTTGCAGATGACGCGGAAGTTCATGCCATGGTTCTTCTGGCGCGAGTAGGTGGAGTTGCCCGCGCGGTGCAGGTGCAGAATCATGTCGTTCTTGCGCGCCCACTTCGCCATCGACTGGATTGCGGTGTAGCCGATCACCAGGTCGATCATGATGATGACGGAGCCAAGAGACTTGGCAAATTCCGCGCGCTCGTACATGTCTTCCATGGTGCCCGCGGTGACGTTCAGGTAGTGGCCCTTGACTTCACCGGTAGCGGCGGATGCCTTGTTGACTGCTTCCATGCAGTACAGGAAGCGGTCACGCCAGTGCATGAAAGGTTGCGAGTTGATGTTCTCGTCATCTTTCATGAAGTCGAGACCACCTTTGAGTCCTTCGTATACCACGCGGCCATAGTTGCGGCCGGAGAGGCCCAGCTTCGGCTTGGTGGTGGCGCCGAGCAGCGGCCGGCCGAATTTATCGAGACGCTCGCGCTCCACGATGATGCCGGTGGCAGGGCCCTGGAAAGTCTTCAGATAAGCGACCGGGATGCGCATGTCTTCGAGACGAAGCGCTTTCACCGCCTTGAAGCCGAACACGTTGCCGATGATGGAAGCTGTCAGGTTGGCGATGGAACCCGCTTCGAACAAGTCCAGGTCGTACGCTATGTAAGCGAAATACTGAGCTTCGGTCTTGGTGCCGGGACCCGTGTTAGGCACCAACTCCGAACGATAGGCCTTGGCACGATACAGTTCGCAGGCGGTCAGACGATCGGTCCACACAACGGTCCAGGTGGCGGTGGAAGATTCGCCCGCGACAGCGGCGGCGGCTTCCTCATGATCTACCCCTGCTTGGGGCGTGATGCGGAACAAGGCGATGACATCCGTATCTTTGGGCACATAGTCGGAATCCCAGTAGCCCATTTTCTTGTATGGAATTACGCCGGACTTGTAGCGTTCCTTGCCGGTAATTTCTTCACTCATGTCAGTTCTCCTCATAGGGGTAGTTAAAGGTGCTACGGAAAGGATTGTAACGGGTATTACTATAAATAACAGTCACGTGTTTTGATTGTTATGATAACATTTTACTTATATATTTTCACTCTCCCATGAACCATGAGGCAAGATGCTGCATATTACGCTGCGGCAGTTAAAGGTCTTTGAATCGGTTGCTCGCCACCTGAGTTTTTCCCGCGCGGCAGAGAGTCTGCATCTTACGCAGCCGGCAGTCTCCATGCAGATCAAGCAACTGGAAGACACCATTGAACTCCCGTTATTCGAGCAGATGGGCAAGAAAATCTACCTGACCGACGCGGGACGCGAACTTTATCACTACAGCCGTGCCATCTCCCAGCAACTGGCGGACATGGGGGTGGCCCTCGATGAACTGAAAGGACTGGAACGGGGCAGGCTCAATATCTCAGTGGTCAGCACCGCCAACTATTTTGCTCCCCATTTGCTGGCAAAGTTCTGCCAGCGCTACCCGCATATTACCGTCAGCCTCAACGTATCCAATCGTGAAACAGTGCTAAAGCAACTGTCCGACAATGTGATCGATCTTGCCATCATGGGCCAGCCACCGGAAGACCTGGATATTGCAACCGAATCATTCATGGAGAATCCCCTGGTTGTCATCGCTCCGCCGCAGCATCCGTTATGCAAGATGCGGAAGATTCCAGTCAAGCGGCTGGAGCAGGAAACATTTCTCGTACGGGAGCCGGGCTCCGGCACACGCAGCGCGATGGAGCGTTTTTTTGCATCGCACCATATTTCGCTCAGCAGGGGAATGGAAACCGACACCACCGAAGCGATCAAGCAGGCGGTCCAGGCGGGTATGGGTCTGGGCATCACCTCGCTGCACACGGTGGAACTGGAACTGGAAACGAAACGGCTGAAGGTTCTCGATGTCGAGGATTTTCCCATCGTGCGCTACTGGCATATCGTTCATCGAAAGCATAAGCGGCTCTCCAGCGTTGCGCAGGCATTCCAGGAATTTCTGCTGAAAGAGGCTCGCGGATTGATGTCGCCCAACAGGGCTGAAGCCTCGTTATGAATCAATGCAAATCAACATCTGCTACAGGACAATGCATCAAGTCAGGAATGCCCTTCAGTGGAAGAGGTGGGGGCAACCGAAGCATCACCCTGTCTATGCCAGTCCCTCTCTTCCTGGTCCGCTTCTTCCTGGCGACCCAAAAGCCGCAAAGCGGCAGCGGTAATTCGCTCCGCTGTAAAACCGAACTGTTTCATGACTTCTTCCGCCGGAGCCGAGGCGCCAAAATGATCGATCCCGATGATGGTGCCCTCTTCTCCTGCGAACCGCTCCCATCCGAGTGTCGCTCCCGCTTCCACTGTTACACGCTTACGTACGCTGGCAGGCAGTACTTGCTGGCGATAGTCGCTTTCCTGTTCTGCAAACAAGTTCCAGCTCGGCAGGCTGACCACGCGGACGGGTATGTCCAGTTCTTTCAGCCGCGCTTGTGCCTTGAGACACAGCTCGACCTCCGAGCCGGTTCCGATCAGCAGTACCTGAGGCTCGCCACCCTCAGCTTCCGCAAGGATATATCCCCCTCGCGCCACCCCGGCATCGCGCGCATGCGATCGGTCCAGAACGGAGAGGTTCTGGCGTGTCAGCGCCAATAGCGTGGGAGAGTTCCTTTGTACCGCAACCTCCCATGCCTCTGCAGCTTCGTTTGCATCGGCCGGGCGGATAACAGTCAGGCCGGGAATTGCCCGCAAACCCCCAAGCTGCCCGATCGGCTCGTGCGTCGGCCCATCCTCGCCCACGGCAATGCTGTCGTGCGTGAAGACATAAACCACCCGCAAACCCATGAGCGCTCCCAGGCGTATTGCCGGCTTCATGTAATCGGAGAATACGAAAAACGTCGCACTGAAGGGAAGGACGCCGCCATGTGCAGCCATGCCATTGACGGCCGCTCCCATCGCATGCTCGCGAACGCCGAAGGCGATATTGCGGCCCGCATAGCTCCAGGCGCCGCCGACTGCACCCTCAGCAGGTGGCACTGAGGTCTCCTCCGGCGGCTGAAAATCACCCTGCTCCTTCAAAGCGGTGTTGGTCGAGGGATTCAAATCGGCCGAGCCGCCTATAATATTGGGAATGTGTCGGGCAAGCGCGTTCAAAACCTGTCCGGCGGCCACCCGTGTCGAGACGGGTTTGTCGCCGGGTTTCCATTGCGGCAGTTGCGCCGCAAAGTCTGGAGGAAGCCGGCCACCCATAACCTGGTCCCATTCGTCAGCTTCTGCGGGAAAGGCTGCCCGGTAAGCATCGAAACCCCGCTGCCATTTCTGCTGCGCCTCTGCTCCGCGCCCGATGGCTTGCCGAAAGTGCGCCAAGGCCTCGGGCGGAAGGAAAAAGGAGTCGGTCGTTGGCCATCCCAGCGCTTTTTTGGTGGCGGCCACCTCTTCCACGCCCAGAGGTGACCCATGGGCATGAAAGGAGTCCTGTTTATGGGGACTGCCATAGCCTATATGAGTCCGCACCAGCAGAAGCGATGGACGGTTTTTCTCGGCCTGCGCTTCTTTCAGGGCTGAAGCAATATCCTCCGTATCGTTACCATCCCGCACCGTGCGGGTGTGCCACCCATATGCCTCAAATCGCTTGCCGACGTCTTCAGTGAACGTAAGATCCGTTGCGCCAGCCAGCGAGACATGGTTTTGATCATAAAGATAGATGAGCTTGCCCAGCCGAAGGTGTCCGGCGAGCGATGCTGCTTCCGAAGCTACCCCTTCCATTAGATCACCATCCGAAACAAGAGCATAAGTGTAGTGATCAACCAGCTCATGACCGGGACGGTTATATCGGGCCGCCAGCCACGCCTCGGCAATGGCCATGCCCACCCCGTTGCCGAAACCTTGCCCGAGCGGGCCGGTCGTAACCTCGACTCCAGGCGCGTGACCCCGCTCGGGATGGCCCGGTGTATGGCTTCCCCACTGGCGGAAACGCTTGATCTCATCAAGTGGTAGATCATAGCCTGTAAGATGCAGCAGGCTGTATAAAAGCATGGAACCGTGTCCTGCGGATAGGATAAAGCGGTCACGATCCGGCCATAGCGGATCATGAGGGTTGTACTTGAGAAAGCGCGTCCAGAGAACGTAGGCCATTGCTGCCGCTCCCATGGGTAAACCGGGATGCCCGGAGTTGGCCTTCTGAACAGCATCAATGGACAGTACCCGGATCGTATTAATGCATAAATCGTCTAAATCCTTGCCTACTTTTACGGGCCCACTATCTTCGTTCACTTGTATAGCCACTTTAAGTCCTCCTTTTGTCGAGCTTGCCACTTAGCCGCTAGCCTCTTGCAGCCGAATGCCTGGGATAAGTCGGCATAATCGCCACTATTTTCGTAACTGGATCGATACTGTTCAAGCCAACTCAGGAATGCAACCCATGATTCGCTTCCTCCCTTTCGGCCAGTTGTGGATGGCCTAATGCTCCTGAATGTCTTTTTGGTTTGCTGTTCGGTTTGACACTGCGCGCGGAAGTTCGGCTCACAGATTCTGGCGTTGATTCTGGCGTTGGTCAAAGCTTTCTATGGCGCCGGGTCGCTGCTTGGTGGCGATCACGCTGGTGGCAATCACGCCGTATTGCCACTTCTGCGGGTAACAGCGGTTCCAGGATTGGATGTCGACTGAAATTTTTCGTGGGATTGGAGCATGGCAAGGTGAATGCTGCTCTGCTTACCTTTGCGGCTTTTCCGGTACCTCGATGACTTCCCGCCTAGTGTGCCTGGTTGCCATATTCGTACCATCATTTTTGTCGCGGCCGGCACTGTCATTCTGGGGGCAGTTGCGCCGCAGCGCATGATCCAGGCGGCGCCAGCAGGGTGGATGCGACAGCTGTCGGCTTGCGGCTCCTGATGCAGTACCTGCTTATAAATCGTCTGCGGGCACCTGCTCCTGAACGCCGTGCTCTGATTGGCGCCGGGCCGGTCATTTGGCGACAACTCCCGGTATTCGCGGCAGACCAGGGGTGCAATCCTCCATACCGCTTATCTGTTCGCAACGCTTGGCGCGCGTATCATAGATCCCGGACAGATTCTACGTATCTGTTTTCCTTGTCTTCCTTGGTGTCCCTATTCGAGGCCATAATAATTCTCCTGTTTTTCAATCTTTGAAGTTACCGTTCCCAACGGTAAACGTTCTATCGAAGCATCATATATGCTCGGGGGACACCTATCATTAAACCATAATAGGGAAAAAGTATTTTCTCCGTACGCTAACGCACATACCCGAACAGTTTCATTGCCGATCTCACTGTTGTGCTGGGAACGGGTCATCCGAAAACGGGAGCGCCTTGTCGTGGCGAGCATGCTGAAAAGTACAACCCTCTTATATGCATCGAACTGGGGAGTGCGGCCATCTATGCGGGGAACAGGGCGTTTGTGCGCTGACCAATTTTTGACCACCTGGAGTACACATTATGACAACAACCCTCGTCCTGACGCGACACGGTCACGTAGATTGGATCGCTCCTGAACGCTTTCGTGGTCGCGCCGAACTTCCACTATCGGCTCTGGGCGAGCGTCAAGCCGAGGCGCTGGGCCAGCGCGTGGCACAGAGTTGGAAGCCTGACGCGATCTACACCAGTCCACTATCGCGCTGCGTGCGCACGGGTGACGCCATTGCCCGCGCCACCGGCATCCGCGCCGAGCAACTTTCCAATCTGGTTGACACCGACTATGGGCAATGGCAGGGCCTCACGCGCGACGAGGTAAGAGCGCGCTGGCCCGAAGAACTGCGGGTATGGCTTGATGCACCCGACATGGCGTCCATCCCGGGTGGCGAAACATTGACCGCCGTCCTGGTTCGTGGTGTCGAGGTACTGCAACACATGCTTCGTCACCATCGGGACCAGACCGTTATACTTGTCGGCCACGACAGTATCAACCGGGTTATTCTTTTGCACAGCCTCGGACTGCCGTTGTCGCGCTACTGGCGCATTAAACAGGAACCGTGCTGCATCAACGAAATTTCCATTGATGGAGAAACCTTCACCATCCAGCGCATCAATGAAAGCCATCACCTGGCTGCCACGGATCGATGAAGTTATCTATGTACTAACACGAAGGGAAGCGATAGATGGAGATTCGCGTTTCGACCGGGTGAGGAGTTAACAGTCCTCGCCTTGAGAGTCTGATTGAGGAGACGAGCCAAGGGGGCGTTTGACGGCAGCCTTGCCTCATTCTGGATAGCAGTAAGTCTGACCTATTGATTCGAAGACGGAAGGCTGCGGGTGCACATATCACATATGCCGTCCGTTCCGCCTGCTCACTCGTTTTTAACGGTGGAAGGAGGATTAGCCGATGTCGCATGGGATGCTCCAACCCTTGGCTGCCCGCCCCGATGTGTTATTTTTTTTATCACTGCGAAAAAGAGGGGTACGAAAAAGATGGCAAGAAAGGTCGCAGCCAGCATTCCCCCGAAAACACCCGTCCCGATGGAATTCCGGCTGGCGGCACCTGCGCCGGAAGCGACAACCAGCGGAAATACACCCAGAATAAAAGCCATGGAGGTCATGATGATGGGACGGAAGCGAAGCCGCGCCGCTTCGAGCGCGGCATCGACCAACGGTACGCCCTCAGCGTAGCGCTGATTGGCGAATTCCACGATCAGGATCGCATTTTTCGCAGACAGTCCGATCAATGTTATCAGCCCGATCTGAAAGTAGATGTCATTGGTTAGTCCGCGAGTCCATATGGCGAGCAGTGCGCCTAGAACTCCAAAAGGTATCGCAAGGATGACCGCGAACGGAACGGACCAGCTCTCATACAAGGCGGCCAATACCAGAAAAACCATGAGAAGAGCGAAGGCAAACACCATAATGGACTGTCCCCCAGCCTTCCGCTCCTGGAACGATATTCCGCTCCAGTCGATGGTATAGCCGCGAGGGACCAGAATTTCATTTGCTGCTTGTTCCAGCGCTTCCAGCGCTTGTCCCGAGCTGTACCCCGGCGCGGCACCGCCCAGCACCAGTGCGGTATTGAAGCCGTTGAAGTGCGTAACCGGGTCCGGGCCGCTGCTGAATTCGGTGGACACGACCGAGTCCAGCGGGATCATGGTAGGTTCCGGGCCATTCTGGGCACGCACATATACCTTGCTGATGTCGTCGGGGCGGGAACGATACTCCGGTAGCGCCTCTGTTTGTACTCGATAGACGCGGCCGAATTTCACAAAATCGTTTACATACAGATTTCCAAAATAAGCCTGCATGGTATCGAAGACTTCAGAAATGGGCACGCCGAGCGCTTTGGCCCGCTCGCGGTCTACCTGAGCATAGAGCCGCGGGGTGCTCACGCGAAAATTCGTATTGGCAGCCGCGATCGCCGGATATTCCATGGCCTTGGCTACAAACTCCTGAGTGACAGCGGCGAACTCCGTAAAATCGCCCCCGCTGGGGTCCTGAACTTGAAGCGAAAAACCTCCTGTGGAACCAAGGCCCGGGATAGAAGGCGCATTAAATGCAAGAATCAAGGCCTCGGGGATTTTGGCAAATTCCCCGAGCGCCGCCGCAATAAGACCTGGAACCTGGTCGCTGGGAGCGGTGCGGGTATCCCAATGTTGCAGCGGCACGAACATCGTGGCTTGATTCGTTCCCCGCGTGCCGAACACAAAATTCTGGCCCGCCATGACATCGGTCGAATGGACCGCCGGATTCGCCATGAAATAGTTTTCTATTTTTTTCAAGACCTCGATTGTTCGTGTCTTGGAGGCGCCCTCCGGCAGTTGGACGATGGTAATAAAATAGCCTTGATCTTCTTCTGGAAGGAAACTGCCCGGAATGGTCTTGAACAGGCCGAAGATGACGATTGCCAGAGTTCCGAAGATAGCCAGGGCAATTAAGGACCGCTTCAGAATCATTTCGACGGTTCCGACGTAGCGACTCTGTAGCCAGTCAAACGACCGGTTGAAAATATTCCAGAATTTACTGGCCGAATCATGGCCCGGCTTGAGAACCAGTGCGCAAAGCGCGGGGCTGAGCGTCAGCGCCACGAACCCGGAGATGGCGACAGACAGGGCAATGGTGATGGCAAACTGCTTGTACAGTTCGCCGGTGATACCGCCTAAAAAAGCGACTGGAACAAATACGGCAGCCAGCACAAGGACAATTGCAACCACCGGCCCCGTTACCTCATCCATGGCTTTTTTGGCGGCGTCTCTGGGTGGCAGGCCTCCCTTGGTCATATGCCGTTCGACATTCTCCACTACGACGATCGCATCATCCACGACGATGCCGATTGCAAGAACCATGCCGAACAGAGTGAGCGTATTAATCGAGAATCCCAGCATTTCCATCCCGGCTAGGGTTCCAATCAGCGAAATGGGAACGGCGACGGCCGGAATGAGCGTCGCACGCCAGCTCTGAAGAAAAAGAAAGACGACCAGGATGACCAGGAGCGTGGCTTCAATAAGGGTTTTCACCACTTCCTTGATGGAGACATCGATGAATGTGGTCGTGTCATAGGGAATATCGTAGGAGACTCCTGCCGGAAAACTTCTCGACAGCCTTTCCATTTCCTGGCGGATGTGTTTGACGGTCTCGAGCGCATTGGCGCCCGGGGAAAGAAAGGTCAGCAGGAACGCATTGGGCTGTCCGTTCCATCGTCCTTCGAGGTCATAGGATTGAGCGCCGAGTTCCACCCGTGCGATATCCCTCATCCGGACCATGGAACCGTCAGGATACGCTCGAACGATCATATCCTCGAATTCCTTCACCTCGCTCATGCGTCCCTGGGTAATGATCGGGATAGTAAGTTCGGTGCCTTTGGGTGTGGGTTCGCGGCCTATCCTCCCGGCAGGGAAATCGCGATTCTGCTCGCGAACCACGGCCACAATTTCGGTCGGCGTGATATCGAGTTGCGCCATGCGGACAGGATTGAGGATCAACCGCATCGAGTAATTTCGCGCACCGAAGATGATGGCGTCGCCGACACCCGGGATTCGTTTGACGTTGTCGAGAACGCGAAGCAGGGCATAGTTCGAGAGAAAAACAGTCTCATGCCTGGGATCGGTCGAGGTCAGCATGATAACCGCCAGCAAATCCGGCGATGTCTTTTTTACGGTTACACCCTGGCGGATGACTTCATCGGGCAACTGGGGCTCGGCAAGGCGTTGCCTGTTCTGGGTCTGGACCTGCGCGATATCCACGTCAGTGCCAATCTCGAACGTGAGCCTCATCGTCATGTGCCCATCGTTCGTACTGGTGGAGTCGTAATAGAGGAGATTGTCGATACCGGGAAGCTGGACCTCGATCGGTCGCGCCACCGCTTCTGCGACAATTTCCGCGCTGGCACCGGGATAGTCCGTATCGATCTGCACCATCGGTGGCGTGATTTGCGGAAATTGCGCAATTGGCAGCTTCTGCAAAGACACCAGGCCCAGCACCACAATGATGATGGACAGGACTGACGCAAAAATTGGACGATCGATAAAAAAATGGGAATTCATGATGCGTTCTGTGTGGTTTTTTCCTCGGGGCGACTATTTGGCGTCTTTTCGCCCTGGAATGGGACGGCAGTCACCTGAGCACCCGGTCGAACCCGATGAAATCCTTCCACTACCACCCGTTCCCCTGGCTGAAGGCCATCGTCGATCAACCACTCGTTTTCGTACCACAAGCTCGCGCGGACCGGACGAAGCTCCGCCTTGTCGCCCTCGCCGATCACATAGACAAACGATCCGGTAGGCATTTGCTGGACGGCTCGCTGCGGGATGAGGATTGCATCGGGCCGGATATACCCCTTGAGCCGAATCTTGACGAACTGCCCCGGATAAAAATAGGATTGCCCTGGCGCGAAGCCCCCTTCCGGATTGGGAAATGTGAACCGCGTCTGTAGCATTCCTGTCTCGGACCGTAAGTTGACATCCGCGAAATCGAGCAGACCTTCTCTTGGATATACGCTCCCGTCCGAAAAGGTCATCACCCCCCGTAGCTGAAAAATGCCCGGTCTCTCAATCCTGTGCTCTGCAAGATCGCGGCGCCGCCGGAGGAGATAGCTTTCCGGTACGCTTACATTGACGTACATAGGGTCCAACTGGTCAATGGTGGTCAAAAGGGTTGTCTGCGCGGAGACCAGTCTCCCTTCGTAGAATTGGCTGCGCCCTATTCGGCCGCTTACCGGCGCCGTGATGAGCGTATTATCCAGGTCGAATTTCGCCCTGATCAGGTCACTTTGCGCTGCCTCGAGCGCGGCCTTGGCTGCCAGTGTTTCTGCGACTGCATCGTCGACGCTCTTCCGGCTGACAGCCTGTTCCTCGAGCAGCGGTTTTACGCGCGCCTCTTCCTGTTCTGCCTGGACAAGACGGGCCTGGGCCTGCGCTACTCTTGCCTTTCCACTGAAATAGGCCGCTTCGAAGGGCACCGGATCGATCAGGTAAAGTTTGTTACCCGTCTTGACATTTCTCCCCTCGGTAAAAAAAATTTTCTTGATTATTCCCGTCACCTGCGGGCGAATCTCGACGGGACGAAAAGCCTGCGTTCGCCCGATAAACTCGGGTTCGTCGGGAATAGTCTGCGTGGTGACGGTAATTACTTCCACTTCGGGCGCGATTTGTGCCGGCGTGGAGGGCGCTTTCCGGCAGCCCGAAAAAGAGGTCAGGACGAGGGCTATGCCCATAGCGGCGACAGCGGCAGCAGATGAACAGTTGAAAGGAGACCATGGGTGGGACAGATTCATGTACGCATCTCCTGCGGCTGCCCTGAAAACGGAGGGGTAACGATCCGTTGGTTAAGTAAGGGTGATGATGATAATAATAAGCAGTATTTCTATGGCAGATCACGTTTTAGATCGCCAAATGCTGATCTTTATGCTGACGTCAGACGGGCGTCCATCCGCCGCCGAGCGCCTTGTATAGCTGGACTACGGATATCAGATGAAGCCGGCGGGTTGCCGCAAGCGCGAATTCTGCATCGAACAGGTTACGTTTGGCCAGCAGCACGTCCACGTAACTGGTAATACCTCCTTTATACCGCAGATCGGCAATATGCAGAGCCGAGCGCAGTGCCTCCACCTGCTGCTCCTGCGCCTTGCGCTGCTCGTTGGCGGTGCTTACCGCCACCAGAGAATCCTCGACTTCCTTGAATGCAAGCAGGATGGTTTGCTCATACTGGGCAAGCATCTGCCTGGCCTGTGCTTCCACTGCGCGCTGCTCCATCCCCAAAGCCTGCGCATTGATCAGCGGGACAGCCAGGCCAAATCCGCCTACCCCGAATTCGCTCCCCGAAAGGAGGAGATTGGCCAGCGCCGGACTTGCCACGCCCAGGAAACCGGTAATATTGAGCTTGGGAAATCGCGCCGCCTTGGCTGCGCCGATTCGGGCAGTTGCTGCTGCAAGGGTTTGTTCCGCCTGCAGGATGTCCGGGCGCCGCTGCAACAGTTCGGAAGGAAGTCCGGCTGGCACCTCTGGCGCCAGCAACTGCTCCGTGAGGGAGCGACCCCGCTCTATCGAAACCGGATTTCTTCCCAGCAATACACTCAGTTCATTTTCCTTTTGGGCTGTGAACCGTTTCAGTTCGGCCACCCGGGTGGCCGCATTCGCGCGCTCAGCTTCGAACTGGTCGAGGTCAAGCCTGGAAATGACTCCTCCCCGCAACTGGGCTCGCGCAAGCGCCACCGACTCCTCCCATGAGTGCAGGGCATTGCGCGCGATACCCATCTGCATATCGAATTGCAGGAGATCGAAATACGCCTGCGCTACCGAACTCACCAGGGTCAGGACCACAGCGCGCCGGTTTTCTTCCCGCGCCATCAAGTCGGCCAGGGCGGCTTCGTTCGAACGGCGGATGCGGCCCCAGATGTCGATTTCCCAATTCAGGCTCGACTGTCCGAAATAGCTGTAAGGCGTGGGAAATCCAGAAAACTTGAATCCTCCAATGGTTCCGAAAGCAGGTGCATTGGTATTTGCGTCTATCTTGGGAAGGAAATCCATGCGCGCAACGGCAATGCGCGCCTCCAGTTCTTCAACGCTTGCTACCGCCTGCTTGAGATCCTTGTTGTGGGCCAATGCAAGACGGATGAGCTGTTGCAGTTGATTATCATGCAGCAATTCCCACCAGGGCAGATTCGCAATGGATTGTCCTTCCGTCTGCGCCATGCGGAACTTTTCGGATGTCTCGACATGGGGGCGAATATAGTCCGGCCCCATTGCGCAGGATGCAAGAAGCAGAGTCGAGAGCGACAACAATATTCTGCGCCGCATGCTGTTCCGCATGTCACGATGACTCGTCATGATGTTTCCTGCGACAGGTTTTCGACCGGTTTAACCTTATTCTTGCGCGAGAGCCACGTAAAAAACAAGGGGACAAATATCGTTGCAACAAAAGTGGCAAGCAGCATTCCCCCAAACACGCCAGTTCCCATGGAGCGACGTGCGGCAGCGCCCGCTCCCGTGGCGATCAGCAGCGGCACGATTCCCAGCACAAAAGCCATGGACGTCATGACGATGGGCCGAAAACGCAAGCGCGCCGCCTCGACCGCTGCCTGTGCCACGGGCAGACCTTCAGCCATTTTCTGCGTAGCGAACTCGACGATCAGAATGGCATTTTTCGCAGCCAGGCCGACGAGCGTGATCAGGCCGATCTGAAAATAAATATCGTTTGGCATGCCTCGTATCAGAACGGCAAGCAGGGCGCCCGCAAGAGCAAAAGGCACCGCCATGATAACGGCAAGCGGCAAGGCCCAGGTTTCGAACTGGGCAGCAAGAATGAGAAATACCATTATGATCGCAAAGCTGAAGGCAAAAATTGCGGCTGAGCCGGTCCGTTTTTCCTGATAAGCCTGTCCCGTCCACGTAATCTGGTAATCATCCGGTAAATTTTTAGCCGCAATTTCCTCTACAAGCCGGATAGCATCGCCTGAACTCACACCGGGCGCACCGCTTCCCAGAATCTTTGCAGCCAGGAGACCATTGTAGCGCTCGAGTTGCTCTGCGCCAACAATGGTGCTGAGTTTGCTGAGGGCAGACAGCGGTACCATCGCGCCGGACTGGGAGCGTACATACACCCTGCCGAGATCCTCGGGATGCATCCGGTGTTGCGGTTCTGCCTGCATTTGCACCCGGTAGGTACGACCGGAGTAATTGAAATCATTGATATACAGCGAACCCATCGTACTTTGCAGCGTGGCGTAGATATCCGCGACTCTCACTTGCTGGGAAATTGCTTTTTCCTGATCCACTTCAACGAAGAATTGCGGTACGGTGGGACGAAAAAAAGTATTGATGCCAGTCAGCCTCGGTTCCTGGTTCAGTGCAGCGATAAGGTTGTTCACCACTGTGGATAGTTGAACCGGATTAGCGCCCGCGCGGCTTTGCACATAGACTTCGAAGCCGCCGGCGGTTCCCAGTCCGCGGATGGAGGGCGGGTTGAAGGAGATCGCGATTCCATCCGGTTGCTGCATTCCGATACCCATCAGCTTCTGGATGATATCCTCCGCTGTTGCCTCACGCTCCGACCAATCCTTGAATGTGGCGAACATGGTAGCAGAACTGGTTTTATTTCCGCCGCCGATCAGGTCGAAGCCATTTACAACAAACTCATGGGCTACCGCCGGGTCATTTGCTATCGCTGCGCGCACCGCTTCAGCGGTCCTTGTGGTTCGCGCAAGGGTGGCCCCATCCGGCAGAATGGTTGCCGTGACGACATAGCCCTGATCTTCCGGCGGTACGAAACCCCCGGGTACTGTTTCGAACAGATAAGCCGATAAGGCAACGATGCCCAGGAATACGACGGTGCCGATAATCCTGTGGCGCAGTGTAGTGCTGACCATGAGAATGTAAAAGTCGGTCAGGCGGTGAAAACCCTTGTTGAAAGCACGAAAGAATGCAGATTCGCCATGAGTATGCTTGAGCACAATAGCGCACAGGGCAGGCGTCAGCGTTAGCGCCACCAGGCCGGAAATGGTAACGGCCACTGCCACGGTGACTGCGAACTGGCGATACAGTTCGCCTGCGATTCCCCCCATGAATGCAACCGGCACGAATACCGCGCACAGTACCAGGACAATCGCAACGACCGCGCTCGCGACCTGTTCCATGGAGCGGATGGCGGCTTTCAGCGGTGGCAGCTTCTCTTCGTCCATCAGCCGCTCGATATTTTCCAATACGACGATTGCATCATCCACCACGATACCGATTGAAAGCACCATAGCGAAAAGCGTGAGTGTATTGATGGAGAATCCGAACGCCCACAGCCCGGCGAAAGTGCCCACGAGGGAAATGGGCACGGCAACAATGGGGATCAGCGTGGCGCGCCAGCTTTGCAGGAATAGATAAACAACCAGCAGGACGAGTACCATCGCTTCGCCAAGCGTCTTGACCACCTCCCACATCGAAGCTTTGACGAACAGGCTGGTATCGTACGGCACCACGTAGTCCATCCCCTCCGGAAAGTGTTTCTTCAACTCTTCCATTTTGGCGACCAGCGCATTTTTCGTGTCGAGCGCATTCGCGCCGGGTTGCAGGAAGACGGGAATGCCGGCGCCGGGCTGACCATTCAGTGCCGTGCGAACGTCATAGCTTTGCGCTCCCAGCTCGATACGGGCGACGTCCTTGAGATAAAGAACCCCACGCGGGCCATCAGCCCGTAAAATGATGTCGCCGAACTGTTCAGGTGTTACCAGCCGACCTCTTGCATTGACGGTGTAAATCAGTTGCTGATCAGGCGGGGCTGGTTCCTGGCCGATCTTGCCGGCAGCATATTGCGCGTTCTGCGCCTGGATGGCGGCAGTGATGTCCGTGGTAGCCACACCCAGCTGTGCCATGCGATCAGGATGCAGCCAGATGCGCATGGAATAATCCTGCCCGCCAAAGACAGTAGCATCCCCGACTCCATTCGTACGCCTCAGCTCATCCATTATGTTGAGCGTGGCATAGTTGCTGAGATAGAGCGGGTCATATTTGCCTTTCTCGGTCGAGATCAGCATGAAGACTATCAGGATGTCGTTGGAGCGCTTCTCAATTTTCAGGCCGGTGCGACGCACTTCATCCGGTAATCGCGGCAGCGCGATATTTACGCGGTTACTGACATTGAAAGTAGCCTGATCAACGTCCGTGCCGACCTCGAACGTTGCGGTGATGGTCAGTGTTCCGCTGGAGTCGGCGCTTGAACTGAAATATAAAAGGTCCTGGACACCGCTCAATTGCTCTTCGATGGGGGCGGCCACTGTTTTGGTCAAGGTTTCAGCGCTGGCGCCGGGATAGGTCGCGGTTATCAATACCGTAGGTGGCGCGATCTCCGGATATTGCGCAATGGGGAGCTGCAAGGCGGCGGCAAGACCGGCAAGGACGATGATAATGGAGATAACCGACGCAAATATCGGTCGCAGAATAAAAAATCTGGTCATGATTTATCCGGCGGTTTTCCGCCCGGTTTTTTGCTCAAGCGGCTTTACCGGAACCGGAATCAGGTCGGGCAAGAGGCGTTCCCGGCGCTTCTCCGGGCGCGTGAGGGGAAACGAGCGCGCCGGGGCGAAGCTTGATGATGTTATCGACGATGACTTTATCGCCGGCTTTGAGTCCATCGAGGATTACCCAGTCCGTACCCATCCATTTACCGGTGACCACCGGCTGCGGAGTCGCTTCGTTTTTTTCGTTGATCACATAGACTGACTGACCGCGGTCAGACGTCTGTATTGCGCTCTGCGGGATGAGGAATACACCGTCACGCTGACCAGTGATCACTTTCGCCCTGACAAACTGTCCCGGCAGCAGTTGCTGTCCCGCATTTTCGAACGTGGCGCGCAGTTGCTGCGTGCCAAGCAGCGGGTCAATCTGACTGGCGGCAAAGTTCAACTCCCCTCTCTTTTCGTATTCCGAGCCGTCCGGCAATATCAAAGTCACCTGTTTTACCTTTTTCTCGGTCAGGGGGCCACCGAGCTGCATCAGTTCGTTACTCGACAGGCTGAAACGCACCCAGATCGGCGACACCTGCACCAGCGTGGTCAAAAGGCTGCTGTTGGCTTCCACCAGCGCGCCTTCCGAGAACTGGAAGCGGCCCGAAACGCCATCGACCGGGGCGGTTACAGAGGTATAGGAGAGGTTGAGTTCCGCATCGCGCACGCGCACCTCGGCCTGCTGGAGCGCGGCATGCGCAATCGCGTTATCGGAGACCGCGTTATCATACTCGCGCCGGCTGATTGCCTGCGCATCCATCAGGTCTTTCAGGCGTTTTTCTTCGCGCTCGGTCTGAATGATACGGGCTTTCTGTTCTGCCAGTTGCGCTCTCGCCTGAGCGAGCGCATATCGGTAGGGTATCGGGTCAATCAGGAACAGGGACTGACCCGCTTTTACCGCTGCACCTTCCTCATACAGGCGTTTGAGCAGAATGCCCCCCACGCGGGGACGTATTTCGACTTCCTTGGCGCCTTCGGTCTGGGCCACGGCTTCGGCGCTGATCGGTACGCTGGTAGGTTGAACCTCGATTACGCTTACGGGAAGGGCTGGTGGAGTAGGGGGCGTTTCAGGTTTCTTGCCACAGCCTGGCACCGTAACGGTCACGACGATGCCCGCGGCAATGCTTATGGCAAGCCGCGTGACGGCGTGCAGCAGGCCGGGCGTTTTTCTCTGGCTGAGCATTAAAGAGTTGCCGGGTTTGCTTTTATAATCCTGCGTGGCTGTCATCATGCTCCGTGCAGCTGAATTTGGAACTTGCATACATACGTGTATGTATGTAAATTATAAACTAACCTTCACAGATGTAAATAGCGATTCGTACATGGTCCGAAAAACCAAGGAAAATGCGGAGCTGACACGCCAGCGCCTAATAGATGCGGCGCGCCAGGTTTTTCTGGAGCGAGGTGTCGCCCGTACCACCATGGAGCATATCGCGCGCGCGGCCGGCGTGACGCGGGGAGCAATCTATTGGCATTTCAACAATAAAATCGATCTGATTCAGGCCATGCGCGAGCAGGTATTCCTGCCTCTCATCGATCGCATGGACGACACCCTGCTGGTTGAAGGCGTGGACGATCCTCTCGCCTGTATCGAAAATTTCCTGTGCGGCACGATCCAGGTTCTGGCGGATAGCAAGGAAACCCGCCAGATATACGAAATCATGATGATCAAGTGCGAGTACGTGGATGAATTCGCCATGGTCTTGCAGCAGATTTTATTCAACTGTGCCCACATTTCGGAGAAGCTGAAGCTGGTTTACGAACGCGCCAGGGTTCAGGAATTACTGCACTCATCTCACGATCCCGTGCAACTGGCCATTGATACCCATCTGTTCTTTATCGGGTTGCTGCACATGTGGGTGAAGGATATAGAGGGAAATCAGTTCCGGCACCAGGCAATTGAGCTGGTGGAGGCGCATATGAGACTACGCCGCCTTTCCCCTGAGCGCCCGGAGCGGACTGTTCGCTATCCCTGATCGCATGGAAGAAGTCGTCTGCAGCAAGTCAGATTTCGTTGGACAATACGCTACGGCAGGTTTGTTGCGGAACTCCGCTATTCTATCGATACCGATTTGATCGATAGAGGGATTCACTCCTGTAATTGTATATTTTCAGAAATGATGTCCGTATAGTTGACTAAATCAATCAGGTATCTTATAGTTGACTAAATCAGTCATCTATTGGACTTCTGCTGACTGAGATATTTCTGAATCTATCTACTTAATCCGTGAATCCATCCAGAGCAAAGAGGAGTTCATCATGAGGCTAACAACCAAAGGACGGTTTGCAGTAACGGCGCTGCTCGATCTCGCGCTGCAACGTCAGACGCGTCCTGTGACACTTGCGGAAATCAGCCAGCGTCAGCAAATTTCGCTATCCTATCTTGAGCAGTTGTTCGCCAAACTGCGTTCCCGCGGACTTGTCGATAGCGTAAGAGGCCCGGGTGGCGGCTACTGCCTTGCGAAAGACATGGGGCAAGTGTCGGTTGCCGAGATCATTCTCGCAGTTGACGAACCTATCGATTCAACCCAGTGCAATGGAAAGGAAAATTGTCACAACGACAGGAAATGCATGACGCATGACTTGTGGATAAAGCTCAACGAACTGATTTTCGACCACCTTGGCGCAGTCACGCTGAAACAGCTGGTCGATGAGCAGGGGGAAAGAGAGGAATGGCGGAAGGCAAGAGAGGTGGGTGTAGTGCAGATGCTGGATATGCGGAAGGTTGCGCCTGAAAAGGTCAGGCCCGACCGGAGTCGCGCTGCAATTTCTGCCTGACTCCGGTTTTGAATGCCAAACGCTTACTTTCGTTGTCATAATCGCATGGGGCAGGTGGAGAATGGCGATGGCAATAACACTGACTGAAAACGCGGCGAAACAGATTCAGAGGCAGCTCGCGAAACGGGGCAAGGGATTGGCCCTGCGAGTCGGGGTCAAGAAGGTGGGGTGTTCCGGATTTGCCTATACCTACGCTTATGCAGATGAGTTGCGCGAGAGTGATCGGGTGTTCGAGTCCTGTAACGCTCATGTAGTGGTTGATGCCGATTTTCTGCCGTTTCTTGATGGCTCACGAATTGACTTTGTCAGAGAAGGACTGAACGAATCATTCAGGTTTGAGAATCCCAACGTGGATAATACCTGCGGCTGCGGTGAAAGCTTCAGTGTGAAAGAAGAACCGGCCAAGGTCTAACCTTTGGAAGTGGACACCAGGAACCGGGATCACTGCGCTTTGCCTGATCAAATCAAATCTCCCGCCAGCGTATTGATCATGCGTCGTCGCACCGTTTAACAGGGGCGGCAGTATCCGTAGCAAAAGAGGTTGTCCTCTACTAAAGAAAAGACATTCCGATATTGGAGCGAATCTCATGAGTGCAGTCTTACAGAATCTGATCAATCAGCCATACAAACACGGTTTCGTTACCGAAATCGAGTCGGATGTCGCGCCAAAAGGCCTTAACGAAGATATTATCCGGCTCATTTCGACCAAGAAAAACGAACCTGCCTGGCTCCTTGATTTCAGGCTCAAAGCCTATCAGCAATGGCTCAAGATGGAAGAGCCGAAATGGCCCAATGTCAAGTATCCGCGGATCGATTTTCAGGCGATCAGCTACTACGCTGCGCCCAAGCCGAAAAAGAAGCTCAACAGCATGGATGAAGTCGATCCCGAGTTGCTTCGCACCTTCGAGAAACTGGGGGTGCCCATGCATGAGCGCGCGGCTCTGGCGGGCGTGGCGGTGGATGTGATTTTTGACAGCGTATCCGTAGCCACCACCTACAAGCAGAAACTCGCGGAGGTCGGAATCATTTTCTGTTCCATTTCCGAAGCCGTGCATGCTTATCCCGAACTGGTGAAGCAGTATCTCGGTACGGTGGTGCCCGTGGGTGACAACTACTATGCAGCACTCAACTCGGCCGTTTTTACGGACGGCACCTTCTGCTTCATCCCGAAAGGCGTCAAGTGCCCGATGGATCTGTCGACCTACTTCCGCATCAATACGGAAGAGTCCGGACAATTCGAGCGCACTCTGATCGTTGCCGAGGAAGGGTCGTCCGTGTCGTATCTCGAAGGGTGCACGGCTCCCAGGTTCGATACCAATCAATTGCATGCCGCGGTGGTCGAACTGATCGCACTTGACAATGCCGATATCAAGTATTCGACGGTACAGAACTGGTATGCAGGCGACGAGAAGGGGGTGGGCGGCATATATAATTTCGTAACCAAGCGGGGTCTGGCGAAAGGCGTCAACTCGCGTATCTCGTGGACTCAGGTTGAAACGGGCTCCGCGATAACCTGGAAATATCCGTCCTGCATACTGCAGGGGGAAAGTTCCGTAGGCGAATTTTATTCGGTAGCGGTAACCAATAACTATCAGCAGGCGGATACCGGCACCAAAATGATCCATATCGGGAAAAATACCCGCAGCACTATCGTCAGCAAGGGTATTTCAGCCGGGCATTCCAATAACAGCTACCGCGGCCTGGTCAGGATTGCTCCCACCGCCAGCGGCGCGCGCAACTATTCACAATGCGATTCGATGCTGATCGGAGACCAATGCGGAGCGCATACCTTTCCCTACATCCAGGTGCGCAACCAGAATGCCAAGGTCGAGCATGAAGCATCAACGTCAAAAATCGGCGAAGATCAATTGTTCTACTTTGCACAGCGCGGCATCGGCAGTGAGGAAGCGGTTTCCATGATCATCAACGGCTTTTGCAAGGATGTATTTCAGCAGTTGCCGATGGAGTTTGCGGTCGAAGCGACAAAACTGCTTGGATTCAAGCTGGAGGGAAGTGTTGGATGATTCATCAGGACAGCAAAACGATTCTGGAAGTAAGCGGGCTGCGAGCGGCAGTCGATGGCGTAGAGATACTCAAAGGCGTTGACCTCATCGTCAAAAGTGGTGAGGTGCATGCCATCATGGGAACGAACGGCTCGGGCAAGAGCACTTTCGCCAAGGTGCTTGCCGGGCACAGCGCCTATCAGGTTACCGGGGGATCGGTATTGTTTGAAGGCCGGAACCTGTTCGATCTCGAACCGGAAGAACGGGCGCGTGCAGGCGTATTCCTTGCCTTTCAGTATCCGATCGAGATACCTGGCGTTTCCAACAGCCATTTTCTGCGTCTTGCCTACAATACCCTGCAGTCGCAGCGTGGAAAGGACGAACTCGATCCGCTGGAATTCGAGGATTTCGTGAGGGAGAAAATGAGATTGCTGGAAATGAATCCCAATTTTCTGGATCGCGGCGTCAACGAAGGTTTTTCGGGCGGTGAGAAGAAGCGCAACGAGATATTGCAGATGGCATTGCTGGAGCCACGATTGGCTATCCTGGACGAGACGGATTCCGGTCTCGACATCGATGCCCTGAGAATCGTTACCAATGGAGTAAACAAACTTGCAAACAAGGACAACGCAATCATTCTGGTAACCCATTATCAGCGCATGCTCAACTATATCGAACCGGATTACGTGCATGTAATGCGCGGTGGACGCATCGTTAAAACAGGCGGCAAGGAGCTTGCACTCGATCTCGAAACGCGGGGGTATGATTGGGTAGGGGTTGAGCGGCGTGCCCCCGCAAGCGCATGAGCATGAGTCTCGTGAATAGCAACAGCTATCTCGAAAGCCTGCTTCAAGGACAACCGCGGCTGCAACCCAGTCCTCTTGCCTGGTTTAACCAGTTACGGGCAAATGCAGTCGACCATGCGGGGAGGCTGAAGCTGCCCACCACACGTGATGAGGAGTGGCGTTTTACTGATCTCTCGCCGCTTGTCCGGCAATCATTCCAGCCCGCTCGGACTGCAGCGGCGCTGCAGTCCGCTGATGTCGAGCATTTTTCCGTGGCGGAAGCTGCCATCAGGCTCGTATTTGTCGATGGCAAATACATGCCGGAACTTTCTACTCCGGCAGAACGCCTCGGGAACAGGGGGTTGATCGTCACCAATCTCGCGTCGGCGATAACAGCGAATGCGGAGGCAATAGAGCCGCATCTGGGTCAGTATGCGCGATTCGAAGATAATCTGTTCGCGGCGCTCAATACCGCGTTCCTGCACGATGGCGCTTTGGTCATCGTACCACGCGATGCAGCGATCGATACACCCGTGCACGTGCTGCTCATTGCAACGCAACCGGAGGCGGCGAGCCATCCCCGCTGTCTCTTCATTGCTGAGGCGGGAAGCGAAGTTACCATTCTCGAGGATTACGTCAGCCTGAATGAAGCAGCCTATATAACCAATGCCGTAACCGAGATCGCTGTGGGAGATAATGCCCGGATCAGTCATATCCGGGTACAGCGCGACGGCATCGAAGCCTTTCATATCGGGAATTGTGCTGTTTCGCTGGCACATGCCAGCCGCTACCGCTCTGTGAGCGTTGCACTCGGGGCGCGCATTTCACGCTATGACCTGAATACGGTACTCGATGCCGAAGGCGCTGAGTGCGTTATCGATGGGCTGGCGCTGATTCATGACCATCAGCTTGCCGATACGCATAGTTCCATAGATCATGCCAAGCCGAACTGTACCAGCCGTCAGTTGCATAAATGCATCGCTGATGATAGCGCACACGCCGTGTTCAACGGCAAGGTCATGGTTCGTCCGGACGCGCAAAACACGGATTCTGCGCAATCCAGCCGCAACCTGTTGTTGAATGCGAAGGCGCGTATCGACACCAAGCCGCAACTCGAAATTTTTGCGAATGATGTGAAGTGCACCCATGGCGCCACGGTAGGTCAGCTCGATAGCGAGGAGCTGTTTTATCTCAAGAGCCGGGGCCTGTCCGGAGTTGCAGCACGAAATCTGCTGACTTATGCGTTTGGCGCCGAGATCATTGATCGCATTCCCATCGCATCGCTCAAATACCGGCTTGAACAGACAGTGCTGGAACAAACCAAGAAAAACTGAGCCATGAAAATCATAGATTCCACGCTGCAACCTCGGATTGATTCGACGCTCGACGTCGCCCATGTGCGTGCCGATTTTCCGATTCTGAAGCTTCAGATCGAAGGAAAGCCGCTGGTCTATCTCGATAATGCAGCCTCCAGTCAGATGCCTCAGGCCGTGATCGATCGTCTGGTGCGGTACCAGACAAGCCAGCACGCAAATATCAATCGCGGGGTGCATTATTTATCCGAGACTGCCACGGCAGAGTATGAGGCCGCGCGTCGAAAATTGCAGTACTTCATTAATGCGCGTGAAGACAGAGAGGTAATCTTTACCAGCGGAACGACGGATTCCATTAATCTCGTGATGCACGGGTATGGGCGCAAATTTATCGGTGCGGGTGATGAAATCATCCTGACTACACTGGAGCATCATTCGAATATCGTTCCGTGGCAGATGCTGGCGGAAGAAAAAGGGGCAAGGATACGTGTGGTGCCTATCAACGATGCCGGCGAACTTCTCATCGATGAATACGAGAAGCTTTTCAACGAGCGCACGAAGTTTGTCGGTGTGATGCACGTCTCGAACGCTTTGGGCACGATCAATCCGGTCAGGGAGATGATCGCCTTCGCGCATGCCCGCGGTGTTCCAGTGCTGGTGGATGGCGCCCAGGCTGCGCCACACATGAAAGTGGATGTCCAGGATCTCGGCTGCGATTTCTATGCATTTTCCGGGCACAAGATGTGCGGTCCGACGGGCATCGGTATTCTGTACGGAAAAGCGGAACTTCTGGAGCGCATGCAGCCGTTCAAAGGCGGTGGCGACATGATTCTGTCGGTGACATTCGAAAGAACCACCTACAATTCCATTCCGCACAAATTCGAAGCAGGAACTCCCCCCATTGCAGCCGCTATTGGGCTTGGCGCTGCGGTCGACTACTTATCGAGTGTCGGTATCGATGCCATCGCCGCGTACGAGGGTGAATTACTCAACTACGCAACCGAACGGATGCGCCAGATACCCGGAGTGCGCATCATAGGCACCGCGGCGAAAAAAACCGCAGTACTGTCCTTCGAGGTGGCGGATGTGCATCCGCACGACGTCGGTACGCTTTTGAATCAGGAAGGCGTTGCCGTTCGCACCGGCCATCACTGCGTGCAACCTGTGATGTTGCGCCTCAAGGTGCCTGCCACCACACGCGCTTCGTTTGCGTTTTATAATACAATGGCTGAGGTAGATACTTTCATCGCAGGCATTCGTACTGTGCAAAAGATATTTATTTAATGATTACGAAATCGCTTTATCAAGAAGTCATCCTCGACCACAACAGGAAACCCCGTAATTATGGCAAGCTGGACAAGGCGAGCCATCATGCGGTGGGGCACAATCCGCTGTGTGGCGATCACCTCGATATTGATCTGAATCTTGAAGGGGAGCATATCGAAGGCATTGCGTTCCATGGCGAGTCGTGTGCAATCTGCAAGGCATCTGCATCCATGATGACTACCGTGGTAAAAGGCAAGAGTCTTGCAGACGCGGAGATGCTGATCAAGGAATTCCGTGACATGGCCACGGGCACGCTGGATCTTGCCCACCCCCATCATCTGGGAAGGCTCACCGTATTTGCCGGTGTACGTGACCTGCCTACTCGGGTCAAATGCGCGATTCTGCCGTGGCACACGCTTCACGCAGCGCTCAATTCCGTCAGCACTGCCTCAACCGAAGCGGAGGATGATCCCATGCACGCCCCGATAGGAGATGCGTGAGCTTTTCGTCAAGGTACCAAAAATGCCGAAGATAGTTGAAATAGAGGGAACCCCCAATCGGAATGCGTTGAAATTCATCCTCAAGGAACCGCTGACCTGGGGAGTAACGCACTCATATGATAATGCCGAGCAGGCGAAAGGTGATCCGCTTGCCGAAGCACTGTTTGACATCGATCATGTCACTAATGTGTTCTATGTGGATCGATGGATCACAGTGACCCAGGATGGCGCAGTTGACTGGCAGGATCTGGCACGGGAAGTAGCAGATCCTATTCGTGCCGCGCCGGCGGCAGATACCCAGACAGCCGCTACAGTTGCAGCCGCGAGCGCGGAAATTGCCAATTTAAGTCCTGAGGATCAGCAGCGGCTTAATCTGATCAACGAAATGCTCGACGAAGAGATTCGCCCCTATCTTCAGAGCGATGGAGGTGATCTCCATGTACTTGGTCTTGAAGGCAACAGGCTGAGTGTTCACTACCAGGGTGCTTGCGGCACCTGTCCGAGTTCGATTACCGGCACACTGCGAGGTATTCAGAACATGCTGAGGTCGATAGAGCCTGATCTGGAAGTTGTTGCGGTCTGATATCCGCGGCATAACCCGGTTCGCGTCACGAACCCGGCTTCGGACCGGTACCCCTGTAATCAACCTTCCACGAAGGGAAGTTTTTCTGCTTCCCGGGTCTTTCCTGTTTCCTTGGCCTTGGAGCGGGTGTCCCTGTTCCTGACGCCGTGGTTGCGACCTGTCGTCCGCTTCAGCATATTTCAGTATATAGTATCTTCTTCTTGCACTGCACTCAGCCAGCATCAACTGAATACATGTGCCGTTTCCGTTCGAAAAGTATATGCTCTGGGTAAAATCTTTTCATATCGTCTTCGTGGTGGCCTGGTTCGCCGGGCTTTTTTATTTGCCACGGCTCTTTGTCTATCATGCCCTGACTACCGACTCAGCGGGCATAGAGCGGTTCAAGATCATGGAAAGAAAGCTTTATTATGGGATCATGACTCCCAGCGCGGTGGTTGCGGTAGTCCTGGGGCTGTGGCTCTGGCTGGGTTATGGCATTACTGGAATCTGGTTGCATGCGAAGCTCGCACTGGTGGTATTGCTGATTGCGTATCATGGATACTGCGGCAAGCTGCTGGCCGATTTCAAAGGTGACTGCAACCGCCATGGCCACGTTTATTACCGCTGGTTCAATGAAGTCCCGGTACTCATCTTGATCGCTGTCGTGATACTCGTGGTGGTGAAACCGTGGTGAGCAAGCGTAGTGATAAGTTGTCAGGGTTATCCAAAAGGAACCCCTTGGGGACGCTGTTTATCGAAGCTTCCGGGTAGATCGCACTTCCTTTCTCGTCACAATAATGCAAACAGTCACTGTTAATCTTGCTTCTACCTCTGCCGCGCGCAGTTATCCCATCCATATCGGTACAGATGTCCTGGCTCAGCCTGAACTCCTCCTGCATTCCCTGGGTCAGAAGCGGGTGGCCATCGTCACAAACACTACAGTCGGGCCTTTATATCTCGAAAAATTTCGTGCAACTCTTGCAGTTCATGATGTGGTTTCGGTGCCGATCGTTCTTCCCGACGGCGAGGAATACAAGAACTGGGAAACCCTCAATCTCATTTTCGATGCTCTCCTGGCACACCGCTGCGAACGCAATACACCGCTCATCGCCCTTGGCGGAGGAGTCGTGGGAGACCTGACCGGTTTCGCGGCCGCCACCTATTTGCGCGGCGTGCCGTTCATTCAGGTGCCCACCACACTTCTGGCACAAGTCGATTCCTCAGTGGGCGGTAAGACAGGGATCAATCATCCGCTGGGCAAAAACATGATCGGGGCGTTTTATCAACCCCAGGCGGTAGTGGCGGATACGTCCATGCTTGATACACTACCTGACAGGGAACTGCGCGCGGGTATGGCCGAGGTCATCAAGTATGGCCTTATTCGCGATCCAGCATTCTTCGGGTGGATTGAATCTCATATCGAATCCCTGTTGGAACGTGAAAGTTCGATGTTGATCCATGTAATAGAAAGGAGTTGTCAGCATAAAGCGGAAGTTGTAGAAGCAGACGAGCGCGAGAGTGGCATGCGTGCCCTGCTGAACCTTGGACATACTTTTGGACACGCAATCGAGAATGCCATGGGTTACGGGAACTGGCTTCATGGGGAGGCGGTGGCTGCGGGAACGATACTGGCAGCCGAGGTGTCCCGACGCATGGGCATGATAGGGGCGAGGGATGTGGATCGAATCCGAAATCTCTATGTGAAGGCCGGCCTGCCGGTGATTGCTCCGAATCTCGGTCCGGAAAAATATTTGCGCCTGATGGGGCTGGACAAGAAAGTACAAGGCGGGAAAATGCGTTTCATACTGCTCGAGAATATCGGTCGGGCGGTGGTTCATGCGGATGTGCCATCGGCGATACTGACCGAAGTTCTAGCGGAACATACGGCTGATGCGTGACCTGGCGTCCTATGCGGTATCGCCCGCCAACTCCCGCGGACGCCGCATCGCGGAAGAACCATCCCCCGGCCGCACGCCGTTTCAGCGCGACCGCGATCGCATCATTCATTCGACCGCCTTTCGCAGGCTTGAGTACAAGACCCAGGTTTTCGTTAATCATGAAGGGGACCTGTTCCGCACGCGCCTGACGCACAGCCTCGAAGTGGCGCAGATCGGCCGTTCCGTAGCCCGGAATTTGCGCCTGAACGAGGATCTGGTTGAGGCTATCGCGCTGGCGCATGATCTTGGTCATACCGCCTTCGGTCATGCAGGGCAGGACGCGCTGAACGAGTGCATGAAGGAACATGGCGGCTTTGAGCATAATCTGCAGTCCCTGCGGGTGGTGGATGTACTGGAGGAGCACTACGGCGCATTTGACGGGTTGAATCTGTGCTTTGAAACCCGCGAAGGCATTCTCAAGCATTGTTCGAAGAAAAATGCGCTGGAACTGGGGGACGTTGGCGAGCGCTTCCACACGAATCGCCGGCCTTCGCTGGAAGCGCAAGTCGCCAATCTGGCGGATGAAATCGCTTACAACAATCACGATGTGGACGACGGTTTGAGATCCGGTTTCATTATGCAGGAGCAACTTGAGGAGGTCGGAATATTTGCACGCCATCTGGCAATGGCCAAGCAGCAATACCCGAAAATATCGGGCAGAAGGCTGATCCATGAAACCGTACGACGCATGATCAATACGCTGGCGGGAGATTTGATCAGGCAAAGCGCAGTGAATATCGAGCAGGCAAGCCCCGGGACCCTGGACGAAATCCGGATCTTTCCACCGCTGATCGGATTCAGCAGGGAAATCGCGCAGGAGCAGCAGGAGCTCAAACAGTTCCTGCGGGAGCATCTTTACCGACACTACAAGGTGTCGCGCATGAGCGCAAAGGCACGGCACATCATCCGCCAGCTCTTTGGTGCATTCAACTCGGATATCCGGTTGTTGCCCCCGGAATTCCAGTCCAGATCTCAGCAGGACAAGCCTCAGGCCATCGCAGACTATATCGCTGGCATGACAGATCGTTATGCCATTCGTGAATACCGGCGACTTTTCGTTGTCGAGGAAAGCTGACAGATCGTTCCTGTCGCTGGCCTTTTTGCGAATGACCGTAATGACCATATGCCTTGCCGGCCATTCATGATAAAATGGAGGGTTGAAGGAGAACCTAACGGTCCCGGGGTCCCGACAGTCCCCCAAGGCATCCATTTCCACTGGTAGCTCTACTGCAGATCGAGCATCCGGTTTTACTGATTTTTGCGATTGATCGGGTTTGAATGACGAGATTAAAGAACGATACCCTGCTCAAGGCCCTGCTGAGGCAACCCACTGAATACACGCCGGTTTGGCTGATGCGGCAGGCCGGGCGCTACCTCTCCGAATATAATCAGACGAGAGCTCGCGCGGGCAATTTTCTTGCACTCTGCAAGAATCCCGACTTCGCCACCGAAGTTACGATGCAGCCTCTTGCGCGATTTCCCCTGGATGCGGCCATCCTGTTTTCAGATATTCTGACGATTCCTGATGCCATGGGACTGGGATTATATTTTGCGGAAGGAGAGGGCCCCAGGTTCGAGCGCCCCTTGCGCGAAGAGTGGGAGATCCGGGCTCTTACCGTCCCAGATCCTGCCGTTCATTTGAGCTATGTCATGGACGCGGTTTCGCAGATACGCAAAACTCTGGATAATCGGGTCCCGCTGATCGGGTTCTCCGGCAGTCCGTTTACGCTTGCCTGCTATATGGTGGAAGGAGCTGGCGGGACTGATTTCCGGCAAATAAAAACCATGCTGTACCGGCGTCCCGATTTGCTGCATCACATTCTCGATATCAATGCGCAGGCTGTCATCGCTTATCTGAACGCTCAAATCGAGTCCGGCGCGCAGGCAGTAATGATTTTTGATACCTGGGGTGGAGCGCTTTCCCATGCCGCTTATCAGCAGTTTTCGCTGCGATACATGACCCAGATACTAGCGGGATTAAGGCGGCATCAGGGGGGTGAACGTATTCCGAGCATTGTTTTTACCAAAGGTGGGGGACTATGGCTCGAGAGTATCGCAGACAGCGGATGCGATGCAGTGGGACTGGACTGGACCGTGAATATCGCCGATGCCCGGCGACGCGTGGGCCACAAGGTTGCCTTGCAGGGCAACCTCGATCCTGCCGTGTTATTCGCAGAACCGGAGATAATTGCCGCCGAAGTGGAACAGATTCTTGCGGATTTTGGCGAAGGCAGCGGTCACATCTTCAACCTGGGGCATGGCATATCGCAGTTTACGCCACCTGAAAATGCGCTTGCGCTGGTCGAAGCGGTTCACAACCTCAGCCGCAGATTTCATCGTGCGGATGCAGAGCAAAGCAGCATTTCGGCAACTAGCGGATAAACGGAATTCTTTCACAGCGAATCTACAGGATATTTCTGCAGTCTGATTGGTTGGAACTTTTCACGTGCGCATACTTATTATTGAAGATGATCGGGCAATAGCCAGTAATCTGTACGACTTTCTCGAAGCTCGCGGTCACAGTGTCGATGCGGCGGCCGATGGGATTACAGGGCTGCATCTTGCGGTTACCCAGCAGTTTGATGGTATTCTGCTTGACCTGGGATTACCTGGTGCAGATGGTATAACCCTGTGCCGGAAGCTTCGCCAGGAAGCGCATCTCGATACCCCGGTCCTGATGCTGACAGCGCGTGACACGCTGGAAGACAAGCTGAAAGGTTTCGATTGCGGGGCGGATGACTACCTGGTCAAACCCTTTGCCTTGAAAGAAGTCGAAGCGCGGCTGGTTGCCATGCACAAACGCCGAAAGGGGAAGGTAACCAGTCGAACGCTGGAAACCGAAGATCTTTCCTTCGATCCGAAAACCCTCACAATCCGCTTCGCGGGCGCGAACGTCAAGTTGCCGCCCAAATGTATTGGCTTGCTTGCAGTCATCATGAGCGAGCCTGGCCGCGTTTTCAGCCGCAGGGAGCTCGAATCGGAAGTATGGGGAGATGTGCAGGAAACCAGCGATACCCTCCGCAGTCACATGCACGAGCTTCGCCGCGCCCTGACGCGTGCGGGCGGCTATGATCCAATCGAAACCGTTCACGGTCTCGGTTATCGGCTTTCCACGCGTGCCCGTAATTAGGCGCGGGCTTCGCCTTCGCGTTGCACTCGCGTTTGCGATATTCTGTATCGTCGTTGTCGGAACGCTGGGAGTCAGCCTGTATATCGCTTCCGATGACATCGAAGAAGCTCATATCGAACAGATCATCGAAACCGAGATGGATTACCTGCTCCAGCGCTATCGCGAGCATGCGGACTTCGTGCCCCAGGAAGGTTCCAATCTCGAAAAATACATCATCCACGATTCCTCCGAAGAGTCTCGCCTTCCTTCCTATCTGCAGGGGTTGAGTTACAGGCGGCACAAGGTTTTTCGCGGCCCGGAGGAAGTCCGGGTCGCGGTCCATCACGTGAACGGGGTCAAGTTTCTTGTCGCCTATGAAATAGGCTTGCACGAAGCACGGCAGCGGGAACTGAAACTGCTCATCGTCCTGTCGCTCGTTTCCGTCGTGGGTGTCGCAGTCGTAGTGGGGTACCTGCTGGCCGGCGTGCTGGTCAAGCAGGTGACTGATCTCGCCGAGCAGGTGAGGCATCTCGCGCCGGGTGACATCCAGGGGGAAACGCTTACCCAGCCCGGACAGGATGAGGAAGTGGCGCAACTCGCGCGTGCACTGGATGACTATCAAAGCCGCATAACCCGCATGCTGCGGCGGGAACAGGAGTTTACCGCCAATATAAGCCACGAGCTGCGCACTCCGATTACAACTATCCTGACAAGCTGTGAACTGCTGGTCGCGGAACCGAACCTGTCGGAAAGAGCGCGCATGCGCATCAGCATGATCGAAAGTGCCGCAACCCGTATGGGTGAGCAGTTGCAAGCCCTGTTATTTCTCGCGCGCGAGCAGTCGCTCGGGGTAATGGAACCGGTGGATCTGGCCGAGTGTGTCTACGACGCAGCAGAATCGATATGCGGGGAGATCTATCGAAAGCATCTTACATTCGAAGTCATGGTGGAACCGAAAGCCATGCTGACGCTGAACCGGCAGGCGATTCACACAGCCCTTGTGAATCTGCTGCGCAATGCGGTGCAATACACAAACAGCGGTTTCATACGGGTAAATTTCAAAGGCAACCGTCTTTCGATTTCCGATTCCGGTATCGGTATTGAGCCTTCCTATCTCCCCCTCCTGTATGAACGCTTCTTCCGCGGCTCGACGCAAGGTGAAGGTCTGGGCATAGGGCTTGCCATCGTCAAGCGCATTTGCGACTACTATGGATGGAGCATAGAAGTCGAAAGCATGCCGGGACAAGGTGCGACCTTCCATATTGTATTTCCCTGAGCTGTATTTCTCTGAGAATCGCTTTTCCTGAGCCTTCGCTCCCGGCGATTTCTGCCTGATTCTGCCTGGTTGCCTGACATAGTGGAAGCTCTACAGTTCCCCTTGTCGATCTTTTGCAAAATCCGCGTCTTGCGGAGCTGTTTCCGCCATTTTCACCTTCCTGAAGACGCCGCTTTTTAGTGGCCGGACTGCTGAGATGTCCATCTTGCCCGGTGATGATGCTCGTTTAAACCCTGTTTATAAGGGGTATTTATCTTCACGAATTCTTCACATGGCATGTGTTAATTTGATACCTGAGTAAATACCTGAGTAAATTCCTCTGTTATTTTAAGTCGATGAATCAAGTTTGTTTTGGTCAAAGGGAATCCTGTCAACAGGTCAGAATACGTCACGAAAAAGAGGGGTAAAAATTATGCCAGCAGCAATAGACAAAGATGAAAGTATTCAGAAAGAGGGAAAGAGGATCGAGTTGGTGAAGGATTCTCCAGGACAGTTTGCGGCTTCCGGTGCCGCCGCAGTAAGTGCAACGGCTAATCCGGATAAACGAGCGGATGTCAGTACACTGCATGCAAAGCGGGCTGTAGCCCAGGCGCAGGAAACCTCCGTTTCTTCCTTCAATAAAGAGGAAGTGATCCATGATCTGCAGCACTATCTGCCCTCGCAGGCGCCGCTGAAAGACTTCATTCATCACAACACGTTGCATGCATTCCAGAATTATAAGTTTTACGAAGGAACGCGCCATGCAAAAAAAATATTCGGATTTTTTCCCTCCCTTCAACTCCGTGAATATAGAGACCTGTACGACGCCGAGCGCATTCGCAAGGATATTCTTGAGCGAGTCATCTCGGAAAGAAAAGGCCCGGAGCATCTGGACGAGTGGATGGAGAAAGTCCTTCACAAGGAATATGACGATTCCGTTTCCCCCCGGATAGGCAAGCTGAGGGCGAACTGGAAGCGCCATTATCCTATTGACCTGGACCTGATGGTTCACCCGCTTCTGTTCAGAATCCTGTGCAGCTACCTCGATCAGGGAATTTCAGTATGGGGTTTCCCGATAGGGCACAAGGGTTTTCTTGCAGCCATGAAGGAAATGGAAGAAAAAAGCTTTGCCAGCTTTTTCAAGACGAAGAGAGCTAAAAAGCTCCTGGTGTCTGGAAACTGCAAGATGGAGGATCTGCTCAAGCTCGTGGTGGGGGATGAAACCCTCTATGCGCAGTATCTGTTTGACCAGCAGTTTGCGCATCCCGGCTGGTCGGGCATGGTGGCCACCGTCGAGGCCCAGCCCGCCTCCCTCCTGAACCCGAAGAACATTACCGTTCATGATCTGGTTGTCTTCGAGCTTTTGCTTGAGATTGACGCGCTCGATTCCTATTTCGGAGAAAGCTGGGAACCCATTGGAAGTATTCTGGAAGGACGGCCTGAACCGTTGTTCGATGATGTGCCCGAGACTGAGGTCGATACGGTTCTTTCCCTTTTGCACGATGCTTTCGAGTGGACGTACTATGACCAGGTGTTGACGGGAATAGCTTTGCAGGACAAGACCTGGGAAAGAAAGATCGAGAACAGAAGTTTCCAGACGTTCTTCTGCATCGATGACCGCTTGACATCGTTCCGCCGGTATCTCGAGCAGCTGGATCCGGATTGCGAAACGTTTACCACCGCCGGATTCTTCAACGTCGAGCTGTATTATCAGCCCGAGAACGGCAAGTTTTATACGAAATGCTGTCCCGCGCCGGTCTTCCCCAAATTCCTCGTCAAGGAAATCGGTAACCAGCAGAAGATAAAGAAGGAAGTACATTTTTCCAAACTCACGCATTCGCTTTTCCAGGGCTGGTTTATCACCCAAACCATCGGGTTTGTGTCGGCCCTGAGATTAGCCTTGAATGTATTCAAGCCGGGTTCGATGCCCGCCGGAGCCTCCTCTTATTTGCACGTGGACAAGAACGCGAGGCTCACCATCGAAAACAAGGACCCGAGCGACAAGGAAAACGGATTGCAGGTAGGCTATACCATCGATGAGATGGTCCAGCGCGTTCAGGGGGTCCTGACCAGCACGGGATTGAACGGAGTAGATAAAACCTTTGCCCCCATCGTTTACATGATTGGCCACGGGGCGTCCAGCGTAAACAATCCTCATTATACCGCCTATGACTGTGGCGCATGCGGCGGGCGGCCCGGATCGGTGAATGCCAGGACATTCTGTTACATGGCCAACCATCCCAAGGTAAGGGAAATCCTCAAGGAACGGGGCGTCGTCATCCCGCCCACTACCCAGTTTCTCCCGGGCCTGCACGACACCACGCGTGACGAAGTCGCCTTCTTCGATGAAGATATTCTCTCCGAGGAAAACGCCGCCAAACACAGGAGGAATACGCTCGTCGTCAATGAAGCACTCGATCTTCACGCGAAGGAGCGGTCCAGAAGGTTGGTATCCATTGATACCAAAATGAGTCCGAAGGAGATTCATGAGGAAATCCGCAGGAGATCGGTTTCGCTGTTCGAACCGCGGCCGGAGCTCAACCACGCAACCAATGCCGTCAGCATCATCGGCAGGAGGAGTATTTCGGAAAACCTGTTCCTCGACCGGCGGGCATCCACGAGCAGCTATGATTACCGCACCGATCCCGAAGGCAAGTTTCTGACAGTATCCATGGGCCCGATTGCACCGGTTATGGGCGGAATCGACCTCGAATATTTTTTCTCCCGTACCGACAATCACAAAATGGGTGCCGGAACGAAACTGCCCCACAACGTCATGGGTCTGATCGGAGTGGCAAACGGTGCGGATGGCGATTTGAGGACAGGACTCCCCAGCCAGATGATCGAAGTGCACGATCCCGTCCGTCTCCTGGTCATCATCGAGCATTACCCCGACGTGGTGTTGAAGGTGCTCAAGTCCGCACCGGCAAACTATTCGTTTTATGAAAACTACTGGGTGCATTGTGTGGCGCTGCATCCGGACACCGGGGAACTCTGGCTGTACAAGGACGGTGATTTCTCCAGGATTTACAAGCCCCTGCTGAACAATCTGGAAACCGTATCGGATCTGAGCGCTTTGATGGAACGGGCCAAGAAGGCGGAATCGATCGAAACCCTGGATGCGGTTCAAGAGAATTTACCTGTCTACTTTATCGAGAAGAAGGAGAGAGTGAAAAAATGACGATGCCGCTGCTAACCTCGCTGCTTGGGTTATTCATATTCATCCCGTTGATCGGGTTTGCGCTCACCATGCTCGTGCCGAAAAAGAATGAGGATGCCATTTCCTGGGTAGCTTACTCCACTGTCGGTTCGCACATGGTTTTGGCCTGGATATTCCTGGCCCTCTGGCTGTTCGCCGGGTACCCGACGCTCGAGACAATTGAGCTTATCCTGTACAACACGGAAAGTTACAAGTTTTTCATTTCATTCTATTTCGACAAAATTACCGCGGTTTATCTGTTCGTCGGCTCCTTCCTCTGCTTTCTGGTCACCGTCTACTCCAGATGGTATCTTCATCGTGAAAGGGGGTATAAGCGGTTTTTCAACACCATCCTGTTCTTTTTCATTGGCTACAACATCATTATTTTCTCCGGTAATTTCGAGACGCTCTTCATCGGTTGGGAAGTTCTGGGGATCACGTCCTTCCTCCTGATCGGGTTCTACAGGGAGCGGTACCTGCCGGTAAAAAATGCGCTCAAGGTATTCACGGTGTTTCGCGTGGCGGATATGGGCCTGATCCTGGTCATCTGGATGAGTCATCATCTGTGGCACGAAAACATCACGTTCTCCAAGCTCATGCATCCGGAACTGGTTGCGCAGACTCTTGAGGGCAACGAGACATTGGGGATTTTGATCGGATTAATGCTCCTGCTGGCGGCCGCCGTGAAATCGGGCCAACTCCCGTTCTCTTCCTGGGTGCCCAGAGCAATGGAGGGACCCACTCCATCGAGTGCAATCTTTTACGGATCGCTCTCGGTTCATCTGGGCGTCTTCCTTTTGCTGAGAACGTTTCCATTCTGGGAAAACCAGCTTGTTGTGGTGGTGCCTGTGATTCTTCTTGGCCTGGCAACCGCCGTCATCGCGACCCTTATTTCACGCGTCCAGTCCTCGATCAAGACGCAGATTGCCTACTCTTCGGTGGCGCAGATCGGCATCATTTTCGTGGAAGTCGCGCTAGGATTTTATGACCTTGCCTTGATCCATTTGGCGGGAAATGCATTCCTGCGGACGTATCAGCTTCTGGTTTCGCCGTCGGCCGTGACCTTCCTGCTCCGTGATCAGTTCTACAACTTTGTTCCAAGGGAATACAGCGACAAACACTCCACATCCAAGCAGATCGAATATGCGGCCTATATGCTGAGCGTGAAGGAGTTCAACCTCGATTCGTTCATGTACTTCTTCTTCTGGGATCCTGTGAAATGGATCGGCAGGAAGCTGAACATGGTGTTATCCGGAACTGGCGGTTTCATTATCGCTACCACGCTTTTCCTCGTCGGCCTCGCCTGCCTGTACTATGAGCAGTCTTTACCCGTCGGGGTCCAGCAATTCCTGCCGACACTGTTCGCCTTCATCGCGCTGATCGTCGTGCTGAAGTCATTCTCGGAAAGAATGAGTCCCCAGTTGAGCTGGTACTTCGTCGTCATGAATCATCTCTGGATCGCGCTTGCCATCTCGTTTTACGATGAAGTGACGACTCGGGAGATCGTCATTTATATAAGCGGCATTCTCCTTTCAGGCTTTGTGGGATACGTGTGTCTGACCCAACTGAAATCGAGCGAGCGGAGGGTGGACCTGAAGGAACCTCAGGGTCAGGGTCATGTGTTTGAATACCCCGGCCAGGCTTTCATTTTCCTGCTTGCGTGTCTGGGCCTGATGGGTTTTCCTATTACGCCATCGTTCCTGGGAATAGACCTGATCTTCACTCATATTCACACAGACCAGATCGTATTTGCATTCATTCTCGCACTGAGCTTCATCATCGTCGGTCTCTCTCTGGTAAGAATATATTCACGGGTTTATCTTGGGCCTCATGTTAAAACTTATCATGCCGTTCCCTTCAAAAACTCGTGAACGTGAAGCCATGAGACGAAAGCAGGAATAAGCAGACAAATCTGATGGAAATGAAAGGCGCCGGCTTGAACCCAGGGAATCAGAAGCCATGCGAGAGAAACCCCGGAATAAAGTTGGCGCCCGCCGAACGAGTGAGTATCTACAAAAGAGTTATCAGGAAATAAGGAGGTATCCGAGTAATGAATGATAAGTGAACGCCTCAGAAGGTTTCGGAAGATGTGTCCGCTCTCCCGCAAGGGAGTGCCAGAGCGTTGACAAATTGCTTCTGATCAATTTCAGTCACGCAATTACGCCTCATCATAGGAAATAAAAGACAAAGTATGCGAAGCCTCAAGCACTTCGAAAGAAAAGAGATGCCGGGGTGCAAAGGGTGGGAAAGGGAAATGCGGGATGATATTCCCTGCTTTGAGCAACTCCTCTGAAAGGAGGTGGAATAAAAGATGAATTATATCACAAATGTGAAGTCGAATGGCGCAGTGCCTGGAAGTCTGGGAAGTCTGGTTGGGACGAACACACTTGTGTTTCATAGACGGAAAATACCACGGATGCGACTCTTCAAACCCTCTGGATAAGCCCGCAATTGGCAGGCCTGACAGGTGAATGGAAATTAATGGAAATATGAGACTTTTTTATCCGGGATATTTAAAATCCAATTAACAGGAGTTATCACTGATGAGTTCAGCTACTGCAACTACTGCCTCTCCCACTAAACTGACAGTACCGAAAGACGGTCTGGCAGGGATGTTGGAGAATTTCCGGTACGATTTTATGGCCGGATTCTTTGTCTTCCTGCTGGCTCTGCCGCTTAGTCTAGGTATTGCCAAAGCGGGTGATTTTCCGCCCGCAATGGGCGTGCTTACCGCTATGATCGGCGGACTGCTGGTCGCGTTCTTTGCCGGTTCACAACTAACCATCAAGGGTCCTGCGGCGGGTTTGATTACCATTGTCGCAGGTTGCGTTGCTGAAGTCGGCGGTGGTCCGGAAGGGTGGAAAATGGCTCTGGGCGTCATGGTAGTAGCAGGCGCACTGCAAGTCGTTATCGGCTTCATGAGAGCGGGTTCGCTTAGCGATTTCTTCCCGCTGTCCGCGGTGCATGGAATGCTGGCTGCGATCGGGCTTATCATTATTTCGAAGCAGGCGCACATCCTCCTCGGAATAGACCCGGCGACACTGGCGGGAATGGGCCCTGTGAAACTTTATGCCCACCTGCCCCATTCCATCATGAATCCGAACGGGCCTGTGGCAATAGTGGGGATACTCAGCCTGATCGTCCTGTTTGGATTGCCTATGATAAAAAGCCCTTTAGTAAAGAAAATTCCAGCCCCAATGATTGTATTGCTGATAGCTATCCCCGCTGCTATGGCTCTGGATTTCAAGGGAACGCAACCCGCCCATATCCTCGTGCACATCGGCGATTTCTGGAAGGAAATTGCTTTTAATGCTGATTTCTCGCAAATCGGGACAGGGGCATTCTGGAAATATGTGATCATGTTTCTGCTGGTAGGGAGCCTGGAGTCCTGCCTGACCGTCAAAGCAATTGACAGCCTGGATCCCTGGAGGCGGCAATCGAATTTCAACAAGGACTTGATCGCCGTCGGTGCGGGCAACACACTCGCCGCTGTAGTGGGTGGGTCCCCAATGATATCGGAAGTGGCACGGAGTTCGGCTAACGTCGGTTTCGGTGGACGCACGCGCTGGGCCAATTTCTTCCACGGCCTCTGCCTGTTTGTCTCGATGCTGCTCCTGGTCCCTGTGATCGAGATGATTCCGAATGCCGCACTGGCAGCCATGCTGATCTTCGTCGGTTACCGGTTGGCCTCTCCGCATGAGTTCTTCAAAACCTACAAGATTGGCAGTGAGCAGTTGACGATCTTCCTGGTCACGATCGCAGTGACGGTCGCTACCGACCTGTTGATGGGTATCGGCGCAGGTATTCTCGTCAAATTTGTCTTCCATATAGTAAACGGTGCATCGTTCGGCAATCTTTTCGCGGCACGCTATCAACTGAAGCAGACTGGAAATCAGTACTACATGAACGTTCAGGACGCTGCGATATTTTCCAACCTGATCGGCTTCAAGAAGGTACTGACCAAGTTTGACCCCAAAAAGGAAGTCGTTCTGGACTTCAGCCAGGCAACGCTGGTCGATCATACCTTCATGGAATTCCTGGAGCATTTCGAGGAACAATATGTCGAAAATGGGGGAGCGGTGACGGTAACGGGTTTCGAACGCTTCCAGCCTTTCTCTGCTCATCCACTGGCGGGAAGAAAGGCGAAGAAGGAAAAAGTCGCCGCTACCACGCCTTCGCTTGGCGGTAGCACCACGAGGGAGTAATGGTTCACTAACCAGTAAGCTTCGTAATAAAAATAATAAAAGCACGATGGACCGCGTATTTCCGGTCCATCGTGCTTTTAGTTTATGGAAAAGATCGTATCGCAGCTTTTATGATACGCAACGCCTCCGTACTGCCCGTATCGAATGGAGGTAAGCGGAGTGGAAACTGCTACTGAATTTTCGTCCGGGAGGGAGAAGATGAATGACGCTCCGTGCGCAGCGAAGCGATCAGCTTATGGTAGAGGTCAATGCGGCGCGCGCTCACCTTATTCTCCTGCACCCCATCCAGCAATGCGCACCCTGGTTCACTTGAATGACGGCAGTTATTGAACTTGCATTTGCCGATGTAGGGACGGAATTCCCTGAATCCCCAGGCAATATCTTCAATGTTCAGATGTTGCAGGCCGAACTGCTGGATTCCGGGTGAATCTATGATCAGAGCATTCCTGCCGAGATGATAAAGCCGCGCATGAGTTGTCGTATGGCGACCTGCGTCGAGTGCGGCGGAAATGTCGGCAGTGGCACGGTCAGCGGCAGGAACAAGCGCATTGATAATGGTGGATTTTCCCATGCCGGACTGACCCACCAGTACGCTGAGATGGTTTTCCAGATGAGACAGCAGGGGTTTTACGTCATTTCTGGCGCTGATGGATAACAGAGTGTAGCCAAGCTCGCGGTAGAGCGAGAGCCTGCCCAGGGCAGCGCTGCTGGGCCCTGCCAGGTCTGTCTTGTTGAGTACGATCAGAACATCGAGCCGCTGGCTTTCGGCGGCAACCAGGCAGCGATTTATCAGTTCCTCGCTGAAGCTTGGGACTGCCGCCACTACAATGATTACCTGGGTCGCGTTGGCCGCGATGAGTTTCTCGCGGGAGATATCGCTACGGTATAAAAGCGCGCTACGCGGCAGGATCTTTTCGATAACCCCCTGCTCAGGCGCCGTTTGATGGATTTCAACCCGATCGCCGCATGCCGCCCCGCTCTTTTTTCCGCGTAACACGCATGTGAGCGTCGAGTCATCCTCGGTTTTGACGAGGAAATGCCTGCCGAAGGCCGCTACGATTTCTCCATGAAGGGAAGGTGAGATAACTGATGGGCGGCCTGGCGATCTCAAATTTGAAAAAGCGTGTCAATTTTCGCGGCGCAAATAAAGTCATTCTCAGACAAACCACCGATAGCATGGGTTGTGTATTCCACCAGGCATTTGTTATAACCTGCGGTAATGTCGGGATGATGGTCCTCCCGGTGTGATATCCATGCTATAGCGTTAACGAATGCCATTGTCTGGTAGTAGTTCTTGAAACTGAATTCCTTGCGAATCGTTTTTCTATGATAGCTCCAGCCATCGAGTTGCCGCATCAACTGAGTTATTTCCTCCTGTGACAAAGGAGGCATCGCTCCTTCACAAGGCTTGCATTGTTTTGTAGCGAGATCATTGACAGTGGTATTCATTCGCGCTCCTGCTTGATCAATATGGAACAAAGTTAATTATGCGCCAGACTTCTCAATCGCGCTATCCTTAGCGCGGCAGGCGGATGGGAATCATAAAATGCCGAGTGCAGAGGGTCCGGCGTAAGTGTCGATGCATTGTCCTGATAAAGTTTCAGGAGCGCGCGCACGAGATTGGTTGCGGAAGCATGGTTCGCGGCATACTCATCCGCTTCAAACTCATGTTTGCGCGAATACAGGCTTGCCAGTGGCTGAAACAGGAAAGTGAACACGGGCATTATCAGGAAAAACAGCAGCAACGCCATCGCTGTGGAGGGCACTGTCGCAACCGGGACGCCCAATCCCTGGTAAAACCAGTCCTGTTGCATCAGGTAGCCAAGCCCCCAGAGAAACAGCAAACTCATTGCGAATATCCAGGCAATGCGTTTTATGACATGATGACGCCTGAAATGCCCTAACTCGTGCGCCAGCACCGCTTCAATTTCCTGTGCATCCAGCCGCGACAGCAGGGTATCGAAGAAGACAATCCTTTTCGTTTTGCCGAATCCTGTGAAATAGGCGTTGCCATGATTGCTGCGGCGCGATCCATCCATCACGAAAAGACCGCTGGACTTGAAGCCGCATTTCCGCATCAGCTCTTCAATCCGCGTTTTCAAGGAAACATCGTCCAGCGGAGTGAATTTGTTGAAAAAAGGAGCGATCCAGGTAGGGAAGATCGCCAGCACCAGCAAGTTGAAGATCACCCATGCCAGCCAGACATAAAACCACCAGTATTCGCCCATTTTTTCCATCAACCACAGGACGGCAAGCAGCAATGGCATGCCCAGCACGATTCCCAGGGCAAGCCGCTTTGCCAGATCAAGGAAGAACATGCGCGGATTCATTTTGTTGAAGCCAAACTGCTCTTCTATCACGAAGGTACGATAATAACTCAGGGGTACGCCGACCACGCCCGTGAGGAACATGACACTTGCGATAAGCGCCATCCCCTGCATCAACGGATCGCCTGTCCAGTTCGATATAGCGGTATGGAGAGCGTTCAGCCCGCCTCCCAGGGTGAGTATCAGCAGCAGCACAACATCGAGCAGGATGCTGGCATATCCGAGACGGGTCTTCGCGCAGGTGTAGTCGGCTGCTTTCCGGTGCGCCTTTAATGATATCTGTGACGAAAAATCCTGCGGAACCTGGTCACGATGGGAAATGACATAGTCGATGTGCCGTTTCGCCAGCCACATCCGCATAAGAAAAGTGGCTGCCAGGATGGTAAGAAAAATGATAGTGAAAATAGGCATTTGCAGTGGAAGTTGTTTTGGCCCAACTCAGGATTTACGGTTCATGGATGACTGATCAATAGTGATATGACACAATTACATGTCGAAAATTCAGGGCGATTCAATTATGACACAAGACAGTGGCCGCCTCATCTGGATCGATATGGAAATGAGCGGGCTCAACCCGGACAGCGACCGCATACTCGAAATTGCTTTGGTGGTAACGGATTCATGGCTGGATGTTCTTGCGGAAGCTCCGGTGCTGGTCTTGTCGCAATCTGAATCAGTGCTCGATGGAATGGATAACTGGAATAAATCCACGCATGCGAAATCGGGTCTGGTTGAAAAGGTGCGGGCATCCGGGCTGACGGAAGCCGAAGTGGAAGCGCGTATGATTGCTTTTCTTCAAGAACATATTTCTGCCGGGGTTTCGCCCATGTGCGGCAATTCGATCTGCCAGGACCGGCGTTTTCTGGCCCGTTGGATGCCACGGCTGGAAGCCTGTTTCCATTACCGGAACCTCGACGTAAGCACCTTGAAGGAACTGGCAAAGCGCTGGAAACCAGAAATTCTGCCCGGCGTGACGAAACAGTGCAAGCATGAAGCGCTGTCGGATATATACGACTCCATTGCGGAGCTGAAATATTACCGTGAACATTTCATGCAGGCGGTAGAGCCATGAGCCGGGCGATATAAAAACCCCGGGATCGGACCGGCTATTTCCGTACCCCGTTTTTCAACCTCTCAGGAGGGATTGAGCATGTCGAAAGGTACCTTGTTTACCATCGCTGTCACCCCGAAAATACCACCCCGGCTGGCACGTCTCGAAGATCTTGCCAACGATCTGTGGTACAGCTGGGATCGAGCCACGCGCTCGCTGTTCTCACGTCTCGATCCGGTCCTGTGGGGAGCCGTCGGACATAATCCGAAAGCTTTCCTCAAGCGTGTGGATGAAACGCTGCTGCTCAAGGCAGCCGAAGATCAGGTTTTCCTGGCCAATTACAACAGCATAGTGTCCGCTTATGATTATTATCATTCGGAGACGTTGTGGAATGGCATTAATACGAGCTTGAACCCGGGCGACAAGATCGCCTACTTCTGTTTCGAATTCGGTTTTCATGAGAGCTTCCCGATTTATTCGGGAGGACTTGGCATTCTAGCGGGTGATCACTGCAAGGCAGCCAGCGACTTGCGCCTGCCATTGATCGGCATCGGCTTGCTCTACCGTCAGGGATATTTTTTCCAGACGATCGATAACCAGGGAACCCAGCAAGTCATTTACACTGACTCGGATTTTTCGGATTTGCCTGTTGCGCCGGTCCTGCGGCAGGATGGATCTGAAGTACGGATAGAAGTGGAATTATTGCAACGGCGGGTGGCGGTAAAGGTCTGGCGGGCAAAAATAGGACATGTAAGCCTGTATCTGCTGGACACGGACCTGCCTGAAAATTCGGCAGCCGATCGCGACATCACGCATCAGCTCTATGGGGGCGACAGAGTGATGCGCATCGAGCAGGAAATCATGCTTGGTGTGGGCGGGATCCGCGCACTGCGGGAAATGGGCATCGAGCCGACGATATGGCACATCAACGAAGGTCACGCCGCTTTCATGATGCTGGAGCGCATTCGCGGCCATGTGCAGCAAGGCCTGGATTTTTCCGCAGCACTCGAACTCGTAGCTGCAAGTACTGTATTTACAACCCATACGGCAGTGCCCGCCGGACATGATCATTTCAGTAATGACTTGATCAGCACCTATTTTGAGCCGTTCTATCGCGATCTCCATATTACTCGTGAAGACTTTATCGCGCTTGGCCGTGTCCCGGGCAGTGACGATTTCAACATGACCGATCTCGCCATCCGCGCCTCGCGCCATCAGAATGGCGTAAGCAAGATCCACGGGAACGTGTCTGCGCGCATCTGTAAGGAGGCGTGGCCACAGATCGAGCCGGAAGAGAATCCGATATCGTACATCACGAACGGAGTGCATGTTCCCACGTTTCTCGCACAGGAATGGGCCGATCTGTTCGATCGCTACCTGGGATATGAGTGGCGCAATAACATGTGCGATACGGAATACTGGTCACGCATCGACACCATTCCTGACCATCTGTTCTGGAGTGTCCGCCAGACTCTGAAATCACAAATGTTCTATGGCATACGCGCGCGCCTCACCACGCAGAATACCCGCAATCATGGTTCTGAAGCACATCTTGACCGGCTTCTGCGCTTCACCGACCCCATCAATCCGAACATTCTGACACTTGGCTTTGGTCGGCGCTTTGCCACTTATAAACGTGCGACCCTGCTATTCGAGGATCTCGAATGGCTGCGCAGAATCATGCTCCACCAGGAACGACCGGTGATGATCGTCTTTGCCGGAAAAGCGCATCCTGCCGATGTACCTGGACAGAATCTGATCCGGAGAGTGAGTGAAGTTGCACGAATGCCCGAATTCGAAGGTCAGATTCTGCTGGTCGAAGACTATGATCTCCGCCTTGCCCGCCGTCTGGTGGCCGGTGTGGACGTATGGATCAACAGTCCCGTGTATCCGTTGGAGGCGAGCGGAACCTCGGGCATGAAGGCAGGCATCAACGGAACAATCAACTTGAGCGTCCTCGATGGGTGGTGGGGAGAAGGCTATGACGGAAAGAATGGCTGGGCTATCAAACCGGGGCCCGAGAATATGGATGCGGTGCGTCGTGACAAGGAGGAAAGCAAGGATTTTTATGAAACACTGCAGGACCATGTAGCTCCCCTTTACTATAACCGCGATAAGCTGGGCTATTCTTCGGGCTGGGTAAAGATGGCCAAGAACTCGATGAAGTCACTGCTGCCGCGTTATAACGCCACCCGCATGGTGACCGAATACACTACGAAGTTTTACCTGCCGGCAAAGAAGCAGGGTGCGGTTTATGCGGCGGATGACTTCAGCAATGCAAAAAAAATAGCGGCCTGGAAGGCGTTCGTAAGAAAAGCGTGGCCCGGCGTGGGAATCCGGCGTCTGGCTACCCCCTCTGGCCAGATCAGTTTCGGCGAGGCAGTGGATTTTCGTGTCGCAGTGAAGCTGAACGGGTTACATCCGGAGGATGTAGTGGTCGAATTGCTGATCTGTCGTCGATTGAAAAAGACTACGCTATGCTCGTTCAGGCATGTCCGCTTCGAGTTCAGCGGTATCGAGGAGGAATCAGCCGAGCACCTGTTCGTACTGGATCATACGCCCGACTTGTGCGGCAAGCTGGACTACTATATCCGGGTTTATCCGTATCATGCCTTGCTGACCCATCCATTCGAAATGGGCATGATGGTGTGGCTGTAGGTTTCCTCCCTCTGTCTTTGTCTTCTCTACCTGCCTCTGTTCGTCGTGCGGACATGGCGCCTGCATTGGCGCCTACCGTTTCTGGCTGAGCAGCGACAGGTAGATTTTCCGATAGTCGACCGCGCTGGCACGCCAGCTGAAATCCTTTGCCATACCGTTTCGCATCAAACGGCGCCACACCGGTTTGTCCCGATACGCCGCAACAGTCCTCTCCAATGTGCCCAGAAAGGCCTCGGGCGTCAATTCATGAAATACGAAACCCGTAGCGGTTCCATCAGCCAGGCTCTCCGGCGTGCAGTCAACGACGGTATCGAGCAGGCCGCCTGTCCCATGGACGAGGGGGGGAGTGCCGTAGCATTGGCTGTACATCTGGTTCAGGCCGCAGGGTTCGAACCTCGATGGCATCAGGAAGCTGTCAGCCCCCGCCTCTATCAGATGCGCCAGTTTTTCGTCAAAACCGACGCGTACCGCTATTTTTCCCGGATGATTTCTTGCCATGCGCATCAATTCCTGCTCCAGCGCCGCTTCGCCATTTCCCAAAATAACGAGTTGCCCCGGCATGTCAATCAGTTGTGTGACGATCCGTAAAAGCAGATCATAGCCTTTCTGATAAGTGAGGCGGCTCACCGCGCCAAACAGCGGAATATCAGCATCGACGGTAAGTCCCAGTTGCTGTTGCAGCACGGTCTTGTTGATGGCTTTACCGGACGGATCATCCATTGAATAGTTGTGCTCGAGATGGGGATCATTGACGGGATCCCACTCATCGGAGATGCCGTTCACGATGCCCGTGATGCGTTCGTGCCGCCGCGAGAGCAATCCTTCCATGCCAAAACCGAGAGGTGGCACCTGAATCTCCCTCGCATAGGTAGGGCTTACAGTGACGATATGGTCACAATAGTAGAGCCCGGCCTTGAGGAAGGACATGCCGCCATAATATTCGACCCCTTCGGCCTGAAAGCTGGTCTGAGGCAATCCCAGCTGAGATACAGTCTCGGGGGAAAATACTCCCTGAAAAGCGAGGTTATGAATCACCATCAGAGATGCTGCCTTCGTTCCCTTATGGAAATGGAGATAGGCAGGTACCAGGCCGCTTTGCCAGTCATTGCAATGAACAACGTCTGGATGCCAGTCCAGAGGGCTGGCATCGCTTGCCAGAATGGCGCCGATTTTTGAGAGAAGGCCAAAGCGTAGCGCATTATCGGGCCAGTTGTGTCCCTGGGCATCGGTATAGGGGCCTCCGTCACGCCAGTAGAGTTCCGGGCAATCAATAATGAACAAGGGAACATTACCAGAGGTGCTAAATGGCAGTTTTGCCGACAGCAGCGTTGCTGCCGGAAATGATGCCTGGGCGGCAAATTCCGCTATCTTCTGCTTGTTTTTCAATCCGTTGAGCACCTGAGGATAGCCCGGGACAAGTATGCGCATGTCTGCTCCAAGCGCGCTCAAGGCTGTGGGCAAGGCAGCGCTCACCTCACCCAGTCCTCCGGTTTTGTTAAGAGGGTGAATCTCGGGCGTGATGAACAGAACATCGAGGTGCGGGTGTGACCGTGCAGGAGTCATGAGTTCTTCCGTTTATTGTTCATGTCATACAGGGGTTGGAATTAACCTGAGCGGGGCATAGGCATGCTACGCGGCATCGCAGCCGACGTAGGCTATTGATTATCGCCCCAGCATTATTGCGGTTACGGACTTATTCGGGAGATCGACCTGCCTCCCTTATCCGTCGGTGCTGGTTGCAGGCAGATCAGTATGAACGAAAATGAGCCCGGCAAGCGGGGGCAGGGTGATGACGATTGAATCCGTCCGTCCCATGGATGGCTGGCCGGTTGTCTGGATACTTCCCGTGTTACCGAGATCGCTGCCTCCATAGTAACGAGAGTCGCTGTTGAAGATTTCCCGATAGCTCCCCGCTGCGGGCACGCCGATGCGGTAACGGCTGCGCGGCACCGGCGTAAAATTGAGTACCACCAGAGCAAACGAACCGTTCCGTGCAAAACGCAGATAACTGATCACGGAGTTGTCCGCATCGTGACAATCCACCCACGAAAAGCCGTCCGGCTCAAAATCACGTTGATGCAGTGCATCAACGGTACTGTATAGTTGGTTGAGGTCACGCACTGCCATCTTTACTCCATGATGCCAGCTCTCGCTCAACTGATACCAGTCGAGTTCGCGCGATGCATTCCACTCCCGCCCCTGGGCAAATTCATTTCCCATGAAATTGAGCTTTTTCCCGGGATATGTCATCTGGTAGGTAAACAGCAGGCGCAGATTGGCGAATTGTTGCCATGCATCTCCCGGCATCTTGCCCAGGAGCGAGCCTTTGCCGTGAACGACTTCATCATGGGAGAACGGCAGCACGAAATTTTCGCTGTATGCGTACAACTGGCCGAATGTCAACTGGTCGTGATGGAAACGCCGGTGGACCGGGTCATGGCACATATACACCAGCGTGTCGTTCATCCAGCCCATATTCCACTTCATGGAAAAACCCAGTCCCCCGAGGTAAGTGGGACGGGATACGCCCGGCCACGCAGTGGATTCCTCCGCAAGCGTCAGTGCGCCCGGGAATTCCTGATGCACCATGATATTCAGTTCACGCAGAAAATCGATGGCTTCCAGGTTCTCCCTGCCACCATATCTGTTCGGCAGCCATTCGCCCGGACGTCGGGAATAGTCGAGATAGAGCATGGAGGCGACAGCATCGACGCGCAGCCCGTCAAGATGAAACTCGGATAGCCAGTAGTGGGCGCTGGAAAGGAGAAATGATTTCACCTCATTGCGCCCGTAGTTGAAAATGTGCGTCCCCCAGTCCTGATGCAGGCCCATGCGGGGATCCTCATGCTCATACAGCGCGCTGCCATCGAACCGGGCAAGGGCGAAAGCATCCTGCGGAAAGTGCGCGGGAACCCAGTCCAGGATTACGCCGATCCCCTCCTGATGACAGGCGTCGATGAAAAATTTCAGATCGTCCGACGTGCCATAACGGCTGGTGGCGGCAAAATAACCCGTCGTCTGATAACCCCAGGATTCATCCAGGGGATGTTCTGAAATGGGAAGCAACTCGATATGCGTATACCTCATTTCCCGCACATGCGGGATCAGATGACCGGCAAGCTCCCGGTATGAATAGAAACTTCCATTAGCGTGCCGTTTCCATGATCCGGCATGAACTTCATAAATATTGAGCGGGGTGCTGAGCCAGTCCCATTCTGCGCGCTGCGTCATCCACCGCGCGTCATTCCATGCCATCTTGCTGTCGAGCGGGGTACGCGCAGCAGTGCCGGGACGTATTTCATAATGGCGGGCATAAGGGTCCGTTTTAAGAAGAATCGCGCCGGTATCACGATTCCGGATTTCATATTTATAAAATGAATCTGTCGGCACACCGGGGATGAACAGTTCCCATACTCCACTCTGACCATGGGGAGTCATGGGGTGGGTACGCCCATCCCAATGGTTAAAGCTTCCCACCACACTGACGCGTTCTGCATTCGGCGCCCAGACGGAAAAACGAACTCCGGCGATCCCTTCCACTTCCAGCAGATGAGAGCCGAGCATCCCGTAAGCCTGATGCAAGCGGCCTTCGTTGAACAGATACAGGTCATGTTCCGAAACTTGCGGAGGGAACGCATAGGCGTCATAAGTATCGTACACGCGTGCTGGCGCTTCGAAGGAAGCCGCTTCGATGCGCAGCCGATAAGGCCGGGGCGGCGGCATAAGTCCCCACCATTCAAAAACTCCGGCAGGGTGGGCTCTTGTCATGCTTTCGAAACCGCTCCCTGTATCAATCGAGAGGCTTGCAGCATAAGGATGGAAGGCGCGCACGACCCAATGCTCATGTTCCGCATGGGCGCCAAGGAAACTGAAAGGATCGTGCAGACGCCCGGCCAGCAGGGCATGCAGCCGGGGGTCTCGTTTGATGGAGGATGTAAGATGCGGTCGCATGCGTCGATTATAACGTGTGAAAGGCTGGGATAGCGATCGCGGCAACTGCGCACGAGCAGGATCGATTACGCGGCTGGCGCGAGATTTTTACCAGGAAACTGCGGGAGCAGGGCGTGGATGTGGAAACAACGCCGCGGTTCACGCGGGGCGTTCCCAGGAAAGCTGAATGCAGCATTGTCTGCCCTACGGCCAGGAGCAGAGAGTGTATATACAAGCTCGCGCCCAGTCATGATGCATTGGAGCGGTTCTTGCGTTGCTGGCGCCCTGTTTCGTTGCCCCCCTCCCACATGGGCACAGTATGTTCCGGGGCGTGCAGGAGTTTCCCAAACCGGGGCTGCGTCAGCTCGGCAATTGCCGGCTCGCGGATTTCGGCGAGAGTCATCTCTTTTTAATGATCAGTACATAGGTAGGAGAGAACATTGTCGTCCTGCTCCAGCATTTCTTCCAGGTGTGCCGCGTTCTCTTCTTTTACGTCGATAAACGCCAGATCATGCTTACCGTTGTAGTGGTGGACCGCATCTCGCCACGAACCGTCGCATGCAAGGGCGAGTGCGTTGACTGCAAACGACCCTTTGTTGGCGAAGATGATTTTGTAGCTTCTGGTTGTTGCCACCTTATTTCTCCTCTTGATTTGGCTTGTTAATCGAGTGCTGCATGATTCACATTACACAGGAACATTGTTCCTGTTCCCAAGGGGAAAAAGGAAAAGAGGGATATTTCGCTATTTTAGCCCGTTCCGCAGTGATTTTGGCAACCGCAGGCTTGGACGGGCGGCGGGCCCTAAGAGGAGCAAGTGGGGAAGAAACAGTCCGGCGCAAACAAGGCGTCGGCGCTTCCTTCAATTTAGCTGCAGAAAACTGCTGTAACTGCAATAATATAGCGGTCAAAGAATCGTCCATGCGACAATTCAAGGGAGGTCTGAATGAAATTGCCGGCTGACTTGCGCTCTTACAGCCAGATCACACGAAATTCGATAGCAATGATCCTGGCTGGCGGCCGGGGCACCCGCCTGCGGCAGCTGACCGACTGGCGGGCGAAACCCGCGGTTCCTTTTGGCGGAAAGTTCCGCATCATCGACTTTCCTCTTTCGAATTGCGTGAATTCCGGTATTCGCCGCATTGGTGTTGCAACGCAATACAAGGCTCAAAGCCTGATCAGCCATATCCAGCAAGGATGGGGATTTCTTGACGGACGGTTTCAGGAATTCATCGAACTGTTGCCGGCACAGCAGAGGACCGAAGAAAGCTGGTACCAGGGAACAGCGGATGCCGTATACCAGAATATCGACATCCTGCGGAGTCATAATCCGGACTACGTACTGATCCTCGGGGGCGATCACGTCTACAAGATGGATTATGCCAAATTGCTGGCCGATCACATTGCGAAATCCGCCGACATGACCATTGCCTGTATCGATCTTCCTCTGGAGGAGGCGAGCGCTTTCGGAGTCATGAGTGTAATCAAGGACGGAAGGGTGGCAGGTTTCAACGAAAAACCTTCAGTTCCCACAGCGGTTCCGGGCCGTCCGGGCTATGCGCTTGTCAGCATGGGAATATACGTTTTCAACGCTGAATTTCTTTTCGATCAGCTGATACGTGATCACGACGATCCGAACTCGTCGCATGATTTCGGCAAGGATCTGATCCCGCATCTTGTTCCGCGGAGCCGTGTGTTCACCCATCGCTTCTCGGACAGTTGCGTGAACATGGTTTCTGGCGTACCGTACTGGCGCGACGTGGGCACGGTCGATGCGTATTGGGAGGCCAATCTCGATCTGGTTCAGGTGACGCCCGATCTGAACCTGTATGATCAGGACTGGCCGATCTGGACGCATCAGGAGCAACTGCCTCCAGCCAAATTTGTCTTTGATAATGATGATCGACGGGGACAGGCGCTGGATTCCATGGTTTCCGGGGGTTGCATTATCAGCGGAGCGACGGTGCGCCGTTCGCTGCTGTTTTCCAATGTGCAGGTGCGAAGCTACAGCAGTCTTGAAGACTCGGTGATACTGCCGAACGTGGATGTAGGTCGAAACGCCCGGTTGAGGCGGGTAGTGGTCGACAAGAACTGCATCATTCCTCCTGGTCTGGAGGTGGGATTTGATCCGGTGGAAGACAGAAAGCGTTTTTATGTGACGGAAACGGGTGTTACGCTTGTCACTCCGGAAATGCTGGGGCAAAAGATACATTATGTAAGATAATAGGAATGGATCGGATCTGGATAAGGTTGATTAAACAGGTGTACGAGATATGCAACCAGTACAATTAGTCTTGTTGTGGCACATGCATCAGCCGGATTATCGCAATTACGAGACCGGCGAATTCATGCTTCCATGGGTATACCTGCACGCGATCAAGGATTACAGCGATATGGTCGCTCACCTTGAGGCCCATCCCCGTGTGAAGGCGGTGGTCAATTTCGTGCCAGTATTGCTGGATCAGCTTGAGGACTATGTTGCCCAGTTTGCTTCCGGAGAGATCCGGGATCCGCTGTTGCGATTGCTGGCCGCTCCCAGTCTGGATGATGTTTCCCAGGAAGACCGGCTGCGTGCCTTCGACAGCTGCTTTCGCAGCAATCATCTGACCATGATGCAGCCGTATCCGGCGTACAAACGTCTGTACGACACCCATGAAATGTTGAGGGAATACGGGGACGGGGAACTGGCCTATCTTTCCGGGCAGTATCTTGCGGATCTGCTGGTCTGGTATCACCTCGCCTGGACGGGTGAAAGCGTGCGGCGAAGCAGTGAGGTAGTGATCCAGTTGATGACGCAGGCGAAGGGTTTCAGTTATGCAGACCGGGTGCAGTTGCTCGGTGTGATTGGAGAGGTTGTGCAGGGCTTGATTCCTCGTTATCGCAAGCTGGCGGAGTCAGGGCAGATCGAACTTTCCACCACACCGCATTACCATCCGCTCGCACCCTTGCTGATCGATTTTTCATCCGCTCGCGAGAGCGTGCCAGCTTCGGCTCTGCCGTCCGAACCGGCTTATCCGGGAGGGCGAAGCCGTGTCGCATCCCAGCTGGTTTCCGCCATTGAAAGCCATGCCGCCCGCTTTGGCGCAAGACCCGAGGGGGTATGGCCTGCGGAAGGAGCCATATCAGCACCGCTCCTCGAGATATTGGGTGAAAAAGGTTGCAAGTGGTCTGCCAGTGGCGAAGGGGTGCTGGCAAACAGTCTGCATCACTCCTATCCGGGCGAGCCTCTGCCGGAGAGGAGTCGCTTTCTTTACCGGCCCTATCGGGTTGACGGAAAAGCAGGCGATGTCATGTGCTTCTTCCGGGACGAGAAACTGTCGGACATGATCGGTTTCGAGTATGCCAAGTGGTTTGGACGGGACGCTGCCGAACATCTGGTGCGATCTCTGGAGGAGATCGGACATGGCGCATTGCCGGGAGAGGAACCGGTCGTGAGCGTGATTCTCGACGGTGAGAATGCCTGGGAATACTATCCCTACAACGGATATTATTTTCTCAATGATCTGTATGAAATTCTTGAAAACCACTCTTCCATCCATTCCACGACCTATCGCGACTATATCGCATCCGGAAAAGAGACAGAGGCAGCGCGTTTGCCGGTTCTGACCGCGGGTAGCTGGGTGTATGGAACCTTCTCCACCTGGATCGGGGATCGAGACAAGAACCGTGCGTGGGATCTGTTGAGCGCCGCCAAGCAGAGCTATGATCTTGTCATGCAAAGCGGGCGCCTGACTCCTGACGAAAGAGAGAAAGCGGAGCGGCAGCTCGCATCCTGCGAAAGTTCCGACTGGTTCTGGTGGCTGGGTGATTACAATCCGCCTTATGCGGTATCGAGCTTCGACCAGTTATTCCGTGACAATCTTGCCAATCTTTATATCCTGCTGAAACTGCCTGTACCCATCTCTATCACTGAGCCCATCAGCCACGGGGGAGGAGTGCATGAGACGAGTGGTGCAATGCGGCGGGCCTCCTAAGTCCTGCTTTTATTCCTTGTTTCTATTCCTGCTGTAAGGCAAAGTGGGGGAAGCCATATATCCGTAGCCACTTGGACAAAAATCGCTCCAACCTATTTGCGCTCATCCACTTGATCGAACCGCGGACTCTCCCGAGTCCGACACGGCCCAGTGGCAGAGCAGGGTGACGCCAAGGGGCCTTAAACCCATGATTGCAGTATGGTTCGGAGTCATGGGGCTATAGTGATGTTCATAAAATTTCTGGTAAAATTGCAGATTCTCCAAGAGCTCAGCAAGGATCTGTCATGACTTATGTGGTAACTGAAAGTTGTATCAAATGCAAATACACGGATTGCGTGGACGTGTGTCCAGTGGATTGCTTTCGGGAGGGGCCCAATTTTCTGGTGATTGATCCTGACGAGTGCATCGATTGCACTTTGTGCGTGGCTGAGTGTCCGGTAGAGGCTATTTACTCTGAAGACGATGTGCCGGGAACTCAGCAACATTTCATCGCGCTCAATGCTGAATTATCAAAATCCTGGAAACCTATCATCGAGAAAAAGGATGCGCCGCCTGATGCCGACGATTGGGCAAAAGTGACGGAAAAACTGGAAAAGCTGGAACGCTGATTCTATAGCGGTGGCTTGCCGCGGCATGTCTGCCATTCCTCATTCCCTACAAATTTCTTTCCCCGAAGTTGTTGTAAACCGTATCGCCGGATTGAAAGCCGGCGATACGGTTGTGACTCCCAATCGGCGGCTCGCCGCCACCCTCAAGCACGAGTTCGACCGAATCCAGGCAGCGCAAGGAATTTCTGCCTGGGTTTCAGCCGACATTCTGCCAGCTTCCGCATTTATCGAACGCATTTACGAAGATGGGCTTTATTCCACGCATGCGTCCCATCTCCCCCAACTGCTTACAGCTGCACAGGAGCAGCTCTTGTGGGAGGAGGCTATCGCCCGATCGGCGGGTGCTCCCGTCTTGCTCTCCGTGGCAGAAACTGCACGGTTGGCCCGAGAGGCGTGGGTGCTTGCCCATGAATGGCAGTTGATCCCCCGGCTCGGGAAATTCGTGCTGAACGAAGATTGCAGGGCATTCAGCGCCTGGTCGCGTCACTATGAAAATGTCACCCGCAAGGCTCGCCAGATCGACCGTGCACGTCTTTGCACGCTTGTAACCGGCTTGTGCGGTTCTCCAGGCATCGCAGTGCCGCAACGCCTGATTTGTTATGGTTTCGACAGCGTTACGCCGCAGTGGGCTGCGTTACTGGCAAAGCTTGAGGAAGCGGGCTGTGAGGTTGATGAGGTGAGAGAAGCCACTCCGCCCGTGCAGCGGTCCGAAATATCGCACTCCCCAAACCGGCCTGTGCACCGGCTGGAATGCGAGGTCAGCAATGATGAGATTTATCGTGCCGCAGTGTGGGCACGGACCCGAATCGAGAGAGATGGCGTCGCTCGCGTCGGCATAGTGGTTCCGCAGCTTTCGGAGTATCGGAGCAGCCTCGTACGGATCTTCAGTTCCGTGATGGAACCGGATGTTCGTCAGGCTCTTCCCGGCGCGCCACGACACATGCCATTCAACATATCCCTGGGTATTGCGCTGGGTTCGTATCCGCTGGTACATGCGGCGTTCCTTGTACTTGAGCTCATCCAGGGAGAAATCGAGTTCGAGCGTGCAAGCCTCTTGTTACGATCCCCCTTCCTGGCCGGGGCGGAAGCCGAAATGCTTCCTCGTGCGCAGCTTGATGCAAGGTTGGGCAAGCATGCCGAGCCTGTAATCACACTTGATCGCCTGCTTGGACTGGTAAAGCGTGAAAAGAACGCAGGCTGTCCAGTTCTGGTGAAGCTTTTGTCGGCCTGCGAAAAGTTCTGCAAAAAAATGTCGACGGACATGCAGCGTCCTTCCGCGCTGGCGAGAGCAATTTCCGATATCCTGCGGTTCGTCGGGTTTCCGGGTGAAAGAACTCCTGACTCTTCAGAGTATCAGACGCTCAAAAAATGGCAGGACGTCCTGTCGGGCTTTGCCCTTCTTGATAACGTTACCGCCGGCATGAGCTATCGACAAGCCGTCTCACGCCTGCGCGGAATGGCTGCCGATACCTTGTTTCAACCGGAGACGCCGGATGTTCCCATCCAGATACTCGGTGTCTTTGAAGCCGCTGGAATGATGTTCGATCATCTCTGGGTGATGGGGTTGTCGGATGAGGCCTGGCCGCCGCAGCCACGCCCGAATCCGTTCCTGCCGATTGAATTGCAGCGCGCCCAAAGGCTGCCCCTGGGCTCGCCCGCAGCCACTCTCGAACTGGCGTCCCGTTTTACGGATGGATGGCTGGCCGCATCGCAGGAAGTTATTCTGAGCCACGCCCGTCATATCGGGAGCAGCGATACGCGCGAGCTTGCGCCGAGTCCGTTGATCGCTCATATTGCTGCCAGCGACATCGGGTTTCCGGGTCTGCTTCCCGAATATGTGAAACATCGCGATCTGATCCATCAGGGACGCCGACTTGAGCGAATAAAGGACGATCCGGCGCCCGGGGTAGTTCATGGCAAAGGAGATGGCAGGGCCCGCGGTGGCGTGGCGGTGATAAAAGACCAGGCCGCCTGTCCATTCCGCGCGTTGGCGCTACATCGTTTGCAGGCGGAAGGCTTGAAGACGCCTCATTCTGGATTGGATGCGGCAGAGCGCGGCTCGCTGATTCACGAGATGCTTGCCCAGGTATGGGGGCGGATCAGGGACAAAAGTGCACTGGATGCCCTGGCTGAGGACGAGTTGAAAACGTTGCTGACCAGTGCTGCGGGAGAGGTCATTGCACGCATGAGCGTCAGGCGCCCGTATACCTTGTCAGAACGTCTTGCCCGGATAGAGCAACGGCGGCTGATAAGATTGGCCCGGGAATGGCTCGAGGAAGAGAGAAAGCGAAGCGATTTCACTGTAATTTCCACCGAGGCCAAAAGGAGCATCGAAATCGCCGGGCTCGCCTTGAGCACGCGGCTGGATCGTGTGGATGAACTCGCCGACGGCCGCCGGATTGTCATCGACTACAAAACACGAGCGCCTTCCGTGAACGCGATGCTGGGCGAGCGCCCGGACGAGCCTCAACTGCCGCTCTATCTTGTGGCCGCTGAGGCAGAAGCTGCCGCCATTGCCTTCGCACAAATCAGAACCGGGGAAATGGGGTATACCGCGCTTGCCCGCGACAATGATCTTTTGCCCGGCGTAAAAGGGTTTGCGGAATCACGCCATATCGATCGATATGACTCATGGGAAGCACTTGTCGCAGCATGGTCTGATGCTCTTGCAGGCGTCGCTGCCGATTTTTCCAGCGGTCATTCGCAAGTCGACCCCAAGAAATATCCACAGACCTGCCGCACATGCGATGTTCGTCCCTTATGCCGTATTTACGAGCGCGCAGCCATGGACGTCACCGGGCAAGGGGAGGAAGAATGAGTAATGGGCTCCCGCTGCAGCAGAATGCATTGAGCGTTCCGCCGGATGAGGCGGAACGGCGCCGGGTTCTCGATCCCGCATGCTCATTCATTGTGCAGGCCCCGGCCGGGTCCGGTAAAACCGGGCTTCTGATTCAACGCTATCTCAAGCTGCTGGCCTGCGTCGAAGAACCCGAGGAGGTGGTGGCGATCACGTTCACGCGCAAAGCGGCTGCCGAGATGCGCCAGCGGCTGATGGCTGCGCTGACATCCGCCCAGAAGGCGGCCCATTCATCCGGAGCCCCGGAAACCCGGCAGGAAAGTGAACATGAAAAAACAACCCGGGCACTGGCGCATGCGGTGCTGCGGCGTGATGCGGAGGCGCGCTGGCGCCTTGCTGATCATCCTGCGCGGCTGCGCATCCAAACATTCGATTCGCTGTGCGCATCCCTTACCCGGCAGATGCCAGTACTCTCCGGGTTCGGAGGGCAGCCGGAAACGGTGGATGACGCCTCCGATCTATATCTTGAGGCAGCGCGCGCCACTCTTGATCTGCTCGACGGCGAGGACGCGGTGGCCGATGATGTCGAGTGTTTGCTGGAGTACCTCGATAACGATATCGGACATATAGAAAAACTGCTTGTAGAAATACTGGCCCTTCGGGACCACTGGTTGCGGCATGTTCATGCCCGGGAGCGACACGACCTGGAAGCGGCATTGAGAAATGCACGCCGGCAGGCATTGCGACACTTGCGCGCATTGTGGGACTTCCATCCTTCTGCCATGCAGGATGAACTGATCATGCTGGCCAGATATACGGGCAGCAATCTGGCCAGCGGCACCAGTACATCGGTTGAATACGAGCGGCTCAGCGCGCTTGTCGCCCTGCCTGGTTGTGAGGAGCAGGATGTTTCCTGTTGGTGCGCCATTTCGGAATTGCTCCTCACGAAAGGAGGAGATTGGCGCAAGCAGCATACCGTGAGGGAGGGTTTTCCATCTGGCGCATCGGGTACCAAAGCCGAAAAAGAGATTGCAAAGTCCTGGAAAGACCGGGCGTTACAGCTGATTTCCCGGTTGGCAGCAAATGATGATGGTTCGCTTCGCCAGTCGCTCCGCGACATTCGCCTGCTGCCGCCACCTGCTTATACCGAGGAGCAGTGGAAAATACTCGGTTCGATTACCCGGCTGCTACCCTATGCTGTTGCACAGCTGAAGCTCGTATTTCAGTTGCATGACCAGGTGGATTTTACCGAAGTGGCGCAGGCAGCGTTGCGCGCCCTGGGTGACCCCGACGCGCCGACAGATCTTGCGCTCGCACTCGACTATCGCATTCGGCATTTATTGATAGATGAGTTTCAGGATACTTCGATCAGTCAGTATGATCTGGTTACAAAACTGACAACAGGATGGGAGCCAGGAGACGGACGCAGCATGTTCGTGGTGGGCGACCCGATGCAATCCATCTATCGCTTCCGTCAGGCTGAGGTTGGACTGTTCCTGCGTGCCCGCGCTACCGGATTTGGAAACGTGACACTCAGTCCGGTTTCGCTCTCCGCGAATTTCCGATCACAACGCGGTATCGTGGACTGGGTTAATGCGACGTTCGCAAATGTCATGCCGCAGCGTGAGAATATTTCAACGGGTTCGGTACGCTACTCGCCCTCGGTTGCTGTGCACACGGCGTTGCCAGGCGTTGCTGTCACTGTGCATCCATTCTTCAACGACGATCATGGGGGCGAGGGAGCGAAAGTGGTGCAGATTGTCGCGTGCGCGCAGCGTGATGAGAACTGCTCCACCACTGCCATTCTGGTTCGAAATCGCAGCCATCTGGCGGAAATCCTGCCTCGGCTCAAAAAAGCCGGATTACGTTTCCGCGCGATCGAAATCGAGGGACTGGGCCGGCAGCCCGTAGTGCAGGATCTATTGGTCCTCACCCGTGCGCTGATGCATCCGGCGGACCGACTGGCATGGCTTGCGCTGTTGAGATCTCCATGGTGCGGGCTTACGCTGGCAGACCTCTATACGCTTGTGTCGGCTGCTCCTGGTCAATCTGATGAGGCAGGCGACCCCGATACCGTGCAAGCGAGAGAGGAAAACGCCGCGCCCGGCGCCGGCACCGTGTGGGAATGGCTTCAGGATGAGGATCATATCGCTTCTGTTTCGGCTGATGCCTATGAACGGCTGCTGCGGGTGCGCCAAGTATTGAGGGCGTGCATGGCCAATCGGGAGCGGCAATCCCTGCGGACAACGGTTGAAGCTGCCTGGCTGGCACTGGGAGGGGCGGCGTGCCTCGAAGATGAGACAGGACTGGAAGACGCTTCAGCCTACCTTGATTATCTTGAATCGCATGAGGAAGCGGAAAGCATTCGCAGTCTTGCGGCATTGGAGGAAGGACTGGCTGGCCTTTCCGCCTTGCCCGATGCGAAAGCGGACGATAGCCTGCAAATCATGACCATCCACAAGGCCAAGGGACTGGAGTTCGATTGCGTGATTGTACCCGGCTTGGGCCGCTTGTCGCGCAGCGATGACAAGAAATTATTCATGTGGATGGAGCATTTGCGCGATGCATGGCCGGAAACGGAAGAGGAAGAGGCAAGCAGCGTGAGGAATGATCTGTTGCTCGCACCCATCCAGGAAGCCGGTTCCGGAGGTGATCCAGTCTATTCGTGGATCGAGAAGCTCGATGACGAGAAGGAACATCTGGAGGATGGACGGTTGCTCTATGTGGCCACAACACGCGCCAGAAAGCGCCTGCATCTTCTTGGCAGTACTGGTGTTATCAGCGGCAATGAGGGCGGGGTTGAACTCAAGCCTCCACCAGCGAAGACTTTGCTAAGCAAAATCTGGCCTGCGGTCGAATCCTTTTATAGGGAGGCCACGGCAAAAGCGGCTTTTTCAGACCCCTCGCCATGCGGTGACGATAAAAAGCAGGAGGTGAGAGACAAGCCCGTGATCGATCAATCACTTCGCCGTCTGGTATCCGGCTGGGAGCTTCCACCCGCTACGCGCGCCCTAGAGTGGAAGGCAGGCCAGACTCCTTTGCCAATCCGGGGGGAGGTCGAATATTCCTGGGCTGGCGAGACAGCCCGGCTTGTCGGTAACATAGTCCATAAATGGCTGCAACGCATTGCCGAGGATGGGTTGGCTGACTGGAATGCCGCTCGAATCACGGAGCTGCGGGATATCTTCCGGCGCCAATTAATTGCATGCGGCGCAATCAGCACGGGTAAGGATGATTCTGATGATGCCGTAAAAAGAGTGATGGCAGCGCTTACTCATGCGGTGAGCGAGCCGCGCGGACGCTGGCTGCTGGAACCGCAGCAGGAGGCGCGCAGCGAGTTGCGCATGACCGGTAACATTGCGGGCCGATACATGGATTTCGTGATAGATCGTACTTTTCTCGATGCGGAGGGTCAACGATGGGTCGTTGACTACAAGACAAGCAGTCATGAAGGCGCTGATGTGGAGAGTTTTCTCGATCGCGAGCAGGAGCGCTATCGCGATCAGCTGGATCGTTACGCTGCACTCATGCAGGCAGCGGAAGGACAGCCGGTAAGGCGAGGACTGTATTTTCCCCTGCTCAAGGGATGGCGAGAGTGGAGTGACGAGACTTGAAGGATGAAAAGTAGAACCGTACATTTATTTGCCGAGGTACTCCTGATATATCCCCGGTTATTATTGGCTATTCCGGCAACCCCTACGGCAAATGACCCGGCAGGGAATAAATCATTGGATTTTTATATGCAGGTGAATTTATGCGCTTTTTGATATATGCATTGGTTTTTTTTGCGCTGACGGGATGTGTGGCAACCTCGGTACCTCCTCCGGCCGCTGAGCCGCAGCCGGAGATCGAGGGAGAGAAGATTGAAGAGAGGGTCGAAGGAAAAATAGAAGAAAAGATCGAAGAAAAGATCGAAGGGAGGGTCGAAGAGGAGAGAAAAGAGGGGGTCGAAAATTTCATCGGTGAAATGGTCAAAAGACACGGCTTTGTCCAGGCTGAACTGGAGAATATTCTTGGGCAGGCGCAGTATCAGGAGGGAATTATCAAAGCGATTTCGCAGCCTGCTACCGCAAGGCCGTGGTATGCATACCGGCCCGTCTTTGTCACGCCGAAGCGTATTGCTGCAGGCGTAGCCTTCTGGAACACAAATACCGCTGACCTGGAGCGTGCCCGCAGGAACTTCGGGATTCCCGAGGAGATCATCGCGGCCGTAATCGGTGTCGAAACTTTTTATGGGACGCAAAACGGCAAGCACCGGATACTCGACTCCCTGACTACGCTTGCATTCAACTATCCCCGGCGCGCGGCCTTCTTTCGCGGCGAACTGGAGCAATATCTCCTAATGGGACGAAACCAGCAGGCTGACCTCCTGAATATCAGGGGTTCTTACGCAGGGGCAATCGGAATTCCGCAATTCATGCCCAGCAGTTACCGGCGGTACGCGGTGGATTTCAATAATGATGGCAAGATCGATTTATCCGGGAGCGCGGCGGATGCAATCGGAAGCGTTGCCAATTACCTGAAGAGCCACGGATGGGAAGCAGGCCAATTGATAGCGGTCCCCGCAATGGTGAATGGCGAAAATTACCGTGAAGTTTTATATTCTGGACATCCTCCGCGCCACACCGTGACGGAGATTGGACAATGGGGTGTGGCGCCCCGCTGGCATGCTCCCGGCAGCAGGTTGGCCACGCTCGTGGAATTCGAGATGAAGAATGGAAAAGAGTTCTGGCTGGCTTTCAATAATTTCCACGTCATTACCCGCTACAACCGCAGCGTAAATTATGCAATGTCGGTGTTGCAGCTGGCGGAAGAAATTCGGGCAGCGAGAGCTTCGAGTTTATAGCGGTAAGAATTCTCGTGCGATTTCTTTTTTATGTTTTGCAAAGCCTTCTGTTTTCTCCAATATCCTTTGCCTGAAGGCCGTACAGAAGAATAAACTAGGCGAAATATTCAAATTCATGCCATACAGCGGCTGTGATGAGAGGTTGAATCGATCGAACTATGAAAGCTTGCAGTGACCAGCCGGGATAAAAGGCACGCCAGTTCCGCCCATCCTCTTATGGATGAGCACGTGGACGCAAGCAAGGCGCTGCGCGAGCGCCTGAAGGAAATCACCTGTCTCTACGAAATTCGCCGCGGCATGGGACCGGAATTGTCGGTGGATAATGTCTGCCGGCAGATTTTCGAGCACCTGGTACCCGCGATGCAATTTCCGGAAATTGCTACCGCCATGATCGAGCTCGATGGCAGGCGCTTCGCTTCCGGAAATCACGGCGAGGGCCCTACGCATGAGCTGCAGGCGACGATTGACGTCAACACCACCCCCTGCGGCCGATTACGTGTCTTCTATCCGGAAGACAAGCCATTCCTGGTGCCGGAAGAACAGCGGCTCATCGACGCGATTGCGACTGATCTGGGAAGGTGGTTTGAGCGCAAACAGATCGATGAGGCGTTACGTGAGCGTCTGAAAGAAATTACCTGTCTGTACGAGATTCGCCATGGCATGGGAGTGGAATTATCTCTGGATAATGTCTGCCAGCAGATTTTCGAGCACCTGCTGCCCGCGATGCAATTTCCGGAAATTGCTACCGCCATGATCGAGCTCGAGGGCAGGCGTTTCACTTCCGAAAATCATGGTCAGGGTCCTACGCACGAGCTGAAATCGAAGATTAGTGCCAACAACAACTCCCGCGGCCAGTTGCGTGTCTTCTATCCTGAAGACAAACCATTCCTGGTGCCGGAAGAGCAGCGTCTTATCGACGCGGTTGCGAGTGATCTGGAGGGATGGCTTGAGCGCAAACATCTCGAACAGACACTGGTTTCCATAACGGAAGAAAACCAGCGTTCGATCGGCCAGGATTTGCACGACAATCTCGGACAACAGATTGCGGCGATTGGTTATCAGGCCAGGGCGCTGCAGAAAAAAATGTCCTTATCGGGGAGCATGGAGGCGGCAACGCTCGCTGCTTCCATCGCCGCCCAGGCGCAGGTCGCTGTGATGCAATGCAAGCAGCTTGCGCAGGGGCTGCTTCCATTTGAACTGGAGGCCAATGGCCTGATAGCCGCGCTGCGGGCATTTGCATCGAGAATCGCGATCACTTATAAGATTACCTGTGATTTTATATGCAAAAAGGAAGTCGTTATCAAGGATAAGGATCTTGCGCTTAATATTTACCGGATTGTCCAGGAGGCTACCAATAACGCAATACGCCACGGCGGCGCACAACATGTGACAATTTCGCTGGGTTCTGAGGAAGAAACGCTGTGTCTGTCGATATGCGATGATGGCAGCGGCTTTGCCGGCTTTAATACAAAACATGGAGCGACGCCAGGAATGGGCATTAAAATCATGCAATATCGCGCCAGGCAGCTTGGCGCGACACTGGAATTCGTGTCGCATCCCGAAGGCGGGGTGGAAGTGCGGCTCGAAATGCGAATGATGTAGGAGTCTCCCGGTATGCCAGCTTTGAAAGCACAGGTAATGCTGGTGGACGATCATGCCATGTTGCGGCACGGCATGGCGATGCTTATCAATCTTGAGCCGGATATGGAGGTATTTGCAGAGGCCGGTGACGGCGAGGAAGCCCTGGCCATACTCAAAGCGGGGCATCATGCCGATATCGTTTTAATGGATGTGTCTCTCAAGACCCTCTCCGGTTTTGAGGTCATAAAAAGCATGCACATCCTGATCCCCGCACTGCCCGTACTCGTCGTCTCCATGCACGATGAAGGCGTGTATGCGGAGCGTGCTTTGCGGGCCGGCGCGCGTGGCTATGTGATGAAGCAGGAGCCGGGGGAAGTGCTGGTAACCGCTATTCACGAGGTATTAAGGGGGAACATTTATTTGAGCAAGCCAATGCATGCCAAGCTGTTGAACCGGGTCGCAGCCGGAAATTCGGAGGCCGAGCCTTTGATTAGCAGTCTGACCCCCAGCGAGTTTGAAGTATTGCATTTGATTGGCTCGGGACATAGCAGTCAGGAAATCGCCAGGTTGCTCAACCGCAGTATCAAAACTATCGAAACACACCGCTTCAACATTCGTACCAAATTGAACTTGAAAGACGGTGCTGATTTGATACGGTATGCCACCCACTTGAACGAAGCGCAATAGCAGCATTGACGACGTTTTATTCAGGCTCTCAGGGTACTTTCCGGACTTTTGACATATAAAACATGAATAAGGGTTTCCCTTAGTAAAAAACCAGGGTTTCCCCAATATACTCAATAGCATGGACTGAGTTAGGATGAAATTGCTTTCATTCTAACTTGGGTTCATTGCTATCATGAAAACAAAATCAGGAACATTTGTTGCGATCTTGTCCGCGATTGCTCTATTGACTTCCTGCGCGCAAATGAGTCCCCTCGAAGCGCAGAGCGATGATATTCACAAGACTGTAAAGAATGCGAGGACTTATGCCGACCATGATAAGTTGGCGAAGCAGTATCGGAATGTCGCAAAAGAAATGCTGATAAAGGTAGAAGATCAAAAGAAACTGCTCCAGCATTACGAAGAAAAAAGCTATCTTTATGGCAGGCAGGCGCAAGATAAGCAATCGCATACTTCGGCTTTATTGCATAAATACGAGCGGGCTGCGAAGGAAACTTTAAAGCAGGCTGCCTTTCATCAGAAAATGGCATCGGAGCTTGCGCAACACGATTATTCCACCTCAGCGGAAACACCGTCCGAGCCAAACTACGAGAATAACGCCAGGATCGGATCAGACTCCAAAGACCATATCTGAAATTCTGGCAACGCTCTGTTGAGTTTGCGGGCAAACAGTACAAACGTCATGCCGAGCGGACGCCGGCATCCAGCAATGCTGGTATCGAGCAGGAACAGCGGGTTAACATCCTCCAATCAGAAAAAGGTTATCGGCATTCGCTGGTCGGGACATGGCTTTGGTCATGGTGCAGTCTGGCTGAATGCCACGACATGCTCCGCTTCCAGTCTGATTCCTATTTTTTCCCCTATCGCGTGATTATGATGGCTTGGAACAAGCGACAGGGCGGTACTGCCGCCGGGTAGTTGCAGGGTATACAGGATATCGGCGCCTCGGAATGCTTTTTGCATAACCTTGGCTTGTACGGGGCTGGCGTCGTCATGCACGATATCGTCCGGGCGGATCAGCACATCCACCACGTTTCCCTCCTGGCATAGCCTGCAGTCCGGCGCGCATTGATGCGGTATGTCCCCAGCCAGCGTACCCAGTTCGATTTCCACCTGCTGCCGGGCGAGCATTTTTCCGGGAAGAAAAACGCCTTCTCCAATAAAATTGGCAACGAATCGATTGGCGGGTTTGTGGTAGAGGTTGTAGGCCGTATCCCACTGCTGGATTTCACCGTGGTGCATCACGCCGATCTCGTCCGCGATGGCAAATGCTTCATCCTGATCGTGTGTTACCAGAATAGCGGTGGCATTCTGGCTTTTGAGGATATCGCGGACTTCCAGGCTCAGACGGCCGCGCAGGCTGACATCCAGATTCGAGAAGGGTTCGTCCAGCAACAGCAATTCCGGACGTGGTGCCAGAGCGCGAGCCAGCGCTACCCGCTGCTGCTGCCCTCCCGAGAGTTGGTGAGGATATTTTTTTGCGGAATCAGCAAGGCCTACGGTTTTAAGCATCTCGGCGATGCGTGCAGAACGTTCGCCTTTTTGCATGCTGTGCAGCCCAAAACCGATATTGTCCACGACGGACAGATGGGGAAATAGCGCATAGTCCTGAAAAACCATCCCGATATGACGCCTTTCAGGCGGGGTCATGACGCTGCTGCTGCTGAGCACTGTGCCATTGAGGAGGATTTTCCCGGCAGAAACGGGCTCAAAACCGGCAATGCACCTCAACACTGTTGTCTTGCCGCAACCGCTCGGTCCCAGCAGGCACCCGATGATCCCTTTCCCGAGGGTGAGTGACAGGTCGTTCACCACCCTTTGCTGCCCGTAGGCATGGCGGATAGCGCTTAGCTCAAGCAGCGTTTTCATGGCGCGATTCAACCTTTTCTGCACACTATTTTTCGCTTTGCCGCATGAAAAATATCAGCGGCAGCAGACCTGCCAGCACCAGTGCCACCGCAGGCAGTGCGGCCTGCTCCCATTCACCTTCGGAAGTCATCTCGAAAATTCTTACCGCCAGGGTATCCCATCCAAAAGGCCGGGTCATCAGCGTGATCGGCATTTCTTTCATGACATCCACGAACACCAGGGTTGCTGCGGTAAATACTCCACTCCTCAGCATCGGCAAATGGATGCGGCGCAACATCGACCATCCACTCAAGCCGAGACCCATGGCAGCCTCATCGATGCTGCTGGTGATACGCTGCATGGCGCTGTCTATAGGGCTGTAGCTCACCGCGAGAAAGCGGGTCATATAGGCGATCAGCATGGTGGCGAGCGTACCTTGAATAAGCAGGCCGGTTTCCATGTGAAATAGCTGCATGGCCATTTCGCTCAACTGGTTGTCGAGCCAGGCTATCGGGATGAAAATTCCCACTGCCAGAACAGTCCCGGGCAAGGCATAGCCAAGGGTAGAAATGCGCACTGCTGCGCGTGTGGCGCGACCGGGTTGACGGCGTGCCGCATAGACCATAAGCAGGGCGACCGAGCAGGTAAGCAGGACGGCAAAACCGGACAACAAGAGCGAATGCCAGAGGAATTCCAGATATCTCTGGTCAAAATCACGCGCAAAAACGCGCGTTGCCCATATACCGAGCTGTGCGACCGGCAGCAGGAACGCGAAAAACAGCGTGGCCGAGGCAAAGCCTGTGACTCCCCACTTCTGCCAGCCAGAAAGCGTGATGAGGTGAGCCCTCGCACTCTGCCGGATTTCCGCATAGCGCATCTGGGAGCGGAACTGTTGTTCAAGGATGATCATGGCAAAAACAATCACAATAAGCAGTGACGCGAGTTGAGAGGCCGCCGGGAGGGAAAACATGGCAAACCAGGCTTTATAAATGGCGGTCGTGAAGGTATCGTAATTGAAGACCGCTACCGTGCCGAAGTCCGCCAGGGTTTCCATCAAAGCCAGCATGGCGCCCCCGGCGATCCATGGCCGCGCCATGGGAAGCGCCACTTTGAAAAAGCCTTGTGTGCGGCTGAGTCCCAGCGATTGCGCCGCTTCCAGCGAGCGTTTGCCCTGGGTGAGGAAGGCATTGCGCGCCAGCAGATAGACATAGGGATAAAATGCCAGAATCATGACGATGATGACACCTGTCCTGCTGCGCACATTTGGAAACCAGAAGAGGTCAGGACCGAACCACTCGCGCAGCGTGGTCTGGACAGGGCCGATATAGTCGAAGAGGCCCAGGGCCACGAATGCGGTCACATATGCGGGCATGGCAAATGGCAGCAACAGCGCCCACGAAAAGAATTGGCGTCCGGGAAATTCACATACGGCGGTAAACCACGCCAGGCTCACGCCCAGCAGCGTCACGCCGGCAAGTACGCCCAGTGCAAGCCAGAATGTATTGGCCAGCAGGTCAGGCAGCGTGGTTTCGGCCAGGTGCTGCCAGACCTCGCCAGCAGGGGTAAAAAGTGAAGAAACGACTGTGCCGACAGGTATCAGCACGAGTGCTGCGACCAGAAGGGGTATCAGGCGCCAGCCCCGAGAAGCGTGACGGCTCAGGGTGGGAAGACTGAAAAACCCTTTTCTCGTGCCTTGACTGTCTGTCGTCCCTATTCCCTTCTCCGGCTCCGTCCCCGCTTCCATCCCATTCGGCGCTTCTACCTCCACCCGACTATCGCCCCGTTATATCTTACTTGTAGCCGGCGCGATCCATCAGCTTTACCGCTTCCGCCTGCAGTTCTCCGGCTTTGTTCACATTTATCGTATTCTGTTTGAAACTGCCCCACGCAGCGACGACAGGATCGGTCTTGACTTTGGAGTTGACCGGATACTCCATATTTACATCGGCAAACAGATTCTGCGCTTTTTCCGAGGATAGGAATTCGAGCAGCTTGATCGCCGCTTGAGGGTGATGCGCATATTTTGTCACGCCTGCACCCGAAATATTGACATGGACTCCGCTGCTGTCCTGGTTCGGCCAGAAAATCGCAAGGGGTAATTTCGGATTCTTTTTCATCAGACGCCCGTAATAATAGGTATTGACAATAGTGAGGTCACATTTCCCTGCAGCGACGTATTCCATGGCCTTGGAATCATCCGAAAGAGGGTCGGTGGCAAGATTGGCGACCCAGCCTTTTACGATCTGTTCAGTTTTCGGTTCTCCATGCTCGGCAATCATCATTGCCACCAGGGACTGGTTGTATACTTTCTTGGAAGTGCGTACGCACAGGCGGTTCCTCCACTTCGGATCTGCCAGTGCTTCATAGGTTGAAAGGTCGGAGGGTTTTACCTTGTTGGTGTTGTAAACGATGGTACGGGCGCGTACCGATAAGCCGAACCATCGGTTCAGGGGATCCTGGAGGTGAGCGGGAACATTCGTTTCGAGTATTTCTGACTCCACCGGACGCAGCAGCCCTTCCCGCGCCGCCTCCCACAAGTTGCCGGCATCGACGGTGATCAGCATGTCAGCCGGGGTGTTTTTGCCTTCTGCCTTGAGGCGCGCGAGCAAGGGACCTTCCTTATCGGTAACGAATTTGACAGCGATGCCGCTATCCTTGGTGAAAGCATCGAACATGGGCTTGATAAGTTGCTCAATGCGTGCCGAATAGACGACGACTTCCTCAGCCCTGGATGCATCTGTGGTAAATAGCGTGACACAGCATATCATTGCGGTAAGATAACGATTGAAGCGCGCACTGGACATTTGATTTGCTCCGGATATAAAGGCAGAAAGGCTAATATTATAAATGATAATAATTATCAGCAAAGCGGCACGTTAATATATCATGGATGAGTCAGAACAAGTTCCTCCATACCAGCGCTTGCAGCAGCTTCTTGCGATACCGGAGAGGCAGCGTACCGAAGCCCAATGGGATGAGATCAACGAACTCGAAATCGCGCTTACGCCGGTAAACCGGGCCAGCACGACGGATCGGAATGTTCGCCGTAAAGGTGTCGTACAAGGTGCCGTACCTCCCGAACAAGCCAGGTCGCGGGATGGTACGCCAGGGCGAAGGCCCTTGAAAAAACTTCGTAAACGACCCCCCAGAGCAGGTGGATCATGAGCAGTATCTCCCGTTGGGGACGGGATTCGCCGCTGATGCGATGGAAGCGTCCTGGCTCCTTAGCCGTTCACTGATTCTGAACAGGAGAAATATGCAACTTACTACAACACCGGGCATCGATGGGAAGCGTATTACGCGATATTGCGGAGTGGTGGCGGGCGAGGCAGTTCTGGGCGCCAATATATTCAAGGATCTCTTTGCGGGAATCCGCGATCTGGTGGGAGGGCGCTCCGGAACCTACGAGAAAGAGTTGCAGCGGGCACGGGACATCGCGCTGGAAGAACTGCAGCAGCGGGCGCATGATCTTGGAGCGAATGCAGTAGTGGGCATCGATATCGATTACGAGGTATTGGGAAAAGAAAACGGCATGCTCATGGTTTCCGCAAGCGGCACGGCTGTAATCGTCGAATAACCGCAGCGCGGAGCATCGCCTGGCGGCCCAGTAATCAAGCCGGCAGGAATCCTCTACCACGGTACCGGCTTGCCGTCGTATGCGATGAACCTGCCGGAATCCTTCAGGGTGAGGCGATCGATCACCTGCAGCATGCCGGATACGCTTTGAGCAGGCGAGATCAAGGCATTGGACCCGCCCATGTCTGTTTTCACCCAGCCCGGATGCAGTGCCACTGCAATTACTTCCGCCTGCTTGAGATCAATCGAAAGCGATTTGACCACCATGTTCACCGCTGCCTTGCTGGACCGGTACATATAGCTTCCCCCGCCATCATTATCCTCGATGCTGCCCATTTTACTGCTGATGGTCACAATCTTTTTTTGACTGCTCCGGGCGATTTGTGATGCAAATGTCTGCGCCATCTTGAGTGTCGCCATGGCGTTGACCAGAAACGCGCGCATCCAGGCCTCGTAATCTTCGCTCCTGAATATTCCGGAACGATGGGCTTCCGCATAGATGCCGGCATTGTTGAGAAGCAGATCGATGGATTCGCCGGAAAGCGACTGCCCCAGTTCGTCGATTTGACGGTGATCGGCAACGTCAAGTGCATGTACCTTCACCTGCTCGGGATGCTGGTTTGCCAACAGTTGAAGTTCTCCTGCTTTCTCGGGATGACGCGTGCAGGCAAAAACACGCCAGCCTTCCGCTGCGTATTGACGTGCGAATTCAAGTCCAATCCCGCGGTTTGCGCCTGTGATCAGTACGGTTTTCATAATCTTCTCCTCATGGGGATATACGGATTGATACTCGGGAGAGACGGGCCCTTGGCATGACGGGGTGCTATAAGAAGCATCAGAAGGTGAATTTCACTGCACGATAAGCCAGTATTGCGGTTCCAGGCAGGGAAACTCCGGATTCCTGTCCTGGTAACCCAACCAGGAATTGTCCCGCGAGCCGTGTGCCCGACTCATTATGTATAGAAAGCCCAAGGAATGGCAACCATAAAAGGAAGAAACATATGGCTGACAAGATCGCGTTGGTAACCGGTGCTTCCAGTGGTATCGGCAGGGCAACAGCAGAACTCCTTGCCCAGAACGGATATTATGTATTTGCTCTCGCCCGGCGGATGCACAGACTGGAGCAAATACGCTCCAGCCAGATCGAGCCCCTCTGCCTGGATGTGACCGATGATGCCGCTGTCCGGCAGGCGGTAGCCCATATCATATCGACCCGCGGGCGAATCGATGTACTGGTGAACAACGCCGGGGTCTCTCAGCCGGGGGCCGTTGAATGTGTTCCGCTCGAAAGCGCGCGCCGGCAGCTAGAGGTCAATCTTTTCGGCTATGCGAGATTCATGCAGGCGGTGCTTCCGCACATGCGGGAACGAAGATCAGGGTGTATCGTTAATATCGTCTCTGCACTGAGCAGGATTTCAGTACCCGGTTTTGGCTGGTACTCGGCTTCGAAGTATGCGGTTGAAGCACTCACCGATGCAGCGCGAGGGGAGGTGATGGAGTTTGGCGTCAGGGTCGTCCTGATTGCACCGGGAGTGATAAAGACCGAGTTTGTGCCAAACCAGTTGAGGGCGATGGAGAGAATCCCGCACCCTGCAGCCTATGAAAGGCTTCTTGCAGGTGTACACAATCTGATGGCGGGTGAACCCGAAGCTCCGGGCCCGGAAATCATCGCAAAGGCAGTACTGGATGCCGTGAAGGCGCCCAATCCTCCGGTCCGGCATGCGCTGCCTCTCGATTCCAAAATGTCGGTTATGGCAAGATGGCTGCTTGGGGGCCGCATTTTCGCCTGGGCGGTTCGGCTCCAGATGAAATTTTCCCGGAGAATAAGCTACCCATCGAGATGACCTATGATCGCGTTCATGCAAGAATCTGGTTTGCGCGTCAGTCTTTTTTTTCGATCCTGGGAGTATCCATCGCTGCGGCGAAGAGGTCCCACGCGGACATGAACAAAGCTGCGATGACCGGTCCGATCACAAAACCATTGAGGCCGAACAGGACCAGCCCGCCAAGTGTCGAGATGAGCACGACGTAATCCGGCATTTTTGTATCTCGCCCCACGAGAACGGGGCGTAAGAGGTTGTCCACAAGCCCGATTACGAATATGCCGAACGCGATGAGAACGATACCCTGCCAGACAGCGCCGGTAAACAGGAAGTAAACGGCCACCGGGATCCAGATGAGGCCCGCGCCGACTGCCGGTATCAGGGAAAGGAAGGCCATCATGAAGCCCCAGAGCAATGCACCCTGAATATCGAGAAAATAAAATATCAGACCTCCCAGGGCGCCCTGAATGGCGGCAACGGCGACGTTGCCCTTGACGGTTGCGCGAATGACCGTAGTGAATTTGCTGGACAAGTGCCGTTTGTGTTCCATGGTAAGAGGCATCGCTTGTTTGATTCTTGCCGCCAGTCCATCGCCATCGCGCAGCAGAAAAAAGAGCAGATACAGCATGATGCCAAAGCTCACCAGAAATTCAAAAGCATTCTGGCCGAGGCTGAGAGCGTGCGTAGCAATGAACTGGCTGCCGCGCAGGACGCCGCTTGACAGCATGTCCTGCAACTCGGCGATATTGGTGAGCCCTGAACGATCAAGCAGGTTGACCAGCCACGGGGGCGCAGCGCTCATGATCTGCTGGAAGTACATGCCAAAATTCAACTCTCCCGAACGTATCTTCTGATAGACGACGATCCCTTCCTGCAGTAGTGAAATTGTCATCAGGGTGACCGGAAGAATCACGATGATCAGAACGAGCGACAACGTGGTGAACGCGGCGAGGTTGCGCCGCTGTCCCATGGCGCCCAGCAATTTACGATGAAACGGTGTAAAAATGATGGCAAGAACTGACGCCCAGAATACCGTGCCATAAAAAGGCAGCAGTATCCAGATGAATGCCACGGAAACGGCAATCAACATCAGTAAAAAGGCCTTTTGCCGCAACTCGGGGGAGTTCATGTGCAGAGACGTTTAATAACCGGTTACGATGACATTATGGAGTCATCCTACCTTAACTCAGGCTTGAGTTGATAGAGAGATACGAAAAAGAAAATTAAAAATAAACTCAACCGGCGAACCGATAGAGTTGATTGCCGGGCTGGGGATACGAAGCCTGAGAATACGGGGCGCAAGAGGAATGTTCTCCTGCCGGGTCTACTCGGGCCTTGCCCCGAATTTCTCCGACTTGCCAGGAGGAGGGTAGCGGGCTTTGAGCGTGGATACTGTATCCTACATCACAAGCAGTTTTTCAGGCATTTTTTAAGAGCGCATCCAGTCCTGCCTGGGCAATCTGCGCATCCTGATGAGAGCGCACGCCGCTTACTCCCACGGCGCCGATGAATTGCCCTTCCACCACGATCGGCAGCCCCCCCTCAATGGGCAGAGTGCCCGGCAGACCAAGATAACGGATGCTTCCGGCAGCTACATGTTCTTCCCAGACTTTGGTCGGGCGGCGGAATGCAATCGCCGCACGCGCCTTTTGTATCGCAACTTCGACACTGCCAAATTGCGTTTCATCGAGCCGTAGCAAGTGGACAAGATGGGCACCGTCATCGACGATCGCAATCGCCACTGGCCAGTTGTTACGCATGGCTTCTGCTTCTGCGGCGGTGGCGATAACCTTGGCATCGTCGAGCGTAAGCACGTTTTTTTTATTCATAAAGCAAGTTCTCCGGTATAGGGGAGATGCGGGATTCCAAAACAAAACACGCCGGATTTTCCGGCGTGTTTTGGGGAACGTAGAAAATTACAGCAGCGGTACAATCAGGAGCGCCACAATATTCATGATCTTGATGAGCGGGTTCACGGCCGGACCTGCCGTGTCCTTGTAAGGATCGCCCACCGTATCACCTGTAACGGCTGCCTTATGCGCTTCCGAGCCTTTTCCACCGAAATGGCCATCTTCAATGTATTTCTTGGCGTTATCCCAGGCGCCGCCCCCTGCCGTCATCGAAATTGCCACGAAAATACCGGTAATGATCGCGCCGATCAGTACCCCGCCAAGAGCAACCGGACCCAGCATGAGGCCGACGATCAGGGGAACGGCAACCGGAAGCAGTGAGGGAAGGATCATTTCCTTGATCGCCGCCCTTGTCACCATATCCACCGCACGCGAGTAGTCCGGCTTGGCCGTTCCTTCCATGATTCCCGGGATTTCCTTGAACTGGCGGCGGACTTCCACCACTACCGAGCCGGCGGCGCGACCCACGGCTTCCATTGCCATGGCACCGAACAGGTAGGGAACCATACCGCCCAGAAATAAACCGATGATGACCATATGATCGGACAAATCAAAGGTCACGGATTTGCCGCCGCTCGCGAGCGCATGGGTGTAGTCCGCGAACAGGACCAGTGCGGCCAGACCGGCAGAGCCGATCGCGTAGCCCTTGGTCACAGCCTTGGTGGTATTGCCAACGGCATCCAGAGGATCGGTGATATCGCGTACTTCCGGCGGCAAGCCGGCCATTTCGGCGATTCCACCCGCATTGTCCGTGATGGGACCGTAGGCATCCAGCGCAACGATGATTCCCGCCATGGAAAGCATCGAGGTGGCGGCGATGGCGATGCCATACAGACCTGCCAGTTCGTATGTGATCCAGATAGAAAGACATACGACAATAACCGGCCACGCCGTTGCCTTCATCGAAACACCCAGACCGGCAATGACATTGGTGCCGTGACCGGTACTGGAAGCTTCGGCGATATGGCGTACCGGTTTGAATTCAGTAGAGGTGTAGTATTCGGTAATCCAGACCATCGCAGCGGTGAGCGCCAGGCCAACCAGGACAGAGAGGTAAAGATTGGTTGAGGAAACCAGCTTTCCTTCGATCATTACGCCATCGCCCAGCATTATGACCGTGATGGGATAGTAAGCAATTGCTGCCAGCCCACCGGCGACCGCCAGGCCACGATAAAGCGCATTCATGATCTTGCCGCCCTCACGTGCCTTGACGAAGTAACAGCCAATGATGGAGGCAATAATCGAAACGCCGCCCAACACCAGCGGATAGAGCACCGCGTTCGAGCCTGCGTCGGTGATGAGCAGTCCGCCCAGCAGCATGGTCGCGATAATGGTAACGGCGTAGGTTTCAAACAGGTCCGCAGCCATCCCGGCACAGTCGCCCACGTTGTCGCCCACGTTGTCGGCAATGACCGCCGGGTTGCGTGGATCATCCTCAGGGATACCGGCTTCCACCTTACCAACCAGATCCGCGCCAACGTCGGCGCCCTTGGTGAAAATTCCGCCGCCAAGACGGGCGAAAATGGAGATCAGCGAACTGCCGAAGGCAACACCCACGAGCGCATGAGTGGCTTGCGATTCACTTGCGCCCATGCCGATCAGAAGGGCAAAGTAGCCGGCCACGCCCAGCAAACCCAGGCCAACCACCAGCATACCGGTAATGGCCCCCCCCTTGAAGGCAACATCCAGTGCGGCGTTGAGACCATGCCGCGCTGCTTCCGCCGTGCGTACATTCGCACGTACCGATACGTTCATGCCGATATAGCCGGTCAGTCCCGACAGGAATGCGCCCAGCGCAAACCCAACGGCGGTCTGCCAGCCCAGAGCAAGGAAGATTGCCATCAGCAGAATGACACCCACGATACTGATGGTGGTGTATTGGCGGTTCAGATAAGCCGAGGCGCCCTGCTGAATCGCCGTGGCAATATCCCGCATGCGTTCGTTGCCTGCTGGCAACGCTACAATCCATCTTATCGAAACCACTCCATAGAGGAGTGCCGCCATCGCGCAACCAATTGCGATGATTAAACCAGTACTCATTTAAATCTCCAGTTAAAATCGGCTACGGGAAAACGCATGCAAGAGGCAGCGTTATCGTTCACGGAGTGCTGCTCAGCGGTTGCTCAGTGATTGCTTCGCTGCCGATACGCACTCCTGTGAACAATATGCATGCGCTTCCGGTTACGCCAGGTTAAAGCGGCTCAAAGCGTGAAGCTGCTCAATTTTTTCGGGACCGCCACATTCTGCAACCGCACATAGTCCGGCAGACCATCCTTGTAGGGTGGATAGTCTTCACCTTCGATGAGCGGCGCCAGATATTCCCGGCACAGGTCGGTAATGCCAAAACCATCCTCGGTGATAAAGTTCTCGGGCATCATTTTTTCGACATTGGCGACTTGCGACAACTGTGCCATGCCTACTTTCCACTGGTAGGGTTTGGCGGAAATACGTTCTATGGTAGGCATCACCGAATTGTGCCCCTGGATCGCGAATTCCACCGCTGCCTGGCCCATGGCGTACGCTTGCTCGACATCGGTCCTGGATGCGATATGACGCGCTGCGCGCTGCAGATAGTCCGCCACACCCCAGTGATATTTGAGTCCGAGTCCCTCCTTCACCATGTTCGCCACCACCGGCGCTACTCCTCCCAATTGTGCATGCCCGAAGGCATCGCGCACACCCTGGTCGGAGAGGAATTTGCCGTCGTCTCCTTTTACGCCCTCCGATACCACCACCGAGCAGTAGCCGAATTTCTTGACACAACCATCCACCTTGGCGAGGAATTTCTGTTTGTCGAACCTGATTTCTGGGAAGAGAATGATGACGGGAATTTCACGCTCCGGGCTGGACGCCAGGCCTCCGGCGGCCGCTATCCAGCCGGCATGCCGTCCCATTACTTCCAGCACGAACACCTTCGTCGACGTTGCTGACATGCTTGCCACGTCGAAGCTGGCTTCGAGCGTGGATACGGCAATGTACTTTGCCACCGAGCCGAAGCCAGGGCAGCAGTCCGTGATGGGAAGATCGTTATCCACCGTTTTTGGCACATGAATGGCTTGAATGGGATAGCCAAGCGTGCCGGACAGTTGCGATACCTTGAGACACGTATCCGCTGAATCGCCGCCGCCGTTGTAGAAGAAATAGCCGATGTCATGCGCCTTGAATACTTCGATCAGGCGTTCATATTCCCGTCGGTTCTGTTCAAGGCTTTTCAGTTTGTAGCGGCAGGACCCGAACGCTCCGGAGGGCGTGTACCGCAACGCGCTGATTGCGGCATCGGATTCCTGGCCGGTATCGATCAGATCCTCGGTAAGCGCGCCGATGATTCCGTTGCGCCCCGCATAAATTTTGCCTATCTTTCCACTTTGCTTGCGGGCGGTTTCAATTACACCCGCGGCGGAAGCGTTGATGACGGCGGTAACGCCGCCGGATTGAGCATAAAAAGCATTTTTTGCTGCCATATTTCTCCCCCGATTATTTAAATCTTCCAACATCTACCGTTAGCGTACGCACGCTTTCTCCCGTGGCGCAACAATGCCGGCGCCATGCATGCAGGCGGCAACGAGGATTACTGCCGCTGCGTATTGCTCTCTTAGCGAATTAAAACGGCGGTGATACCAGGCTTGAGTTCCACCAGGAGTTTTGACTGAAGTTATCTCAGCGACGCGAAAATGGCGTCGCGAATTGTTTCCACTGAACCGGCTCCCGTGATTTTCACGTACCTGGGAGCATCTTTTTCGCCACTAGCTGACCAACTGGCATAGTATTCTACCAATGGTTCGGTCTGGGTGTGATAGATTTCGAGCCGTTTCCGGATCGTTTCCTCTTTGTCATCATCACGCTGTATCAGCGGCTCGCCGGTTACATCATCCCTCTCATCGACCTTGGGCGGATTGAAGGTCAGATGGTAAATGCGCCCCGAGGCAGGATGTACCCGTCGGCCGGAGAGGCGCCTGACAATCTCTTCGTCGGATACATCAATTTCAATGACGAACTGGACAGGTACTTTGGCAGCCTTCATCGCATCCGCCTGCGGGATGGTGCGGGGAAAACCATCAAAAAGAAAACCCTTGCTGCAGTCCGGCTGGGCAATGCGCGCTTTCACCAGCCCGATGATAATGTCATCCCGAACAAGACCGCCCTCGTCCATGATCTTTTTGGCCATGAGGCCCAGTTCGGTGCCTTCCTTGACGGCTGCGCGCAGCATGTCTCCCGTCGATATCTGCGGAATGCCGAAATGTTCCTTGATGAAGCTGGCCTGAGTTCCCTTTCCCGCGCCGGGACCACCCAATAAGACGATTATGATTATTCCTCCTTTTAAAGCCCGCAGGCGAGGCGGGGGCGAGATCATTTCGCTGTCAAACGGGGAATTATAGCGCAGGCCATCCGCCTCTTGAACTTTTTGACCGATTCAGCAACCCAGTTTCTGAAGTTGCTCTTTCAGTTTTTCCAATGTCGCGCCGAAACTGGCAAGGCGTTCTTTTTCCTGTTCCACCACCTTTGCCGGCGCCCGCCCCACAAAATTACTGTTGGCGAGCTTGGCTTGCGCCTTCTCCATTTCCGCCTGGACACGGTCGAGCTCTTTGGTCAGTCGCTCACGCTCTGCAGCAATATCAATCTCGATTTTCAGCATCAGCCTGAATTCACCCACGATCGCCACCGGCGCTTCGGCGGGGGGCAGATTCTGTTCGATTTCGATATCCGATAATTTAGCCAGCGCCTTCAGATAGGGCGAAAAGCTGGCGAGGGTTTTCCCCTCGCCTACGGCCAGAAGCGGTACCCTCGATGCCGGGGAGAGGTTCATTTCGCCGCGCAGCGTGCGGCAGGCGTTGATCATTTCCTTGAGTGCAATAATGTTCGCCATCGCGGCTTCATCGAATCTGGAGGGGTCGGCTTCAGGATAAGGCTGCAACATGATGCTCGCCCCTTGCTTGCCAGCGAGCGGGGCAATATTTTGCCACAATTCCTCGGTAATAAACGGGATGAGAGGATGGGCAAGCCTTAAAGCCGCTTCCAGGACGCGGGCCAGCGTGCGACGGGTCGTGCGCTGTACCGCTTCGTTGCAGGAATTCAGCTGTACCTTGGCGAACTCCAGATACCAGTCGCAATACTCATCCCAGACGAATTCATAGATTTCGCGGGCTGCCATGTCAAAGCGGTAATCCTGATAAGCCTGCGCCACCGCGGTTTCCGCCTGTTGCAGCCGGCTGATGATCCAGCGGTCGGCATCCGAGTATTCCAGAGGCGCCGATTCCGCCAGACCGGTATCCTTGTCCTCGCAATTCATCAGCACGTAGCGTGCCGCATTCCAGAGCTTGTTGCAGAAATTCCGGTAGCCTTCGCAGCGCTGCATATCGAATTTGATGTCGCGGCCGTGAGAAGCGAGGCTGGCAAAAGTGAAACGCAATGCGTCTGCGCCGAACGCCGGGATTCCCTCCGGAAACTGTTTGCGCGTGGTTTTTTCGATGGATTCGGCCTGCCGCGGATTCATCAGACCGCTGGTGCGCTTGGTGATCAGGTCCGGCAGTGCAATGCCGTCGATAAGATCCAGCGGGTCCAGCACATTGCCTCTGGATTTGCTCATCTTATGCCCTTCCGCATCGCGGATGAGGCCGGTGATATATACCTCCCGGAAAGGCACTTTGCCGGTGAAATGCAGGGACATCATCACCATGCGCGCCACCCAGAAAAAAATGATGTCGAAGCCGGTAATCAGAACCGAGGTCGGCAGGAATGTTTCAAGTTCCGGTGTTTTTTCCGGCCAGCCCAATGTGGAGAAGGGCCACAGCGCGGATGAAAACCAGGTATCCAGCACATCCTCGTCCTGCACCAGTTCGCGTCCATCCGCCAGCCGTTGCGCTTCCTCCAGGCTGTGCGCGACAAAGATGTTATTGTCCTCGTCATACCACGCAGGAATCCGATGACCCCACCATAATTGGCGGGAAATACACCAGTCCTGGATATTTTCGAGCCACTGCTCATATACATGCGTCCAGTTTTCCGGAATGAATTTCACGTCTCCGTCCGCCACCACCTCCAGGCCCCGCCTCGCCAGGCCGTTCATGCTGACATACCATTGATCGGTCAGCATCGGTTCAACGACAGCCTGGGTGCGGTCACCGCGCGGCACCATCAGCTTATGCGGCTTTGTTTCAACCAGCAGATTCTGCCCTTCCAGATCGGCGACAATTTTCCTGCGGGCGGCAAAACGATCCAATCCCTGATACTCGGCGGGCGCCAGGTCATTGATCTTTCCATCCAGGGTAAGAATGCCGAGCGGAACGAGTTTGTGCCGTTGTCCTATCTGGTAGTCGTTGAAATCGTGCGCGGGGGTGATCTTGACGCACCCCGTGCCGAATGCCGGGTCGACATAGGCGTCTGCGATGATGGGTATGCTGCGCTCGCATAATGGCAGGCGCACGTGACGACCGATCAGGTGCCGGTAGCGCTCATCATCGGGATGCACGGCTACTGCCATATCGCCCAGCATGGTTTCCGGGCGGGTAGTGGCAACAATCAGTCCTTCCGGTTTTGCGCCATCCTGATTCCCTCCGGCATCCTGTTCGAAGGGATAAAGAATATGCCAGAGCGCCCCTTCTTCTTCTGCCGATACCACTTCGAGGTCGGAAACGGCGGTTTGCAGCACAGGGTCCCAGTTCACCAGGCGTTCCCCGCGGTAGATGAGGCCTTCGCGATAAAGCCGCACGAAAACTTCCGTCACGGCGCGGGAAAGTCCCTCATCCATGGTGAAGCGTTCCCGCGACCAGTCGCAGGAGGCACCCATACGGCGCATCTGGCGGCTGATGGTGGAGCCGGATTCCTCTTTCCATTCCCACACACGGGCGAGAAACGCTTCGCGTCCCAGATCGCGCCGGTCAATGTTCTGCTGATCCAGCTGGCGTTCCACCACGATCTGGGTGGCAATTCCGGCGTGATCGGTGCCCGGCTGCCATAATGTGTTATCCCCGCGCATGCGGTGATAACGCGTCAGCGCATCCATCAAGGTATGTTGAAAGGCATGTCCCATGTGCAGCGTGCCGGTTACGTTGGGTGGCGGCAGCATGATGCAGTATGCGGGCGCTTGATCGCCCGTAGTCCTCGTCGTCGATCCAGGCTGGAAATAGCCTTCGGCCTCCCAGCGCGAATACCAGCGGCGTTCGATAGTCCGGGGATCAAAGCTTTTTTCGAGTTCCATACTGTCGATCGTTTGGCGGAAAACCCGCAATTATAACGGAAGGCGCAAGGACCGGCAGCGCGGCCCTTCCTTTTAACTGTGTCTTGTTCCCGGCTTCCCTTGAGGATAATCGGGATCAGGAAAAATCCGATCTGGCTTTTCCCACATCCTGAGTCGATCCATCAAGGCATGAGGGAAGAGCTATACCTCACAACGGGACTGTTATCAGCGTATGCTGGGAGAGAACGCCGCCTGTTGCATATGAAGGATACGAAATCCCCTTTGCAGATCTTGCAATCTGCCTTAATCTCGCTTAAAAATAATTGAGATCGGGAAAGATTCTGATTAAGATTTTCCCTGATTGGGGTGGACAGATTTGTTGATAACTCGTTAAACCATGTCTCGGATTGAGTTTTTATTATTGCCTAAAATACAGTGCCTTGCCATGATCGGATAGACTGATCGGCTCATATACCTTTTGCCTGACATATTTTAAGCTGGATTGCCGTAATGGCAGGTGGAGAGTTATGTGGCGCGAAGAGGAGCGCTGCCGGTACGGGATTGGCAAATGGAAGAGTCCTGCATCTCTGAAAACCATTTACTGGGGAGAGAATGATGAAAGTGACCGGCAATTCCAGAATGCAGGGCTTGATCCCGTTGTTGGTTTTAAGTACCGGATTGTGCTTCGTTGCACCCGCCTTTGCACAGGTACAACGTTTATACATTCTGGATATCAACAACAATCGACTGATCACTTTTGTGCCGAGTGGAATGACTGTTAACGCTACTGGCATCAATAGTTCGGGTCAGGTGGCGGTGTGGTCGAATTCAAAGGCTTACATCATCGGTCCCAACGGCGTTGGCAAAACCGATCTCAAGACGCTGGGGGGTGGCTCCAGCACAACCTTTGGTATTAATGATACCGGGCAGGTGGTAGGGTGCTCACAGACAGCTACTGGTAATTTGCATGCTTTTATTACCGGGCCTAACGGCGTGGGCATGACAGACCTGGGAACACTGGGAGAACAGGCCAGTTACGCCACCAGCATCAATAACGCTGGTCAGGTGGCAGGGTACACCATCAAGGAATATCGGCACGCCTTCATCACCGGTCCCAATGGTGCGGGCATGACCCACCTGGGAAGCCTGCCGGATGGACTCACAACCGTTGCTCATGATATCAATGATGCCGGACAGGTGGTTGGGAGAGGCGTGAGGCACGCTTTCATCACTGGCCCCAATGGTGCGGGGATGACCGATCTCGGGACGCTGGGTGGGGATTACAGTGTCGCCTATGGCATCAATGACGCCGGGCAGGTGGTGGGAGATTCCAGCACGGCTGCTGGTTATACGCATGCTTTCATTACTGGCCCCAATGGCAGGGACATGACCGATCTCGGGACGCTGGGTGGAGATTACAGTATCGCCACTGACATCAACGCCGCCGGACAGGTAGTGGGATGGTCCACCATGGCTGCCGGTGATAACCATGCCTTTATCACCGGTCCCAATGGCACGGGCATGATGGACCTCAATTCCCTGACCTGGTTGCCGCCCGGATATGTTATAACGGGCGCCATCAGCATCAACAACGCGGGACAGGTCATCGTTATTGCCAATGTTCCCAGACCCCAGGCCTATATGCTGATATTCGCGGGCCTGGGCTTGGTCGGGTTTTTGGTATGGTGGCAGAAGTCGGGAAGCAGAATCTAGTATTGGTGCACTGCTGATCCCTGCCCCATTCCTCATGTCGAGCGCGACGGGCCGAAATGGGCGCCTGCTCCACTATTGTTTTCAAAGACCGAACAGGCGCGATTTCAGTGCCTGTATCAGCGCCTTGCGCGCATTCGGATTCATGGCGGTCCCGGTTTCATTCAGCGCCCCATCCAGAATTTTTTCCAGCAGCACGGTTATATCGGCAGGGGAAAGTGTCGAGGGGGTGGAATGCATGACTTCCGTGAGGGTGGGTATGCTGTCGCCGGACGGGGATTGCCTGGCGGCGACTTCTGTGAGGGTGGGGATATCGGCTGCATCGTCTGCCCCGGTCTGTTCCGTCGCGCTCCCGGACAAAGGGGATGAGCCGGTGATCAAGTGGTTATCACTGTCAGCCAGCGGCGTGGATGATACGTCCTGGTGTCTGTTCAGCAGTATTTCCAGTTTGTGCAGAATTTCGCCATATTCACCCTGCGAGGTTTTTTTACTGTTTGTCATTGAAATGCCGGCTGATAAAGGGAGATGGCGGAATTGCGGGAATTGATGCCTGTGGCGTGACTTGACGAGTCGTCAGGCTATGCGGGGCTCAGGCGATGATGCCGTATTTCGTAGCCGCGATCCTGATAGAACCGGTAGCGTTTCCTTGCCGCCCCGGTATCTTCATCCGTGTTGCCGGCAATTTCGATCAGTCTCCGGAAGCGGCTGAAGAAAGGAGGATTCTCAGGACCCAGGTTGAGCAATACATCATCGTGCGGCGGATTCCTTCCACTATCGCTGAGTATTACCGGCGTGAACTCGGCCAGCTTGTCGCCTGCCTGGCAGTGTGGAATAAAATCAGTTGCAGAGAAAGTCCACAGCAATTTATCGATCTGCTCGACCGTAGTCATGTCAGGCGCGTAAATCATGACTTTGAACCCTTTGCGCGCTGCTGTTGCAACCAGGCGACAGGCGGTATGGAGCCGGTCTCCCCCGCCCGAGTAGAAGTCGATTTCTGTCATTCCTTGGATTTACGCCGGCCCTTGCGAGTCCCAGATTGGGTCACGGTCTCGCCGGTGTTACCGGATTGTCTGGTAGTCCGGGTGATCAGAAACTGGGTAAGCAGCGGTACCGGGCGTCCGGTCGCGCCTTTTTCCTTGCCCGATTTCCATGCCGTGCCCGCGATGTCGAGGTGCGCCCAGCGATATTTTTTGGTGAACCGCGACAGGAAACAGGCGGCGGTAATGGTTCCCGCAGCGCGGCCCCCGATATTAGCCATATCGGCGAAATTACTTTTCAGTTGCTCCTGATATTCGTCGAACAGCGGCAGGCGCCAGGCACGATCTCCGGATCGCTCGGAGGCATCCAATAACTCCTGGGCTAATTCTTCATCGTTGCCAAGCAGACCCGACGCAACGTGGCCGAGCGCTATGACACAGGCCCCTGTCAGGGTAGCAATATTGATGACCGATTCCGGTTCATAGCGCTCGGCGTAAGCCAGCGCGTCACACAGAATCAGCCTCCCTTCGGCGTCTGTATTGAGAATTTCTATGGTTTGCCCCGACATGCTCGTGACGACGTCGCCAGGCTTGGTGGCATTGCCGCCGGGCATGTTTTCGGTGGCTGGAATAATGCCGACCACATTGACTGGAAGGCCCATTTTTGCAACAGCGTGAAGGGTGCCCAGTACACTGGCGGCCCCGCACATGTCGTACTTCATTTCATCCATTTCCGCCGCTGGCTTGAGGGAAATGCCACCCGTATCGAAGGTGACACCTTTCCCTACCAGCACAACAGGTTTTCCCTTCTTCACCCCGCCCCAATATTCCAGAGCAATCAGCTTGGGAGGCTGGCGGCTGCCGCGAGCCACGGCCAGCAATGCGCCCATGCCAAAATCCTCCATATCCTTTTGCTCCAGCACCGTCACCTTGAGCTTGTAGGTCTTGGCCATATCCATGGCCTGCTCCGCAAGATAGGCAGGGGTGCAGATATTAGGCGCAAGATTGCCCAGATCCTTGGCCAGGCTCATGCCCTCGGCCATGGCCAGTCCTTGCTGCAGAGCCTCCTCACTGGCGGCCTGCTCCTCCCCGGTGAGCGGTTTGATAATACCGAGGGTAATTTTTTGCAGCTTCGGTTCGGCTTCCTCGACCTTGCTTTTCAGCCGGTTGAAGCGGTACATGCTCTCCAGCCCGTTGACTGCGATTTGCAGGATTTTCCAGGAGAGATCGCGGTTCTTTACGGGTGCTTCCAGCAGAAACAGGATGGCATCGGCAGCGCTGGTGTCAGATAGCGCTTTGAACACTGCGCGTACTGCATCGCGATATCCTTTGTCGCCAAGTTCCTGCTCTTTGCCGAGCCCCACCAGCAATACGCGCTCGCAGGCGCTGTTGGGCACATTATGGAGCAGCAGCGTCGAGCCTGCTTTGCCCTTCATATCCCCCCGGTTCAGGATGCTGGTAATGTAGCCGTTTGCGGATTTGTCCAGGGCTTCGGCAGCAGGGGTTAATTTTTGTTGTTCGAAAATGCCTGCAACCACACAGGCACTGCGCTGTTTCTCGGGTGTTCCGTTCTTCATATTAAATTTCACAGCTTGCTCCTCGATTCAAGGCTTGCGGGCAGATTGTTCAAACCGGATAATGCTTCGATTATCGCCGGACTATTCGCATAAAGTCAAAGCAGATACGGGACCGTTTCAAAAAATCTTGTAATGGAACTCCGGTTCACCCTGTAATGCGGCTGCAACGGTGGGCGGCAGTGTCGGGTGTCGGCGTGATAGAGGAGGAATGGATGATCAGACAGAAGTCGATACGGCGGGTGAAGTCCCCGGAAGATTATCAGGCCAAGCTTGCTGCGCCGTTTGCCGTGCTGGGTCTTCGCACGGATGAAGACTGGCTGACAGATATAGAATATCTGCCCCCGGATACGCCCGCTCTCGCTCCGCAAAATCCCCTCGCCAGAGAAGTATGTGATCAGCTACAGGCATACTTTGCCGATCCTGGTTTCGCGTTCGACTTGTCATTACACATTGGCGGGACGATACATCAGCGCCGTGTCTGGCAAGCCATCCAGGATATTCCGGCTGGCGCAACGCGCAGTTATGCCGCTATCGCGATGGAGTTGCATTCCGCCCCGCGCGCAGTGGGCCAGGCCTGCGGAGCCAACCGGTTGCCTATCGTTATTCCCTGCCATCGTGTTATCGCCAAAAGCGGCGGCCTCGGGGGTTTCATGAACGCCAGCGATGGATTGCCGCTCGCTATTAAGCGCTGGCTATTGCAGCATGAGGGTATCTGAGCAGGATGCGGAACTGCTTGATGAATTCTGCGATGCACTATGGCTGGAAGACGGACTCTCGCGCAATACAATGGAGAGTTATCGCAGCGATCTGCAGCAGTTCGGTGATTGGTTCGCTCGACAGAAACCGGGCGATAGCAGTTTCCTGATAGTCACGCATTCCGATCTGCTGGAATTCATGGCGGCCAGGTTTTCCGCCGGAATCAGGGCCAGCACCACCAGCCGCGAGCTTTCGAGTCTAAAGCGGTTTTACCGCTTTCTGTTGCGCCAGGGAAAAATCAATGCAGATCCCACCCTCAACATCGATACACCCAGGCTTCCTCGCAGTCTGCCGGTGAGTTTGACCGAGGCTGACGTGGAAGCCCTGCTGGGCGCGCCCGATGTGAACCTTCCGCTGGGATTGCGGGATCGTGCCATGCTCGAAGTGCTCTATGCGAGCGGCCTTCGGGTTTCAGAGCTTGTAAGCCTGGAAAGCGGACAGATCAGCCTGGACATGGGCGTGGTGCGCATCATGGGGAAGGGAGGGAAAGAGCGCCTGACGCCGCTGGGGGAAGAGGCGCTGGAATGGGTGATCCGCTACCTCAAGGAAGTTCGCCCTGGCCTGCTGGATGGAAGGTCGAGTAATGCCCTGTTCGTCACTTATCGCGGTGCAGGCATGACTCGCCAGGCTTTCTGGTATCTGATCAAACGCTATGCGCGGCAGGGCAATATCACCAAGCCATTGTCGCCGCATGGATTGCGTCATGCCTTTGCGACGCATCTGCTCAATCATGGGGCCGATCTGCGCGTGGTGCAACTGCTGCTCGGCCATGCGGATATTTCAACCACACAGATATACACGCATGTCGCACGCGAAAGATTGAAAAGAATCCACGAAATGCATCATCCGAGGGGGTGAGGTAAAATCTTGCGGACTGGCATTCCGATCGAAGAAAATCGTTTTCCCTCCACAAGAAACAAACCAAGCGGTTAAGGTTCAAGATTGAACTGCATCTGCCGTTGAATATGCCTGCAACTCTGCTAAAGTCTAAGGAACCCCTGAAGAGCGATAGCAGAAGTTCTCAAGCAATAATTCCCCACAAAAAAGGAGAAGTCATGCGTAATCAATTGCCGGTTATTTCAGTAGCAATGGTCCTGGCATTGGGCGGCTGCGCCAGCTCACCCGAAATCCAGAGCACCAGAACGAGGGACACTGCCGTCGGCGCAGGCATCGGTGCGGGTACGGGCGCATTGATCGGAGCGATTGCGGGTAAGGGAAAAGGTGCGGCAATCGGTGCAGCGGCCGGGGCTGGCCTCGGTGCCATCGCCGGAAACGTATGGTCCCGGAGAATGGAAGAGCAGAAACAGGAAATGGAGCAGGCCACAGCGGGAACAGGAGTACAAGTTGTAAAAACTCCGGATAACAGGCTGAAACTGGATATTCCCAGCGATATTTCATTTGATGCCGGCCGTGCCGACATCAGGCCGAACTTCAGGCCGGTGCTGGATAGTTTTGCCACCGGCCTGAACAGTAATCCTGCTACCGTGGTGACCATTATCGGCCATACGGACAGCTCTGGCAGCGATGCGATCAATAATCCCCTTTCCGTGAACCGGGCGGCCAGCACGCGGGATTATCTGGTGAATCGGGGAGTTTCCCCAAGCCGCATAAGGATCGATGGCCGCGGCTCGCGGGAGCCCATTGTCGCCAATGACACACCTCAGAACAGGGCAAGGAATCGGCGGGTTGAAATCTACGTTGCCGAACCGCAAGAGGCTTCCCCGCAATATTGAGTCAGGATTATGGGCCCGGCCGGAAAATATTATGAATCCCCGTCATTCCGGGCTTGATCGGGGATCCGGCTCACGCCCGACGATGGCGTGCTTTGAACCACATGCCGGCTCCAGCCGGCATGTGGTTCGCACTGTTTGCTGACTCAATAGTCAGGAAGCGCAAACGTTTTGCAGCAATGTGTCCTCTCCTGCCCGGAGCCGGTGTTCCCGCAGCGTGGGATGGAGGGTTGCAGCATGTAATTGCCATCCTGCGATCTGGCGGCAGCGCTGCCATGGTCGTCATGTGTCAACATCCGGTTCTCTGACCGGAATTCGCCAGACGAAGGCTATCAGGATGACACCCAGCAGAACGAGCATTCCCTGATGCCAGACAGAGGGCATCACCAGGATCGAACTCCCTAGCGACAGTACCAGCAACAGATATACCCAACGCTTGACTTTGCGTGGAATGCTGCGATGCTCCATCCATTCGTGAATAATGGGACCGGTGATGCGATTAGTCAGGAGTTTGTCGTGGAAATGCCTGGAACTGCGGGCAAAACAGGCAGCCGCCAGCAGCACGAAAGGGGTTGTCGGAAGCACTGGCAGCACGATCCCCACCACGCCGAGTATCAGGGCGACGAAGCCGGCCACGAGGTAGAGAGAGCGCACAAGGCGCGAGTCATGCAGACGTGCAAATGACCCTCCCGGCTGCCTGGAACACGTCTCTTTGCCGGTAATTATCTCTTCGACCCCTTCGACCTGTTCGATCTTTTCGCTTAGGCGATCCTGCATGAACGCTCCTTCATATGCTTTGCGCCTCGACTAATGAGGACAGGGGTAATGGGCAATGGGCAAGAAATCCCTGAACGAAAGCCTTCATGACGCTACAGCCGCTCTACGGGTTGGCGGTATAATAAAAGGTACGGAAGATTTTCATTTCAATTTTCGAGGTCTCCTCATGTCCAGGGTAAATACACTGATCAGCTTGGGAATATTCATGTTAGGCGCGTTGCTGCTGCCACAATCCGCCATTTCGGAAACGGGGCAGGGCGCATCAGCCGTGACGCAACTCATCAAGCAGGATACCAAAATAGGAAGCGGCGAAGAAGCGGCAGTAGGCAAGATGGTTGAGGTGCACTATACCGGCTGGCTCTACGATGCGAGCACTCCTGACAAAAAGGGTGAGAAATTCGACAGTTCGCGTGACCGTGGTATGCCTTTCTCGTTTCTGATCGGCGCGGGACGGGTCATCAAAGGTTGGGATCGGGGCGTGATCGGGATGAAGGTGGGAGGCCAGCGCACGTTGATCATCCCGCCCCAGCTTGCCTACGGGCCGGAAGGGCGGGGAGCCATCCCGCCAAACGCCACCCTGATTTTCGAGGTAGAGCTTTTGGGATTGCGGCAGGGTTCGACACACTGATTGCCGATTTTTGCATGCCCCAGCCGGCTCGCTGCGGGAACGCAGATTTTGCCCGGCTCAGCAGTTCAAGGCGTTGTTTTCCCCTTGCGGGATAATGCCGGTACAAAATTAAAAACCCTGAAATCCACATTGACTTATCTGCGTGAAACATTCACAATTAACGGTTTCGTTTGGAGGGGTTCCCGAGCGGTCAAAGGGATCAGACTGTAAATCTGACGGCTCTGCCTTCGAAGGTTCGAATCCTTCCCCCTCCACCAGGTCAGCAGCTGATGATGCGGGCGTTGTAGCTTTTTATGTCTTGAGATTTTTGTGTCTTGAGCACTTTGCATGGTGGGCCTGGTTCGGTGAATAGGGCGCAGGTGGTGCGTTGGCTGTGCGGTTCGATGATTTTTTCTCAGAAGAACTGTTGAATGCTTCGCTGGATTTTATGGTCCTGATCGTGCCCGATGCGGGTGTAGCTCAATGGTAGAGCAGAAGCCTTCCAAGCTTACGACGAGGGTTCGATTCCCTTCACCCGCTCCAGACTCGAAGCGGAGAAATGAGCATTAATTAAAAACATTAGAAAATTGGCAAAATTGTTGCGGAGTATTGTTTAGGCAAGGACGTGCTTGCCCATGTAGCTCAGTGGCAGAGCACTCCCTTGGTAAGGGAGAGGTCGCCAGTTCAATCCTGGCCATGGGCTCCATAGACGTCGATTACAGAACTCAAAAAAATGCTTTAAAAAGGATCATCATGGCAAAGAGCAAATTTGAGCGGACGAAGCCGCACATCAACGTAGGGACGATAGGTCACGTGGATCACGGCAAGACCACGTTGACGGCGGCGATCACGATGGTATTGGCGAAGAAGTTTGGTGGAGAGGCGAAGAG
>JAFKJB010000016.1 GCA_017306155.1 Nitrosospira multiformis
ACTTGCTCGAACTCCGGTTCCATGGAGTCCATCCCGTGGGAATAGGCATAGGTGCGTTGAAACCAGACCCAGAAAACCGCCATTCCCAGTATCGGCAGCAGACCCAGCTTGTACAACCTGGAGTCATACCACTCCGACATGTCGTACGCTGCGTTGCTCGCCTTCGCTGCCTTATCTACTATTCTATTTTCAACTGCAGTAGCCATCACCAGCTCCTTTTGCAAATAATCCAGAATCCCGAAGGAATCTGGAGATCAAGAACAAAGATTCAGGGGAAGTGCAGGAGGAGTACTTCCCCTGGCGTCTCCACGGATCAAAAGAGTGCTGCCGCAACATCCAGGGGATCGAGGGAAGGTTCCCCTGGCAGTCTCAATGGATCAATAGAGCGCTACCGCCAACAGTGCTACCGTCATGCCCATAAAATATGAAAGGGCAAGGAGTTTTCCTACTTTCATCACCCTTCTCCTTATCAAAGCCGTGTCTTTACCGATACCACGACTTGTTAAGAAATTGTGATCTTTTTGTGAAGTTTTTGTTATCTTACTGTGAAGATACTCCTTGGTCAACCTCAATCCCCCCCTCAAGGATTTCTCATGAAGGATGGCCGATGAAGGTCGCGGACGAGGACCTGGACGAATCAACCCAGCGGATCAACTCAGAACGTGACTCTACTTTGCAGAACGTTGGGGTGTTGCGGGGATTGCGTCGGGAGTACGGGAGCGTGCCGGACAAAGAGGAATTCAAAGGAGAATTCAAGGGAGAATTCAAAGCGCACCGCAAGCGGTGCTTGCGGATCATGGACCATGACAGGCCATGACATGTGGAGCGTCCCTCAAAATAATGGGGGCTCGCGAGGCCTATGACTCGGGGCCTATGATTTGGCGAAAAGCGAGGATGGGAAAGATTTTTTCGTGCGAAAAAAATCCGCCCTTATTTCCCCAGATGCCACAGTATCACTATGATCAGCAATACGATGAAGAGGGTGAGCCGCCGGCTCTCACGTTTTTTCTCCAGGATAAACCGGTCCATCTTTTCTTCCAGGGCGCTGGTGCGTATCTCCGTCAGGGCATGATGCATCAGGCGGGGAAACTGGGGCATGATTACCGCCCAGCTCGTGGCTTCCTTGCGCAGGCGGTGGCTGAATCCCCTCCAGCCCAACTGTTCCGCCATCCAGTTTTCCAGGTATGGCTTGGCCGTCGTCCACAGGTCGAGATTAGGATCGAGATCCCGCCCCAGCCCCTCGATATTGAGCAGGGTTTTTTGCAACATCACCAGTTGCGGCTGGATTTCGACATTGAACTGCCGCGATGTCTGAAACAGTCGCAGCAATACCCGCCCAAATGAAATCTCGCTCAAGGGCTTGTCGAAAATGGGCTCGCACACTGCCCGGATAGCGGTTTCGAAATCATTGACGCGCGTGTTTTTCGGCGCCCATCCCGCCTCTACGTGCGCTTCCGCCACACGCTTGTAGTCACGACGGAAGAAGGCCAGGAAATTTTGCGCGAGATAATTCTTGTCCTCGTCGGTAAGGGTACCCATGATGCCGAAGTCGACGGCGATATATCGGCCATCGCTGCCGACGAAGATGTTCCCCGGATGCATGTCGGCATGGAAATAGCCGTCGCGGAACACCTGGGTGAAAAAGATTTCCACTCCGACGCGGGCAAGCCGCGGAATATCCACGCCCTGCTCCCGCAAGGCTGCGACATGACTGATGGGCGTGCCTTTGACGCGCTGCATCACCATGACGCTCGAATAGCAATAATCCCAGTAGACTTCCGGCACGAGAAGCAGGGGAGAATCCAGGAAATTGCGCCGCAACTGGCTGCAATTGGACGCCTCGCGCATCAGATCCAGTTCATCGTCGAGATGACGGGCGAATTCGCTCACGACTTCCCGTACCTTGAGCCGCTTGGCATCCGGCCAGACTTTTTCGAGCAGAAGGGCGCCTGTGTCCATCAGCGCGATATCATGGGCGATCACAGGCGCGATGCCGGGACGCAGCACCTTGACTGCGACTTCCGTACCATCATGCAGCACCGCCAGATGAACCTGGGCAATGGACGCGCTTGCTACCGGCTCCGCATCGAACAGCAGAAAAACTTCATTGACGGGTTTTCCATAAACCTCTTCCAGTGCCTTGAGGGCAAGGCTGGAGGGAAATGGCGGCACCTGATCCTGCAGTTTCGCCAGTTCGTCGGCGATATCGGGCGGCAGAAGATCCCGCCGGGTGGAGAGCATCTGGCCGAACTTGACGAAGATGGGACCCAGAGCTTCCAAGGCGAGGCGGAGACGTTCGCCACGCGCACGGTCCAGCTTACGCCAGAACGTTGCCGCTCTGACGACAGGACGCAGCAGACGCAGACGCTCGTGGCTCAGGAAGAATTCATCGAGACCGAAGCGGAATGAGACGGCGAGTATTTTGAGAAGACGAAAGAAACGCATTTATTCTATTCTGTTGCCCCGGTTCGCCCAGGGACTTGTCCAGATGTTCCTTGATCTTCTCAGTTCACTTATAGAGACTTGTTTATGAGGCTTTCCACACGCAGTTCCAGTTTTGACACACGATCCTGCAATCCGCACACTTCATCGGCAAATGTGCGGATGTCGGTTGGCTTGGCAAGTACCGGCTGCTCTTCGGTGAGGTACTCCATCAGCGCCTGAGACAAATTATGAAGGGTTTCGTTATGCCAGTGGACCATGCTCTCACCCGCCCGGACCACCCGGTGAGCGAGGATATCCCCCATCACATCGCTTAAATCCTGCTCCACGTCCCAGCGCAGATTCTGCCCGATCTCGAGGATTTCCTGGCCGAATATGCTGTCCCCGGAAATTCTGACTTCACGGTATGCGGCTTCATCGCGGACAAGCAGACGCGGCAGCAGCGCCGGCATGATGGTGAGGATGGCGTCGTTGCCGGCAGCGGTGGATGCCGCCGCCACCTCGCCGGTAGGCTGGATGACGACGGCAAGATCAAAAAAAGGTGGGACGCGAAAACGGGCAGTCTTCCCGGCGCGCGGCTGCAGCCGTTTGCGTGCCCAGCTTTCTCCACGCAGCATATGGTTGAGCGGGGCTATCGCCACCGATGCCAGCATGGAATCCGGTCTCTAGGAGACTTGTTGAATTCCAGCGAGCAGCCAGACAGCGTCGGGATCTTTGAGATCCTTCTGCACGTGCCAGATTTCATCGAACGCTTCCGGCGCTGACTGGGGCGACTCGCGCAACTGACCGTTGAAGCGGACACTGGCAATTGCCAGGTCTTTTTCCGTGACCACTTCAAGCAGTTGCGCATTGATCGCCAGCACGTCGGTCCGCTGGGGTTCGTTACCGCGTTCGTTGATTTGCATGCTGATCTCCGCATACATCTCGGGGGTAGTATATTCCCGGATATCATTCAGGTCGCGTGCATCATTTGCTGCCTGCAAGCGTATGAATGAAGTCTTCGCGTTACGCAGGAAAGGTTCCACCTGAAAATCAGCGGGAATATTGGCTGTGCCGGAAACCGGCGCCACCGTGCTTGCTCTCGGGGTTGTCTCCAGGCCGGAGCCAGTCGAGGTTGTTGCTCCGGGGGTGACACCAGGACCGGTTGAGGTTCCCTGCAGGCCCGAATACTGCATCGGGCGAGCCGAGTGTTCCTGTTTTGGTTTGCGCAGCATGCGCATGACAAAAAAGACCCCGCCGATCAACGCTGCCAGCATCAGCACGTCCATCATATTGATCCCTTCGAATGCGCCGCCCATGAAAAGCGCAGCCAGCAACCCTCCTGCAGCCAGGCCAGCCAGGGGTCCCAACCACTTATTGCCGCCTGGGCGCGCGGCCGCTCCCTGCGCGGCGTTGGGTGCCGCTCCAGGTTGGGGCGCTGCCTGCTGGCTCATGGATTCCCGTTGCTTGCCCATACTTTGACCGCCACCGAAGCGTTTCGCCTCGGCCTCGAAGGTCGCCAACCCGAAGCTGAAGATGGCCAGGGTCAACAGAGTCGATATTTTCTTCATGAAGGTCTCCCGGGATACGGTTAAAGTAAAGAGTATAGCATCATCAATTCAAGGAAATGTCGTCTAAAATCAGAATCGCCACGTCTTTGAGGAATCCTTTCAGGGATGAACGATTGCTGGAGGTAAAACAGACGGGTTCGGGGAGCAGCCGGCGATAGCAGCGGCCACAGTCGTCCGGCAGGAAGGGATGGCAAAGCATCCGTCATATGATGGCTGACGTACAGACGCAGCTGGAGATCGTGTTTTTTAATCATAGGATGGCTGTCCGGATACGTACAAGGCCGAGGCTGAAAGACTGAAGGATCGCAGCCGGCTGGAAAAATCATTCGGTTTGTTCCTGTTGCGGCTGTCGCAGTATCTTTCGACCGGATGTCGTCAATTTTTTAGCCTGATTTCAAGAGACTGTATTCGACAGGTGCGACAGGTGCGACAGGTGCCATTGCGAGGAACATAGGTGGAGAAGATCCAGCGCATACTCATCGCCACCGATTTCTCCCCGCGCGGCGAAAGAGCGGTGCAGCGCGCCGCGCAGCTTGCGTCGGAGCATGCGGCCGAATTGTATCTGCTGCATGTTCTTCCTGCGTTGCCGTTCGAAGTATTCAAGCGCCTGATAGCCGAAACGCCGCTGGAAACCGAGCAGAGACTCTACAACCGGGCAAAGGTGGCACTGCAGAACAGGGCGGAAATACTGGCATCGAAAGGCATACGGGTAAAGCCTCACGTTGCCATTGGGAGGGCGCACCTCGAGATTAACCGTTATGCCCAGTCCCATCATGCCGATCTCGTGGTGATCGGGGATCAGGGGGAGAGCTTCGCACGCGAATTCTTTTTGGGGACGACCGCATCGAAAACACTCCGTACCGGCCATTATCCCTTGCTGATCGTCAGGCAGGAGCCCAGGGATAGGTACAAGCACGCGCTGGTACCTGTCGATTTTTCGAAAAATTCCCTGAATGCGCTGGAGATGGCATTGAAAGTTGTGATGCATGCATCCATTCACGTATTGCATGCGGTGGAAATGCCGTTCGGGCAGAAAATGAGGCAGGCGGGATTCGATGCAGAGCGGGTTGAACATTTTCGCAGCCAAATGTTGATCCATGCCCGAGAAGGCATGGAGAAGATAGTGAGCGATTACGCGCACGGAGACAGACGCGTTGCATCTATTATCGAATATGGCCATGCGCCGGATGTGATCCTCGAGAAAGCGCAGATGCTCGATATTGATCTCATCGTGATAGGCAAGCGTGGTCAGACAGAGCTGGATGAAGTGCTATTCGGGTCGGTCACAAAGCATGTCCTTTATGAAACCCCTTGCGATGTGCTCGTAGTCAACCCGTAATATGATTATGTCTTAATGTGGTGCTGTAATTCTGAAATGCTGGCGGAGCGCTGAATTCTCATGTGTTCCGATCAAGTTCTTGCCATGAAAATTTTGACGGTCAACACAGGCAGCTCATCGGTACGCCTGGCGGCATTCGTTCGCCATGAGGAAAAACTGACGGAGCTTGCGAGTGTCAGGGAAGATTCCGGCGGTGAACCGGAGGGCACTCTCCAGGAATTCGTGCAGACCCACAAACTTGCCAACTTGAACGTCGTGGTGCATCGCGTCGTGCATGGAGGCAGGCGTCTTACTTCCCCCTGCCTGATCGATCGTGATGTGGAAAGGGAAATCGAGGGTCTCGCGCCACTGGCGCCCTTGCACAACCCCGTCGCATTGAAATGGATACGGGGCGCCAGTGGCGTATTCGGCGCTCATATGCCGCAAGTTGCGGTATTCGACACCGCGTTTTTTACCCCTCTGCCGGCAGTTGCGCAAACTTATGCAATCCCGCATGAACTGACTGAGAAGTATGCATTGCGGCGGTATGGTTTTCACGGGCTGGCGCATCAGGCCATGTGGCAGGCGTGGTGCGATCAATATCCCGGCTCGCTGCAAAATGGAAAAATCATTTCGATGCAGCTCGGGGCCGGTTGCTCGATCACGGCGACAGATAAGGGATTGCCTCGCGACACTTCGATGGGATTCTCGCCTCTGGAGGGACTCATGATGGCGACGCGCTCGGGCGACCTGGATCCGGGTCTGATGACGTTTTTGCAGCGGCAGGAGGGCCTGACGCCGGAGGAGATGGATCGGTTGCTGAATGAGCAGTCCGGTTTATCGGGAGTATCAGGAATCAGCGCAGATATCCGGGAACTGCTGAAATCGAAAGACGGATACGCTGACCTGGCGGTCGAGCTGTATTGTTACCGCGCCCGTAAATATCTGGGCGCTTATCTTGCTGTGCTGGGCGGGACTAACGCAGTGGTTTTTGGTGGGGGCGTAGGGGAGAACGTTCCAGTCGTGCGGGAAAAGATTCTGGCAGGAATGGAATGGTGCGGTATCCGTCTCGATGCGAAAAAGAACAGCGATGCGAGCGGGATGTCATGCATCAGCAGCGAAACAAGTGAGGTCAAGGTGTGGGTAGCTCCCGTGAATGAGGCGGCAATTCTCGCACAGGAGGCAGAGGCAGTCATTTCCAGCCACGGCTAGCGTTTGCGTCAGTGCCGGAATTCTTCGGCAGCAACCAGTGTTTGGAAAAAAGGAGGATTCAATATGAACCGTGCTTCGCCTGCAGTACAAGCCGAAAGCAATCCGCTCTCGCCGGACGAATTGCGCAAGATCGATGCGTATTGGCGCGCCGCCAACTATCTCTCGGTGGGGCAAATCTACCTGCTGGACAACCCGCTGCTTCGGGAACCGCTCACGCTTGCGCATGTCAAGCCGCGGCTGCTGGGGCATTGGGGCACATGCCCCGGCCTCAGTTTTATTTATGCGCATCTGAACCGGGTGATAAAGAAATGCGATCTGGATATGTTCTATGTATGCGGGCCAGGTCATGGTGGACCGGCAATAGTGGCGAATACATGGCTGGAGGGCAGCTACAGCGAGTTTTATCCTCGTGTCTCCAGGGATGCAACAGGCATGAAGAGACTGTTTCGGCAGTTTTCCTTTCCCGGAGGGATTCCGAGTCATGTTGCTCCGGAAACGCCGGGCTCGATAAACGAAGGCGGGGAACTGGGTTATTCGCTTTCGCATGCTTTTGGAGCGGCCTTTGACAATCCGGATCTCATCGTGGCATGCGTGGTGGGCGATGGGGAAGCTGAAACCGGACCGCTTGCCGCCTCCTGGCACTCGAACAAATTTCTCAACCCGGCCCATGATGGAGCGGTGCTGCCTGTTCTGCATCTCAATGGCTACAAGATCGCAAATCCGACGATACTCGCGCGCATCAGCCATGAGGAACTGGAAAGCCTGTTTGCGGGTTATGGCTACCAGCCCTATTTCGTGGAAGGGTCCGATCCCGGGCTCATGCATCAGGCAATGGCTGCCGTGCTGGATACCGCGATCGAAAGTATACGGAGAATACAGCGGGAGGCGCGCAGCCGCGGACCCAATCCGGAAGCAATCACTTATCCCCGCTGGCCGTTGATTATCCTGCGTAGCCCTAAAGGATGGACCGGACCGGAAGAAGTGGATGGAAAAAAGCTGGAAGACTATTGGCGCTCGCACCAGGTGCCCCTCGCGGAACTCGGTTCCAAGCCGGATCATCTGAAGCAGCTGGAAGGCTGGATGAAGAGCTACAAGCCCGAAGAGTTATTCGATGAGAATGGTTGCCTCATGCCGGAACTGGCGGAGCTTGCCCCCGAAGGCAATCGGCGCATGGGCGCCAATCTCCATGCCAATGGCGGTCTGCTACTGAAAGAGCTGGAAATGCCCGATTTTCGCAGCTATGCCGTTGACGTACCTGTGCCGGGAACGGAAGTGCGCGAAGCCACGCGGGAAATGGGTAAGTTTCTTCGTGACGTCATGAAGCTCAATCTGGATAGCTGCAATTTTCGGGTAATGGGGCCGGATGAGACCAGCTCGAACCGGCTTGACGCCCTGTTCGATGTAACAGCCAGAACCTGGGTTGCCAAGCGGTTGCCCGCGGATGAGCGCCTCTCTCCCGACGGCCGGGTGATGGAGATACTGTCCGAACACATATGCCAGGGCTGGCTGGAAGGTTATCTGCTTACCGGGCGCCACGGGCTTTTTTCCTGCTATGAGGCCTTTATCCACATTGTGGATTCCATGTTCAACCAGCATGCCAAATGGCTCAAGGTCAGCAAGGAAATCCCCTGGCGGCGACCTATCGCCTCTCTCAATTACCTATTGACATCGCATGTATGGCGCCAGGACCATAACGGCTTTTCCCATCAGGATCCCGGTTTTATCGACCATGTCGTCAACAAGAAGGCAAGTATCATTCGCGTTTATCTTCCGCCGGATGCGAATACCCTTCTTTATATTGCCGACAAGTGCCTTCGTTCCCGAAATTTCATCAACGTCGTGGTCGCGGGAAAACAGCCAGGGCTCCAGTGGCTGGACATGGATGCGGCCATCAAGCACTGCAGCACGGGTATCGGCATATGGAGTTGGGCGAGCAACGATCAGGGGGACGAGCCGGATGTGGTCCTGGCTTGCGCCGGCGACATTCCTACCCTGGAGACGCTGGCTGCCGTGGATCTGCTGCGGCGCCATGTCCCGGAGTTGAAGATTCGTGTTGTCAATATCGTTGACCTGATGACTCTGCAGCCCAAGTCGGAACATCCGGACGGGCTTTCAGACTGGGATTTCGATACGCTGTTCACAATCAACAAGCCCATCATTTTCGCCTATCACGGTTATCCCTGGCTCATCCATCGCCTGACTTACCGTCGCACCAATCATCCTAATCTCCATGTGCGCGGTTACAAGGAAGAAGGCACCACGACTACGCCGTTCGATATGACAGTGCTAAACGATCTGGACCGGTTTCACTTGGTAATGGATGTGGTTGACCGTGTACCCAGGCTGAGCTTAAAGGGTGCTTACCTCAAGCAACTGATGCGTGACAAATTGATCGATCATAAGCGCTATATCACGCAGTACGGGGAGGATATGCCCGAAATCCAGGATTGGCATTGGCCTTCACCCGGGTCGTAGCCACTGGCCTGCTCAGGAAAAATGCAGTTTTCCTGTTAAAAATGTTTTATCAGCGCGCATGCCATATTGAAATGTAACTCCAGTCTCCAGTAACTCCAGCGCTTTCATGGAGCGGCTGTTCAAAGGGGATCGTACATTCACATAAGAAGCTTCTTTCCGAACCGCTCTCGCCCTGAATCTTACGAAATTCATATCGATATTGATTGGAATCGTATATCGTTCATTATTCGAAATATCCAGCTATCGGATCGGATAGGAGCATGGATGGTACTGATCATCAATTTCATTGGGCTGTATGCCGCGTTTTCACTCAATCACATGCTCGCCATTTACTGGGGTGCCGTGCTGCCGGTGTTATATGCCCTTGTGATTGCACCGCATGCCTTGATCGGCAGAGCGGATATCCCTCGATTGACGATAACGAAAGTTCTCGCAGTGAAATGGAACAATGCGGAGGAACTGACTGCTTACATTGTGAAATACTGGATGGCCTTGGCATATCCGGTCACTTCGTGGAAAAAGCAGCGCAACAGCCTCGTTTTGTCCCTGACATCGTTCTTCCTGGGCGTGGTTTACGTTCTCAAGGAGTTGCTCGCCGCAGGGGTGGTGATGTTCGTAGTCGGGTATATCCTGTATCAGATGAGCGTGCGGGTGGACAGGCCGCGCGCGGTGCTTGGCAATCCTGATTTCAGGGACGGCACTGACAATGAATTTGCCAGGAAAGAATGGGAACTGGCTGCCATGTCCATCATCGCGTTTTCGGAGCTCTATCCGGATGACAAGGCATTCAAGAAGGCAGCTGATGAGGTGCTGGAAGATGATGACGTAAAATCGATGCTGACGAAATACCGCTATGATTACGGCGCAAGCTGGCTGGATGTCGCATAATTTTCTCCTGGGGTATCCTGAAGCGAGGCTACGTGCGAAGCCGTGCGGCCAGGCCAGCTCGCAGGCAGGTTCTGCCGCCGTCTCAACAGGATGGCGGGTAGAGAACCTTTATACGGCTGCTATGGTTGTTCTATCCAATACCTCGTCCTTTTCATCTCGCTATTTGCCGTGCGTGACGAGGTTTTTTTCGTTGGTATCGACGACAAAGACAGCCAGCAGGCGTGCGGGATGAGTCTTGCTGTTATTCGCACTGACGGCATGATGATCGCCCGGCAGTTCAGCGAAGTTCTCGCCGGCGCGATAAACCTTTTCCGGACCATCATTGACTTTGCTGCGAATTTCTCCCTCCAGGACCGTTGCATAAATGAAAGCCGACTTTGAATGGGTATGGGCGGGCGATGAACCCCCCGGCTCGTATTCGACAAGCACGCCTTTCATGCTTTTGCCAGGCACGTTTGGAAGGACATGATCAAAGACCAGCGTTACTTTGGATTTATCAGCAGGCAGGTTATCGGCTGAAGCTGCACTTATGAAGAGAGCTGCGAAGGCAACTCCGCAGAGAAGTCTGGTAAACATTATGCCTCCTTACGTTGACAGGAACTGGTGGAGAATTGTCAGCCATGCTCATGGCTTCACAGGATAGCGGCTGGAAATGGCAATGCGATTCCAGGCATTGATGACTACCGAAAGCCACTCGACAGCCGATATTTCATCTTTTGACAGATTGGCTGCTGCTTGTTCATAGATGGCATCCGGCACTTGCCCCTCGGAGATCAGTGTAATTGCTTCAACCAGCGCCAATGATGAACGTTCCTTCTCGGTAAAATACCCGGTTTCCCGCCAGGCTGGCAGGACACTTATGCGATCGCTCGACTCGCCACTGGACAGGGCGTCGTGAGTATGCATTCTGACACAGAAGGCACACTGGTTGAGCTGGGATGCACGAAGGCGCAACAGATGTGCAAAGCCATCCGGGATGCTTGCGGAAGCAACGGCCTCCGCCGCCAGCTTCTCGAGGCCCATGACTGCCTTGTAGAGAGCTGGAGCGGACTTGCCAAGATTGATTCTTTCCGGCATTTCCAGGGTAAGCCTATCGTGTGTTGATGATGCCAGGGGGTACGCCTGTGGTGACCTACGCTTCCAGATCCCTGTTAGTGTAGTGAAGCGCTCTTAATAAAACTTATAATCAGGCTATAAACCGCGTGAATACTGGGTTTCATATGTTTCAATTAGCGTGTAACACTACACCAGGAACTGGAAACCATTTCATCATTTATCAGGCGGTGTTTGTACTGGCGATGATTTTGTAAACTCATCGAATGCATGAATTGCTTCGGCGGCATACATGAGGGAAGGTCCGCCGCCCATATAGACGGCAACGGCAAGCGCTTCCATTACTTCATCCCGCTTCGCGTCCAGACGAGCAAGAGACTTGGCGTGAAATCCGATGCAACCATCGCAATGACCAGCCACGCCAATCGCAAGTGCTATAAGTTCCTTATGCACCTCGGACAAGACGCCCGGTTTGAGGGCTCCCTTTGCCATCGCATTGAACCCTGCCATCGTATCAGGGACGCTCTGCCGCAGCTTCAAAATACCGTGATTGATTTCGGCAGTGATATCAGAATAAGACTTATTGGTCATAAGCTTCAGAAGCAAGTAGATGATAGATCGACAGGAGGTGCTCCTGCAAATCATCCGCGGGAATGTGAGCACCGATGCGCTGATCCTCAGAGCCATAACCCGCCATCTGGCGGCAACTCTCGGCACATTCCCGGCAAACTCTGGCGCATTCTTCCATGTGCCGCTTAACTGCTTACAACCTTTGGCACAGGCTTCACGCACTTCAGCACAGACTCTACAAACCTGATTGCTAAACGCTGAACTGCGCAACATGAAGGTGGCGGAAGTTTGACAGATCGCAGCGCAGCTCAGCATGAGGCGCATGTGCTCCGGCGCAACGTGTTTTCCGCCTGACTCAAGGCCCGTTCATTGCTTCGTGCAGGCACATTTGATGGCATTGATCGCATGCATCAATGCATGCCTGCATTTTGAGATCGATAGTGTGACTCATAGCAAGGCTCCTTTACCTTGTTTAGCCAAGCCTCAGAACTTTAAGGGGAAGAATAAAGACGGCCTCTACTGTACCTAAGCTAATCACGAAGTCTGTGCGGTGACGAACAAACCGGAACGGCAATGAGGTCGAGAAGCTCGGAGACCGTCGACAGGATGCAGAATTTAGTCTTTTTCGGTTCAATTAGGGGTAGATACACTTCGTCCAGTCACCCTGCCCTAAAGCCTGCTGCCGTTTTCATCTGTCCTCACGTCCCCAATCGGGGGCTTATATTCGATCAGCAGTTTGTTCATCATTTGGGTTAATAAATCTTCCGTTCGAGTTTTGCTTCGTGCAGTACGGCGGTCGCCAGTTCTTCAATGGATTTGCTGGTTGCGTCGAGATAAGGGATGCCTGCGCGGCGCATCAGCTTTTCCGCGTTCTGCACCTCATACTCGCAATTCCCGAGGGAAGCGTACACGCTGTCAGGCTTGCGTTCGCTGCGTATCTCATGGAGCCGCCCAGGTTGAATGGTAAAGCCGAACAGCTTGCTTCGCACATTCCTGATCTGGGCAGGAAGCTCCGCATGCTGGAAATCTTCGGGAATAAGCGGGTAGTTTGCCGCGTAAATTCCATATTGCAAGGCGAGATAGAGGCAAGTGGGCGTCTTGCCGGTACGGGAAACGCCTACCAGGGTAACATCAGCCCGGTTCCAGTCTTTTTGCGATATACCATCGTCATGCTTTAGAGCGTAATTTATTGCATCGATGCGCTTCCGGTATCCGGCTGGGTCGGAAACGCGATGGGAACGCCCCGTGTTTTCCGACGAACGCACGCCCAGCTCAGCTTCCAGTGGAGCAATAAAAATGCTGAAGCAATCGAGATGCAGAGCGTCGGCGGAATTGATAATAAGCCTGATTTCGGGATTCACCAACGTACTGAACACCAACGGGCGTGCCCCGTCCCCGATGCACTGCTCGTTGATCGTCCGGACGACCGAAGTAGCTTTTGCCCTGCTGTCGATGTAGGGGAGGGTGATCTCATCCAGGGGAATATTTTCGAATTGACTGAGCAGGCTATGCCCCAGCATTTCCACCGTAATCCCGGTACGGTCTGAAAGAAAGAAGGCAGTGCGATGAATTGGTTTGGCAGTGATCTGCATGGTTATGAGAAACTATGGATGATTTCAGGGTGGAAATCCCGCTTCAAAATGTAGCACAATTCTTCTTTGGCCAGTATTCGCACAATCAGGAGTCAAAATGGACGAGTCGCTCTATATAGCCTGGTTTGACACGCTGCGCATGACGGATGTGAGTCGAGTCGGGGGCAAAAACGCATCCCTTGGTGAGATGATCAGTCAGCTGACCGGGATGGGAGTCAGGGTTCCCGGCGGTTTTGCAACCACTGCCGATGCCTATCGCGATTTCCTGGTTCAGGATGGGCTCGCCCGGCGTATCGAGCAGACTCTTGCTGAGCTTGACATAGAAGATGTTCAGGCACTGGCTGCGGCAGGCGCACAGATTCGCTCCTGGATAGTGCAAACATCGTTTCCCTCTCGCCTGGAGACTGAAATTTCTGCTGCCTATGAGAAAATGCTGCGCGAGGCGGAAGGGGAAATTTCAGTGGCGGTACGATCTTCGGCTACTGCCGAGGATCTGGCGGACGCCTCGTTTGCCGGACAGCAGGAGACTTATCTCAATGTCCAGGGACTGGATAATCTCCTGAAAGCGGTCAAGGATGTTTTTGCTTCCCTCTACAACGACCGGGCCATCTCTTATCGCGTGCATAAAGGCTTCATTCATTCCGAAGTTGCGCTGTCAGCCGGGATACAGCGGATGGTACGCAGCGACATCGGTGCCGCAGGAGTGATTTTTACACTGGATACCGAATCCGGTTTTGACAAGGTGGTTTTCATCACTGCCTCCTACGGGCTGGGTGAAACCGTCGTCAAGGGTGCGGTCAATCCCGACGAGTTCTACGTCTACAAACCGGCATTGATGCAGGGAAGACCGGCCATTCTGCGGCGTAACCTCGGCTCTAAACTCATCAAGATGCGGTTTGCTGAAGGCCGCGGCGCTGCCCGGACGGTTGAGACAGTGGATGTGGAAAAGGAGGATCGCAAACGGTTTTCCATTACCGATGCGGATGTGGAAGAGCTGGCGCGACATGCCCTCGTGATCGAGCGGCACTATCAGAGACCGATGGATATCGAGTGGGGCAGGGATGGCGCGGATGGCAAACTCTATATTCTGCAGGCCCGGCCGGAGACGGTGCAGGCGCATGCCGGGATGGATACATTGCGGCGCTATCGCCTGAAGGGCAAATCCGCGATACTCGTATCAGGGCGCGCCATCGGCCAGAAAATAGGAAGCGGCCCGGTGCGCCTGGTTCCGGACGCAAGGGAAATGTCGCGGGTACGCGAGGGGGATGTGCTGGTAACCGATATGACCGATCCCGATTGGGAACCGGTAATGAAGCGGGCTGCCGCCATCGTCACCAATCGGGGAGGGCGAACCTGCCATGCAGCAATTGTTGCGCGTGAGCTGGGGATTCCTGCGGTAGTCGGCTGCGGCAATGCCACCGACTTGTTGACGGAGAACGAGATCGTCACCGTATCCTGCACCGAAGGGGACACCGGCAACATTTATCAGGGGAAGCTGGAAGTCGAGGTGAGCGACCTTGCGCTCGAAAGCATGCCGAAGGCCCCGGTCAAGATCAGCATGAATGTCGGCAACCCCGAGCTCGCCTTCGGGTTTCAACGCATTCCGAACGATGGGGTAGGGCTGGCGCGGCTTGAGTTCATCATTGCACGCATGATAGGGCTGCATCCAAAAGCGGTGCTGCAATTTGCCAGGCTTCCGCAAGACTTGAAGCAACAGATCGAAGCACAAAGCAGCGGCTACGCCGACCCCGTCAGTTTTTACGTGGAAAAGCTTACCGAGGGGATCGCCACCCTGGGCGCTGCCTTTTTTCCAAAACCGGTAATCGTGCGGATGTCCGATTTTAAATCCAACGAATACTCCAGCCTCATCGGCGGCCATCATTACGAACCGAGGGAGGAAAACCCGATGCTCGGCTTTCGCGGCGCTTCACGCTACGTGGCGGACGAATTCCGGGGCTGTTTCGAACTGGAATGCCGGGCGTTGAAGAAAGCACGCGACGAAATGGGGCTGACCAACCTGGAAATCATGATCCCGTTTGTGCGGACACTGGCCGAGGCGAAACGCGTAGTGGAACTGCTATCGGAAAACGGCTTGAAGCGCGGTGAGAATGGATTGCGCCTGATCATGATGTGCGAGATTCCGTCCAACGCCTTGCTGGCGGAGCAGTTTCTGGAATATTTTGATGGTTTCTCGATAGGATCCAACGATCTTACCCAGCTTACCCTTGGGCTGGACCGCGATTCCAGTCTCGTTGCCGAAGCCTTCGACGAACGCGATCCGGCGGTAAAAAAGCTGCTGAGCATGGCTATTCAGGCGTGCCGTAAAACCGGCAAGTACGTCGGAATATGCGGACAGGGGCCTTCCGATCACCCCGACCTCGCACGATGGCTGATGGAAGAGGGCATTGAAAGCCTATCGCTTAATCCGGATACCGTCGTGGGTACCTGGCTATATCTGGCGGAGGAGGCAAAAAAACAGCTATAGTCAAAGAGTCTCTGCCGAGCTCGGCAAGTTTGTCAATCATTGCTGGCTGGCGCCTTTCATTGTCATGGATTCGACATATCATTATGAGAATATTGATGCCGGTGTTTGCATTTACCCCTTATGTGAACACCCTCGGGTCTATCCTCTCCCTTACGACCCAGGCCCAGATACGGTCAGCCCTCCGTTCTGGGCTTTTTTCTTTTCCGGCGATATGACATTCGATTACATGCAAAGAGGGAGGGGTGAAATGAAGTGATAAAACGATCAACTTTCGAAGAGATGAGAGATGTGAGGGAAAGATGTAGTGAATGCTTGTATTCAACGATTCATTGCAACAAATACCTTTGAAGGAGATAAAAAATATCGGTAACTTCGGATGCGAAAAGAATGTTTGTGGAAAATCTGAACGCGTTTGGCGACAAGGAAGCTCAGCCGGAAAAATACAACCTCTACCTCGGCCTTGTTTATCTGATGGCGTCGGTGGAGCAAATCCAGCAGGAACTGGAGGAAATCAAGCAGATGATAGGGCGCCGGAGTTAAATAAACGGTTAAATTGAGTACTGTTTATTTCGTCGTAGCGATCCTTCTTTCCGGATGGGTTATTTTCAGAAAATACTTGAGCGAATATATGAGCAGAACCCTTTTTATCTTTTTCATGTTTTTCCTCTCCTTTTCAACCTCTACCTGGTCAATCACAGAGGCCGAGCGTCAGGGGCTGGACCAGTTTGCGCAGAAAATTCTGGAAAAAAGCCAAAAGATACTTGGATATCCTGTGAACCAGAACACTGCATTAGGCCATGGGCACAACGTTCAAGGGAGCCATGGATGATCAGGACGAGATTCGCAGGGTATTGAAAGAGAAGCATCGTGCTCCCGTGTATATTCACTCCGATGCTGCGCTGTTTGGAGGTTTTTTCCCTTACCTGGATGGCAATGTTGCCCAGGTGGTGAATCGGCAAATCCAGAAATTTGATTCAATTGCGGTCTCCGGGCACAAATTTTTTGGCTTCGACGAACCGATGGGGATATTTATTTGCAATCAGGAGACGTTCAAGAACCTTAATCAATATGACGGGTCATTCTGGGAGAGCCTTTTGATAAAGCCTTGCATCCACCGGAATGTCTATCGTGAAGGTTGTGCCGCGATAAGGTGAGCTATCGACCGCGACGCTTCCACCATGGCTCTCCGCTCGCACGTACGGCAAAGGCAGTTGAAAATACTATTGGAAATGCAGTGAATATGGGTCTAACGATGGAAGAGGAGTGGAATCGTAAGCGACAGTTATCGGAAATGCAGTGGATCGAGCAGGATGCAAGGCATCGGCAGGTGGAGACGACCGCTTAATGCAGCTCAAGCGCCAGGAAAAAATCGAGCGACGGGATAATGAATGGCGTATGCGCCAACCAGAAGCAGAGCGGGACAGGTCGGAGTGGCGTTGACTGAGGTCAAAGCAGATTTATCTGATCTTTATCTTAGGCTAGAAGCAATAATAAAAAACAGGCGCTACACTTTTTTGTAAATATCTATTTTGTTTGGTGCCGACACCAAGATTCGAACTCGGGACCTTCTGATTACAAATCAGCTGCTCTACCAACTGAGCTATGCCGGCGTGGATGCAATTATAGAGATTGGGAAGGAGGGGAGCAAACCGATGATACGGGTGACAGGTCGAACTTACTTGACTACCTGAAGCCGACGGTTTTTGGTTGCTTTGACAGGCGCCCGGTGCGATGAAGGCTGAGACTCATCGGGTTCTTTTCCGCCAGTCTCATCCTGCGAGGCGTTCGATTCCACCTCGGGTGGAAAAATCATGCCGCGTGCTGTTTCTTTGGCAAATACTCCCTGAACTGTCGTCACGGGGATGGATATCTCACGGGAGACACCGGCAAACCGCGCCGAGAATTGTATCACTTCATTTCCAAGCGTGAGATGGTGCGCAGCGTCGTGGCTGATGTTGAGAATAATCTCGCCATTCTTTATATATTCGTCCGGCACGCGGGTGTTGTCGTCCACTTTGATCGAGATGTAGGGCGTATAGCCGCAGTCCGAGCACCATTCATAAATGGCGCGAATCAGATAAGGCTTGGTGGAAAGGTCTCTCATTTGCGCATGGCCTTTTCAGAGGCTGTGAGCGCATCGATGAATGCCGGTCTGCTGAACAGGCGCTCGGCAAATTTCAGCAGGGGCGCAGCTTGCTTGGGTAGCTGAATGCCATAATAGTCGAGCCGCCACAGCAGCGGCGCAATGGCGACATCGAGCATGGAAAATTCGTCCCCCAGCATATGTTTCTGTTTGGCAAAGACAGGAGCGATCAGCGTCAGGTTGTCGCGAATCGTTGCGCGGGCTTTTTCCGCTGCTTTCGGGTTGCCGTTCTCCACTGCTTCGAGATGACAGAAAAGTTCCTGTTCGAAGCGATGCAGAAACAGGCGCGCTCGTGCCCGCATCACGGGGTCTGCGGGCATCAGTTGCGGGTGAGGGAAGCGGTCGTCAATATACTCGTTGATGATATTGGACTCGTACAGGACGAGATCGCGCTCTACCAGGACGGGTACGCGGCCATAAGGGCTCATCACTGCCAGATCTTCGGGCCTGTTGTGCAGATCGACATCGATGATCTGAAAATCCATACCTTTTTCGTACAGCACGATCCGGCAACGGTGGCTGTACGGGCAGGTAGTGGCTGAGTACAAGGTCATCATGACCAGTTATTTCCCAACGACATCAAATCGACGGCTTTCCGGATAATGATCAATCTCAATGAACGTCCTTCCAGTATTCCTTCTTGAGGGCGTAAGTCAGTACCAGCATGAGGAACAGGAAGAGCATCACGATAATCCCGATCTGCACACGCTTGTTGGCCGCAGGCTCGCCCAGGTAAACCAGGAAATTCACCAGATCGGCAACGTATGCGTCGTATTCCGTCTTGGAAAGCGATCCTGGTTTCGCGAGTGTCAATTCCTTTATTTCGTGTGTACCGCCGTGGCCGCCATCCTCTGATTTTACGTTGAGGACTTGCTCTCCCTGCAGTTCGTACAGCACATGGGGCATGGCGGCCTTGTCGAATACAAGGTTATTCCAGCCGGTTGCAGTGCTGTCATCCCGATAAAATTTTCTCAGGTAGGTATAAAGCCAGTCGGAACCACGGGAGCGGGCAATGACGGAGAGATCAGGCGGAGCTACGCCAAACCATTGCTTTGCTTCCTTCTTTGGCATCGCCACCGTCATGAGTTCACCGACTTTCTGACCTGTGAATATGAGGTTTTCACTGATCTGCGACTCGGTAAGACCGAGATCGCGCAGGCGGTTATAGCGCATGAAATCCGCACTGTGGCAGGACAGGCAGTAATTGACAAAAGTCTTTGCACCCCGCTGCAGGGACGCCATGTCCCTCGGCTTGATGGGCGCCGTATCAAGCGTTACTGCTGACTCGCTTGCAAATGCGACAAGTGGGGCCAGACAAAAAACAAATACGATGCTTTTAAGGTTTCTCATTATCTCACCCTGGTCGGTTCAGGCTTGGTTTTATCGATCTTGCTGTACCACGGCATGAGAATGAAAAAAGCGAAATAGATTACCGTGAATATCTGCGCGAGCAACGTGTAGAGGGGTGTGGGCGACTTCGTGCCCAGGTAGCCAAGCACAAGGACGCTGATGACAAAAAGTGTAAGGGCAAACTTGAAAATCGGCCCCTTATACCGGATGGATTTCACCGGGCTGCGATCGAGCCACGGCAGCAGGGCAAAGATCGCGACGGAGCCGCCCATCAGTATGATGCCCCAGATCTTGGCCTCTATCCAGAGAAAGTTGACTGTAACCGCCCTCAGCATCGAATAGTACGGCGTGAAATACCATACCGGTGCGATGTGGTCGGGAGTCTGCAGCGTGTTGGCGGGAATGAAATTATTGTACTCGAGGAAGTAACCGCCCATTTCCGGCATGAAGAATATGATGCCGGTAAACACGATCAGGAACACGACGACGCCGAAAATATCCTTTACCGAATAATAGGGATGGAAGGGAATGCCATCCACGGGGATGTGTGTCACGGGGTCCTTGTTGGCCTTGATCTCGATCCCGTCCGGATTGTTCGAACCTACTTCATGCAGCGCCAGAATATGGGCGACCACCAGCACCACCAGCAGTCCGGGCAGGGTCACCACGTGATAGGCAAAGAAGCGGTTGAGCGCCGCATCCGAGAGCATGAAGTCGCCCAGAATCCAGTTCGACAGCGTCTGGCCGATCATGGGAATCGCACCGATCATGCTGATGATCACCTGCGCGCCCCAGTATGACATCTGCCCCCAGGGCAGAATATAGCCGGTGAATGCCAGCATCATGAGGACGAAAAAGATGCCCATGCCGATGAGCCAGAGAAGCTCGCGCGGTTTGCGATAGGAGCCATACATCATCCCGCGGAACATGTGCAGATAGACGACCACGAAGAACATCGAAGCGCCGGTGGAATGCATATAGCGGATAATCCAGCCATAATTCACGTCGCGCATGATATATTCCACCGAGGCGAATGCCATGCTGGCATCCGGCTTGTAGTTCATCGTGAGGAAAATACCGGTGATAAGCTGGTTCACCAGCACGAGCATGGCAAGTGAACCGAAGTAGTACCAGAAATTGAAGTTCTTCGGCGCGTAGTACTCGCTGAGATGCGCCCTCCAGTTGGAGGTTAACGGAAATCGGGCGTCGATCCAGCTGATCATTGCCTCCAATCGCTTGCTCATTTTATGCAGACTCCTTATCAGACCCGACCAGCAGGCGCGTGTCGCTCAAATACATGTGGGGTGGGACAACCAGGTTAGTGGGTGCCGGAACTGCCTTGTACACACGTCCTGCAAGGTCGAACTTGGAGCCGTGGCAGGGGCAGAAAAAACCGCCAAGCCAGTCGGGGCCGAGATCTGCGGGCGCAATGTCCTTGCGGAATACCGGAGAGCAGCCCAGGTGGGTGCACACTCCTTCAACCACGAGAATGGCGGGCTTGATCGAGCGGGTTTCATTCTGGGCGTACTTCGGTTGCTGATTCTTTTCAGATTTAGGGTCGGACACCTGGCCGTCGAGCTTCGGCAATGTGGCCAGCATATCCTGGGTGCGGTTCAGAACCCACACCACCTTGCCGCGCCATTCCACCAGAAGCAGCATGCCCGGCTCGACCTTGCTGATATCCACTTCGACTGGCGCCCCGGCCGCCTTGGCGCGTTCGCTGGGCATCATACTCATTACGAAGGGAGTCGCTACCGCAACAGTCGCGATCCCGCCGGCAACAGAAGTCGCGGCCAGGAGAAAACGCCTCCTGCTGTTCATACCTTCTTTTTTTTCAATATCCGCCATATTTGCAGTCCCGTTTTCCGATTTGGACTTCCAGAAAAATTCATAAAAAAACTTAACCATTTTACCATGATACGTATTGGAAAATAAATATTGATTGCAAGATGATTTGAGTGGGAAAAGCCGGGGGATTGGAAATATTACCTATTTATATCAATTTGATAGGGCAGTCCTGTTATCGATGCACTCTACGCCGCGCTGAAATGGTTCCAGGTGAAATAGTTCCGGATTTGAAGCCTTCGAAAGGTTACACAGACGGGCAAACAGACAGGCCAAGCAAGCATTCTTGCAACCATGATGTTTTAACCATGGGAAATCTGTGACGGAAAGTGATGCTTCACCCGACCTGCGCAAGGTATCTGCGTGAGATAATGGGTGTGAGGGGCACGATCGTTACAGGGATGGCCGTGTGGAAAAGGGGCGGCCAGCCGTAACAGAACAACTGGATATCATGGGATGACCGCGAGGCCTGCATGAAACGACCTGTTGTCAATTGTCCGCAGTGCGGCAAGAGTATTGTCTGGGACAGCAGCAATCCTTTTCGCCCGTTTTGTTCGGAACGCTGCAAGTTGATCGACCTGGGGCAGTGGGCTACGGAATCCTATCGTATTCCGGATACGGGAAAGGATCCGGAAAAACAGGAGAGCGATCCGTCGGGAAGCGAGAAATAGGGCAGAGGCGACCAGGTTGCCAGGGTGTTCAGCGGTTCCCTAAAGCGGTTCCCTAAGTTGGCGGGTGGACAGTGCAAACGTTCCTGAAAAAATATCATGCCCCGGAGCCGTTCAGATTTTTAAGCCTTCCGCCCGATGTCGCGCGCCTGCCCAATGCGGCGCATCAGGGCGATGCCGTGAGCGCCGTGTTCCCAGGCAATAGCGAGATCTTCGCTCCCCAGTCCACCCAGCGCATATACAGGAATGGAGCTGCCGTGGATGAGTCTGGCAAACTTCCGCCAGCCCAATGCGGGAGAATCAGGGTGGCTCGATGTCGGCAGTACGGGAGCCAGAACGGCAAAATCCATTTCCAGTTGCCCGGCCCGGAAAAGCTCCTCGGCATTATGGCAGGAGGCTCCGCACCATTCCACATCGGGTCGTTTCGAAAGATGCATCAGATCAGCCGATGTAAAATGGATTCCATCCATGCCGAATTCATGACAGAGGCTGGCGTTACCCGTACCGCTGTTCACGAGGATGCGGGCGCCATAATGATGGGCCAGTGCGGTCACTTCACGGGTAAAGGAATCCAGCGCTTTACCCTGAATTCCTTTTTCGCGTAGCTGCAGCAGCCGCAGTCCTTTCTGGAGAGCGTGTTCGATTCGGGCTGCTGCAACCTTTGGTCCCCACTCCGTGGCATTCGTAATCCCATAAACGGGGGGTAGATGAAGTGCATGCAATACGGGTGCGTTGGCAGGAAGCAACGGCTCGACAGAGACATTGTCCGCAAGCTGCCACGACAGCTCCTGGTCTTCATACGGATGAGGCTCGCCATGCCACTCCAGCACGCGATAAAAATGAAGCCGTACAGTTGCATGAGGGTAGGTAAATGCACGGACTATCCAGGGGTAAGCATGTTTGACATGTATGCCCAATTCCTCCAGCAGCTCGCGCTTGAGTGCGTGCAGCAATGGCTCGCCCGGGTTGACCTTTCCGCCCGGAAACTCCCAGTAGCCGGCATAGGGCTTTCCTTCCGGCCGGCGGGCTAAAAGAAAGGAACCATCATTCCGGGTGATGATGGCGGCAGCAACTTCCACGACAGAGGGAACAGGAGGCATGAAGAGGTTTACCGCTCCTGATGGAACTCTGTTTTGTCCGCGGTTTTCCGCCCGGACTTCTCTTTACCTGCCCAGTCGCGCGCGAATTGCCACGCCACCCGGCCATTGCGGGAACCTCGTCCCAAGGCCCAGCGCAGCGCCTCTTCCCGTATGCTGTCGTCCATTTTCTCTATGCTGAAGTAGGCAAGCCAGCGCGCCACAATACCCAGATACTGCTCCTGGTCGAAAGGATAAAAAGACACCCATAAACCAAAACGTTCCGATAGCGATGTCTTTTCCTCGACCGTTTCACTCGGGTGAATCTCGCCGCCGATATGTCGCGTGTCCTGATTGTCTATCATATATTCAGGCATCAGGTGGCGCCGATTGGAAGTGGCGTAGACAAGCACATTCTCGGACGCAGTGGCAATGGAGCCGTCGAGAACCACTTTCAGCGCCTTGTAGCCTGGCTCGCCGGATTCAAACGACAGGTCATCACAATAGAGAATGAAGCGTTCCGGACGCCGATATATCTTCTCCACGATTTCAGGCAGATCAATGAGATCGTGTTTTTCCACTTCGATGAGACGCAACCCGTCGTCTGCGTATTTATTCAGCATTGCTTTTACCAGCGACGACTTGCCCGTGCCACGGGCTCCCGTAAGCAGCACGTTATTGGCAGGATGATGCCGCACGAATTGCCGTGTATTCTGGTCTACAAGATTTTTTTGACGCTCTATGCCCTGCAATGCCTCGAACGTGATGCGATCGGGATAGCGCACCGGTTCGATGATTCCGGTGCGTCCTGTCTTTCGCCAGCGGAAAGCCGCGGCATTCCAGTCCGGATCGGGCATGCCAGGATGCAGCAACTCCTCCAGGCGGGAGAGCAGGATTTCCGCCCGATCATATAATTTGTCCCAATCGTTCATGAACAGTCCTGAAATTGCTCGATTATACCCGTAAGAAATTCAGGGGTTCGACCACGGAACTCACCATGGAACTCGCCATTGAATTCGCTACGGTAGCTGGAAGGTACATCGAGAAAGACCAGGGTAAGCTTCGGGCAGTATCGGACAGTCCCTGTCACCGGTATCTGCCGCCGGAAGCCGGGACAAGCGCATGATTTATGTGCGCTAACGAACGGAACCGCTCAGCTAAAAGCGCCATGATCTAGCGCGGTACGTCAGGCAGTTGTATAGTGCCGGATTCCTGGTTTCCGGTTCCGGTCGAACCGTAAAAACCAAGAAGATAAAAATCTTTGATGGATTTCAGCAATTGGCAAGCGTACGCTTTCCGGAAACTTCCTTTAATTGAACAACCACTCAGGAGAATTCACTATGAATAATATGCCCAGCAAAAAATCAATTATTTCCCTCGCGCTGGGGTCTGCTTTTGCTGCAACGCTTGGTACTGCTTCCGTTGCTTCTGCAGGCGACAACCCTTTCGCTGCACAATTCCTTCAGAAAGGCTTCATGGTAGCGGACAGTCATTATGATGACAAAGGCGGATACGGTGACGCGGGCGCCGGATATGGTGACAGGAAGGATGCCTACGGTGGCGACAAGAAGCATGGAGAAGGCCGCTGTGGAATGTCCATGGCGGACTCCGATAATGATGGCAGGGTAAGCAGGGAAGAGCACGCCCGCCACGCTGAAATGATGTTTAACAAGGCGGATACCAACAGGGATGGGTATATCGATAAGGACGAGGCCAGCGCGATGAGGAAAAAATACCGCGGCCATGGCCATGGTTCCCGGTCCGGTGACCAATACGGTGGATCAGGTGACCAGTACCGCGGTAACCGCGATGGCGGCGTCGATGTGCATCGTTACCGCGAATATGGAGCGGGTGAGACCGTTCCACGTTATTTGCCCCACATGAGGACCATGGGCGAGTAAAGCAATTCATCAGCGCTGACGCCAGTGGTGATTCCGCCTTGCCGACAACCGGTTTTAACCGGTTGTCGGCAAGGTTGTCCTGCTGCGGAATGATAGGGCACCGGTGTTTATATCTTATTATCTTCCTACCCGGTTGCAGTGCTGCAGACAGCGACATACGTACTGGTTGCTGGTATCAGCTCCGATACTCGGCGTTGATCTTTACATAATCGTAAGACAGATCGCAGGTCCAGACAGTGGCTGCAGCCTGTCCTCTATTCAGCGCGACACGCACGGTAATTTCCGATTGTTTCATCACCCGCTGTCCCTCCTTCTCCTCGTAAGCGAAAGCTCTCCCCCCGTTTTCCGCAACCAGTACATCGTCGAGATAAAGTTGCAGCTTGTTGATGTCAAGCGCTTCTATGCCTGCATAGCCGATGGCGGCCAGTATTCGCCCGAGATTGGGATCTGAAGCGAAGAACGCTGTTTTGATCAGGGGCGAGTGCGCAATCGCATAGGCAACCTTGCGGCATTCCGCCACGGTTCTGCCACTTTCTATCTGGATTGTGATGAATTTGGTCGCGCCTTCGCCATCGCGCACGATTGCCTGCGCAAGTTCCACTGCGACACCGGTTATCGCATCCTGCAATTGCATAAACTCGGGGCTATTCTTATTTACGATGGGTGCGTGAGCGGCGCGTCCGCTGGCCATCAGAATGAATGCGTCATTGGTGGAAGTATCGCCGTCCACCGTGATGCAGTTGAATGAATGGTCAGCGGCGTGCTGGACCATGTGTTCCAGCAATGCGTTGCTTACGGCGGCATCGGTTGCGATAAAACCCAGCATGGTGGCCATGTTCGGACGAATCATCCCCGAACCCTTGGCAATTCCGGTAATTGTCACGGTTACACCATTGAGGGAAATTTGCCGGGATGCCGCCTTCGGGACAATATCGGTTGTCATGATCGCTTCAGAGGCGGCAAACCAGTTATCGGCTCCAAGATCGTTTATTGCCCCCGGCAAGCCGGTAACGATTTTCGGGAGCGGCAAGGGCTCCATGATCACGCCGGTTGAAAAAGGCAGTACCTGTTCAGTGGCGCACCCGAGCAGCCGGGCAGTCTCGGCGCAGGTCGTGCGGGCATCTTCTATGCCCCTTTCGCCGGTGCCGGCATTGGCGCATCCCGTATTGATGACAAGGGCACGAATAGAACCATTTGAATCGAGGGACGAGAGATGTTCCCGGGCGACTATGACCGGCGCTGCGCAAAAATCATTCTGGGTAAACACTCCCGCCACTGCCGCACCGTCATCCAGAACGATGACCAGCAGGTCCTTGCGCTCCGGTTTCCTGATGTTGGCTTCCACTGTGCCCAGGGTGAGGCCTTTTATGGCCAGGAGCTGTTCGGGCAGGGCAGGTGTAAAGTTGACAGGCATGATGGATAGGCGTAGATAGGCGAGGTAATTGGCGAATGAAGCGCAATCGATGCTTGGTTAAAAGAATACAGTGGTATTATCGTCCACCTTTGTTTTTTGAATCGGAAGAGCAGATTTGAAAAAACGCAATGCTAACCCATCTTCAGGTTCTCCTCCATCTCATCTTTCAGCCCCTGATAATGCCGGATAGTCCGGCATTAACCTGACGAACAGAAATTAGAATTTTTGTAACTGATAGAAATGCTGCTATCGGCCAACGACTTTTGTTCGTCGGGTCCCCTGTTTTACCTGGTGGTACCACTTTGAATGCGATGAAGGTGGACCGGGAGCGGGCCACGAGTAAAGGAGAATTTGCATGAATTGCGATAAAGAACTGGATGTGCGCGGACTGAATTGTCCGCTGCCCATATTGCGCACTAAAAAATCGCTCGTGGACATGGTATCCGGTCAGGTATTGAAGATTATGGCCACTGATCCCGGCGCTGTAATCGATTTCCAGGTTTTTGCCGAGCAGACGGGAAATGAGCTGCTGTCGTTGTCGGAAGCGGCGGGTGAATTCACGTTTTATATGAAGAAGAGGTAGTGAAGCAACAGCAGGAAGCAGCAAGAAGTGGCCGGAAGCAAGGAGCGATCTAAGGAAAATCTGAACTTCAGAATTCATGGTATGCCACTGGTCTTTCCGGGCACGCGTGCAGCCGTTGCGCTACGCGCTGGTAGGCTGCCGGTGAATCGATGGCCCGCTGAGCGGCGACGGCACCATTCATCAGATGCTGATGCAAAGGTTTCAGTATCCCCTCCACCCAGGGCCTTGAGTCAGCCCGGGCCTGGTTTTGCGAAGCATAGTAACGCGGTTGGGAAAAGGCCGCGCGCAGCGGTTCCTCCAGCATTCTCGCGCCAATACGAAAATGCGACCGCCATGCTGAGACATGTTCCTGTTCATGTTCGCGCACAATATTTCTTCTGCAGCTGTCGTTGAGTTCCCTGGCAAGATATACCCGCATTGCCGCAAACCCCAGTTTGATCGAGATATCCGGCACCATGCACGTTTGTCCGTCCGTGCTTGTCCGCCACCTTGTCCGGAATTCGTATCTGAATTCCGGTTCGGCATGCGTCAATCCGTACACGTTGTGATACGCGTCCCTGGTTTTTCCTGACACTGATTGAAGCGCCTTGGCCGTGCGCGAGCTGTCTTCGGCCGGCGTGACATCCGCATACACAACCGTCACCTTGCCGGGACCCATCAGTTTCTCGCAGCCGACTTTGAATGAGTCATTGCCGGCTAAAGCCATCCGTTCCGGTAATAGAAGCAGAAGCAGAAGCAGAAGCAGAAGCAGCAACGGCAGCCCGGTGAAAAAGCTGGCTGCGCGGTCTTCACCGTTTTGATCGTTCCCGATGAATCTCAAATAATCAACCCTGGCGGAGTAAGGCGGGAAGTCGGGGTTGCGATAAGGTTCATGCCAGGCAAGCATGGCGGGTAAGCGTAGTTTCATGCCGGATAACAACGCGTATACCACTTTTGTGTTGGCTATCGCACAGAAGTCTGCTGCTCGATGGGAAATACTGATCTTTCACTTGAAGCATCCCTCTCTGGGCCCGCAGTTTTTTATGTGGACCGGCCTGTTTAGTCTGGTGAATCAATCAAAGGACCAAGCCCAAAGGAGCCTAAATCCTTGAATGCTTCCGCGACACAAGCAACAGAAATCTGGCCCCTGGTTGCATATTTCTTCCTCGTTGTCGCGCTGGTTGCGGGCATCATGGCGCTTTCGTACATCATTGGCGAGCGTCATGGATCGAAGGCCGCGGACGAGCCATTTGAAAGCGGTATTGTCACTGTCGGCCTTGCGCGCTTGCGCCTGTCCGCCAAATTCTATCTGATCGCCGTGTTCTTTGTGATCTTCGATGTGGAAGCCGTATTTCTTTTTGCCTGGGCCGTTGCTTTTCGTGAATTGGGCTGGTTTGGTTATATCGAGGCGATTATCTTCATATCTGTTCTGGTAGCGGCCCTCGCGTATTTATGGCGGCTGGGTGCGCTGGATTGGGGACCGGCCAGGCATTCGGCTGGCAGGTTTGTCAAAGATTCAAGGAGTCCAAACCATGCGGTGGTCTCTAAGTAAGCCCTCCGACAAACCATCCGGAGCGGCAACATCCGGATCTTCAATAATTCGCGATAACGGTTTTGAGGAGGACGGGCGCCGCAGCGTATTGCTGGCGCGGTTGCAGGACCTTGTCGCCTGGGGCCGCAAGAATTCGGTCTGGCCTTATAACTTTGGGCTGTCGTGCTGTTATGTGGAAATGGCGACCAGCTTCACCAGCAAGTACGATCTTGCCCGGTTTGGTTCCGAAGTTATCCGCGCCTCCCCTCGCCAGGCCGATCTGATCGTTATTTCGGGGACGGTTTTTATCAAGATGGCGCCCGTGCTCCAGCGGCTTTACGATCAGATGCTTGAACCGCGCTGGGTTATTTCGATGGGTTCATGCGCGAATTCGGGTGGAATGTATGATATTTACAGCGTGGTGCAGGGTGTAGACCGCTTCCTTCCCGTGGATGTTTATGTTCCTGGGTGCCCGCCTCGGCCCGATGCATTCATGCAGGGGCTGAATCTGCTTCAGGATGCGATCGGCAAGGAAAAGCGCCCGTTGAGCTGGGTGATCGGTCCGCAGGGAATCGAGCGGCCGGCTGGGGGATCGCAGCGGGATCTCAAGCGGTCCGAGCGAATGCGCGTCACGACCCTGCGCAGTCCCGACGAGGTACAAAAGTGAGCGCAGCCTCCAGCCTTGCCCCGCCGCGGCACATGGAGGATATGCAGGATAGGCCGCATATGCCTGATGCGCCGAACGCTTCAGAGGTACTGGAAGAACTGAAGAGCCGCTTTGGCTCTCCTGGCCCTGGCAACTCAGGCGGGTCGATGGGTTTAGTGCAGAAAACCGGCGATGACCTTCCCACGCAATGGGTTTCCAGGGACGGGGTGCATGAGATTTTGCGCTACCTGAAACTGGAAGCGGAGCGGCCTTACCGCATGCTGTACGACCTGACCGCGATTGATGAGCGTACCCGCGTGCACCGCGAAGACCAGCCGGCAAGTCAATTCACTGTCATCTATCACCTGCTGTCGTTCGAGCGTAATGCTGACATGCGTCTCAAGGTCGCGCTCACCGATGCTGATCTTCGCATGCCCACCATTACCGATATCTGGCCTGCGGCCAACTGGTACGAGCGTGAGATATGGGACATGTTCGGGATCGTCTTCGACGGGCATCCGCACCTGCGCCGAATTTTGTTACCCCCCTGGTGGCAGGGGCACGCCCTGCGCAAGGACCATCCGGCTCGCGCGACCGAGATGGAACCGTTCCATTTGTCCGCGGAGAAGGAGGAGGCTGAGCAGGAAACGCTGCGTTTTCATCCTGAAGAATGGGGAATGCGCCGCGCACATGACAGCACCGATTTCATGTTCCTCAACCTGGGGCCGAACCATCCAAGCGTGCATGGCGTATTTCGCATTGTACTGCAGCTCGACGGCGAGGAAATCATCGACGCTGTGCCAGAGATCGGCTATCACCATCGCGGAGCGGAAAAGATGGGCGAGCGCCAGTCCTGGCATACCTACATTCCCTATACCGACCGCATCGATTACCTGGGAGGGGTCATGAACAACCTTCCCTATGTGCTGGCTGTGGAAAAGCTGGCAGGCATTGAAGTGCCTGACCGGGTAAAGGTGGTGCGCGTGATGATGGCTGAATTTTTTCGCATTGCAAGCCATCTGGTGTTCTATGGGACTTTTACCCAGGATCTGGGCGCGCTTTCCCCGGTCTTTTTCATGTTCACCGACCGCGAGCGCGTGTTCGATGTCGTCGAAGCCATCTGTGGGGGGCGAATGCACCCGAGCTGGTACCGCATCGGCGGTGTAGCCCAGGACTTGCCCAATGGATGGGATCGGGTGGTGCGGGATTTCCTGGATTATATGCCTGCAAGACTGGACGAGTACGACAAGATTGCTGTAGGCAACCGTATCCTGAAAGCCCGGACGCGCGGCGTCGGCAGTTACTCGACAGAGGAGGCGATCGAATGGGGCGTGACGGGGCCCAATCTGCGCGCCTGCGGTCTCGAATGGGACTTCCGCAAGGCACGCCCGTATTCGGGCTATGACCAGTTCGAGTTCGATGTGCCAACCGGGCAGCAGGGCGATTGCTATGATCGCTGCGTTGTCCGCGTGCAGGAAATCCGCCAGAGCCTGCGCATCATCGAGCAGTGCCTGGAGAACATGCCGGCCGGCTTGCATAAAGCGGATCATCCGCTCACCACGCCGCCGCTCAAGAAGCATACCTTGCATGACATCGAAACGCTCATCGATCATTTCCTGGGCGTGAGCTGGGGCCCTGTCATTCCTCCGGGAGAAGCATTTGTAGGCATCGAGGCCACCAAGGGAAACAACGGCTATTACCTGGTCAGCGACGGCAATACCATGGCTTATCGGGTGCGTATCCGCACACCTTCCTTTCCGCACCTGCAAATGATTCCTTTGATCAGCCGTGGACTGATGATTTCGGACTTGATCGCCATTCTGGGCAGCATCGATTTTGTCATGGCGGACGTGGACCGCTGATGCGGATCACTGAGGGGGATACCGAGGGGAAACAATGCTGAGCGAGCAGGAGATGAGAGAAATAGAAGTGCATGCGCGGCACTACCCGAATAACCGGGCGGTGTGCATCGAGGCGCTCAAGATCGTGCAGCAGCATCGCGGCTGGGTATCGAACGAGGGGATTGCCGACGTGGCCGAGGCGCTGCAGATGAAGCCGGCGGAACTGGAGGCCGTTGCAACCTTCTACAACATGATTTTCCGCAAGCCCGTAGGCAAGCATGTCATTTTGCTATGCGACAGCGTCAGCTGCTGGATCATGGGTTATGAACGCCTGCGCGAGCACCTGGGAGACAGGCTGGGTATCAGGCCGGGCCAGACCACCGCCGACGGGCGCTTCACGCTGTTGCCGAATGTGTGCCTGGGCGCCTGTGACCATGCTCCTGTCATGATGGTGGATGATGCGCATTACCAGGACCTGGATCCCGCCAGGATCGATGAAATTCTGGCAAGTTATCAGCAGGAAGAAAAAAGGGAAGAAGAAAAACCGACCGATGGAAACACCGCTGACTCATAACATTTCACCGGGCGGGGAGCCGCCGGATCTTGCGCAGTACGAGAAGACCGGCGGTTATGCCGCGTTGCGCAAGGTGCTCGGCATGGCGCCGGCGGAAGTTCAGGCAGTGGTGAAGGAATCAAACCTGCGCGGGCGTGGCGGGGCGGGATTCCCAACCGCGCAGAAATGGAGTTTTGTGCCGATGGGCGATGATGCGCCGCGGCCCAAGTATCTCGTTTGCAATGCGGACGAGATGGAGCCGGGGACATTCAAGGATCGCCTGTTGCTCGAAGGCGATCCCCATCAGTTGATCGAGGGCATTATCATCAGCGCCTATGCGATCCAGGCCGATGTGGCTTACGTATTTCTGCGCTGGGCCTACAAACTGGCGGCCCGGCGCATGGAGAAGGCAATCGCTGAAGCATATCGCCACAGCTACCTGGGTAAAAATATCCTGGGCTCGGCGTACAGCCTGGAGATGCACCTGCACGTCAGTGCCGGGCGCTACATGTGCGGGGAGGAAACTGCGCTGCTCAATGCCCTCGAAGGCAAGCGCGCCAATCCGCGCGCCAAGCCTCCCTATCCCCAGGTGAGCGGCTTGTGGGGCAAGCCCACCATTGTCAATAACGTGGAGACTCTGTGCAATATTCCGCACATCGTGAGCCAGGGCGCCGAATGGTTCAAGAGCCTGAGCCGCAGCGGCGGCGGTACCAAGCTGTACGGGATAAGCGGGAGAGTGAAGAAGCCGGGGTTATGGGAATTGCCCATGGGCACTTCCATGCGGGAGATTCTGGAAGAGCACGCGGGCGGCATGTGTGACGGCTATCAGTTTCGCGGGTTGCTGCCGGGTGGCGCTTCCACGGATTTTGTTACGGCCGAGCACCTCGATGTGGCGATGGACTTCGATTCGATGCAAAAAGTCGGCAGCCGCCTCGGCACCGGCACCATGATTGTCCTTGATGACAAGACCTGTCCCGTCGGGATGCTCCTCAATCTGGAGCATTTTTTCGCCCAGGAGTCATGCGGCTGGTGCACTCCGTGCTGGTCGGGGCTTTCCTGGATCGAACAGATATTGCAGGACATGGAGGAGGGGCGCGGCCGGGCTTCCGACCTTGAACTGCTGGAATCCCATACGCGCCTCCTGGGTCCCGGACATACCTTCTGCGCCCTGGCGCCGGGCGCAGCCGAGCCGCTGCAAAGCGGCCTCAAGTATTTCCGCGATGATTTCGAGCGCCATATCCATGAGAAACGCTGCCCCTGGAGCCGGACGTGAGAGATGAAACGGGGAAATATAGCGAGGCGAGGCTGGCAAGGCGAATGTGATGACGACTATCCATATCGACAATCGCCCCTATCCTGCCAAAGATGGCGAGAATTTGTTGCAGGAGTGCCTTTCGCTGGGATTCAACCTGCCTTATTTCTGCTGGCATCCCGCGCTGGGCTCCGTAGGCGCGTGCCGCCAGTGCGCGATCAAGCAGTTCAGGAATGAGGAAGACAAGCGCGGCAAGATTGTCATGGCGTGCATGACTGCCGCCAAGGATGGAATCCGGATTTCCATCGACGATCCCGAAGCGCGGGAATTTCGCGCAAGTGTGGCGGAATGGCTGATGGTGAATCATCCGCACGATTGCCCGGTGTGCGACGAGGGCGGCGAATGCCATCTGCAGGATATGACGGTCATGAACGGGCATGTCTACCGCCGCTACCGTGGCCGCAAGCGCACCTTCCATAACCAGGACCTCGGCCCGCTGGTCAATCACGAGATGAACCGCTGCATTCAGTGCTATCGCTGCACGCGGTTTTATCGTGATTATGCCGGCGGCCGGGATCTGGAAGAACTGGTGCTGCGCAACCAGGTCTACTTCGGCCGCCATCAGGATGGCGTTCTCGAAAGCGAATTCAGCGGGAACCTGGTGGAGGTTTGCCCTACCGGCGTTTTTACTGATAAGACACTGAAGCGGCACTATACGCGCAAGTGGGATTTGCAAACCGCGCCCTCGGTGTGTGTGCACTGCGGACTGGGTTGCAACACCATTCCCGGCGAGCGTTACGGCGCATTGCGGCGCATCCGCAACCGTTTCAACGGCGCGGTCAATGGCTACTTTCTATGCGACCGCGGCCGCTATGGCTACGAGTTTGTCAATAGCGCGCGCCGGATCAGACAACCTCTGCTGCGAAAAAACAGAACCGAACCCCTGCAGCTTGCCAGCAAACGCGATGCGCTTCAGCATCTGGGCGAAATGCTATCGAGCGGAGTTCGGGCGATCGGGATCGGTTCTCCGCGCGCGTCACTCGAAGCCAATTTTGCGTTGCGCACCCTCGTTGGGGGCGACCGGTTTTATCTCGGCATCTCTGAAAGGGATTTCCGCCTGCTTGCTTCCATTCGGGATATTTTAAAAAAAGGTCCTGCCCGCACCCCCTCATTGCATGAAGTGGAGTTGGCGGATGCGGTGCTGGTATTGGGTGAGGATGTGACCAATACTGCGCCGCGGCTCGGGCTGGCCCTGCGGCAGTCGGTGCGCCGCCAGCCGGAAAAGAGGGCGAAAAAAATGGATATTCCGCTCTGGAATGATCATGCGGTGCGGGAGGCGATGCAGAAAGAGCATGGGCCCTTGTTTATCGCCACCGTGGCGGATACCCGAATCGATGATATCGCCACCTGCACCTTCCGCGGACCTCCCGCTGAATTAGCCCGCCTGGGGCTCGCAATAGCGCACGCGCTCGATCCGGGCGCGCCGCAGGCACCGGATTTATCCGATGCGGCACGAGCATTGGCAGGTGCAATTGCCGAAAAGCTGAAGGCGGCAGAGCGCCCGCTGGTCATTTCCGGCATGGGTTGCGGGGATAAAGCCGTTGTTGAGGCAGCGGCCAATGTGACATGGGCGCTTTGCAACATGGGCCGCCCTGCCGAGCTTTGCTATGTAGTTCCCGAATGCAACAGTCTTGGCGCCATGCTGCTGGGCGGCGGCAGTCTCGAAACCGCGCTGGAGGCGATGGACGATACTGCTGCGGATATTCTCATCATTCTCGAAAATGACCTTTATCGGCGGGGGGATGCCGCCATGGTTGATCGGCTTCTCGCTGCCGCGCGGCACATCGTGATGATCGACCACATCGAGCATGCGACCAGCGCGAAAGCTGACGTGGTACTGCCGGCAGCGACCTTTGCCGAGGCCGATGGCACCCTTGTGAATAACGAAGGCCGGGCGCAGCGGTTCTTTCAGGTATTTGTACCCGAGGGTGAAATCGAAGGTGATAGCAGGAGCGATACTCCACGCGATATTCCCGGCGATATCCAGGAAAGCTGGCGCTGGATGCGGGACATCATGGTTGCCGGCCGCGGGGACGAAAGGCAATGGTCAAGCCTGGACGATGTCACTGCTGCTTGCGCCGCAGCGATTCCCTCTCTGGAATCCATTTTACGCGCCGCCCCCTCGGCGGCCTTCCGTATGGACGGACAGAAGATTCCGCGCGAGCCCCATCGTTATAGCGGACGCACCGCCATGCACGCCAATATAAGCATCCATGAACCCGAACAGCCGCCTGACCCCGATACGGCCCTGGCATTTTCGATGGAAGGCTACCCGGGTCATCCGCCGCCGTCGCTTATTCCCCGCTTCTGGGCGCCCGGCTGGAATTCAATACAGGCGCTAAACAAGTTCCAGGATGAAGTGGGTGGTCCGCTTTCCGGGGGCGATCCAGGCGAGCGCCTGATCGAGCCAATGCCCGGAACGGGGAAAAAAGCCGCTTATTTTAAAAATATACCGGCCGGCTTCGAGCCGCGCGCAGGCGAATGGCTGCTGTTGCCGTTGCATCACATCTTTGGTTCGGAGGAGTTGAGCCTCCTCGCACCCGGTATCGCCGAGCTCAGTGTCCAGCCCTATCTCGCGCTCAATCCGGAGGATGCAAGTGATCTCGGATTGGCTGCCGGGGATGAGGTGCAGTTGCGTTTGAAGGCGCAGGGGGATGCGCAGGTGGACGTTACCGCAGATGGCGCGGCGAACGCTGCCGCTACTACCGCTGAAAATACCGCTGAAATTTTCCGGTTGCCGTTGCGCTTCAAGCCTGAGCTGCTGCATGGTACTGCCGGACTCCCTGTCGGCCTGGCAGACATGGGTAATCTGGCGGGAATCGCTTTGCCAGCATGGGGCGAGCTAAAGAAGATGGAGAAGGGAAAGGTGTAAAAAGGAATAACAGGGAAAGCAAATAGAAGGATAGATAGAGGAAAGAAGCCGCGAATGGATTCAGCCATGAATAGTGGGCTCAGCCATGAATGAATGGACCCCCATCTGGGCAAACCTGATTTTGATCCTGGCCGTCGTGTTTGCTTTCTCGGCGATGCTCTCCTGGATCGAGCGCCGCCTGCTCGGGCTGTGGCAGGATCGCTATGGGCCCAATCGGGTAGGACCATTCGGGGTTCTGCAAATCGTCGCCGATTCGATCAAGCTTCTTGCCAAGGAGGACTGGATACCACCCTTCGCAGACAGGGCGGTGTTCGTGCTGGCGCCGGCAATCGTTGCCGTCACCACGCTGCTTGCGTTTTCCGTCGTGCCAATCGCGCCGGGCATCGGCGTGGTCGATCTGAACATCGGATTATTGTTTTTTCTTGCCATGTCTTCGCTGGGCGTCTATAGCATCGTGCTGGGTGGATGGGCGTCCAACAGCAAATATTCGCTACTCGGGGGCTTGCGCGCCGCGGCACAGATGTTGAGCTACGAGGTTTTCATGGGCCTGGCGCTCATGGGTGTTGTCATGCTCGCCGGTTCATTCAACCTGCGCGATATCGTTGCCGCGCAGGAAAATCTCTGGTTCTGCGTACCGCAGATCCTGGGCCTGGCAACTTTTGCCGTGGCAGGGATTGCTGAGGCGCGCAGGCTTCCTTTCGATCTGCCCGAGTCGGAGAACGAGCTGGTCGCAGGCTTTCATACCGAATATTCCAGCATGAAGTTCGGTCTGTTTTTCATTGGCGAATACGTCGGGATCACCCTTATCTCGGCAATGATCGTCACATTATTCTTCGGCGGGTGGCTGGGCCCACTGCTGCCTCCGCTGGTCTGGTTTCTGCTCAAGACTTTTATCGTCGTCGCCTGCTTCGTCCTGCTGCGGGCGGCATTGCCACGCCCCCGTTACGATCAACTGATGGCCTACGGCTGGAAAGTCATGCTGCCAGTCACGCTTGTCAATTTACTGATCACCGGTGCAGTCGTATTGTCAATGGCATAACTGCTCATATAGCTTCGGGAGAAGATCATGTGGAATTCTCTGAAGACAATGTGGATCGTTTTTCTGCACATGTTCCGCCGCCGGGTAACCATTCAATATCCGGACGAAATGCCCAATATCCCGCCGCGCTGGCGTGGACGCATCATTCTGAGCCGCGACCCGGATGGGGAGGAACGCTGCGTTGCCTGCTACCTCTGCGCGGCAGCCTGCCCGCCGGATTGCATCGCGCTTCAGGCTACCGAAGATGAGCATGGGCGCCGCTACCCCGAGTTCTTCCGCATCAATTTTTCGCGCTGCATTTTTTGCGGATATTGCGAAGAGGCCTGTCCTACCGACGCGATCCAGCTTACGCCGGACTTCGAAATGGGCGAATACAACCGGAAAAACCTGGTGTATGAAAAAGAGGATCTGCTGATCGATGGCACCGGCAAATATCCCGGCTATAACTTCTACCGGGTGGCGGGAGTCGCAATCGGAGGAAAAAACAAGGGCGAGGCCGAGAATGAAGCCCCGCCGGTAGATCCGCATTCGCTGTTGCCTTGATCCGTACCTTTGATTACTGATTCAGGAGGAGGTTATGGAAGCAACATTCTACTTGTCCGGAGCGGTTGCCGTTGCAGCCACGCTGATGGTCGTTACGCGGGCAAGCGCCGTACATGCATTGCTCTACCTGATCGTGTCCCTGCTTGCGGTGGCGATCATCTTTTTTGTGCTGGGCGCGCCGTTTGTCGCCGCACTGGAGGTTATCATTTACGCAGGCGCTGTCATGGTGCTGTTCGTGTTCGTGATCATGATGCTCAACCTCGGTAAAGCTGCCGCGGTCAAGGAGCGGGAATGGTTGAGTCCCGGCATGTGGGTGGGACCCTCCATACTGTCGGCACTGCTCCTGGCAGAACTGATTTATATCCTTGTTCCGAATGTACAGGATGTGCAGGGCGCATATGGGGGCGCCGCCCTCTCCGGCGGGGTGGGGGTCGATTCGAAGGAAGTCGGCATCGCGCTCTTCGGGCCCTATCTCCTCGGTGTCGAACTGGCATCGCTGCTGCTGCTGGCAGGATTGGTCGGCGCCTGTCATCTCGGCTGGCACACCGAGCTGCGTTCCGGTTCCCATCCGGCATCGCGTCCGGATGGAGTGCGGTCATGACGGCGGCCGGCGCCGCCGCATCCGCTGCTGCCACAGTTGCAGCTGCTGTTCCCATGCATCATGGTCTGTTGCTCGCCGCCATTCTCTTCGCGCTGGGAATGGCCGGCATCCTTGTGCGGCGCAACCTGATTTTTATCCTGATGTCGATCGAGATCATGCTGAATGCCGCCGGGCTTGCCTTCGTGGTGGCCGGTTCACGCTGGGCGCAGGCCGACGGGCAGGTGATGTTCATCTTTATCCTGTCAGTGGCGGCGGCCGAAGTCTCTGTCGGCCTGGCATTGCTGCTGCTGTTGCATCGCCGCTTCCAGACACTGGACGCCGATGCGGTAAGCAAGATGCGGGGATGACATGCTGCCCCTGCTCTGGCTCATTCCCACGCTGCCTCTAGCCGGCTTCCTGCTGCTGGCGCTGGGTGGAAGTCATCTGGGGCATCGCAGTATTGCGGTAATCGGGGCGGGATCGGTGGCGCTCTCGGCACTCGTTGCCATCCTGATCGGGATCGATTTCATCGCTGCGCCGCCACCGGGTTTTGTTTTCCGGCAGGAAGCATGGACCTGGATCGCCGTGGCCGGTTTCTCGCCAGGAATTGTTTTTTATCTTGACGCGTTATCACTGGTGATGGTCCTGGTCGTAACTGTCATCAGTTTCCTGATACACCTCTATTCCACAGAGTTCATGAGCCGCGATGAGGATTATGCCCGCTTTTTCGCCTATATGAATCTCTTCGTCGGCTCGATGTGTATCCTGGTTCTTGCCGACAACCTGCTGTTTCTTTACATGGGCTGGGAAGGAGTGGGACTTTGCAGCTACCTGCTGATCGGATTCTGGTATCGCGATCCTGCCAATGGACGCGCGGCGCGCAAAGCATTTATCGTGACCCGGGTTGGCGATACTGCCATGGCGATCGGCTTTTTTCTGCTGTTCACCCATCTGGGAACCCTTGATATTCAGCCGTTGATGCAGCGCGCGACGCAGCAGTGGCCGGAGGGGTCGGAACTCGCCGTTCTCGCTGCAGCGCTTCTGCTTGGCGGTGCGGCGGGCAAATCTGCCCAGCTCCCGCTACAGACGTGGCTGCCAGATGCAATGGCCGGCCCCACGCCGGTGAGCGCGCTGATGCATGCGGCAACCATGGTGACGGCAGGCGTATATCTGATCGCGCGCACGCACGCGCTCTTTGCGCTCGCGCCGGCAGTGCAGCTCGCGGTTGCAGTAGTCGGCGCCCTTACTCTGCTGCTGGCAGGATTCAGCGCGCTTGCGCAAAACGACATCAAGCGGGTACTGGCCTACTCGACCATCAGCCAGCTGGGTTATATGTTCCTTGCCTTGGGAGTAGGGGCCTGGTCAGCCGCCATCTTTCACCTGGTGACGCACGCTTTCTTCAAGTCTTTGCTGTTCCTGAGCGCAGGCGTGGTCATCATGAGCCTGCACGAGGAACATGATATTTTCCGGATGGGTGCATTGAGGAAAAAACTTCCCGTCACATTCTGGACTTTTCTGATCGGCAGCGCATCGCTTGCGGCACTGCCGCTCGTTACCGCGGGCTTCTACAGCAAGGATCTGATTCTTTGGCAGGCCTGGTCGTCGACAGGAGGAAATCCATGGTTATGGGCCGCGGGATGGGGAGGTGCGATATTGACGGGCCTCTACATCTTTCGCGTGGTGTTTCTCGTCTTTTTTGGCGAAGCGAGGACTGTGGCGCCCCCCGAAACCTGCCGGCCGGGGCTGTGCATAACACTACCGCTCATCGTTCTTGCAGCCTTCTCTGTGGTTGGCGGATGGATTGAAACCCCATCTTTTCTCGGAAATTTAACGCTGTTCTCCGATTTTATTCAGCATGCCTTGCCGCCGACTCAGGTCGTTCACAGCGGTAAAAATGACGAAATCATCCTGGAACTGCTCGCAGTTGCTGCCTCTCTTGGCAGCATTGCCTTGGCATACCTGTTGTTTTTGAGATATCCCGCCTTTCTCCATGAACTGACGCTGGTCCCGGCATTGGCAAGCCTCCGGAACTTCTGGCATTTTGGCTGGGGTTTCGACCATCTTTATGAGTTCCTGTTCGTCCGGCCCTATCTCTGGCTTGCCCACGCTGATCAGCGGGACGTGATCGACGATATCTACCGCATGGCGTTTTCATGCACGCTCAGGTGGCTCCAGAAGATCAATCGGCACGACCTGATCGACAATATCTATAGCGGCCTGACCGGGCTTTGTCTGTTTCTCCATCGCGCCTTGAGTGCAACGCAAAACGGACAGGTACGCCGCTACGCGGCAGCGATTGCCGCCGGTTCGATCGGCATTATATTCATGGGAGTATTCGCATGATCCTCGCTGCATTGATTTTCATTCCGATGGCGGGCGGTTTGCTGGCATGGATGGCGGATCGCTGGTATCCGGGCGCGGCAAAGTGGTTCGCATTGGTCACGGCGGGCATCGAGTTCGTATTGGCGATATGGCTTTGGCTGCAGTCTGCCAGCGCTATGGCTCTTCCCGCTCATGGAGGGTGGCTTGGCGAGACCAGGGCGGAATGGATTCCGCGTTTCGGAGTGAGCTTTCATCTGGCCGTGGATGGAATAAGCCTCGTCCTGGTCGTGCTGACCGCTTTTCTGGCGATAGTATCGGTGGCATGTTCCTGGACGGAAATCCAGAAGCGTGTCGGGTTCTTTTACTTCAACCTGCTATGGACTGTGGCAGGGTCGGTTGGCGTATTCCTTGCGCTGGACCTGTTTCTGTTTTTCTTCTTCTGGGAATTGATGCTGGTACCGATGTATTTCCTGATCGGAATCTGGGGCCATGAGAACCGGCAGTATGCATCGATCAAGTTCTTCATTTTCGCGCAGGGGAGCGGCATGTTCATGCTGGTGGCAATTCTTGCACTGGTATTCGTCCATTACCGCAGTACTGGAGTCCTGACATTCGATTATTTCGATCTGTTGAATGCCACCCTGTCTCCCTCCGCCGAACTGTGGATCATGCTCGGCTTTTTCATTGCGTTCGCAGTCAAGACGCCCATCGTGCCATTTCATACCTGGCTGCCGGATGCACATACCGAAGCGCCGACAGCAGGAAGCGTGATTCTTGCAGGAGTGCTGCTGAAAACAGGAGCCTACGGACTGTTGCGCTTTATTGTTCCGCTATTTCCCGAGGCGGCGGCGCATTTTGCCCCGGTGGCAATGGTGCTGGGAGCAACCGGAATTCTCTATGGCGCTTTCCTGGCGTTCGCCCAGACGGATTTCAAGCGTCTCGTGGCCTACACCAGCGTGAGCCACCTGGGCTTTGCGGTGGTCGGGATATTCGCCTGGAATCCCTGGTCCCTTGGGGGAGCCGTGATGCAGATGATGGCGCACGGCATCAGTACGGGAGCATTGTTTGTAGTCGCAGGCATTTTGCAGGAGCGGACGCATACACGCGATATGCAGCGCTATGAAGGCCTGTGGAGCGTCGTGCCGCGCCTGGCGGGAATGGGATTGTTTTTTGCCATTGCCGCGCTTGGGCTGCCGGGAATGGGTAATTTCGTCGGGGAATTCCTGGTGCTGATGGGATTATCCACCAGCAGCAGCGTGCTTGCGTCCGTCGCGACCGTGGTATTTGTTGCCAGTGTCGTATATGCGCTTGCGCTGGTGCAGAAAACTTTTCATGGCGAAAATAAGCATGGCTGGCAGCTACATGATCTGTCAGGCCGTGAAATGGTAACTCTGTTTTCAATGGTAGCCATTACCCTATGGCTGGGGTTGTATCCGCAGCCGGTCCTGAATGCCGCGCCAAACACCGCAAACAGTCCGCCTGCGATTGCTGTCGCCCACCATGAGGTCAATGTGGAATGAACCCGATATCCTCCGCGCTACCTTCCGATTCCCTGCACTTGGATCTCGTGACCTTGGATCTCGCGACCCTGTCACCGCTCATTCTCCTTGCCGCAGCTGCGGTAGTGGTGATGCTGGCTGCAGCCTTTTACCGTCATCCCCGGCCCGTCATGATATTGACACTCGCCGGACTGGTTCTGTCATTTACGGCATTGTTCCTGCCGTTCCTGCCTCAAGGCCTCGCGGGCACCCCATCTCCGCAGGTCACAGCTCTGCTGGTACTGGATCAGTATGCACTGTTTTTTACCGGACTCATCGTTGCCGCGACCTTCGTTGTCGCGATATTGTGTTACCGCTACTTCGGTGGAGGCGAAAGCCGGCATGAAGCACTTTACATCCTGTTGCTGCTGGCCGCCCTTGGCGGTGGGGTTCTCGTGGCAAGCAGCCATTTTGCTTCATTTCTCCTGGGTCTGGAACTGCTCAGCATTTCGTTGTTTGCATTGATCGCCTATCCGCGGTTCACAGAGCATCCTCTCGAGGCAGGAATCAAGTACCTGATCCTCGCCGGGTTCTCATCCGGGTTGCTCTTGTTCGGCATGGCGCTGGTCTATGCACAGCTCGGGACGATGCAGTTTGTGAAAATCGGGACAATGCTTGCTGCGCCTGAGGAGACACTGGAACTCTATGGGTTGGCGGGGCTCGCGCTGATTGTGGCCGGTGTCGGATTCAAACTGGCGTTGGTGCCCTTCCACATGTGGACTCCGGATGTATATGAAGGTGCGCCTGCGCCGATTACCGCGTTCATCGCCACTGTTTCAAAGGGCGCCATGCTTGTCCTGCTGCTGCGCTATTTCCTCATGGCAGGCGCGCACCAGTCGCAGTCGATCACATTCGCATTGAGCCTGGTTGCCGTCGCGACGATCCTGGCTGGCAATCTGCTTGCCCTGCTACAGAATAACATCAAGCGGATTCTTGCCTATTCCTCGATTGCACAGCTTGGCTATCTGCTGGTCGGGTTCCTGGCCTTTGACCGACTGGCAATCGAGGCGGTTGCTTATTTTCTGACAGCTTATTTCGTCACCATGCTGGGCGCCTTCGGCGTGGTAACGGTATTGTCCGAGGGGTTCAATGGCGGATCCGCTGGCGAATTCCATGGGGCGGCGGAAAGGGATAGCGACAGGCTGGCGGACTATGCAGGTCTGTTCTGGCACAGACCGTGGCTGGCAGGGGTATTTACCGCCATGCTGCTGTCGCTGGCCGGAATTCCCCTGACAATGGGCTTTATCGGGAAGTTCTATATAGTGACAGCCGGGGTGGAAGCCTCGTTATGGATGCCTGTGATTACGCTGGTTGTCGGCAGCATCATCGGGCTGTTTTATTATATGCGCATTATCGCAATGATGTATGCGTCAGGTTCGGAGGCAGCCGGTGAAGCAATCACGCTGCGTGTCGCAGCACCCTCCTTTGCGGAAAGTGCGATGCTGGCAGCGCTGGTGTTGTTGCTTGTATGGCTGGGCATCTTTCCGGCTCAGCTTATTGATGTGCTTGGAGGAACGATGGTGAATTTGACCTGATTGCCGGTGCCTCGTCTATTTGTCACAATGAATGCAAAAGGTGGGCAGGACAAAAGATGGGTAGAATTGAGGCAAGCTGGGAAAAAGAGAATTTCAAAAATGCGTGAGTCGGAAATACCCTCTGAGCCGGATAGAGTGGCATGCAAGGTCTGCTTCAAGGAAATCCCTTTATCTGAAGCAGTGAATGAGGAAGCGACCGATTACATCCTGCATTTTTGCGGGCTGGACTGTTATGCCAAATGGAAAATTCGGGAAAAGGGCTATGGTTCAGGCAATTCCCCGGAAAGAAAATTATCGTCCTGAAAGGCAGAAAAGGATTTTCTGTTCCGGAATTGATGCGCTGCGGAACTGTGGACTGCCTCTGTAACTGTTTATGCGGGCGCGTTTCATTGTGGACTGAACTGCCAGATGGCGTCTTAGGCCCGAACGTAAGGCACGCTGAGAGCAATGAATGCCGCAAGAAGGGATTACGGGAATCTTATGGGCAGCCGCCTGAGGAAAGCGCACAATTCCTTTGCCAGTGCAAGGCTGCGGTAACTCCGGAGTGTTTCGGGAGTCGTAAGACTCTGAACGTGCGTCCGTTGCTGTGCCATTGTCTGCCTCATCATCCGCTTCGTTGCTCGCCTTGGCGTTCTTTATCATTGAATGGCGGCGCAGGCGTCCGCAGCCTCCACGAACTTCCGGTATCGTGCCAGCCACTGAAATGGAACAGGAAATTCGGAGATATTCTGTCTTGCCGCACATGCTGCCACGAGGGCGCCCAGCATGATCGACCGGCCGCAGCTGTCTCCCCCCGCGCGTATGTTGGCTTCGACCGCGCTCCGGTAATCGCTCGCAGTTTGCGCAATGTGGAAGACGACAGGCAGACCTTCCGTGACATGACAGGCAGGACCGAAGCGTTGAGTTGCACCGACACCATCCGCTCGGGGCATTGAAAGTGCCTCTTCAAGCAGCGGCCGGAGCACGCTGCCCGCAAACGGCAAAGCATCTGCCAGGGCTTGTGGTACGGGCATGCCCTGCAAAAGGTTGAATAACGCTGCGGCAGAACATTGCGCGGCGGTGACAGCCGTTTCGTTATTGTTCGTTATGCGCACCACTTCATCGACCCGCCGCATGAGCTCATCCAGTGTTCCTGTATGTGCGACCACCAGCGGCGGGATCGCTGCCAGGGATGGATGCTGGTCGTCATCCGCGCCCGAGGTTGCCGGAAATTCCGCCGGTTCCAGGGGTAACAATGTACTCAGCGTGAAGCGCATAGGGGAATCAATATACCCCACGTATTTCCCGCCCGGCCCGAAGCAGGCGCGATATTCGCTCTGATACTCGACCCGGTTGAATCGCCCGTGCTTTGCCAGATGCTTCAGCATCAGCAGGCAAATCTCTCCATAGGAGCTTGACTCGCCGGAGGTCTTTCCGCTGTGCGCGAAGTATCCCTTTGCCCCGGCATAATTTGCCGCTTCCGGTTGCAGAAATACAAGGCCCCCCGGGCCCCGGGCTGCTTCAATTTCTGCGATGCGGACAGAGTCATAAATCCAGTGCAGCCCCAGGGCGGCGCTGTCCGCTACCAGAGCGCCAAGAACCACTTCACTATTCAGGCTCTTCATTCTTCACATCCTTTCAGGCTGCCTGGGACCAGAAATCGAATACGGCTGGACATTCTATCAGCTGATCTCTTCCTCCACCGGCAGCCTTCGGGCTTCATCTTCCAGCATGATGGGAATTCCATCCCTGATGGGGAATGCCAGCCTGTCGGCCTTACAGATGAGTTCGTTTTCAGATTTCCGGTACAGCAGCGGTGATTTGCATAGCGGGCATACCAGAATGTCGAGCAATTTAGGATCCATAATTCAGCCTCAATTTCAAGATTTCACTTCGATCAGTTGCTTCCAATCAGCCGAGCGTTCCATTTTCCAGGCACTCTGCTTTAACAGCTGTTTTCCAGGGACGTTCGATGAGTCAGATCTTTCGGCTACGCCCCTTGTTTCGTCTCTTCGTTTTCTCAATCTTTTCTTAACCTATTAATTCGGCGAGCAAGCAGTATGAGCGTCATGCCAGCGGAAGCCGCGTTCAAAGCACACCATTGCTGGCTTGGCTGAATTCCGCATCAAGCCCGGAATGACGGCATAATGTTTTTCTGGCCGGATAAGGCGAGGCCCGATTTTTCGCCGGCCTTCGGCCTCCCCGGCGCTATTCCGGATTCCGAGTGGTGAAAGTGATGCGATTGTATCCCGCTATTCGCGCTGCCTCCATCACGGTGATAACCGACTGGTGTGTCGCCCTGGCATCCGCGTTGATGACTATCACCGGGTCCACACGGTTCCCTGCCGCAGTTCGCAATTCGTCCTGAAACTGGGCGACATTTCGAAACTGGACAGGCGTCCGATTGATCATGTAGCTCCCGGTCGCGCTGACCGAGATATCGATGACATTCGACCGCTCGCCGGATTTTTCGGAGGAGGCTTGCGGCAAAGTGATTTCCAGTTCCGAAAACCGGGAGTAGGTGGTGGTTATCATCAGAAAAATCAGGATGACAAGCAGCACATCGATCATCGGGACCAGATTGATTTCAGGGTCTTCTTTGTGTCTGCCGCGCTGAAAATTCATGATCAGGATTCGATGGAATAGGGGAGCAATGGATAAGAGCAATTTCAGGTGCACGGGTTATGAAGGATCAGGCATAGCCGTTCCCAGTAATCAGCCCTTTCTTTCGCCATGGATGATTTCCACCAGTTTCAATGCCTGCAATTCCATCTCTATTACCAGTTCATCCACTTTCCCCCGGAAATACCGGTAAAACATGATACTGGGAATAGCGACAAGGATGCCAAAAGCAGCATTATAAAGCGCTACGGAGATGCCGTGCGCCAGTTGCGCCGGGTTGTTGCCGCTGACAGGAGTGCTTGCGCCGAATATTTCGATCATGCCCACCAGTGTCCCGAACAGGCCCATCAACGGACTTACGGAGCCGATCGTCCCCAGGGTGGTGAGATAGCGTTCCAACTGATGGGCAACGGCACGACCGGCTTCTTCTATGGATTCTTTCATAACCTCCCGCGTACTGGTGTCATTTTTCAGCCCGGCAGAAAAAATCTGACCGAGGGGAGAATGCTTCTGGAGACGGCCGAGCATTTCGGAAGACACGCCCGCTTCACGGTATTCACGCACTACCAGAGGCAAGAGATTCCGCGGCGCTACCACGCTGAGGCGCAGCGCCCAGATGCGCTCGCCGATGATGGCTGCCGCGACGATGGATGCCAGAATGATCGGCCAGATCGGCCAGCCGGCGGCTTGAATCAACGCGAACACGCGGGAATCTCCTCGGTAAAAATACAAAAATCGAGTCCGGACCAGAGCGAATCAGGGCTTCAGAACCATCTTAATGTAGCTTGCTGCTGTGATTTCAGCAAGGTTGAAAGATTTTTATTGTCCACAATTGCTGTGGATAAGTTTGTGGGTAATAGGCAGATAGAGCTTTTAAGTCGCCCTTCCATAACAACTTTTTTTGATTAGACTAATTTTTGAACTTATTACAAATTCATTTTAAAACATAGGGTTATGTTGTACCCGGGTTATGTTGTACCCGGATTTCATGTCGGTTGGGCCGTAATATGCTATTTTCGTGACAAGTGTGGATTATTGTAAAATGTCAAGATGAATCACGTTCTGGAAATGGGTTTCGAGCGGGCGGTCATGAGCGTGAGCGAATTGAACCGCAACGCCAGGGAGTTGCTGGAGCAGGCTTTTCCATTGTCCTGGGTGGCTGGCGAGATCTCCAATATCAAGCGTTATGGCTCCGGCCACTGGTATTTTTCCCTGAAGGATGAGATTGCCCAGGTGCGCTGTGTCATGTTCCGGGAAAAAAACCAGTACCTTGATTGGCAGCCCCGGGATGGCATGCGGGTGGAGGTGCGTGCGCTGGTAACGCTCTATCATGCACGCGGCGATTTTCAACTGAACATCGAGGCTATCCGTCACGCCGGGCTCGGTTCGCTGTTTGAAGCTTTCGAGCAGCTCAAGGCGAGGCTTGGAAAAGAGGGATTGTTCGATTCCGAGCGCAAGAAACCCTTGCCCGGGTTTCCAAAGCAGATCGGGATCATCACTTCTCCTGCTGCCGCCGCGCTGCATGATGTGCTGTCCACCTTGCAGCGGCGCATGTCTTCCGTGCCCGTAATCGTTTATCCAACGCCTGTTCAGGGCGCCGGCGCTTCAATCAAGATCGCGGGCGCCATTCAAACCGCTGCAAGCCGGGCTGAGTGCGATGTACTGATACTGTGCCGGGGCGGTGGCTCTCTGGAAGACCTGTGGGCTTTCAACGAGGAGGTGGTGGCGCGCGCAATGGCGGCGTGTTTCATTCCCATTGTAAGCGGAGTAGGTCACGAAACCGATTTTACCATTGCGGATTTTGTCGCCGATGTCCGGGCCCCCACGCCGACCGGCGCATCCCAGTTCGTGTGTCCGGATCGCACAGAACTGGCAGGACGTGGAGAAATTCTTTGTGGACGCATGCATCGCGCAATGCAGCGGCGCATCGAAAGCAGGATGCAGCATCTCGATATGCTGGGATGCCGTCTGGTACATCCGGGAAAGCGCATCGAAGCGCAACTGGCACAGCTTGCGCGTTTGCGCGAACGCCTGGAAAGTGCATGGCAGCGTCATGAGAAGGAGCGTTATTGGCGTTTGCGTGAGTTCCAGCAGCGCATGAAGATTGTCCGACCCGATATTCCACGGCTGGAAGAACGCCAGCAGGAACTCCGTCTACGCCTTCAGCGGGTGATCGCATCCCGGATTGAAACTCTCGGCATGCATTTGCAGCGCCAGGAAGCAAATCTTTCTCATCTGAATCCGGATTCCGTTCTGGCGCGAGGCTACAGTATTGCTTATGCCCCCGATGGCACGGTATTGAGAAGCAATGACCAGGTTGACGTTGGGGATGCCATCCGTGTGAAGTTCGCGAAAGGATGGAGCAAGGCCTCCGTGATGGAGAAGGGCGAATAGCAGGAATGTGAATTCAGGACTGCATTCCTCAACTTTCTGTCGAGTCTGGACATTCAGCCAAGGGTGGTGCAGACTTTGATCGTTGGTGGAATTGTGCCGGATCCGCATCGAACTCCCGTTCCTCCATAGGGAAGAGGTGATTTTTTCCCGAATAAGAAGCCGTCATGAAGATCGCTGCCATTCAATTCCGCTTATATGTTTTTGCCACTGGTCACTGATCTCTGCTATTGAACCTATCAGCTCTTTCCACGAAAATATGTCTCCAAAAATCTTTCTCACGCTGGGCGCAGTCAATGCATTTCTCTGTGTCGCTTTGGGTGCGTTCGGTGCGCATGGCCTGAAGCAGACCCTCTCCGCCGATATGCTGGCCGTATACCAGACCGGTGTGCAGTATCACTTTTATCATGCGCTCGGCCTGATCGCCGTGGGTCTCGTGCTGTTTCAGTTTCCCGCCTCCAGGTGGGTGGTGTTATCCGGATGGCTGATGCTTGCGGGAATCGTTCTGTTTTCTGCCAGTCTTTATGCGCTGAGCCTCACCGGTATGCGCGGACTTGGCGTCATCACTCCATTTGGCGGTGTGTCGTTCCTCACAGCATGGGCCCTGCTTGCCTACGGCGCGTGGGCAGCAAAATAAAACCATTTCTGCGAGTATCCGGAAGCCAGGACTCTTCTGATATCCTGAATCACCTGCACTGCATCCTGTGACGCTTTATCATTTTTTCGCTCCTTGTCCCCGTGGGGTGGAATTCGCGCTCGTCGCCGAGCTGGAACGCCTCGGTGCCTCTGCCATAAATCGTCAGGACGGGGGTGTGGAATTTCAGGGGGACTGGGATACCTGTTATCGAACCAACCTGGAAAGCCGTATTGCCAGCCGTGTTCTCTGGCGCGTGGCCAGCGAACCTTACGCTACCGAAATGGATGTATATAAGGTTGCGCGCCAGTTGCCCTGGCACGATTGGTTCGCTTCGGCGCTGACAATCAAGGTCAATGTGGCTGCTATCAAGTGTCCGTTGCAGAGCCTGGATTTCGTTACGCTCAAGATCAAGGATGGCGTCTGCGACAGATTCCGCGAAGGTGTCGGCAACCGGCCAAGTGTCGATACCGCGCAACCGGACATCCGGATTCACGGTTTTCTCGATGCTCGCAGGATTTCCCTGTATCTGGATACCTCGGGTGACGCGTTATTCAAGCGCAGCCTCCGAAAGAGTACCGGGGAGGCTCCGCTACGGGAAAATCTTGCCGCAGGAATTTTATCGCTGGCAGACTGGCGTCCAGGGATTCCGCTGCTTGATCCCATGTGCGGGAGCGGAACCTTTCTGCTCGAAGCAGCCCAGATTGCACTGAATATACCCCCCGGGCTGGGACGGGGTTTTGCTTTCGAAAGGCTCAGGATATTTGATAAAAAACGATGGGAACGGATCAGAAAGGCGGCAACTGCAAGGCAAAAGACGAAATTGCAGCAACCGATATTCGGCAGCGACCTGTATGGCAGTGCGATTGCTGTTGCCCAAGCCAATCTGGCGGCTGCCGGACTGTCCGAAGCAGTTACTCTCAAGCAGGCAAACGTGCTGGAACTGTCGGCGCCGGCGTCCTCCGGCTTTCTTGTCACCAACCCGCCCTATGGGGTGAGGCTGGGGGAGCAGAAACAGCTCATGGAGTTTTACCCGAAACTCGGAGACGTGCTCAAGAAGAAATTCAGCGGATGGAACGCCTACATACTGACGGCTGATCCGCAGCTTCCCAGGCTCATACGTTTGACAGCCTCGCGCCGTATTCCGCTCTTCAACGGTGCGCTGGAGTGCCGCTTGCTGGAATATAAAATGGTATCGGGCGGGATGCGCAAAACGAAGAAAACAGCCATCGGCGAGCCAGGTCGGACAACAGGGGCCGGACATGAGTAATCCCATGGTGCCGGTACGGAGCATATGGCTGGCGATATTCCTGTGTTGCTCGGCCCTGATCAGCTACGCGCTTTATCTGCAACTCGCGGGAAATCTTTTGCCGTGCCCGCTTTGTGTCGTGCAGCGCGTTGCTTACTGGTTGACAGGCTTGACCGCGCTGGCCGGTTTTTTTCATATTCCGGGAACAACAGGTCGCCGTATCTATGCCGGCCTGATGACAGTCTTTGCGTTTGCCGGCGGTTTGGTGGCCTTGCGACAGGCCTGGCTCGTCCGCTACCCGGAGGCATTCGAATGCGGTATCAGTCCTGAAGAAGAGTTTCTGAACGCGCTGCCGCTGGCACGATGGTGGCCTGACATGTTCGCAGCAAATGGCGATTGCGCCGATGTCACATGGAAATTTGCTTCGCTTACTCTCCCGGATTGGTCGGCAATTTTTTTCATGATCCTTGCCGCTCTCTCGATTTATGTCCTGCTCATCCGCGAGAATCGGCGCTAGTGATACACTGACAGCCGCTCTGAACCCCTTCGCCCACCGTTCGCCCTGAACCTGTCCTGAGCTTCTTTGACCGGTGCAGGACAGGCTCGTTGAAGAGGAGGTTGACGGGCAGGGCAGGAATATAGTGAGGAGCACGGTTCTGGCTACAGTGCCTCCTTGAAAAATTGAACTCCCATCCCTATATATGATCCATCTTTGACATAAGGAAACGGAACTGCTCATGAAGCGAATTTTTCTATTTGTCGTTACCAACCTGGCCATTTTGCTGGTACTGAGCATCACGCTACGCTTGCTAGGCGTTGATCGCATGCTTGATGAGCAGGGTGTGGGCATCAATTACAATTCCCTGCTGGTCATGGCGGCAGTGATCGGTTTTGGCGGTTCGCTGATTTCGCTTGCCATGTCCAAGTGGACTGCGAAACGCATGACAGGTGCAGTCGTGATCGAACAGCCTTCCGATCCGACCGAGCGCTGGCTGGTGGAAACTGTCCGGCGCCAGGCCGAGCGTGTCGGCATCGGCATGCCGGAAGTGGCGATCTACGATGCGCCAGACATGAATGCCTTTGCTACCGGCATGAACCGCAACGAGGCATTGGTGGCGGTAAGTACCGGCTTGCTTCAGGCCATGACGAAAGATGAAATCGAGGGGGTACTGGCGCATGAAATAAGTCATGTCGCCAACGGCGATATGGTGACGCTTGCGCTGATTCAGGGCGTCGTCAATACCTTCGTGATTTTTTTATCAAGAATCATCGGACATTTTGTGGATAGGGTAATATTCAAAACCGAGCGAGAGCATGGGCCCGCCTTCATGGTTACCACGCTGATCGCTCAAATGGTACTTGGGATATTGGCAAGCATCATCGTGATGTGGTTCAGCCGGCAGCGTGAATTTCGCGCGGACGCGGGTGGAGCGGAGTTGGCCGGACGCAATAAAATGATCGCGGCGCTTGAACGCCTGCAACGCCGGCACGAACCCTCCCAGTTGCCGGAGCGGTTGGAAGCATTTGGTATTTCTGGAGGCGAAGGGGGTCTCAGAACCCTCTTCATGTCTCATCCGCCACTTGAAGTGCGTATTGCAACGCTTCGTGCGATGGCCTGATCAGCCATGAAACAAAAAAGGCGGGAGCATGCTCATGCTCCCGCCTTTTTGTTTCCCGTCAGAATTGACGCATCAGATTCGACAGGCTTTACTTTCTTGTTCCTTGCCCTTATTCCCTGGGTAGTTCAAATCTCTTCTTCATCCTCCGTATCCTTCGGGGGATTCCCGTCATGCACCAGACTCCGCCGTCTCTGGAGGTAGGCATCACGGATAAACTCGTACTTGTCGAGCGAAGCTTCTTCCAGAGTCTTCTCGGATTTGAGGAATTCGGCGCGAGTATCTGTAACCCTGGTGGAACCCACTATCGGGCCTATAAAGGGTGCCACGAAAAAGCTGCCTACAAAAACAGGGTCGGTCACGGTGTCGATGACGCGCCCGCCTGCATCCCGCGCTGAACTGGGTCCGAGGAAGGGCAATACGACATAAGGCCCGCTTGCGACTCCATAATAGCCCAGGGTTTGCCCAAAATCTTCATTGTGCTTTTCAAACCCGATGCCGCTCGCCAGATCCACGATCCCGGCCAGGCCTAAAGTGCTGTTCACTACGAACCGGGTGCTGCTGGTGAGTGCATTATTGAATTTAAGCTGCAGAAGGTTGTTCAGCGTGATCGGTATGTCACCGAGGTTCGAGAACACGTTTCCCACCGCTGTTTCGAGGGGGTCGGGCATTATCCATCTATAACCCTTTGCGATCGGCCTCATTACATAGTCATCAACCGATTCATTGAATGAAAATATCTTGCGGTTGACGGGTTCCCACGGATCTTTTTTACTGTAGGGCGGATAACTGGCAGGCGGGGCTGCGTTTTTGAATACGGGTCCCTCGATTGCTTCTGTTTGCCTGTTGTCATCAACAGAAGCGGTTTTGGCGGTCGAGGCATTCTTCTCTGCGGAGATGCTTCCCTCAGCTGCAGTGTCATTGGCCATGGCTACACCGTTAAGGAGATATCCAAGAAGTAACGGCAATAATAGAGGAGAAGGTTTGACGAAGCGTGCCATAGTCAAGGTGAATCCTGAGATTAACAGGGAATACTTTTCGCCATTATATATGATATAAGGTCAATTTCAAGCAAGAAAACACTTTTTTCTCGCCCCAATCGAGCGGCTTTTTCTGGTATGTTTATTTTTGCTTCTCCGCTTTACGACGCAGTTTTCGCGATCTTAAGGCTATCTTCTCCACTCTTTTTCCGGCTTGGCGGAAGAGCAACCAAGCCAAAGTTCAGGTAAATGCATCCGCGGCATTTGGGGCAGGCCGAAAAGCGCTCGTGTATTCGACCACAATATTATGCGTATCCTGATTATCGAAGATGAGGACAAGACCGTTTCTTTTCTCAAAAAGGGATTAACCGAATCGGGTTATATCGTCGATGCCTCGATGAATGGCGATGAGGGACTGCTTCTGGCTCTCGACATCGATTATGATTTGATCATTCTGGACGTAATGCTGCCCGGTCGCGATGGCTGGTCCATTCTCTCGACGCTGCGCCAGATGGGAAAAGAGATGCCGGTGCTTTTCCTCACCGCCAGGGACATGGTGCAAGACCGGGTCAAGGGGCTGGAGCTCGGGGCAGATGACTATCTGATCAAGCCTTTTGCATTTTCAGAATTGCTGGCCAGAGTTCGCCTGCTGTTGCGGCGTACCCCCCAGAGACATCATGACACCTTGCAAATTGCTGATCTGGAGATTGAATTCGCGCGCCAGAAGGCAGTTCGCGGCGGCAATCGCCTCGATCTGACGTCCAAGGAATTCGCGCTTCTGTCGCTGCTCATGCGGCGTTCTGGAGAGGTTTTATCCCGGACCTTGATCGCGGAGCAAATCTGGGATATCAATTTCGACAGTGATACCAATGTCATCGATGTGGCGATACGCCGACTACGCGGCAAGATAGACGATCCATTCGAAAAGAAACTGATCCATACGGTGCGTGGCGTAGGGTACGTGTTTGAAGATCGATAGCCCGCGGAGGGTCGCATCCACATCCAGTCATTCGCACTGGTCGATCACCAGGCAATTGACCTGGCTTTATGCGTTATCGGCCTCCGTCATGCTCATCTTCGCTTCAGGATTCCTTTATTGGATTCTCATCACGACACTGGAAAAAGAAGATGAGCAGTTTTTCGACAGACGGATCAAGTTTCTCGGGCGCCTCTTGCGGGCAGACGATCGGGAAGCCCTGGAACGTGAAATTTCCCAGGAAAATGTCGGATTTACCAACTCCCAGTATCGTACCTACAGCCGTATTCTTGATGAATCCGGGATCACTCTTCATGAGACTCCGGGAATGGATCTGGAGACTCCCTCCGCTGTATTTCCCGACTCGCGCGAGTCGAAAGGCAAGATAAAGAAATGGTATTCTGCTGACGATAAAACCTATTTGCTGGTTGCCAACCGGATAGGAGGCGATGGTTTCGGCTGGCAGATCCAGATGGCACTGGATGAGACAGACGAAGAGGTGCTGATCACCCGGTACGAGCACTATTTGGCCGGTGTGCTGTTAACCGGCATTCTGGTATCTGCAGCCATTGGAGCCATCATCGCGCGGCGCGGCATGAAGCCCCTGGTAGATATTACCGGAGTTGCTGAACGCATCACGGCCAGCCAGTTACATGAGCGCATCGATGTCGTGCCGTGGCCTCAGGAACTGGTGTCGCTGGCACGCGCATTCGATGCGATGCTCGATCGGCTGGAAGATTCGTTTGATCGCCTTTTCCAGTTTTCGGCTGATCTGGCGCATGAGTTGCGCACTCCGATCAATAACCTGCGGGGAGAAGCCGAAGTGGCCCTTTCCAGGCCCCGGGAGGCTCATGAATACCGCGAGATACTTGCATCGAGTCTCGAGGAGTACGATCGCCTGTCGCGCATGATGGACAGCCTGCTATTCCTGGCCAGGGCCGATAATGCGCAGGCCATGGTTACCCGCAGCCGGATCGATGCACGCACGGAAATCACGAAAGTCATCAATTTTTACGAAGCACTGGCTGCGAAACAGAAGGTTCAAGTAACATGCATGGGAGATGGGATGATGGATGCTGATCCGATTCTTTTTCGAAGAATCATCAGTAACCTGCTTTCAAATGCCCTGCATTACACTCCAGGGGGAGGTGAAATTGCTTTCTCCATCCAATATGTCGACGGCGGGCTCGAGGTTGTCTGTCGCGACAGTGGAGAAGGAATCGCGCAGGAACATCTATCGAAAATATTTGATCGCTTTTATCGGGTCAATCCTTCCCGTAATACGAAAGAAGGCGCGGGACTCGGATTGGCTATCGTAAAATCCATCATCAGTCTTCACAGTGGCAGGATCGGTGTACAAAGCACTATTGGCCAAGGCACGTCCATACGGCTTTTCTTTCCGACATAACATCCGTCATAGCCTTCGGTAGTTCTGCTGTAATCAGCTTGTCAACAGGGGATTTTGCATCACTCAATCCCTGTCGGCTTCAACCCTCAACCGCTTCCTGAACATTACAGATTTGTAATGCCGCCGACATCATTCTGTCAGGATTCCCTTTTTATAATCTCCGCCTATAACCATTAGAATATTGTGGGAATCCAGCGGAGGAAGTCGAGGTGACGTTGTTGTCCATCAAGGCACTGCTAGGTGCTGCTGTGATAATCATCAGCTTAGCAACTGATTTATTCCACCATTCGTCCGCATTATCAATCGCTCCATCAACCTCATCTTCGTCCATGGCTCAGGAATGTAAACCTCACGTTTCATTTTATTTTGTTATAAGCAATCTGCATGATCCTCATGCCTACTAACCGGAGCCTCGAAGCCTATGGCATCAGCAAGATCCCTCTCTATTTTTTCTCCCGCAACGAAGCAGCAAAGACGGGAAAATTTTGATAATTATTGGGAATTTACCCAGCAACATGGGGGGCAGGCCGCCGATTATTGCAATGCATTACGGAGGGCGGTGAAAATCGCCAGTGACCTTGATTATTGACAGAATAACCCGGGATTTGAGCGGTGCGGCGTGGATCTTCACCCGGTTGCCGAACGACGGTTCGGCGGCAATGTACATCCACCGCTGCATTCAGCGCGAGGTCTGGAGCAAGGAAATACTCGGCGATCGGATCATCATGCGCGCGGCGTTGCCGTTCGTGCCGTTCATGCTTGCTGTGCTGGTAGCGGCTTTCACAGCGATCAATGGTCCCGCTATCAAGAAGCGGACGGGGAAAGGACTGATCCGGCAGATCCGGGAGCAGATCGGGCTTGCGATACGCTTTGCGATTCCATCTCCGTGGTATTACATTTTCGAACTGCATGACGATGACAAGAGACTGCGCGCAGGGGAGTATCTGAACCGGTTAGAGACGAAAGGGGGGCTCTATCGCTTCCTGCGCGATAACAATGGTGGCCTCCCTGTTCCTGCGGAACGCAGTACCGGCTCCATAAAGGATAAGATGCGCTTCAGGGTCCGCTGTCGCGAGCACAGGATCGCGACTGCTCCCGTTTTTTTTTATATCGCCCAGGAAAAGGTTACGGCGGTAGATTGGAGTTCGTCGGAGCCATCGGCACTGCCCGAATTACCCGAGTGCGATCTTTTCATAAAACCGGTGCACGGTCAGGGCGGGAAAAAGGCCACCCGGTGGGAATATATCGGTTCCGGGCACTTTCGTGGCAACGACGGCGGGGTTGCTACCGGAAGTCAAGTGCTGGAGCGGCTGCGGCATGCCTCGCGACACGGGGCTTTCCTCGTGCAGCCGCGGCTTGTGAGTCATCATGAGATTGCCGATCTGGCCAGCGGGATACTTTCCACCGTTCGCGTGATGACATGCCGTAACGAAAAGGGGGGGGTCGAAGTGACCAATGCGGCTTTTCGCATGGCGCGAAACAAGCGGGTCGTCGTCGATAACTTTCACGCCGGGGGTATTGCCGCCAATGTCGACATTTCCACCGGTACGCTGGGAAGGGGCACGCGCGGGGCCTGGGGAGCCACAGCTGACGGATGGTATGAGCAACATCCAGAAACCGGGATTCAGATCCAGAATCGCAAGCTGCCGTACTGGGTTGAGTTGATCGATCTGGTGCAATATGCGCATGGCGTCGCCTTTTCCGACCAGGTTGTCATCGGATGGGATGTTGCACTGCTCGACAGTGGTCCGTGCATCATGGAAGCCAACAAGGCGCCCGATCTGGACATTATCCAGCGGGTGGAAGGCATGCCCCTGGGCAATCAGCGACTGGGAAGACTTCTGGCATTCAATCTGATGCGTACCGTCGAGGCGCAGCAAGCCCTTGCAGTCGGCGCTCGAAAGAGTACCGATCAGCCTTCTGGCATTACAGATTTGTAATCCTTGCGACATCATTATGTCAGAATCGCCTTCTTATACTTTTGATGGCTATTAAAAACACGATAACCGATATCGGATATATGCTCCTGGAATTTGAATTGCAATGGAAGGAGTTGGTGTAACGGTATCTCCGAGCCTCGAAGCAGTTCGCCTTAATGCACTGATCGCTATCGCCTGCGATTAGATTTTTCTGCTTGAGAAGATCGACTATGTCTGCTTGAAGATAACTTGACAGAAACCTGATTCCTGGCTTGATTCACAGAGAAATTGTGTCGATCAATCGCACCATTCCCGTCACACGAGTAAACAAAATATAAAATGGCCATAGCTTCTTTCGCCAACCAAGCCAATGTTCCCGATATTGTTCCATCACCGTCGTTTCAGATTGTTGAAGATTCATTAAAAAGATTTTCACTGCCATGTTTTCACGATCCCGAACGAGTCGAGGAATATGTTGATTTATTTTCTCTGCGAACGTTGTGTAAAGCATTGGAAGCAGATCGAGCAGAGAGTAAAAACTCTGCGCTCGAAAAATCTGTCTCTCCGTTTGAGGAAGCGCCCTTTGAACCGAAGTATGATGATTTGTGCCGCCTTCACTGGATCGCGTTAAATCGTAAAGTCATCAACATTCTCGAGCTTGGCAGCGGTTATAGTACAGTGGTCCTTGCTGATGCGATGCGCATACTTAAAAAACACTTCGGTAACTGGGCCAGGAAATCCATACGTAGCGACAATCCCTTTCATGTGTATGCCGTGGAAGAAGAGCAGCGTTTCCTGGAAATCACCAAATTAAGGCTCGGGTCAAAACTTAAAACGCTTGCCACTGTTTCGCGCAGCTCTGTCGATGTTCTGATTCACGACAATAGGATCGCAAGCGCATATTCAAAACTGCCCAACATATCCCCCGATTTTGTTTATCTCGATGGCCCTTCCCAGTTCGCTACTACGCAGGAAATAAACGGGTTCTCGTTTAATAGCAAAGCAAGAATGCCAATGTCCGCAGATATTCTGCGAATTGAGTTTTTTTTAGAACCGGGCACGCTTATTCTGATGGACGGCAGAACTGCTAACGCTCGTTTCTTGAAATCTTATCTACGTCGAAACTGGGCCTACCTGCATGACCCGATCGGAGATATTCATTGCTTTGAACTGCAGGAAGAACCGCTTGGACCTTTTAATAGGCTGAAGCTTGAATTCTGCCTAAATGGAAACTGGCTTATCAGCTAAATCATCCACTATGAGAAATTCCGCTTCAACCCTCATTATCCCTGTCGAAAATCAGGTGCGCGAGCTGGACGGAAAGCTTCTGCTGTCCTGTGTAGCTGCAGAGCGCGGCTTTCCGGTGATTATTGGTTCACGTGCGTTCATTCATTTCGAGGCGGCGTCATTTCCACGGGGTGTGTACTTGGCGAAGAGCATGCGCAGTCTGAGCAATTCGATGTTCAGGATTCTGCGCATGCTGGGGCATGAGATTGTGGCATGGGAAGAAGAGGCGTTGGTTCATCCCCCGGCCGAAACCTATTTCAACCTGCGGCTGTCACCGACGACGATCAGTAATGTGTCCCACATATTCGCCTGGGGTTATGAGAACTTCGATTTGCTCCAGCAATATCCGCAACTGCCCAAAAAACTATCTATTCACATTACTGGAAATCCACGCGGAGATATATTGCGGCCAGAAATGCGACCCTACTTCGACGCGGAGGTAGAAAAACTCCATAAACTTTATGGGGATTTCATTCTTGTTAATACCAATTTCACCGAGGTAAATCCCTTTATTCCCAGTATTGGCTTATTCGTTCCAACAAAAGACGGGCATAAGACGTCCCGACGTGGTCAAGCCGGAATTGGAGTGAGCCGTGAATTTGCCGAAGGACTCTGGAATCATAAACAAGCAATACTGGAAGATTTCAAGCAGCTCATTCCGGCCCTCGAGCAGGCTTTCCCCCATCTGATGATCGTAGTCCGGCCGCATCCAAGTGAAAATTTCAAGGTGTACAACGATATTGCCGCAAGATGCAAGCGGGTCAAAGTCATTAATGAAGGCAACGTTATTCCCTGGCTTCTGGCTTCGAAGACAATGATACATAACGGGTGTACAACGGGCTTGGAGGCGTATGCGCTTGGGGTACCGGCCATATCATATCTTTCCACATTCAATGAATTCTATGATTATGACTTCCAGGGCCTTCCCACCAAGCTAAGTTATCAGTCTTTCAATTTTGAAGAATTACAGAACACTTTGACTGGAATTCTTGAGGGTAAGCTCGGTCCCCCCGGAGGTGAGGAACGCAAGACGCTCATCGATTACTATCTGGCGGCCCGGAATGAGCGTCTGGCTTGCGAGCGTATTGTCGATATCCTCGAGGATAGCGGCTATGCTGAAAACCAGCCACCCGCCACATCCGTGGGAACATATGCCCAAGGATGGGCGTTCGCGAAGTTAAAGGCTTCTATCACGAAACTGAACATGCGGCGTCCCGGCCCGAACAGGCTTTCATATCACGATCATCGTTTTCCCCAGCTCTCTGCCACGGAGATTGAGAAGAAAATTGCACAGTTTGGTCGCCTATTGAATCGTTTCGGCAATATTCGCGTTGAACAATACTCAAAACATCTATTCAGAATCCATGGTTAGCGGCTCTCTAAAGCGTGCCCTTGGCATTCTTTTCAAAAAATTTTTCTAATCTCCATGAGGGTAGGAGCCCCAGCCAATGAGTGCGTGAACTTGATATTTATCGAGTTGAGCCAGGGATAAAATTATGTAGAATCCCATCCATGGCAGTCGCTTCGATCTGACATCCAAAGAATTCAATTTCTATCGCTGTTCATGCGGGTGCACGGAACCCTGCTGAATTGAATTTATCCACGGATCAAAGAACGGGACTTCCGGATGAAGTCTGAGAGACTGCTGTTTTTCCTATGCAGCGCGCCGGGAGAAATCCTTGAGGCGAAAACCGAGCAGCCATAAGGTGACAAAGTAGCTTGCCGCACCGATTGTCACGACTCCTGCCAGGCGTATCCCTCGCACTGCCGCCGTATCCGTCAGCCACGAAACATCAGTGCCCGAAGCAAACCATAATATAGTCCCCATCATCGCCAGGGCCACCGATATCTTGGTCATAAAAATGCCCCATCCCGGTTGAGGCCGGTAAATCTGGTGGCGCCGTAATTTGTAATAGAGCATGCCCGCATTGATACAGGCGCCCAGTCCAATGGCAAGCGCCAACCCGGCGTGTTGCAGCGGTATGATAAAGGCGAGGTTCATCAACTGGGTTGCGATAAGTGTGATAAGGGCTATTTTTACCGGTGTCTTGATGTTTTGCCTTGCGTAGAAACCAGGTGCCAGCACTTTCACCAGAATCAGCCCCAGCAGGCCCACGCTGTATGCCATGAGGGCATTGCGTGTCATCCAGACATCGTTGGCCGAGAATTCGCCGTGATGAAACAGTGTCGTGATAAGCGGTGTGGCAAGCAGCGCCAGCGCCAGCGCTGCGGGCAGTGTCAGCAGCATGGTCAGGCGCAGACCCCAGTCAAGCAGTCGGGAATATTCATCCGTGCTGTTGTCGGCATAGTGTCGCGACAAGGACGGCAGCAGGACCGTCCCGAGTGCCACACCCAGCAGGCCGGCGGGAAACTCCATTAACCGATCCGCATAATAGAGCCAGGAAACGCTGCCTGTGACAAGAAAGGAAGCAAATATCGTATTGATCAACAGGCTGATCTGCCCGATGGACATGCCGAAAACTGCTGGTACCATTTGCTTGAGAACGCGCGACGCGCCATTGTCGGGGGATTTCAGGCGTGGGCGCGGCATCAATTTGAGGCGCATGAGGAACGGTATCTGGAAGGCAAGCTGGAGTACGCCGCCGATGAATACCGCCCACGCCAGCGCCAGTACTGGGGGGTCCATGAGTGGCGCCAGCCATAGCGAACAGCCGATAAACGACAGGTTGAGCAGGGCCGGGGTCAGCGCAGGTACCGAAAATCTGCTCCAGGTGTTGAGTATGCCGCCAGCCAGCGACACGAGCGAGATGAACAGGATATAGGGAAACGTGATCCGCAGCAGTTCCACCGTAAGCTCGAATTTCTCGGGACTTGCCGTGAATCCTGGTGCACTTACATAGATGACCAGCGGCGCCGCAATAACGCCTGCCAGCGTGACCCCGAATAGCGCAATGAACAGCAGTGTTGCGACGTGACTTATCAGTTCGCGCGTATCTTCGGCGGCGCGGCGATTCTTGTATTCGGCAAGTATGGGTACGAAGGCTTGCGAAAACGCTCCCTCGGCGAACAGACGGCGCAACAGGTTGGGGATGCGGAATGCCACAAAAAAAGCGTCGGTTTCGACGCCCGCGCCAAAAATACGGGCAATGATGGCATCCCGCACAAATCCCAGAATGCGGGATATGAACGTCATCCCGCTGACGGTGACAAGGGCTTTGAGCAGATTCATGGATGCGTATGTTAACTGAATATTTGAGGTTTGGGGTTGCTCCACCATTATTGACCCGGCCAGAGAATATTATCAATTCCGTCATTCGGGGACTGATCCGGAATCCAGAAAATCGGCTTGCTGAAGGAATCAAATCGGTACAAGCGCCGCGATGGTTGGCAACAACAGATAGAATTGTCAGTTTTCTTGCAATCGGGCGCAAACACCCGTATCATTCGAAAATTTTCCGTAAAGGGTAATCCGAGGAATTTTCATGGCCAACAGCGCACAAGCAAGAAAACGTGCTAGACAGAATATCAGTCATCGTAACCGCAACATGAGTCTGCGCTCGGAGTTGCGCACAGCGATCAAGCATGTGAGAAAGGCGATCGGATCGGCCGACAAAAATACTGCCCAGGCTGCCTATCAGGCGTCTGTCGGTACCATAGATTCGATTGCGGACAAGGGAATCATTCACAAGAACAAGGCATCCCGTCATAAAAGCCGTCTCTCGGCAGCCATCAAGGCAATGGCCTGATCGCTCAAGCCTCAGCAAAAAAGCCCGGGAAGCACCCGGGCTTTTTTGCTGGCGCTCCTTTTGTCAATGGTTTGGCACAAACCATGATCCATGACACGGGTACGCAAAAGTCTCCGGCTTGAGCAGGAAAGGTTCGGTTTCAGCCGGGGGAGTCCGCATCGGCGTAGGTATTAGCGGCGCTTACGCAGACTCAGCGGAATCATGCATCAGGGCATCTTCTGGTCCTTCTGTATCAGAAGCTTTTGCCTTCCGGTTCCCGGTCGCCTCTGCCAGCGTCGATACCAGGTCCATCGGCACTGGAAAAATAACGGTATTGGATTTATCGCCCGCAATTGTCGTAAGAGTCTGGAGATAGCGCAATTGCATGGCGCCGGCCTGTCGCGAAAGCGTTTTTGCCGCCTGCATCAGTTGCTCGGATGCCTGCAGTTCGCCCTCTGCGTGAATCACCTTGGCACGGCGCTCGCGTTCCGCCTCCGCCTGCCGGGCAATGGCCCGTATCATGGATTCATCGATGTCCACATGCTTGATCTCGACATTCGAGACCTTGATGCCCCAGGCGTCGGTTTGAATGTCCAGCACCTTCTGGATATCCATGTTGAGTTTCTCGCGTTCAGCCAGCATCTCATCGAGTTCGTGCTTGCCCAATACCGATCGCAACGTGGTTTGCGCGAACTGGCCGGTGGCGGCAAGAAAGTTCTCCACCTGGATGATGGATTTTTGCGGATCCACTACCCGAAAATACACCACCGCACTGACTTTCACCGAAACGTTGTCGCGTGAAATGACATCCTGGCTCGGTACGTCCATCACTATGGTACGCAGGTCAACTTTGACCATTTTCTGGATACCGGGAATGATGATGATCAGGCCCGGGCCTTTTACCTTGTAGAAGCGCCCGAGCAGGAACACGACACCGCGTTCATATTCTCGCAAAATCCGGAATATCGAGAATAGCGCGAGGATAAGAATGAGGGCGAATGTACCGAATACCGAATTGGCGAGCATGAGTGTCTCCTGGTTATTTTTCTGCTGCGATTACGTGCAGGACGAGGCCGTCGATTCCTGTCACGCGCACCTTCTGGCCCCGAACCAGCGGTTGGGCGGAATGCACGGTCCACAACTCGCCGTGAATACGCGCCATGCCCTCGCGGGAACTGTCTTCCAGCATTTCTCCCACTGCGCCGACCATATGCTCCTGACCAATCACCGGCGGTTTCTGGCGGGACTTGAGTGCCATGCCGATTACGGAAACCAGGAAGAGGGCGCTGGCCAAGGCTACTCCTCCGACCAGGGGCCAGGGGATACCGAAACTGGGTGCATCGCTGTCAATCAGCATCAGCGAGCCCACGACGAAAGCGATAATCCCGCCGATACCGAGAGCGCCGAAGCTGGGCAGGAACATTTCGGCCACCATGAATCCAATACCGAGCAGGATCAAGGCAAGTCCGGCATAACTCACCGGCAGTAACTGAAAGGCATACATGGCGATAAGCAGACAGATGGCGCCTGCTACACCGGGCAGCACAAAACCAGGGTTGGCAAACTCGAAGAACAGTCCGTAGATGCCGATAAGCATCAGGACATAGGCGATGCTTGGATTGGTAATGATAGCGAGCAACTGCGCGCGCCAGTCGGGTTCCACGATTTCCACGGTGGTGCCGCTGGTATCGAGCGTACGGTCCTGGCCGAGTACGTTCACTTGCCTGCCATCGAGCTGCTTCAACAGATCCACGGTGTCGGCAGCGACATAATCGATGACTTTGAGGTTCAGCGCCTCGGAGGCGGACAGGCTGACTGCTTCGCGGACGGCTCTTTCCGCCCATTCCACATTACGCCCGCGCATCTGCGCGAGGCCGCGTATGTATGCCGCAGCGTCATGAACCATTTTGCGGGACATTTCATCCTTTATGGGAAGCTTGTCCTCTTTCTCCGGATTTCGTTCGCGGTTCCCGCCTGCTTTCGGTCTGGCCCTGGGTTCAGGCTCTGATCCTGGCAAGCCGCCCATTTGTATGGGCGTTGCGGCACCCAGATTGGTGCCCGGTGCCATCGCGGCGATATGGCTTGCATAAAGGATATAGGTGCCGGCACTGGCTGCCCGAGCCCCACCCGGTGCCACAAAGGTTGCCACGGGCACGGGTGAAGCCAGGATGCCGCGTATGATCTGGCGCATGGAAGTGTCGAGCCCTCCCGGCGTGTCCAGTTGCAACACCACAAGCAGCGCGTTCTCGTTCGCTGCATGTTCCAGCCCTCGCTGGATGAAATCGGCGCTGACCGGAGCAATGGGGCCATCGGCTTTCAACACCACGACAGAGGAGGCTCGAACAATTGACGGCAGCAGAAGCGACATCGCCAGGATACCGGCAGAAAAAGTTCGAATGAGCAGTTTCATTTTTATTCAACCTGGAAACCGTAGCTGGACGAGATGGAGCGTGCGATGATCCAGGGGCGAGGCAAGGCGCGATAAGGCCGCAGGGGCTGCTCCCTGCAACGAAGAGCAACGCCACCCCGCACCTGGAGCGACATACGATATACCTTGTGGCGGCCTTACCATTCCGGTGGATGAAAAAATTCTGAAAATGCCTCCATATGCCATGCTTAGCTCTCTAATTAAGCGGGTCAACTGCGGTTTCCGGGTTCAATATAGACCGTTTCATCCGTTACAAATTCGCCAAAAAACTTGACAGGCGCTTGCAATGCCCTTTGTTTTGGCGCATAAAGCGACTTCCATATTAAAAGCATTTATTTCATTATTTCATGAAGAGACCGGTAAGCAGAATTCTCGTTATCAATGATGAAAAACTGATACTCAGGGAACTGATAAAAGGGTTGAACGCCGCGGCCAGGTCCCTTGAAAACCCTCTGGGCATTACGTTTTCAGGCGTCACTACTGCACGCGAGGCGCTTCAGGCCATCCAGGACGATGGCGACATTCAGTCCGTGCTGGTGGACGATACACTCTATACGCTGAAAAATGGCGAGAAGGGTTCCCGCATCCTGCAGATGACCGCGCTGAAACTGGTACAGGAAATAACCCGCTTCCGTCCTGAACTGGATATCTACATCCTGATCGCCCAGGAAAAAGAGGATGAGGTGGTGGATGCGCTGTTTTCTGAAACCGTGGATGGTTATTTCTATCGTGAAGAGCGCGATTACCGGGGCATGTACCGGATTTTGAACGCGCAACTTCAGGAAAAAGCGCACACGCCTTTTTACGATCAGCTCAAAAATTATGTATTGATGGCAAAGGATGCCTGGCACACGCCGGGACATTCTTCAGGGGATTCGTTGCGGGACAGCCCCTGGGCCAGCGATTTCTATCAGTTTATCGGTGAGCATATTTTTCGGGCAGATCTGTCGGTGTCGGTGCCTATGCTCGATTCGCTCATGGAGCCTTCCGGCGTCATTGCCGAAGCGCAGAAGATTGCGGCAAAGGCGTTTGGCGCACGTCGTACTTTTTTTGCTACAAACGGCACCTCCACCGCCAACAAGGTGATATTCCAGACGCTGCTCGCCCCCGGCGAAAAGCTGCTTCTGGATCGGAACTGTCATAAATCGGTTCATCACGGGGTCGTCTTATCCGGCGCCCATCCAATCTATCTTGACTCCTCGGTAAACAAGAAGTTCGGTGTTTATGGACCTGTGCCCAAGCAGACGCTGTTTCGGGCAATCGAAGAACATCCCGATGCTCAGGCACTCATACTCACGAGTTGCACCTACGATGGATTCCGCTATGACCTGCCTCCGATCATCGAGGCTGCGCATGCCAAAGGCATCAAAGTGATCATCGATGAAGCCTGGTACGGCTTCGCCCGCTTTCATCCGGCTTTCCGCCCCACTGCCCTGGAGGCAGGCGCTGATTATGCTACTCAAAGTACACACAAGGTGCTGTCGGCTTTTTCCCAGTCCAGCATGATTCATATCAATGATCCCGAATTCAACGAGCATCTGTTTCGGGAAAATTTCAACATGCATACCTCCACCAGCCCGCAGTACAGCATGATTGCCAGCCTCGACGTGGCGCGCAAACAGGTGGTGATGGAGGGATACAAGCTGCTGTCGCGCACGCTGGAACTGGCGAAGGAAGTGCGCGAGCAAATCAATTCAACCGGCGTGTTTCGCGTACTGGAACTGGCGGATCTGCTGCCTGACGAGGTGAAGAACGACAATATCCAGCTCGATTCGACCAAGGTGACGGTTGATATCTCCCGCTGCGGTTTTACCGTGGAAGATCTGATCCGGGAACTGTTCGAGCGGTATAACATTCAGGTGGAAAAATCCACTTTCAATACGCTCACTCTGCTGCTGACCATTGGTACCACGCGCAGCAAGGTGTCGCGCCTTTACGATGCTCTCATGCGCATTGCACGCGAAGGCAGAGCCCCGCGGAGACTCTACCAGATTCCGGAGCTTCCGGGGTTTACCGAATTGAAGTATCTGCCGCGGGATGCCTTTTACTGCGGTGGCGAGATCGTCCCGTTGCTCGATGAGCAGGAACGGGTAAACGATAGCCTGAAGGGGAAGGTCTGTGCGGACCAGATCACGCCTTACCCGCCGGGTATTCCCGTGCTGGTGCCAGGCCAGACCATCACGCCCGAGGTGGTGCAATATCTGATCGGCATGCTCCGGTCGCAGAAACGGGTGGAAGTGCACGGGATCGTTTATGACGGCTATCTGCCGTGTTTGAGATTGCTGAACGATATCGAGGAAAAGAGCTTGAAAAAGCTTGCGAAATAGGTAAAACTAAAGAATTCCACAGAATAAACCACAATAAATTCCACCACGTCGCACGGCGGCTCATGCCGCCGTGTTGCATTCTGATCTGGCAAATTTACCTATGTCGAATTTGATGAATACCTACCTGCGTCTGCCCGTTACATTTGCGAGGGGGAAAGGGGTGTGGTTATGGGACGAGGAGGGCAAGCGCTATCTCGATGCGCTTGCAGGAGTAGCGGTATGCGGGCTGGGGCATTGCCATCCCGTGCTGGCAAAGGCGCTGTGCGAACAGGCAAATACCCTTATTCATACTTCCAATCTTTACCACATCAGGAAGCAGGAACAACTGGCAACGAGATTGACTGCCCTCTCGGGCATGGAGAATGCATTTTTCTGCAATTCAGGGGCTGAGGCCAATGAGGCAGCGATCAAGCTCGCAAGGTTATATGGACATGGGAAGAATATCGATTTGCCGACTATTATCGTCATGGAAAAATCCTTCCATGGACGTACCATGGCGACCCTGACTGCAAGTGGCAACCGCAAGGTGCAGGCTGGCTTCGAGCCGCTCCTCACCGGTTTTGCACGGGTTCCCTATAATGATCTCGAGGCAGTGGCGCAGGTTGCGGAACACAACAAGAACGTCGTCGCCATCCTGGTTGAACCTTACCAGGGGGAGGGGGGGGTCAACGTGCCGCAGGCAAGTTACCTGCAAGGTCTTCGCCACCTCTGTGACCAGAACGGCTGGCTGCTGATGCTGGATGAAGTGCAATGTGGAATTGGCCGAACAGGCAACTGGTTCGCTTTTCAATACAGCGGCATTACACCGGATGTCATCACGCTCGCCAAGGGTCTGGGATCGGGCATGCCCATTGGTGCCTGTCTGGCGAAAGGTATTGCGGCAAATGTCTTCAAGCCAGGCAATCATGCCTCCACTTTCGGTGGAAACCCGCTCGCCTGCAGTGCTGCGCTCGCCACGCTCGAAGTAATCGAGGAAGAAGACCTGCTGCGCAATGCAATGGAAGTGGGCGATTTCATGCGCAGCCTCTTCAAGGCGCAGTTGGGGGATTTGCCGGATGTAACTGAAATTCGCGGCCAGGGCCTCATGATAGGCATTGAGCTTTCGAAGCCGTGCGGTGAACTGGTAAAGGAAGCTTTGAAAAAAGGCCTTCTCATCAACGTAACCTCCGACAAGGTAGTGCGTCTGCTACCGCCGCTCGTGATTCAACGAAGCGAGGCTGAACAGGTAGTCGACACTTTATCTCCCATTGTGAAGGAATTTCTGGCAGCCTGAGTTTTTTGCGATCGTAAAAAATGGACAGTTGAAGTCATCCGGGCCTGAGTTTTCGCAATGGTCTTTGCAATAGACCTGCCCCTGACACCAAAAATATGCAGATCAAGCATTTCTTACAGTTCAACGATTTTTCCCGGGAGGAATTCGAGTATCTGTTCGAGCGCACGCGCTGGATCAAGCAGGAGTTCAAGCAATACCGGCGCTACTGGCCGCTGGAAGACCGTACACTGGCTATGATCTTCGACAAGCATTCCACCCGCACCCGGCTTTCGTTTGAAGCTGGCATGCACCAACTGGGGGGGGCGGCAATCTATCTTTCCACTCGTGATACTCAGTTGGGGCGTGGCGAGCCGGTTGAAGATGCGGCGCGGGTGATCTCGCGGATGGTGGATATCGTCATGATCCGCACTCATGAGCATGATATCGTCAGGCGGTTTGCAGCGCATTCACGTGTCCCGGTCATTAACGGACTGACCGATGAATATCACCCCTGCCAGATCATTGGGGATATTTTTACGTTCATCGAACATCATGGCAGCATTGCCGGCAAGACAGTGGCGTGGATAGGGGACTCCAACAACGTTTGCAATACGTGGCTTCAGGCAGCGGAAGTTTTCGATTTCAACGTGCATGTCTCCACGCCGCGGGGCTACGAAGTGGAGCCGGAACGGGCCGGTCTTTACGGGACAAGCCACTATGAGGAATTCATCGATCCACATGAGGCAGTAAAAGGCGCAGATCTCGTCACCACGGATGTCTGGACCAGTATGGGATTCGAGGCCGAAACCGAGGAGCGGAAAAGGGACTTTGCGGACTTTCGGGTGGACGAGGAAATGATGTCGCATACCCGCAAGGATGCGTTGTTCATGCATTGCCTGCCTGCTCATCGCGGCGAGGAGGTGGCGGCGGAAGTGATAGACGGACCGCAATCGGTAGTATGGGACGAAGCGGAGAATCGGTTGCATACGCAAAAGGCGCTGATTGAATACCTGTTGCTGGGAAGGCTGGATAACGCCTGATAGAGCAGGATTTTCAATATGAATTATCCGGCGAAGTCCAGCCGGCATTTTTTTATCAATGAGACAAGCATGGGAAAAGAAAACAAGGCGAATGCCGCCGAGACCAAAAAAGTAGTCCTGGCATTTTCCGGGGGTCTGGATACATCGGTAATCCTGAAGTGGCTGCAGGATACTTATCGGTGCGAAGTTGTCACCTTCACCGCTGATATTGGCCAGGGGGAGGAGGTGGAACCTGCCCGCGCAAAGGCGAAGCAACTTGGCGTGAGGGAAATTTTTATCGATGACTTGCGCGAAGAATTCGCGCGCGATTTCGTCTTTCCCATGTTTCGCGCCAATACCATTTATGAAGGAGAGTATCTGCTCGGCACCAGCATCGCCCGCCCGCTGATTGCCAAGCGCCAGATCGAAATCGCCCGGGAAACCGGAGCGGACGCCGTGTCACACGGCGCGACCGGGAAAGGCAATGACCAGGTGCGTTTTGAACTCGGTTACTATGCGCTTCAACCGGATATCCGGGTGATTGCGCCCTGGCGCGAGTGGGATCTTACGTCCCGGGAAAAGCTTTTGAAATATGCGGAGCAGCATGGAATCCCGGTGGAAATGAAGAAAAAGGAAGGCTCTCCTTACAGCATGGATGCCAACCTTCTGCATATTTCCTATGAGGGACGTATTCTCGAAGACCCCGCGCAGGAGCCGGAAGAGTCGATGTGGCGCTGGAGTGTTTCGCCAGAAAAAGCACCGGACAGTCCGGAATATATCGACCTCGAATTCAGGCAGGGCGATATCATTGCATTGAATGGGGAAGAGCTTTCGCCAGCGCGCCTGCTCGCCAGGCTCAATGAACTGGGAGGCAAGCACGGGATAGGGCGCCTGGACCTGGTCGAAAACCGCTATGTCGGGATGAAATCCCGCGGGTGTTACGAGACCCCGGGCGGCACGATCATGCTGCGTGCCCATCGAGCCATGGAATCCATTACACTGGACCGTGAAGTTGCACATTTGAAAGACGAGCTTATGCCACGCTATGCCGAACTGATTTACAACGGTTATTGGTGGAGCCCCGAACGCAGAATGATGCAGACTATGATCGATGCGTCGCAGGCGCATGTGAACGGCTGGGTGCGGGTAAAGCTCTACAAGGGTAATGTGATTGTCGTGGGGAGAGACTCGAAAACGGATTCGCTGTTTGACCCCCACATCGCCACCTTCGAGGATGACCAGGGTGCGTACAATCAGATGGATGCTGCCGGCTTCATCAGGTTGAACGCGCTCAGGATGCGGATTGCCGCCAATTTGAGAAGTCGCAGATAATCGCGCTGGAAATGACCGGCAGCAATGGAACAAGCAAAGTTGTTGAAAGTTGCCAGGCATTCCGGGGAATCGGGAGGCGAAGCCTGCACATCCTGAATGATGCATGAATAGAGCAGCGCCAGCGTGGAGGAAGGCCTGATTTATGAAAACTTCATGAAATTACTTTGAGAAGATTGATATGCCATCATTCGATATCGTTTCCGAAGTCGACAAACAGGAAGTTAGAAACGCAGTTGACCAAGTGAATAAGGAAGTGGGCACGCGCTTCGACTTCAAGGGCTCTGATGCCCGCGTGGAGCAGGCGGATTATACGCTTACTGTTTTTGCCGACGATGAATTCAAGCTGGACCAGGTGTTCGACATCCTGACCACCAGACTGGCCAAGCGGAATGTCGACGTGCGCTCCCTGGACAAGAGCCAGGTGGAAAAAATCAGCGGCAACAAGGTAAAGCAGATCGTCACCGTAAAAACCGGCGTGGAAAGCGAACTGGCTAAAAAAATTATCAGGCTCATCAAGGACAGCAAACTCAAGGTGCAAGGCAGCATTCAGGGGGATACCGTGCGTGTTTCAGGCGCAAAGCGGGATACCTTGCAAGAGGCCATCCAACTGGTCAAGAAATCGGTCACGGATTTTCCCCTGCAATTTCAGAATTTCCGCGATTGATCGATTGATCAATGAGCGATCCCGTTGATCCATTTTGCATACAAGCGATCGGCCACCTGGTTTAACGTCCCTATCCGGCTGGACAGATCCGCTTGCATTGCCTCTGCAGGCTGCACCGCGGGGCCTGGGCTTGAAGCAATTTCCTCCATACCGTGACTGCACCAGGCTTTCACCATTTCTTCGGTCATTTCCACATGACACTGCAATCCCAAGTGTTTGTCCAGTGCGAATGCCTGATTTTTACACCAGGGGCTGGAAAGCAACAGTGTGGCGTTATGCGGGAGAGTAAAACTCTCGCCATGCCAGTGGAACACTTCGCACTTTGACAGATTCCCGAACCACTCCCGGGTTGGCTGATTATCGGCAGTGCTTGCCTCACCCCAGCCGATTTCCTTGACCGGGCTTTTGGAAACCACTCCTCCCAGTGCCTTCGCCATTAATTGACCACCAAGGCAGTGCCCCAATACAGGAGTATTGTTTGCTACTGCCTGGCGAATCAACAAGAGTTCATTTCTGATCCAGGGCAAATCATCATTTACGCTCATCGGGCCACCCATGAATACCAGGCCGCCGAATTGACCCGCGTCGGCAGGTACACTTTCATCAGCATCGATTTTTATGAGTTGCCAGGGGATGGCATGACGATCGAGAAACGTGGTGAAATAGCCCGGCCCTTCGATTGGAAAATGCCTGAAGATTGCGACCGGCTTCATGGATGTGTTTGTACTCCGCTCGCTGGCCAGCAGGAATGGGAGAAAAGGAAATCCAGATATTTAGTACTGGTCGGCGGGGAGCCAGGAGGCTATCTCCGCGTCCGCAATCACCCTCTGGCCGGTAACCTGGATGCCATCAAAATCTGCGCGCTCGTGTGCGCCCACGAGATAAGTTCCAGCCTTAACCACGATTTCAACCTGTCCATTCGCCACGGCGACGCTACCGCCGCCGGTGCGCTTGCTGACACTGAAACGGGTGCCGTTGTCCCTGATGTAGGTGGTACCCACCTTTAGATTCAGTTTTCCGGGCTGGTTGCCCCTGACATCAAAAAAGGCATTGCCTCGCAACAGTTCAATCCCGCTGGGTTCGGTATTGGTGACAGCAACACTGCTGTTGGCATCGAGGCTGATCGCGATATCGGGCGTTGCAAGAACAGTGAGCCGCTGGCCGGGAATGGTTTCATGGAGACGTGTCTTTATCGGCGCGGCAATGAACCAGGATAACAGGCCGAGCCCTACGGCGGTGGCTACGATGGAGCCATGCACCACGAACGGTACCCACCGCCGGTCGCGGATTATGTCAGGCATGCAACTATACCCTCGCAATGACGAAGCGTTTGCCGGTGTGTCTGTCAGGGCTTGAATTGACCGTGATCGATATTCCTTCTGCAGTCGTGCTTCGGCAACTGTTATTTTTTTGAAGGGTCGGTAACGAAACCTATTCGCACCAGTCCCGCCTTTGCTGCAATGGACATTACCTGCGCTACATGCTCATAGTGGACATGTTTGTCGGCGCGGATATGAAGCTCGATATTTGGATTTTGCCCTACCGCCTCAGTGAACCGCGGCGCCAGTTGTTCCATTGTAACCGATTCACCGTTCCAGTAAAGACTGGAGTCATCACGCAGTGCGAATTCCACGTGCTCCGGTTGAGTGATGTTTGGGCTGCTCGATGCTTTCGGCAGGTCGATTTTAACAGAATGTGTAAGCAGCGGCGCCGTAATGATAAAAATCACCAGCAGTACCAGCATCACGTCCACCAGTGGTACGACGTTGATTTCAGCCATTGGTAGCTGCCGGTTACTGCTGTTCATGCTGCCGAACGCCATTACAGTCTCCTCTCACCGGGTGCCGCTGCGGGGGAAACCAACGGAGTAACCACCCGCAAGGAACGCTCATCGCCGGGAGCTCCGCCTATTTTCGTTCCAACCGTAATGAGGACAAAAAGATCATGGGCAAAGGCATCGAGCCGCGCCAGCCAGATGCGGTTGCGCCGTACAAATGTGTTATAGGCCAAAACCGCGGGAATTGCCACCGCCAGCCCAAGCGCTGTCATGATCAACGCTTCTCCCACGGGGCCTGCTACCTTGTCCAGCGTACCTTGCCCGGATAATCCGATTTGGATCAAGGCGTGATAGATGCCCCATACCGTCCCAAACAAGCCGATATAGGGGGCAGCCGAACCTGCGGATGCGATCACGGTAAGACCATTTTCCACCTGCGCCGCTTCCTGGTCGAGGCCATTGCGCAGTATGCGGGTGATGAATTCGCTCGCGCCGCCCGCTGCCGCAAGATTCTGCAATCCATGTTTTTCCGAATCGGCGGCTGCGTTCATTGCCAGCCGGGCAAGCTGCGCAAAGGCGTTGTCATCCGAATCCTCTTTCAGCGTCGAATTGACTTCCTGCAACGAACCCGCGCTCCAGAAACGCTTGAGAAAGGTGTCAGCCCGCTTTCCCACCATGATATTGGAGATACCCTTGGTCAGTATGAGATACCAGCTTGCTACAGAGAGCGCAAGCAGCAGTATGAGCACCGTCATACCGACGCCGTCGAGCTGCGCCAGAAAATTTGAAAATCCGAGACCTGTTTGCATTTAGGTTAATCTCCTTGGAGTACAAAGTTGAAGGGTTGCAGGGCAACAGCCCGCACCGGCTGACCATTGCGTACGGTGGGTGTGCAGCGCCAGGTTTTGACAGCGGTCATGGCAGCTTCGTCCAGCCGTTTAAAACCACTGCTGTTCACTATGTGTGCCACATTGACGAATCCTTTTTCATCCAGTTCCACTCTTAATACGAGCTTTCCTTCCTCGCCGAGCCGTTTCGAAAGCGCCGGATAAGTCGGCGCATTCAAGTGAGGACACGCAACCGATAATTCCGAGGAAAGCGAAACCGGGCCAGCCGGCATTTGCGGCGCAGGCGCTGCTTCCACTACCGGTTCGGGTTCGGCTTCAGGCTCGGCTTCGAGTTCCGGCTCCGGTGGAGGCGCGACCGGTTCGCTTTCGGTCAGTGGCGGCGCCTTTGCAACGAGTTGCTGAGGTTGCGGTTTCTTTACAGGTTTAGGTTTGGGCTTCGGCGGAGGAGGTGGCGTTTCAGGCTTGGCCTCCTCTTTCGGTTGGGGCGCAGGAATGAAATTTACTATCAGTGTCGCTAATTGTTCCGGTGGGGGAATCAACTGTTGTTTGAACAGGAAATAAAGCAATCCGGCGTGGATCACGACGACGAACATCAAACCCGACAAGGATATGCTGTTGTGCTTCAAGGTCATTGCCTGCCCAGTCATCTCAGTGCTTTCCATTGGCGGTATCGACAGCATTTCGCGCCAGCCATTCCTCGACGAGCGACTTGTTGATCAGGCCCATCCTGACCATGCGCTGGTGTTTCTGATCATAGAAATAAGTCCGCGGTACTTCGCCGTACCAGCGGCCGTCGATTTCCTGGCGCAGACGTTCCGGCATATCCTCTGCGAAAACCCATTGTTCGAACTTGGCAGTTCCATAGTTTGCCGCCCGGTCAGCGAGTTGAGACATGTCATCGATCGTATCGGTCGCAATCAGTACCACATCCAGCCCGGGGTGACTCTTTTCAAGCTCGCTCAGCATTTTGAGTTCAGTGGGGCAATACTGGCAATCGAGGGACCAGAGGACGAGAATGAAAGGTTTGTCCGGCCGGGATGCAAGCACTTGCTCGAGGCTTCCCGATGTAAAAGGGCGAATACTTTCCGCCGCGGCGGCGATGCCGGCAGCACCAAGGAAGAACATCAGTACGAGCGCCATCCGAAGCACACGCCTGCCAGGATTGCTGGCCAGATCGCGGAGCGCCGGGGCAGATTGAAGTTTTAGAGTACCGGGCATTGGTAATGTAAATCTAATTAAGAATCACTTGCAATTCAAGGCGGAATTGTACCACTAACAGACGCCTGCACAAATATTCGAATGCAGTTTCAGAACTTTTGGTCAACTTTTCTCAACTTTGGGAAGGAATTTTCGATATCTCTGATGATTCCGTCGCCATGATAAGCAGGAAAAAGCATTATCGCAATGTGACAAATTGTCGCAGGAGCAAAAGATAGTCTCTCCGAAAACGTCCTTTCAATTTCCTTTCTTCAGAACTCAAATGCGGCGTCTGGTTCCCCGCCATATGGAGCATGGGATCATGAAGACCGTATTTCTTCATACCTTGCTCAAGCCTGTCCCGGGGAACATACGAATAAACTTCATTTGCCATTATCTGCTTTGTTAAAACAGCTACAGTAATCCGCCAAAAGTTTGCTAACATTGCCGCCGGTGGGGGAGTTTGCTCCTGTTCTTTCATCTTCCGAGAGGCGAATCGTCCTGGCTACAAAACAGGAATTTTCGAATTTTCTGGCTGAAATCGAACGGCGCGCCTATAAGCAAGCTTTGTTTGCCATACGCGATGAACATCTTGCCCTGGATATTGTTCAGGATTCGATGATGAAGCTTGTCGAGAAATATTCGGCCAAGCCCCTGGAAGAATTACCTCTCCTGTTTCAACGCATCCTGCAAAATACTATCCGGGATTTTTATCGTCGACAGAAAACGCGCTCACTGTGGACCACGCTGTTTTCAGCATTCATTCCTTCCGATCATGAAAAGGAAAGCGACGATTTCGATCTGCTGGAAACTTTGCAATCCGATGCGTCATCATCTAAGGTTAATGATCCCCACCGGCAACTCGAGCAGTCGCAACTTATCCATCTGCTCGAGAGGGCTATTGAAACCCTGCCGGCACGTCAACGCGAGGCTTTTCTACTGCGTTACTGGGAGGAAATGAATGTTATGGAAACTGCGAAAATCATGGGGTGTTCTGAAGGGAGCGTGAAAACGCACTGTTCCCGTGCAGTTCACGCACTTGCCGCAATGTTGAAAAAACATGGAATCGGGCTATGAGTGAAACTGATGTAGGGAGGGAAGTGTCGCGGTTGCTGGATCGGGGACTTGATGACATCAAGCAGGGTACGTTAAACCGTCTCCAATCTGCGCGTCGGGCTTCTCTGGAAAATTACCATATGGCGGAAACAGTCGTCCATCTTGGCCAGAGCGGCCAGGTCGCTTCATCGCGAGGAGGGCATCACGGTCATTCGCGGGCTGGCAAGTTGTTATCGGTGATAACATTGTTGCTGGCTTTGGCGGGGGCCATTTATTGGCAGAACTTGCAGCAGAGCGATGAGAATGAAGAAATCGAGATAATGCTGCTCGTGGATGATCTGCCGATAGATGCCTATCTGGACGATGAGTTCGGTGAATGGTTAAATCAGTCGTAGCCATTATATCGGCGCTGTGCCTGTTAATTTCGATCCCGGTTGAAGCAGGGCAACCTGCCTGGGAAGAATTGAAGCCTCAGCAAAAGGAGGCGTTGGCCCCGCTTGCGCAGGAGTGGAACGGAATGGATCCTGCAAAGAAGAAAAAATGGCTGGGCATTGCCCAACGCTATCCACATATGACATCCGAAGAGCAGCACCGGACCCAGTTGCAGATGCGGGATTGGTATTCTCTGACCCCTGAACAGCGGGAACTGGTACGTGAGAAGTATAAAACCATCAAGAAATTACCGCCGGAAAAGCGCCAGGAAATAAAGCGCAAGTGGCGTGAGCATGAGCACCAGCAATGAAGCGTTCCACTGGAGCAGGCGGCTTGACAGGCAGGCGTCTCTGGCTTCCTGAGTTGTTTCCTGTTTTTTCTCGATACTGCGCTGCAATAAGACCAATACGAAAGCCTTTCTGAATGAATTTTCCGATATCATGAAAATTTCCGCACCGGGACTGGGGCGGAGACTGCTGGGTATGCTGTACGAATCACTGATTCTGGTTGCGATTCTGTTTATCGCCAGCTTCGTTTTTCATCTTGCCTTCCGGGATACCAGTTCCGTTTTTTTTCGACCCGCATTCCAGCTTTACCTGCTCGTGGTTGCAGGCATTTATTTCACCTGGTTCTGGACCCACGGTGGGCAGACATTGCCCATGCAAACCTGGAAGCTGCGTGTAATCCGTGCCGACGGAGGTCACCTTAATCTGAAGCAGGCGCTCGCGCGCTATCTCTTTGCCGTCCTCGGCATCTTTTTGCTCGGCTGCGGGATATTGTGGGCGTTATTCGACCGGGATGGATTGTTCCTGCATGATCGGCTTGCGGGTACCCGGATCGTGAAGATCGAGCAGTAGAATATCCCATCTGGCAGATCGAACGTATTATGGATCGAAAGCTGCAACCGAACCCGCAGCTCCAAGGTCATCTCCGATCAGATCTGGAACCGCGGCGTATCTGTATCCGGCATTGAGGCTACGCTGTTCCTCCCACTGTCAGCCCATCTATGCGAAGAGTTGGCTGGCCCACGCCTACCGGCACGCTCTGGCCTTCCTTGCCACAGGTGCCCACGCCGGGATCAAGCGACAGATCGTTACCGATCATCGAAACGCGGGTGAGTATATCGGGACCGTTGCCGATCAGGGTGGCGCCTTTCACCGGATACGAAATTTTTCCATTTTCGATCATATAAGCTTCCGCAGCCGAAAATACGAATTTCCCGCTGGTGATGTCCACTTGTCCTCCGCCGAAATTGACCGCATATAACCCGTGCTTCACGGAAGCGATGATTTCTTCCGGGGTCTTGTCTCCATTCAGCATATACGTATTTGTCATGCGCGGCATGGGAATGTGCGCAAATGATTCGCGTCTCGCATTTCCAGTGACGGGAACGTTCATCAGCCTTGCATTCAGGCTGTCCTGTAAATAACCCTTGAGTATTCCGTTTTCAATCAGCACTGTGCACTGCGTGGGATTCCCTTCGTCATCGACATTGAGCGAACCCCGCCGACGTGCAATAGTGCCGTCATCCACCACCGTCACTCCCGGTGCAGCCACGCGTTCGCCGATTCGACCCGCAAATGCGGAACTTCCCTTGCGGTTGAAGTCTCCTTCCAACCCGTGGCCGATGGCCTCATGCAACAGTATTCCCGGCCAGCCCGCACCGAGCACCACGGTCATGGTTCCGGCAGGCGCCGGTTTTGCATGCAGGTTAACGACCGCCTGGTGTACCGCTTTTGCAGCATAGTCGCGCAGTACTTCATCCGTGAAGTATGCATAATCGAAGCGTCCTCCTCCTCCTGCAACGCCTTGCTCACGGTTGCCGTTTTCCTCGGCGATAACCTGCAGTGAGAGCCGTACAAGCGGACGCACATCGGCTGCCAGAAGACCATCACTGCGGGCAACGAGAACCACTTCGTATTCCCCTGAGAGGGAAGCCATGACCTGGATAACACGTTTGTCCAGCGCCCGCGCATAACCCTCGAGCTTTTCGAGCAAAGCCACCTTGTCCGTATCCTTGAGGCTGGCAATCGGGTCCTCCGGCAGATAAAGTTCGCGCCCCTTGCTGCGTTTGACGGCCTGTACCGATTGCGTGACGCCATGCCGCGCAATCGCTCGCGTGGCTTGTGCGGCGGACACCAGCGCAGGCATGCTGATGTCGTCCGAATACGCAAAAGCGGTCTTGTCTCCGCTGACTGCGCGTACACCCACGCCCTGATCGATATTAAAGCTGCCGGATTTGACTATGCCTTCTTCCAGGGCCCAGCCCTCGGCCCGGCTATACTGAAAATACAGGTCGGCATAATCGATGCGGTGCGCAAGCATCTGGCCGAACACGTTCTGCAACCCGGTTGCATCCAGTTCATGAGGCGCAAGCAGACAGTTGCTGGCGGTCGCGAAAAGATCGTTAACCTGGATAGTCTGTTCTGTAATCATGGTAGTTAGTGGTGAAGAAGGAGAACAAGGTTCAATGGAATTCAGCAGTGACGCAGCGTGCGGTGATTCAAGGCGGGCAGGCTGCTGCGCAAGCTCGCCTGGTATTCCGGATCGATATCCGCGATGACGACTCCTGGCCCGCGCGGGAGGCGGTCCAGCACCACGCCCCAGGGATCGACTATCATGCTGTCCCCATGGGTTTCCCGCCCATTGATATGATATCCCCCCTGAGCAGGGGCAACGACGTATGCCAGATTTTCGATGGCGCGGGCGCGAATCAAGGTTTCCCAGTGCGCCTTGCCCGTGGTGGCGGTAAAAGCCGCCGGGGCGAAGATAATGTCTACCTGTCCCATGGAGCGGTAGAGCTCGGGAAAGCGGATATCGTAGCAGATGGAAAGGCCGATGCGGCCAAAGGGGGATTCCAGGGCAACGACACCCTGGCCTGCCTCAATGGTTTCTTCTTCGGCATAGCGTTCAGCCCCCAGCTCCAGACCGAACAAGTGTATTTTGTCGTACCGCGCGACCTGCTCACCGTTGTCATTGTATACCAGGCAACTGTTTCGCACTTTGTCAGGACGGGAAGAAACCAGGGGCACCGAGCCGCCTACGAGCCACAGGCCGAGACGCCTGGCAGTATTGCCCAGAAATTCCTGTATCGGCCCCTGATTATCCTGCTCACGTGCCGCTACTCTATCAGCATCCTCCATTCCCATCAGGCAGAAATACTCGGGGAGCGCCGCCAGCTTCGCGCCGCGTGACGCGGCAATATCCAGAAGCCGTCCGGCTTCTTCCAGATTGGCGTAGATATTTGGACCTGCCGCCATTTGGATGGCGGCAACACGAATCGGCCCCCTGGGGGCTGTTTCAGGAGAAAGCGAGTTGCAGGCTACAGAGTCTTGCATATTGAAGGGTATTTTTTTGGACAGCGGGAATACAGAGTAACTTAAAAGATTGTCTTTATAAAGTATTGGGACTGATTACCGCTTCCGATGTTGTCCACAGATCACCCATGGGCTGCCGCGTACTGAATTACTGGATTTAATGACGGAGTGGTTTGGCGGGTGTCGTACGACCTCGCGTGAAGAGGCTCTTCATGGCTAAGGTTCTGCCAGTTCCGGGGCGGGTTGCCCTGTCCGGGTTACGACAGGATCTGCCCAGGTGCCGCTAATGTTGTAGTCTCTCGATGGAGCGGGGGTTTGTTTCATGGCTGTGCTTGCAATTACCGATGCCATCCCGACTACGGGAGACGCAATTCCATAGGAAGGAGTAACCTTGATGTGAAGTTTTTGTGTTTCCGCTTCAAGATTCATTTGTCCATTCATGGTAATCCTTGCAGCCGGCCCGTTGATTTTCAACTCATCCGTCAGTGCAATACCACTCGCGATATATAGGGTGCCGGAGATGTCGTCAAATCCGAAACCTTCACTGAACACATCACGAAAGTCCAGGGTGATTCGCCGCGGCAGCGAACGGAGATTGAAAATGCCAAAGAGTCTGCCAATTCCTGGCTCAAACCCGGGAAACTGTCCACGCGTTGCGCCAAGCTTAAACTTGCCATACAAGGTGGAGTAATCTACCGACAGGGGATCCCCCTGCCAGGACAGGATGCCCTCAAGCGTGCCGCTTCCACTGGTTACACGATCAGGAAGGCCGAGCCGCTCCAGGAATTTCCCAATGTCATCTGCTTTCAGCAGAACCGTGGCCTGTGTCTGCGGAGCCGCAGTCCGGTTTTTCCATAAACCTCGCATGGTTATCGAGCTGTCCGGATTGACAATGTGCAGCTTATCGATATACCAGTTCCATTCTTCCTGATTTGCAACCAGTTCCAGCTTGCCCAGTTGTTTCTCGCCAAAAACAAAGTCGTCCGCGATTACATCGAGCGCCGGCAGATTCTTTTCCTGCTGATCTCTCCTGGAGATGGTACCCGGCCCGGAAGGAGGGGTTGCAGGAATGATCAGCCTGTTCAGTCGCGCCACTATCTTGCCGGTACCGGATGGATTCCAGGTGATGCCTCCATTGACCTCCTCGCTTGCAATCCTGCAATACCACAGATCGCCTTTTCTGTTAGCATCCAGCCTGACATCATCGAACTGCCTGCCCAGAAAGCCAAGCGATCCTACATACAGGTTTAAGCTGCTCAAACGGGAAGGGGGAGCAGATTGAATTTCGAGCTGCTTGAGCAAGAGGCGCCAGTGGTCGAGATTCAATACAGGCAATGCACCCTTTATCACGATGCCGGGCTCTTCAGAAAGAAAAACGGTTGAGGGGCCGAAAACGACGGAACCGCGCTCCATGTAAAAATGACCGGCATCATCCCGGCCGCGACTGATTTTTGCCTTGATGCGCTCGCCATAGCTCAGATGCAGTTCCTCGCTCTGCGTACCTGCTGCCTTTCTTTCGAATCTCACGGGTATTGCATCCTGCGCGGCCTTCGACAACGGCTCGGGCAGATCCGATGAAATTCCCTTCAGGGAGGATTCAACGATCACATTTGTGGACCGGTTGTGTACGAGCACCGCTGCTTGCCAATCGCTGCTGCCTTGCAGGTGCCGGGTCCAGAAAGGGGCGCTGCGTGACGCGCTTGCTCGCGAGGCTTCATTCAGGTTGTCGAAGTTGACCTTGCCGATAGCGGAAAAACGTACCCCGCCGCCCGGCATCTCAGAGGAAGTGATCAGCACGGGACCGCCGAGAAGACGGGCACTCAGGTTTTCCGTTCTTATTCCAGAACCGGTAAAGTTCAGGGCGCCATTCAATTGCTCCAGCTCGGGAATATGAAGACCCGGATCAATCCGGTTGTTCATGAACCGGTAGTTGCCCCACAGTTTGATTTCCCCTGAACCGCGCAAAGGGGTATCAAGTTTGAGTAGCAGCCTCCCATCGCCGGAAATAAAGGTATTGTTCACCAGCCAGTCATCGTAGGCGTCCGGGGTTTTTGCGGCAGCGAATGCCAGAAACTGATGAGTGGGACCGGTCGCTTCCAGTTCAGTTTTGAGTCTCGCCTCGGCGGCCGTCATGTCAGGAATGATCAGCCTTGTCTTCCCCAGGCGCGCGCCAAGGACGTCCCCTTTGGAAACATTGATCTCCAGGCGATTGTCATTAAGGCGCACATTGCCTGCGAGATTCTCTATCCGGGGCCAGCCGGGGAGGTGGTCGAGCAACATGCCGGATATTTTTGCGGCAAATTCAAAGCTGCCGGGATTGCCTGAGACGAAGGGAGGTCGAGCCAGGTTCCCCTTGAGGTGAAGCCGGGCATTCGAAATAATCCCCGCAACAATGGATTCGGTCAGCCAGTCAGAAAAATACCCGCTCTCTTTCATCCTCTCCTTGACGGACAGGAGACGCAGCAGAGAAGGCACATCAGCGCGGGTGAGATGAGTTGTCAAGTCGAGGATACCCGGGCTGCCAGATACTGTCTGGTAATTTCCATAGGCTGATCCGGCTGCATAGGCACTGGAGAAGGAGATATTGCTGAACTTTATCGACTTTGAGCCGTTGCTGGTCAGGTTCCATCTTATCTGTCCGCTAAGTATATTCAGCGTTATCGGTTCAGCGGGCGTATCGGGCGGTTGCAGTACAGTGTTTTGGGAATCCAGATTCAGTGTGCCCCGCTGTTCGGTAATGTCAATATTCCCGCTGACACCCGTAAAGGCAGGCATGTTATCGAACCTTTTTATTCCCAGTCTGGTAAATCTCCCCGTGGCATGGAAAGAAGAGGGCATCGGCCATTCGCCCGTCCATTTTATCAACATCGAATGCAGTTTACCGCGGGGGGAAACAGTGCGGATTTTAGCCCGGAGCGGCTCGCTCATCGGCAGGTATTTCGCCAACTCCTCCAGTTTGTCCAGTCTCAGGTTCTGGATGCTCAATGTGCTGCTATCCGGTTTGCCGGCATCGGGGTGGTGAAGCTGCTGCAACGAAAAATCCAGCGCGGGCAAGGGCGGCTTGCCATAAAACGCAGCGATGAGCCGACGTGCGAAAAGTTGGCTGCCGTTGCTGCCTGTATCATCTATCCTGTGCCACCCGACCCTGCCAGCCAGCCCGGTCAGGTTCAATTCCGGCAGAGTCGGCGCGAACCGTGCCTTTACGTTCTGCAGACGCATGTCTGCCGTAATTTTGTTTATATCTGCTCCGTCGATACCCGCCCAGATACGCAGCGCGCCAACGCCCCGATTCAACTTTATTTCCTCGGGGAAGGGCAGCCAGGCACGCCAGGCCGCTATATCGGCGCGGACTATCTGCATGAAAAGCCGGCCCCGCCATAATCCGGGATTTGCGAGCGACTCTCCCTTGAAATCCCCGCGCATATCGAGGTGGGCAGCAAGCCGCGCGGGGGGTACGGCCCGGATGCCGAAGCGATGATGCCTGCCCCGGTTCTCGAGGCGCAGGTTGACCCGCAGTTCCAGCTGCGGAGCGGCGCGCTGGTCATCCTGCCAGAGGATACTGGCATTGTTTATGAGGACTCGCCTCTGGTTGAGGAGCCAGGCGAAAAAACCATCTTCACGCCCGGCAGATTCCTGCTTCAGTGCGAATCCGGCGACATGAATGACGCCGGCAGCGTCTCGGCGTACGATCAAATCAGGCTGATCGATTGCGATTTCACGAAAAAGCAATTCGCCATGCACTATCGAACGCCATGAAAAGGTGCCTTCAAGGCGGTTCAGCAGCAAGGTGACCCCTTCGTTACCATGCACGCGCACATCACGCAGCGTCATGTGAGGACGGAACCCGTCCCAATTCGCGCTGATCTCGCCCAGCGTTACATATTGGCCGGAAGCATGGCTGATGGCGGAAGCGATGTTTTCACGGTACTGTTCAATATTCGGCAACAGCCAATAGCGGAGAGACAACAGCAGAACCGAAAAGACAGCTGCAACTGCAATCAGCACCCATACGGAAAGCCGGAACAGGAAGCTCCGCAGCACAAAAGGTGAAATTGCTGACAGGTTCAATGAATTGTTCCGATACGGGTACTGGAGGAAGGACTCAGGAACATCCGGACCGCTGCCGATTATTCGTTAATCATACTCACAGGAAGAAACCTGATCCGGAGGTGAATGCCGAGGGGAGACGTGACAAAGCGGATTAGATGCAGCAACCGGTTCTTTGTTCAATCCTTTAATAGAAGCTGCGGCACAGGTTGTGCAGGGATTATCTGTTCCACTCATTATCCTCCTGTTTTATTTTAACTGAATTCAATCATGCCTTCCGATAGTCCCGCCAGAGAAATAGTGCAATCTATCCTGCCACTGAGCCGTTACGTCCAGGGCCAGCTGGCAAGCGACGCCGGCTTGCTGGCTGAGGTGCAGCAAAACCTGCAGCGCCCTTTCATGCGAGAGGAAATGCAGGCATTTCTGCAGGCGTCCATTCAAGGAATAAATGATGAGGACGGACTGCACGCGGTCCTGCGTTGCTTGCGTAAACAGGTGCTGCTGCGGGTAGCGTCGCGGGACCTGGCAGGAATGGCTGATCTGGCCGAAGTGATGTCATCCATGACAGCTCTGGCGGAGCTTACCATTGGTTTTGCGCTGGAATGCTTGTACACCTGGCTGTCTGAGCCAGGGCGTTATGGTCAACCGAAAAGCGCCGATAACCGGGTTCAGCACATGCTGGTCATCGGGATGGGAAAGCTTGGCGGTGGCGAGCTGAATGTTTCCTCTGACGTGGATCTTATTTTCGTATATCCGGAAGATGGCGAGACCGATGGGCACCGGGCAATTTCCAATCAGGATTTTTTCGTTCGCCTGGGGCAGAAACTGATTGCAAGTCTTAATGACATTACCTCAGACGGTTTCGTTTTCCGGGTGGATATGCGGTTGCGGCCTTATGGGGAAAGCGGTCCGCTGACGATGAGCTTTGCCATGCTGGAAGAATACCTGATCACCCAGGGACGGGAATGGGAGCGGTACGCATGGATCAAAAGCCGTGTCGTAGCAGGTCCGCACAAAGAAAAACCGGCACTTGTAGAACAGATCACGCAACCCTTCGTGTTTCGCAAATATCTGGACTTCGGCGCCTATGAATCCATGCGCGCGCTGCATGCCCAAATCCGTCGGGAGGTTCAGCGCCGGGAAATGTACGGAAATATCAAGCTTGGATCGGGCGGCATTCGCGAAATCGAGTTCATTGCCCAGGTATTCCAGCTGATCCGGGGTGGACGCGACCCGGATTTCCGCATTCGGCCCACCCTCGCTGTACTGCGCTTGCTGGAGGAGAAGCAGCAGTTACCGGGAGAAACGGTAGCAGAACTGGTAGAGGCATACGCCTTTTTGCGCAATCTCGAGCATCGCCTGCAGTATCTTGACGATCAGCAGACCCACGTTCTGCCTGAAAACGCCTCGGATCAGCCGCTGATTGCGACTTCGATGGGTTTTTCATCCTATGACGGATTTTTAAAGAAGCTCAACGATCATCGCTCGAATGTAACGCGACATTTTGAGGCTATCTTCGCGACACCGCGCACTTCGCAGGCCTCCAATACGCTTGCCGACCTGTGGAAAGCTGGAGAAGACGGCATTCGAGCCGAAGGTGTGCAGACGCAACTCGCTAAACTGGGATTTTCCAATCCGCAGAAAGTTCTTGAGTGCGTGGAGAAATTTCGTTCTGGAACCCGTTACAGGCAACTGCCGCAAACAAGCAAAAAACGCATCGATGCACTTGTCCCTGCACTGATCGAAGTGGCTGCAAAGTTTCCTTCTGCAGATCTCACACTGGAACGACTGATACAGTTGCTGGAGACCGTCAGCAGGCGTTCAGCTTATCTCGCCCTGCTGCGCGAGCATCCTCATGCGTTGGGGCGGGTGGCCAAGCTCGTCAGTGCGAGCCGTTGGGCCAGTGAATACCTGAACAGGCATCCAATCCTGCTGGACGAACTGCTCCCAGGACAGTTCGGCAATCCGCTCGATTGGTCTCGTGCGCGGGAAAGGCTGCTGCGCCAATTGCAGGATGCGGAGGGTTCCGGCGGTATCGATATCGAACAGCAAATGGATATATTGCGGCATTTCCACCATGTCCAGGTATTTCAGTTGCTGGCACGGGATGTGGAAGGATTGCTGTCCCTTGAAACCTTGAGTGATCATCTTTCCGATCTTGCCGACTTGTTGCTCGATACCGTATTGCACCTTGCCTGGTCGGGACTGAGGAGGAGGCATAGAGATATACCCGCTTTTGCCATCATCGGCTATGGCAAGCTCGGCGGCAAGGAACTTGGTTATGCCTCTGATCTCGATATTATTTTTCTCTATGACGATCCCCATCCCGACGCTCCCGAAATCTACGCCCGGCTGAGCCAGCGTATCAACTCATGGCTTACCAGTTACACTTCCGCGGGATTGCTCTACCAGACAGACCTGCGTCTGCGCCCCAACGGCAGCAGTGGTCTGCTGGTGAGTTCGATTCAGGCATTTGCTGAATACCAGCATCATCATGCATGGGTGTGGGAGCATCAGGCGCTGACCCGGGCGCGATTCGTAGCCGGAGATGCACAGCTAGGGGAAGCATTCGAACGTATTCGCAGGGAAGTGCTGCGTCATCCGCGGGAATTGCCGGATCTGAAACGGGAAGTATGGGTAATGCGGCAAAAAATGCTCGACGCTCACCCTAATACCAGCGGCTTGTTCGATATCAAGCATGATCGTGGAGGCCTTATCGATGTCGAATTCATCGTGCAGTACCTGGTCCTTGGACATGCCTGCCATCACGAGGAACTGACCGGCAATATCGGTAATATCGCGTTGTTGAAGCTGGCGGCAAAACTGGGATTGATCAGGAATGAAGCCGCAGAGCCGGCCCTCAATGCCTATCGGGAATTCCGGCGGACACAACACCGGCTGAGATTGAGCGGTTACTCCGATCTCGCTGGTTCGTCTTTCGAGAACGGCAAATCACAAAAGTTCGCGCGTGCTGAAGCAGATTATTTCGAGAATGAAATCGCGGCAGTGTCCCGGTTGTGGAATGAGGTCTTCGACACATCCGCGGCTTAGCCCTTCCTGGATTCATGCCCCTGATCAGCGGTTCGATACGAATGAATGCCGGCGCACCTGGCATTCAGGATAAATTTTACTTTGATAGCAATTCCAGAATAATCCCAGGCACTCGCGGACGAGCCGGGACAAGTATGTGAAACGCTTGCAAGTCCGGTGCAAACAATCCATTTTCCTGCATCCCTTCTCTTGAAAGGGAATCCAGAGAATCAGGAAATACGTTAGAATATACGAACTTAAATTCTCTCTGGAGTCTGTGAATGTCAATGGCTGATCGCGACGGTGTGATCTGGAGTGATGGAAAGATGATTCCGTGGCGTGAGGCTACCACCCATGTACTCACCCACACCCTGCACTACGGGATGGGGGTATTCGAAGGATTGCGTGCTTACGAAACACCCTGCGGACCTGCAATTTTCCGTCTGAAAGAACACACCGATCGTTTATTCAATTCCGCGCACATCTTCATGATGAAGATGCCCTATGACAGGGCTACCTTGATGCAGGCGCAGTGCGATGTCGTAAGGCAGAACGATCTCAAGTCGGGCTATATCCGCCCCATCGTATTTTATGGTTCGGAAGCGATGGGAATCTCAGCCAAAACACTTTCCGTGCATGTGGCTATTGCAGCCTGGGCGTGGGGGACATATCTCGGCCCTGATGGCCTCGAAAAAGGTATCCGTGTCAAGACTTCGTCATTTACGCGGCATCATGTGAATATCAATATGTGCCGCGCCAAATCGGTCACGACCTATGCAAATTCCATCCTCGCGCATCAGGAGGTGGCACATGACGGCTATGATGAGGCACTGCTTCTCGATGTGGACGGCTATGTGGCCGAAGGAGCGGGTGAAAACATATTCATCGTGAAACAGGGCAAATTGTATACCCCTGATATGACTTCCTGTCTGGAGGGCATTACGCGCGCGTCTCTCATAGAGCTCGCAGGAGAAATCGGCATTCCGGTAATCGAAAAGCGCATCACCCGCGATGAAGTCTATTGCGCGGATGAAGCCTTTTTTACCGGTACGGCAGCCGAGGTAACGCCAATCAGGGAACTGGATAACCGCATGATCGGTAGCGGCAGGCGCGGCCCTGTCACGGAAAAGCTCCAGACCCTCTTTTTTGAATGCGCCAGGGGCAAGGGTAAACATGCTGACTGGCTCACCTATGTCTGATAAAACTTTATATCCTCATCAATATATTTAAGCGATACGTCTCAGGAAAATCCGATGCAGAAGCTTGCCTCCAATACCCAGCGCCAGATCGAGGTAACGTCCGATGATCTGCCGCTTCACTGTCCCACGCCTTCCATGCTGTTATGGAATTCGCATCCCCGGGTTTTTCTGCCTATAGAAGAAACGGGAGAAGCGCTGTGTCCCTACTGCGGCACACATTATGTACTCAAGGGCGGCGCGGTTGCAGGCCACCATTGACCGGAACACACCTTAAAGCCCAAACAAGAAATGCGAGCAGCACAATCGTATACGGTGCGAATACTGCGCTGAAGATACCATTGATACAGCTGAAGCTTATCCACTATCCGCCCATCATCCATGCGCCAACTTCCATCAGAAATCTTCAAAGCCTATGACATCCGAGGGATCTTCGGAAAAACACTGACCGTTGAAGGTGCCGAAGCGATTGGTCACGCCATCGGCTCCGAGGGGCGTGCACGCGGACTTGCCGCCATTACCATAGGGCGCGATGGCAGGTTGTCAGGTCCTGAACTGGTGCAAGCCCTGGCCAGGGGTCTGCAAAAAAGCGGTGTCAACGTAATTGATGTCGGTGCTGTCGCGACCCCGATGCTCTACTACGCGGCGCATGAGTTGTCCGGTTATTCCGGCGTAATGGTAACCGGGAGCCATAATCCGCCAGAATACAATGGTTTTAAAATGGTACTGGGGGGAGAAACGCTTGCTGCGGAATCAATACAGGCCTTGCGTGCGCGTATCGAAAATGAAGACTTTGCTCACGGCAATGGCAGCTACCAGGAGCAGGATATTGCGGAAGAATATCTCCAGCGCATAACCGCGGACATAAAGCTGGCACGGCCCATGAAGATTATCGTCGATTGTGGCAATGGGATACCCGGTTTATACGCTCCGGAGCTGTATCGCAGGCTCGGATGCGATGTAACGAAGCTGTTTTGCGAGGTCGATGGCACTTTTCCCAATCATCATCCGGATCCCTCCGTGCCGGAGAACCTTCGGGATGTGGTGCAGGCGCTTGAAACAACTGACGCCGAGATAGGGCTGGCGTTCGATGGAGATGGTGACCGCGTGGGCGTGGTTACCAGAAGTGGCACGATCATTTATCCGGATCGGCAATTGATGCTGTTTGCAGCCGATGTCTTGTCGCGGAATCCGGGCGGGCGGGTCATTTTCGACGTGAAATGTACGCGTAACCTGGCACCGTGGATCGCGCAGCACGGCGGCGAGCCGATCATGTGGAAAACCGGTCACTCCTTCATCAAGGGTAAGCTGAAGGAAACCGGGGCGCTGCTGGCGGGAGAGATGAGTGGCCATATCTTTTTCAAGGAGCGCTGGTATGGCTTCGACGACGGACTCTATGCCGGAGCACGTTTGCTGGAGTTGCTCAGTTCCAGGGTGGATATTGATGCTGCATTCAACTCGATTCCGGACGCGGTCAGCACGCCAGAATTACAGATCAGGTTGAAGGAAGGGGAAAACTACGCGATTATCGCGCAGCTGCAGAAAACAGCGCGCTTTGATCGGGCTGAACGCATCATTACTATCGATGGAATGCGGGTTGAGTATGAGGATGGTTTCGGCCTCGCGCGCTCATCCAATACCATGCCGGTAATCGTACTGCGTTTCGAGGCAGACAGCGGGACAGCTTTGAGGCGTATTCAGAACGATTTTTGCAGAGCGATCCTGAAGATCAAACCGGACGCGGAACTGCCTCATCAAATGAAGGGAAATCTTTCGGCTACATGCTGATGAGCTGCTGGAATGTTCTGAAGGATGTTGTCAGCAAGTTACGGAATGGAAATGCCCAAGTAGGAAATCAAACTGAGATATAACTGAATATGATGAACAGGAGAGAGGGCATCAGGACCAACGTTTTGTTCGTTTGCATGGGCAACATCTGTCGCTCGCCCACCGCTGAGGCAGTTTTTCGGCACCAGGTCATCGCGGCTGGGGTGGAGGACGAAATCCACATCGACTCTGCCGGTACACATGATTACCACATCGGCGAGCCGCCGGATGAAAGGGCACAAAGAGCAGCGGATAGAAGGGGCTATGACACAAAAGCATTGCGTGCTCGCATGGTAGATGAAAAGGACTTCGAGTTCTTTCACTATATTCTGGCGATGGACAGATCGAACCTGGCTGTTCTTCAGAGAGAATGTCCGGTGGAATACAGTCATAAACTTGGATTACTGATGCAGTACAGTGAAAAGTTCTCCGAAGGAGTGCAGGAAGTGCCGGACCCTTATTTTGGAGGGAGCCAGGGCTTCGAGCATGTACTCAACCTGGTGGAAAATGCCGGGCGGGGGTTGCTCAACCGGATTCGTAACGGAAAATAAAGCGAGGCAGAATATGAACTACAGACCTGCTTTATCCCGCCGGAGACGGAATGGAATATATACAGTCCGTATACTCTTCAGCAGGAGAAATGTAATAAACTGAAAGTGTAGGTCCGATTTTTGGCCGACCTGCCTGAATCTTTAAATGTAGTAGTCGCGACTTCATCTGACAGTTACCCGATTTGAGAGGTGCGAAGTGTCAGATCAGATTCAACTGTTCAGTAATGTGATTTTATCGCTCCAGGCCTCCTTTCCGTCAATTAATGTTTGCATGGGTGTTCGGCCGCAACACATCTTGCCCTGATGGGTGCGGTCATGATTGTAGCTGTGCAGCCAGTCATCCAGATCCATCTGCAATTCCTCGATTGAGCGATATATTTTTCTGCGAAACGCCACCTGGTAAAACTCTTGCAGAATTGTCTTGTGGAAGCGTTCACAAATGCCGTTGGTCTGAGGATGATTGGCCTTGGTTTTTGAGTGCTCGATATCATTGATTGCCAGATAGAGCTGGTAATCGCGGGTTTCAGGCTTCCCGCAATATTCAGTGCCGCGGTCAGTCAGGATGCGGATCACTCCCATGCCCTGTTCTGCAAAGAAAGGCAGGACCTTGTCATTGAGCAGATCAGCGCCGGTAATGGGCGTCTTGGTCGTATAGAGTTTGGCTTGAGCCCACTTCGAGTAGGTATCGACGAATGTTTGCTGGTAGATTCGCCCCACGCCCTTGATTGTGCCGACATAGAAGGTGTCCTGGGAACCCAGATAGCCTGGATGAGCCGTTTCAATCTCGCCATGGGCCACATCATCATCCTGTTTCTTCTCCAGGGCGGAAACCTGCGCTTCGGTTAGAACCTGCCCCGTTTCCGCGACCTGACGCTCCAGTGCCGCCAGGCGCTTCTTGAACGATTCCAGATCATGGCGCAGCCAGACTGAGCGAACACCTGAAGGCGAAATGAAGATGCCGCGCTTGCGCAGCTCGTTGGATACCCGCACCTGGCCGAAAGCAGGCTGCTCAAGAGCAAATGCAGTCACCGCAGCCTCGGTTGCTTCTTCTACTCGATTCCTGGGATTAGGCTTCCTGCGGTTGGCGTCAATCAAGGCATCAATACCGCCTGATTCCATCGCCGATTGGTAGCGATAAAAGGTATCGCGAGAAAAACCCATTACCTTGCAGGCACGTGAGACATTGCAAAGCTCGGCTGCAAGGTTAAGCAGCCCTACCTTGTGCTTGATAACGTTTTGTTGAACACTACTCATGGGGTTACTCCTTTGCGCTTACGCGCTCAATTTGATAAAGATTTCGCAACCTCTATCAAACCGGGTAACCCCGCCTTTAGCAAGACCCTACTGTCCGATCAAATCGGAACTACTACACTTTAAAAGAGGCGACGATCTGTCGCCTCTTTTACGAAACTTTTATTTATGGGTCTCGACCTGCACCAGTGATTCGTTCTGCTCGATTACCGGTGGAGGAGGTGTTCTTTTACGTCGAGGCTGCACTTTCATTGCTTCTCCTTCTCCTTCTGCTTCGGTTTCAGCAGATCTTATCTTTTCGGGAAGAGTCTCGATCATGATCAGACCGGCTGCACTTAAATCGAGAGGTTGCGTAGCTTCTGGTTGCTGAGGAGGCTCAGCTTGATGTCCTTCCTGCCTCCGGACTTCTTCCTGTTCGATTTCTGCGGTTTCTGCACGGGGCATAGCCTTTTCCAGGGCGCTCAAGAGAACTTTGGGTGTATCGTCCTTCGGAGCGATCGTTGCTTCAACCGGCAGTTCTGGTACCGGCGGCTCTGATATCGGCGGTTCTGGTGCCATTAAAATCGACGCACCCATAACCACTGCTTCGGCTGCTGCCTCTCTCCGGTCCTCGGAAAGTTCGTCGGATGGCTCCTTATAAGCAATTTGCTGCTCATTCGCTGGAGTCACTTTTTCGGCTATCTCGACTACGGTACCTGCCGGAGCAGGGGCAGATTCCACTGCAGCCACCTCGGGCACAACTACCGGCAGAGTTCTATCCGCACGCAAAGGTTCGGAATGGATATCACTCCTTGCTTCTGCCGAGGATTCCACCAATGCCTCCTTTTCATCCAGGAGGGCAGAAGTCAGGACAAGCGACGGTGCTCCATTTATCGGGCCCGAAATGATATCCGCCCCGGGACTGTTATCATGCGCGGCCTGATCGGCGGATTGCTGGAGAGGAGAATCCTTTGCAATTGTCTGTCTGGCTTCACGCGCTGCACGATCCAGGCGCTCGCCCCGGTCGCGTTGCCTGCCACCACGCCGTCTGCGACGGCTGCCTTCCTCACTTGGCTGTATGACTTCTTCCGCGGCGGACAGTTGCTCGGAAGAGAGCTTGAGTTCCGTCCGCGGTTTTTCTTCACGCTGCAATCGGGAATGCTTTTTCGCAGCAGCTTTTTCGCCCTGAGTTTTTGCCTCACTGCGTTCCTGACGCTGCGGCAAAGCTTCGCGTACCGGTCCCGGCGCACTGCCTGCGCCGACTTCGCTCCCGCGCACCACGCGCTCGTCACGTGGACGTTGAGTGGTGCGTGCTGTCTTTTCACTTTCACCGTTGCGTCCTTCCCGGCGGTCGCGGCGTCCCTGGCCTCGTTCCTCACGATGTGCAGCAGCGGCCGGTTCGTGCCGGACGGTCTTTTCGCCGACTCCCACCTGTTTAAACCAGCCGAATATTTTATCGAGCAGGGAAGGTGGTTCCGGTTCATGCTGCAGTTTTTGCTCGCGTACCGGTGCAGGTTGCGATGGTGTGATGCCTCGTACCGCTGCCTGCTGCCGCACAGGCTTGGCTTCCTGTCCGCTGGAAGGCAGGGGAATCTCCTGGGGCGGTTTTTCCACCAACTGGTAACTCGTCTGAACTTCACCAAGTTTTACGTCATCATGACGCAGGCGCGTGATGCTGTAATTGGGCGTCTCGAGATGGATGTTGGGGATCAGAACGACACTTACTTTCAGGCGTGCTTCGATTGCATGAATTTCCGCGCGTTTTTCGTTCAGCAGGTAGGTTGCTACATCTACCGGCACCTGAGCATGCAGCACCGCCGTATTTTCCTTCATCGCTTCCTCCTGAATGATTCTGAGGATATGCAACGCCGAGGAATCGGTGCCCCGGATGTGACCGGTGCCGTGGCAGCGCGGACAGGAAATATAACTACTTTCGCCCAGGGAAGGCCGTAGCCGCTGGCGTGATAATTCGAGCAAACCGAAGCGGGAAATCTTGCCCATCTGCACGCGTGCCCGATCGTAGCGTAATGCGTCGTGCAACCGGTTTTCCACCTCGCGCTGGTTGCGCGAAACTTCCATGTCGATAAAGTCGATGACCACAAGGCCACCGAGGTCGCGCAGCCGCAGTTGCCGCGCGATTTCGTCTGCCGCCTCCAGATTGGTAGCCAGGGCCGTCTGTTCGATGTCGGAACCACGGGTGGCACGGGCTGAATTTACATCCACCGATACCAGGGCTTCCGTATGATCGATCACGATCGCCCCACCTGAAGGAAGGGTAACCTGTCGCGAATATGCGGTTTCGATCTGGTGTTCGATTTGAAAGCGGGAAAACAGGGGCACGTCGTCCCGATAGATCTTGACTCGCGCTACATTGCCTGGCATGACATGCCCCATGAACTGGCATGCCTGCTCATAGATGCTTTCCGTGTCAATCAGGATTTCACCGATTTCCTGATTGAAATAATCCCGGATTGCCCTGATGACGAGACTGCTTTCCTGGTAAATCAGGAAAGCGCCGCTCTGGCCTTTGGAAGCATCTTCAATAGCGCGCCACAACTGCAGCAGGTAGTTGAGGTCCCACTGCAACTCTTCTTCGCTGCGTCCTATCCCTGCTGTCCGGGCTATGATGCTCATGCCCTGGGGAATATTCAAATGTGACATGACATCGCGCAGTTCGGCGCGATCTTCGCCCTCTATGCGGCGCGAGACACCTCCCCCGCGCGGGTTATTGGGCATCAGCACCAAATAACGGCCCGCGAGCGAGATATAGGTGGTAAGCGCGGCTCCTTTTGTTCCCCGCTCGTCCTTGTCCACCTGGACAATGAGCTCCTGGCCTTCATGAAGCGCGTCCTGGACTCGAACCCGGCCCGTATCCTGGCTCTCTTTCAAATAAGAGCGGGAAATTTCCTTGAATGGCAGAAAACCATGCCGATCACCCCCATACTCGACGAAGGCGGCTTCAAGGCTTGGTTCAAGACGGGTGATAACAGCCTTGTAGATATTGCTCTTGCGTTGTTCCTTGCCGGCAGATTCAATGTCGAGATCGATGAGTTTCTGACCATCGACAATAGCGACACGCAATTCCTCCGGCTGTGTCGCATTAAATAACATGCGTTTCATTTTTATGCCTCCCGCGCTCTAGTCACGGGCAGACAGCCTACGCGCGCAGGAAAATATGCCCTGCGCGGCGTATAAGAGAGTTTTTAGTCAGACAACTTGATCATGGCGTGGTAGCTGCTTATTAGGTAGCTGCTTGTTAAAAAAGCCACTTCTCTGGCTTATTCTCTGGCTTGTCACTGCGGCTCTGCTTTATTTTGCAAGCAGAACCAGGAAATTAGTTTCAATCAGGCTTCGACTAGGGCTGCCCGTAACCAGGCGCTTCGAAACTGAAAACTGAAATCGACGTGTGCTTTGAGCGCGTAAATCCATTACTATCGCTACTTTATTGGTGAGCGACATTAACCATATCTTGAGGTCAGCTCTTTTCCCTCGGATAAAATCCCATCAACAGTACCACCACGTGCACCGGATAAAGGATAGGCTGGAACCCTGACTTGACAAGTATAAGTAGAGTTAAAGATTTACGCAAAGAATTTCCTCCAAGTCCGGCGGTGAGGGAAATCATCGGGGAGGACAGCAAGGGACAGCGTATTGATAATTTTTTAATCAAACGCTTGAAAAATGTGCCCAAAAGTCACATCTATCAGATGTTGCGCAGCGGGCAGCTGCGGGTTAACAGTAAGCGAACTGCTCCAGACTACCATCTCCGGTCCGGAGATATTGTTCGCATACCCCCGGTGAGAATGGTGGAAAAATCGGCGCCGCCCCTGAAGAAATTGAGCAAAACGGGTTTTATTGCATTCCAGGTTTTGTTCGAGGATGATGCACTGATTGTCGTCAACAAGCCTCCCGGAGTTGCCGTGCATGGAGGAAGCGGCATAAGCTTCGGAGTAATAGAGCAATTGCGCGCCCAGCATCCTGACTGGAGATTTCTGGAACTCGTGCATAGGCTGGACAGGGAAACTTCCGGCATACTGCTTCTTGCCAAGAACCGGCCGGCACTTGTAGAGTTGCATCGGCAACTTCGTGATGGAAAGGTGGAAAAGCACTACCTGACCCTGGTCAAGGGGCGGTGGCGTAATGTGCGACAGAGTGTCAGACTGTCGCTCAGAAAATATCTGACATCCGCCGGCGAACGGCGGGTAGCGGTGGAAAAGGGTGCAGATGAAAAAAAAGGTGGAAATGAGAAAAAAAGCGGAATGAGCGCCCATACTGTTTTTATCCTGCAGAAATCGTGGCAGAGCTTCAGTCTGCTGGAGGCTGAACTGAAAACCGGACGTACCCATCAGATTCGCGTACACCTTGCTTATCTCGGGTTTCCTATAGCAGGAGATGACAAGTATGGCGATTTTGCCTTGAATAAGGATATTGCCCGGCGTGTTCCTGGTTTGGGGCGCATGTTTCTCCATGCCTGGGCAGTTGAATTCACGCACCCCGTTACGCATGAAAAACTTCGTCTCGAAGCGCCGCTGCCGGATGATCTGCAAAAATTTCTGGATGCGATGGATAGCCACGATAAGCCATCGAGACCTCCGGCGGAAAGGACGTTCTCCTGATTTTCTTTTCTCGCAGCAGTTCAAGTATCTTATTCAAGAGAGATCGCTACAGGTATGGTAGCCAGGGGGCGAAAGCCAATGAGCAGTTTTGGCAGTTTTATGTTTGTGGCCTGCGCTGCGGCAGGGCGCTTTATTTGAATTGAAGGATCATAATAATTATGTCTGATTCACGGAATCGAAACGAAGATTGGGACAGGCAGGTGCTGGAAAAACTGGTGTTCTCCACTTTGCAGGAACAGCGCCGTACGCGGCAGTGGGGAGTGTTTTTCAAGTCTCTTACTTTTGGCTGGTTGTTTATCCTGCTATTTTTCGGCCTCGGCTGGTTTGGGGACAGCGGTATGTCCATTTCCGGAAAGCATACGGCTCTCGTCGATTTGCGCGGCGTAATCTCTCCCGACAGCATCAGCAGCGCGGAAAACATTACCGCCGGTTTGCAGCAGGCATTCAAGGATGCAAAAACACAGGGTGTGATCCTGCGCATCAACAGTCCCGGGGGAAGTCCCGTCCAGGCAGGATACATCAACGATGAGATACGCCGGTTGCGCGCAGAGTATCCTGAAATACCGCTCTACGCGGTCGTGGAAGATATCTGCGCTTCGGGTGGCTATTATGTAGCGGTTGCCGCCGACAAGATATATGTGGACAAGGCAAGTATCATTGGTTCCATCGGCGTCCTGATGAACGGGTTCGGTTTCACAAAAGCAATGGAAAAGCTTGGCATCGAAAGGCGGTTGATCACGGCAGGGGAAAACAAGGCCTTTCTCGATCCATTTTCTCCCAACAATCGTGAGCAGGAGGAATATGCAAAGAAAATGCTGGGTGATATCCATGAGCAATTCATTCAGATAGTTCAGCAAGGCCGGGGCGAACGCCTGAAGGAAAAGCCGGAAATATTCAGCGGCAAGGTGTGGACAGGTCAAAAAAGTGTCGAACTGGGGCTTGCTGACGGAATGGGCAGTGCGGAGTACGTCGCGCGGGAAGTTATCAAGGCGGAACACATTGTGGACTATACAACCCGGGAAGGAGTTGCCGAACGCCTCGCCAAGCGCTTTGGGGGAGTGCTGGCGGAGACGCTGAGTGGTTTGGGAATGAGTATGGGATTCCACTAATCCGGATATTTCGCCAGATCATTCTCAGGGCGACCGTGGCGGGTGGAGCAGTGTCTTCCGAAGGAAGATGCGATCCGAAGCGAGAAAGTGCAAAGGCGACCGCGCGGGGAAAAAGTACTCTGGGTGACGATACGCTTCCCCTGAGCGTACATCTGACATAGGGCGCGGTCGCTGCGCCCTTCGCTGCCCGATCCCCGCTTCGCGGGGCCCCTCGGGCTAGGCTTCGGGCCGACCGATTACCATATGCTCGGACATCATTACCGACTGGATCTGGGGTCTCAAAGGCGACCGCGCGGGGAAAAAGTACTCTGGGTGACGATACGCTTCCCCTGGGCGTACATCTGACATAGGGCGCGGTCGCGGCGCCCTTCGCTGCCCGATCCCCGCTTCGCGGGGCCCCTCGGGCTACGCTCTCAGGCGCCCCCATGCAACAAAAAGACTGTGGGTTTGTTAACAAGATCGGGCAAGGCGAGTTTCCATTCCCTGATGGTCCTGGTTGCGATGAGTTCGCCAGGAAGAGTAAGGTTGCACGCGATGCAGAGAGCTGTTTCTTCGCGGCAGGTGTTAGTTATCGCCTCCAGCAGCTTCTGGTTGCGGTAAGGTGTTTCGATGAATATCTGCGTTTGATTGCTGGTGATTGAACTCTTTTCCAGTTCAATGATTTTTTTTATGCGCTTGTTGTTTTCAACCGGCAGATAGCCATGAAACGCAAAGCGCTGGCCATCCAATCCGGAAGACATTAGCGCGAGAAGAATGGAGGAGGGGCCAACGAGAGGAACTACCGGGATGTTTTTCTGGTGAGCCAGACGTACCAATCCAGCTCCCGGATCGGCTATTGCAGGGCAGCCGGCTTCCGATAACAATCCTGTATCTATTCCCGCGAGCAGCGGCGCAAGCAGGTTCTCAAATTCCCCTGGCTGAGTGTGTTCGTCCAATACCTCCATGGCAATCCGCTGCAGAGGGAGCGCGCTACCCGCCTGTTTCAGGAATTGCCTGGCTGTTTTTGGGCGCTCGACAATATAATGATCGAGCCGGCCAATGCATTCACGCACCGCGGGAGGTACTGTCCAGTCAATATCGCTGTTGCCCAGTGGGGCAGGGATAAGATAGAGCGTTCCTGTACTCAAACTATCTCGACACCTTCAAGCGTCAGCATTTCTACCAGCGCAATCAGCGGTAAACCGATCAATGCGGTGGGATCCTCGCTTTCCATATGCTCTATCAGCGCGACCCCCAGCCCTTCGAGCTTCGCACTGCCGGCACAGTGATACGGTTGTTCCTTATCGAGGTAATTTTCTATCTGAGGGTCGCTTAACAGACGGAATTTGACGCGAGAGGGCACGAGGCGTGCCTGCATGTTGCCTTGATCACTGTTGAAAAGGCAAAGTGCCGTATAAAACAGAACTTCTTTTCCCCGGACAAGCTGCAACTGCCGGGTTGCGTTGTGACGGTTCAGGGGTTTTCCGAGCTGGATACCTTCGAAAACTGCAACCTGGTCGGCGCCGATAATTAAAGCGCCGGGATGAGTTGCTGCAACTGCGCGGGTTTTCGCAGCAGCCAGGCGAACGGCAGTAGCGTCCGGACTTTCACCGGGCAGAGGCGTTTCATCGATATCGGGATTGCTGATGTCGAAGGGAATCTGCAGGCGCTGGAGAAGATCCCGGCGATAAATGGAACTGGACCCTAATATAAGCTGCCGCACAATCTGCTGTGTTTTCAATGTTTATTATTCTGGAGGGGAGGGAGCTTTTTGACACTCAAGGGCAAAAAATATATCATGCGCGCCGTGTAACGCTGCAAATTGATCAAGATTGTAATACCAAGTGCGCCCCGGCATCAATTGAGGACTGGGCGTGGCTTGCAGATATAAAGCATATAAGAAGTTATGTCTTATGTCCGGGTAACCGAAGTATGGAGTATTTCCAGAAAAGCAGCGAGATTTTGAAGCCGCTGGAAGATAAGAGCACAACGTATATGGCTGTCCCGCTCGTCATAGATTCCCTGGATTTCGTGTGTAAGGCGGAAGTGCGCCGTGGTAAGATCGCGATTGCCGGATTTCAGCGTCTGCAGGACTATCTGGCTAGCAACTCCGGTGAGCTGGGATATGCAGTTACTGGAGTGCTGGATGCAAACGGAAGGCCGGTTTTGCGCGTAGACATTCAAGGTATCGTAAACCTCCAGTGTCAGCGTTGCCTGGAGGAACTCAAACATGTGCTCGACATCCATACAGAGTTGCTACTGGCACAAAATGAGCAAGAACTCCAGCGCTTTGATGAGGACGAGTCCGTGGACTGCATTCTGGCTCAGCCCGACATGGATGTTCTGTCGCTTATCGAGGATGAAATCATTCTGGGTCTGCCCGTATCTCCACGTCACGAACAGAGCAGATGTACGTCTGGCGGACGGGAGGACGGGAAGGCAACAAGGAAGGTATCTCCCTTTGCCGCTCTGGCAGCATTGAAAAAAACGCATTGAATTTATTGAGGAGTTGAATTTATGGCAGTGCAACAAAACAAGAAGTCCCCCTCCAAGCGGGGTATGCACCGGTCGCACGATTTCCTGAGGACGAAGCCTCTGTCAGTTGATTCCGGCACGGGCGAGGTGCATTTGCGTCATCATATCAGCCCCAATGGTTATTATCGCGGCAAAAAGGTCATCAAAACAAAAGAAGATTGAATTTCGCCCGTTGATTTTTCGGTCCGAAATTTATTCCGGCGTCAAGGGCAGAAATTGACCATAACCGTAGCTGTAGACTGCATGGGCGGCGATCATGGCCCTCATGTGACGGTTCCCGCAGTCGTCGATTATCTCCAGTGCCATCCTGCGATCGCCGTAGTTCTGGTAGGGTTGCCCGATGTTATCGAATCCGAGTTGCGCGCCATGAGGTGTACGCAGAGCTCTCGGCTCAGGATTCATGCTGCAAGCGAAGTTGTCGGCATGGACGAATCTCCAGCCACGGCGTTGCGGGGTAAAAAAAATTCTTCGATGCGCGTCGCGCTCGACCTGGTCAAGAGCGGTGAAGCGCAGGCCTGTATCAGCGCCGGTAACACTGGAGCATTGCTGGCGACTTCCCGGTTTGTATTGAAGACACTTCCCGGCATCGATCGACCGGCTCTTGCCGTGGTATTACCCACTATGAAAGGGCATACCTATGTGCTTGATCTCGGCGCAAACGTGAATTGCACTGCGGAGCATCTGCTTCAATTCGGTGTGATGGGCGCCACCCTGGTCTCGAGTATCGAGAACAAGGAAAAACCGAGTATCGGTTTGTTGAATATCGGCGAGGAAGAGATCAAAGGAAATGATGTGGTGAAGCGTGCGGCGGAATTGCTACGTGACAGCGGGCTTAATTTCTACGGAAATATCGAGGGAAACGACATCTATAAAGGAACGACCGATGTGGTTGTGTGCGATGGCTTTGTCGGCAATGTTGCTCTGAAAACCTCGGAAGGCGTGGCCCAAATGCTCTCACATTACCTGCGCGAAGAATTCAGGCGGAACCTTCTCACTAAACTTGCGGGACTTATCGCTCTGCCTGTGATCAGAACCTTCAAGCGTCGCGTCGATCACCGGCGCTACAACGGAGCCAGTCTGCTCGGGCTCCGCGGCATCGTCATCAAGAGTCATGGTTCGGCTGACAGACGCGCATTTGGCTTTGCGATTGCGCGCGCCGTGGACGAAGTACGGGGCGGAATGTTGCGCCATATAAGCGAACGGGTGGCGCAATTACCGCATCAAGCCATGCAATCCTCCTCATGCAGCCGATCGCTGCCGGAAGAGAGTCCGGTATGAAGTACGCCAGAGTCACTGGAACCGGCAGTTATTTGCCCGATAAAATTCTCACCAATCATGATCTGGAGCGCATAGTCGACACGAGCGACGAGTGGATCCGGACTCGTACCGGCATTGCGCAACGGCATATCGCCGCCGACTCGGAAATGGCGAGCGATCTCGCTTTGAATGCAAGCCGTGAAGCAATAAAGGCAGGTGGGATCGATGCGCGGGAGATCGAACTGGTGATTGTCGCTACCACCACGCCCGACATGATATTTCCCAGCACGGCGTGCATCCTGCAGGATAAACTCGGTATCGGGGAATGCGCCGCGTTTGACGTACAGGCAGTATGCAGCGGTTTTATCTACGCGCTTGCCACTGCAGATATGTTCATTCGAACCGGGAAATACCGGACGGCGCTGGTTGTCGGCGCAGAAGTCTATTCACGCATACTGGACTGGAGCGACCGCAGCACTTGCGTGCTGTTCGGTGACGGCGCGGGCGCTGTGCTGTTGACGGCCGATGAACAGCCCGGAATCCTTTCAACGCATTTGCATGCGGACGGGAGCCAGAGCAAGATTCTTTCCGCACCGGCTAACATCTGTGGCGGCAAAGTCCAAGGTAAACCCTTTGTCGTGATGGAGGGTAATACAGTTTTCAAGTTTGCGGTAAAGGTTCTGGAAGAAGTCGTACACGAGGCTTTGACTGAAAACAACCTGGAGCCGTCGGATATCGATTGGTTGATTCCGCATCAGGCCAATATCCGTATTATTGCTTCGACCGCAAAAAAACTCGGTATTTCCATGGATAAGGTCGTCGCTACCGTGGATAAGCACGGCAACACTTCCGCCGCCTCGATTCCATTGGCCATCGATATCGCTGTCCGCGACGGGCGTATCAAACCGGGGCAGCATGTGCTTCTCGAAGGCGTGGGGGGAGGTTTTACCTGGGGAGCGGCATTGATCCGGTGGTAAGCCAGCTCCTGCTGCTGGACTCCCGTATTTTAATTGTTATTGTTCAGTTCCCTTTTCAGCCGGGTTTTAAGAATTTTTCTTTCCCGGACTCGAAGGTTTTTCGTTGCCTGCCGCAGATGGAACTGTCGAAGGGTTGGTACTGATGAGCGCACAGGTTAAATTTGCATGTGTTTTCCCCGGACAGGGGTCTCAATCCATAGGGATGATGGCCGGATACGACGGTTTTCCGGTGGTACGGCAGACTTTTGCTGAAGCATCCGACATATTGAAGCAGGATTTATGGGGAATGGTGTGCGACGGTCCCGCCGAAATCCTCAATCTGACCGTTAATACCCAGCCGCTGATGCTGACTGCCGGGGTAGCGGTTTATCGGGCATGGCAGACCTTGGGCGAAGTCAGCCCGGCCTTCATGGCGGGCCACAGTCTCGGGGAATATACAGCGCTGGTAGCGTCCGAGGCATTGTCTTTTGCTGATGCCTTGCCGCTGGTACGCTTTCGCGCGGAGATAATGCAGCAGGCTGTGCCTGAAGGAGTGGGCGCGATGGCAGCGATTCTCGGACTTGATGATGACGTTGTGCGGTCGATCTGCCAGGAGGTTACAGAAGCGGCGGATGGGGAATCACTGGAACCGGCAAATTTCAATTCACCCGGGCAGATCGTGGTTGCAGGTCACAAAGACGCAGTGGTTCGCGGCATGGAAGCGGCAAGGTCTAAAGGCGCAAAGCGGACTGTCATATTGCCCATGAGCATTCCTTCGCACTGCTCCCTGATGAAACCCGCAGCGGGAAAAATGCGCCAGCAACTGGCGCACGTCACGCTTCGTTCACCCAGGGTCCCCCTATTGCATAATGCGGATGTGGAACAGCACGAGGATGCTGAGAGCATCAAGGAAATTCTGGTCCGGCAGTTGTTCAATCCTGTCCGCTGGACGGAGATCATTCGTTTTATTTCTGGCGCCGGGATTAATCACGTGGTGGAATGCGGACCGGGGAAGGTCCTGTCAGGACTCAACAAACGTATAGATGCAAATTTGCAGAGCCTCGCATTGACCGACGATGCAGCGCTTGACCATGCGGCGGCTTTGGCAGGATAAAGGCCAAGCGGACATATTCAGCGTGGCCGCATTGCTCATCATTGAACGACGTAGTGGAAGATCATGCCACAAAATCAGATAGCACTTGTAACCGGTGCCAGCCGGGGAATCGGACAAGCCATTGCCCTTGAACTCGGCAGACAGGGGATTACCGTTATCGGTACAGCGACAACAGAAGAGGGTGCCCGAAATATCGATCACTTCCTGAAAGAAGCAGGCTTCAAGGGCACGGGAATGGCATTGAACGTGAATAACCCCGCACAGGTCGAAAGCGTTATCAAGACGGTGCAAGAGGAATTCGGCGAGATCTCGATCCTGGTGAACAATGCCGGCATCACGCGCGACAACCTGCTTCTCCGCATGAAGGATGAGGAATGGGATGAGATCATGGAAACCGATCTCAAATCGGTGTTTCGCTTGAGCCGCGCCGTGCTGAGGTCAATGGTGAGAGTACGTTACGGGCGCATAATCAACATTTCCTCGATAGTCGGTGCTACCGGAAATATCGGCCAGGCTAATTATGCCGCTGCAAAGGCTGGAATATTCGGTTTCAGCAAATCCCTTGCCCGGGAGGTAGCCAGTCGCAATATCACGGTCAACTGTATCGCGCCCGGATTCATTGCAACAGACATGACTCAATCCCTTACAGAAAAGCAACAGCAGGTATTATTTCAGCAGATTCCGGTCGGAAGGCTTGGAGGTCCTGAGGATGTGGCGACAGCAGTGGCTTTTATTGCCTCACCCGCTGCCGCATATATAACGGGCGCCACCCTTCACGTGAACGGCGGAATGTATATGGATTAGCAACGGGAACGGCGCGTCATAAGTGGATTCTGCCCCCATCCAGTCGCGGCACGTGGCTGTATGGCTGTCAGAACGGGAGATGGGGTTTTGGTGTCCGGTGTATTCGGTCTGGAATGCGTCGATTTTACTAATATGGAAAACTTGCTAGAATGGCGGCGTTTTTTCTTACGGAGAGAGGTTATCTAGATGGAAAACGTGGAACAACGTATAAAAAAAATTGTAGCTGAGCAGTTGGGCGTGAACGAGGCTGATGTCAAAAGCGAATCTTCCTTTGTGGATGATCTCGGCGCCGATTCACTCGATACGGTGGAACTTGTGATGGCGCTGGAAGAGGAGTTCGAGTGCGAAATTCCTGACGAGCAGGCTGAGAAAATAAATACCGTTCAACAGGCAATCGACTATATCAATTCTCACAGCAACTGATTTTGTTTCCAGTAAACCCATATCGGAGTCATTTTGTCGAAACGTAGGGTAGTGATCACCGGCCTTGGCATAATTTCGCCGGTCGGTAATTCGGTTGCAGATGCATGGGCCAATATTCTTGCTGGAAAATCCGGAGTTACTCGAATCAGCCGTTTCGACTCTTCCGCATTCGCTTCTCAGATAGCCGGAGAAGTCAAAGGTTTTGATGTCACGAATTATCTTACCGCCAAGGACGCGCGGCGAATGGATGTGTTCATTCATTACGGCATGGCTGCAGGAATTCAGGCGGTAAAGGATGCGGGTATTGAAGACATAGCCACCAGCAACCTCGATCCTGAACGAATCGGCATCAATATTGGTTCCGGTATCGGGGGGCTGTCCATGATCGAGGGAACGTATGACGCTTATCACGCCGGTGGTGCGCGTAAGATTTCCCCATTTTTTATTCCCAGCACCATCATCAACATGATCGCAGGTAATCTGTCCATCATGTATGGTTTTCAAGGGCCGAATCTGGCCATTGTCACCGCTTGCACTACCGCTACCCACTGTGTGGGCGATTCAGCCCGGCTGATAGAATATGGCGATGCGGATGTGATGATCGCAGGGGGGGCCGAATCCTGCGTAACACCCCTTGCGATAGGTGGATTTGCAGCAGCGCGAGCGCTTTCCACCCGCAATGACGACCCTGCTGCTGCCAGTCGGCCATGGGATAAGGGCCGCGATGGTTTCGTCCTGGGCGAGGGGGCAGGTGTTCTGGTGCTGGAAGAGATGGAGCATGCCAGACGCCGCGGAGCCAGGATTTATGCTGAGCTTGCCGGTTTTGGCATGAGTGCCGATGCGTACCACATGACTGCACCCTCTGAAGACGGAGAGGGCGCTGCGCGTTGCATGACGAACGCGCTCCGAAATGCCGGACTGAATGCAGATGACGTCGACTACATCAATGCCCACGGTACGTCGACGCCGCTAGGGGATGTTGCAGAAACCGTTGCGGTAAAGCGATGCTTTGGAGAGTATGCAAAGCAGCTCGTGGTGAATTCTACAAAATCCATGACGGGTCATCTGCTCGGCGCAGCAGGCGGGGTAGAAGCAATATTCAGCACGCTGGCCGTACATCATCAGGTTTCACCTCCCACGATCAATATTTTCGATCAGGACCCGGAGTGCGATCTGGATTATGTTCCCAACCATGCGCGAGAAATGAAGATCGATGTGGCAATGTCGAACTCATTTGGTTTTGGCGGTACGAATGGCACCTTGATTTTCCGAAGAACCTGATTTCTGCTTTGTGGCGAAACTACTGAAGCGCTTCATCCGCATCGTTTTTCTGGGAACGGCGCTCTTTTCCGCATGGGTGGGGTATAGGGTCAGCAAACCCCTTGAGCTTCCCATTGTTCCTTACGAGTTTTCGATCGAGCAAGGCAGCAGTGTAAAAACCATCGCCAGCCAACTGGCGAATGCCGGTGTTTTGCCTGATGCCTGGTCTTTTGTCCTGCTCTCGCGCCTGATGGGTGTCGCCACATCACTCAAGGCGGGAGACTATGAGATCACTGCGAGCATTTCGCCCTATCAGTTGTTACAGCGGATAACCAGGGGTGATAGCAGCCAGAGTGAAATCAGGTTCATCGAGGGTTGGACTTTTTCCCAGCTCAGGCGAATGCTGGATGAGCATCCGGCTCTCCGCCACCAGACCACTCACCTGAGCAACGGAGAGATTCTGCAGATGATCGGAGCAACCGAGACTGCGGCAGAGGGGTTGTTTTTTCCGGATACCTATTTCTTTGCGCGTGGGAGCAGTGATGTGGCAGTATTGAAACGCGCCTACCGAGCCATGCACAACCACATGGATATCGCCTGGACCGAGCGGGCGGTAAATCTTCCCCTGAAAGATCCGTACGAGGCCCTGATCCTGGCATCGATCATCGAAAAGGAAACAGGACGCGAGGATGATCGCAGAATGGTCGCTGCCGTGTTTATCAACCGCTTGCGGTTACGCATGTTGCTTCAGACAGATCCGACAGTCATTTATGGTCTGGGCGATAAATTCGATGGCAATCTGCGTAAAAAAGATCTCCTGAGCGACCAGGAATATAATACTTACACACGTCCTGGTTTGCCGCCCACTCCCATTGCCTTGCCCGGTTTGGCTTCAATTCGCGCCGCGCTCAATCCCGCGACGACCGATGCGCTGTACTTTGTTGCGAAAGGGAACGGAGAGTCCCATTTTTCCAGCAATCTGTCTGACCATAACCAGGCTGTTTCCAAATACCAGAAACGGTAGCGCCCGCGCCATGGCATATGTGTATTTGGGCACCCGCGCAGGGGAGCGCTTTTTCCGCTGCTTGATCCTGATTTCGATCCCTTTGCAAAGTTAAATTGAACATTACCTGCTTCAAAAGTAAAATAGTGCGTTATTTATCACAACGATAAGCAGAACTGAGCCAGGATGCACTCCAGCAATCCGGGCCATGCCAGTTCCCCTCCCATCACGTCTCCAAAATTAAATAACTCAATCAGGAAGGAGCAAATGAGCCATACACTATATGAAGCCTCTGTCATTCGTGTGCAACGATGCGAACTGGCCGTTCCCGGTTCGAACCCTGGCATGTTCGAGAAAGCCCTGAAAAGCGGCGTGGATTTTGTTTTTCTTGATCTCGAAGACGCCGTTGCCCCGGATGACAAGCTGTCTGCACGAAAAAACATTATCGAGGCGCTCAATGACCTGGATTGGAGAGGTCATGGGGTGACTGTTTCGGTAAGGATAAACGGTCTCGATACCCAGTTCATGGTTCGTGACGTGGTTGACGTGGTCGAAAAAGCAGGTCATAAACTGGATACCATACTGATCCCGAAGGTGGGGGTATATTCGGATGTCTATATGGTTGAAGCCATGCTCAACCAGCTGGAGATGCAGCAGGGGCTGAAAAACCGGATAGGCATTGAAGCATTGATTGAAACGGCACTGGGCATGGCGAATGTGGAAGACATTGCGCGCAATGGCGTGAGCGGACGGCTCGAGGCGCTCCATTTCGGCGTGGCGGATTACGCTGCCAGCAATCGCGCCAGAACGACAAACATCGGCGGCCTCAATCCGGACTATCCGGGAGACCAGTGGCACGCTGCCATCAGTCGGATGACTGTCGCCTGCCGTGCCTATGGCTTGAGGCCGATAGATGGCCCTTTCGGCGATATCAAGGATCCGGAAGGCTATAAAGCGGCGGCAAGACGAGCTGCCGCTTTGGGTTGTGAAGGCAAATGGGCTATCCATCCGTCCCAAATCGATCTTGCCAACGAAGTTTTCACGCCACCTCCATCCGAAGTTGAAAAAGCGCAACGTATCCTCGCGGCATTGCAGGAAGCGGCAGCTCAAGGGAAGGGAGCGGCTGCGCTGGACGGGCGCCTGATCGATGCCGCATCGGCAAGAATGGCCAATAACGTGGTAAAAATGGCAGAGGCAATAGGCGCAACCGCGACATAGCGTACTTCCGACCGCATCGAGCGGTCTTTCTTTTTCTCCTGATCCTGCCGGTGGGACACTCAGGTGGCGGATACATTACTGTGAAGTGTGACGCCGTTTCCATCAGGCAGGTTCGCTTTATGCTTGAACAATTCAAGGAATCCATGAAGCTTGCTGGATTGCGAGAGTCGTGACCCGGAGAATAGTGAAAATTATTGTTGATAAATAAGGTGACGCATTGGATATACATGAGTATCAGGCAAAAGAAATTTTAATGAGGTATGGAGTCAAGACAGCGGAAGGGGGATTGGCATATACGATAGAAGAAAGTGTGCAGCGTGCCAGGGAAATCGATGGCAATGTATGGGTGGTGAAGGCGCAGATACATTCAGGAGGGCGTGGCAAGGCGGGCGGCATCAAGGTATGCAGGACTCATGACGAAGTCCGGGCGGCCGCTGAGGAGTTGCTGGGAAAGATTCTGGTGACTCGGCAGACCGGAACTGTGGGAAAGGTGTGTACACGGGTATATGTGGAAGCGGGGACGCATATTGCCAGGGAGATATATCTCTGCTTTCTGATAGACAGAAGCTCGGAGCGCATCGTCATGATAGGTTCGGGGCAGGGTGGAATGGAAATCGAGGAGTTGGCTCGCACAAATCCCCATGCCATCAAGAAGATTTTTATCGAACCCGCGGTTGGATTGCAGGATTTTCAGGCGAGAGAGATGGCTTTTGCACTGGGCGTGGAAGCGGCGCAACTGCCCCATGCCGTTAAAACCATCCGGGGCTGCTATCGCGCCTTGCGCGATCTGGATGCGAACATGGTGGAAATCAATCCCCTTGTGATCACCGGGAGCGGCGAACTCATTGCTCTTGACGCGAAAATGAGCTTTGACGAAAACGCCTTGTTTCGCCGGCACGAGGTTGCCGAACTGCGTGATAAAACACAAGCCGATCCTCGGGAGATGGCAGCCTCCGATCATGGGTTGAGCTACATCGGATTGAACGGTGATATCGGATGCATGATAAATGGTGCCGGACTCGCCATGGCAACGATGGATATGATCAAGCTTGCGGGCGGGGAGCCTGCAAATTTCCTTGACGTAGGAGGGGGCGCATCGGCTGAGCGTACGGAAAAGGCATTTCGCCTGGTGCTGGCCGATAAAGGAGTCAAGGCGATGCTGGTCAATATCTTTGCAGGTATTAACCGCTGCGACTGGATTGCGCAAGGCGTCGTGCAGGCGGTAAGGAATATCGATATGAAAATCCCGCTGGTCGTACGCTTGTCCGGCACCAATGTCGAGGAGGGCCAGCGGATCATTGCTGAAAGTGGCTTGCCGATCATCACAGCGGGGACGCTGGCGGAGGCGGCCGAGAAGGTTGTCCAGGCGCGCAATGGCGCGGTTGCAGAAGAGTGCAAAGGGATATAAATGGCGATTCTAATTGATGAGAGCACACGGATCATAGTTCAGGGCTTCACCGGCAAGATCGGTACTTTTCATGCACAGGATATGATCAATTACGGTTCCAACATTGTTGGCGGCGTAACCCCTGGCAAAGGGGAACAGCAGCATCTGGGGCGGCCGGTTTTCAATACGGTGAAAGAGGCTGTTCAGCAGGTCGGTGCGAATGCAAGCATCGTGTTCGTGCCTCCGGCATTTGCAGCGGATTCCATCATGGAAGCAGCCGACGCAGGCATCAAATATTGCGTTGCCATTACTGACGGGATTCCTACGCAGGATATGATGACGGTCAAGAACTTTTTACGCCGCTTTCCTATCGAAGAACGCATGGTGCTTACCGGTCCGAATTGTGCTGGTACGATCAGTCCGGGCAGGTCGATGCTGGGAATCATGCCGGGCCATATCTACATGCAGGGAGATGTGGGCGTCGTTGGCCGGTCCGGAACGCTGGGGTATGAAGCCGCGGATCAAATGCGGACGTTGGGTATCGGCATATCGACATCGGTTGGTATTGGCGGGGACCCGATTATTGGCAGTTCGCATCGTGATATTCTGGAAAGATTCGAAGAGGACCCGGAAACAAAAGTAGTGGTCATGATTGGAGAAATCGGAGGGCCTCAGGAAGTCGAGGCAGGCATTTTCTCCAGAGACCATATGAGTAAACCCCTCGTAGCGTATATTGCAGGCTTGACAGCGCCGGAAGGCCGCCGCATGGGGCATGCGGGTGCGATTATCTCCGCGGCGGGTGAAAGTGCTGCGGAAAAAGTTGCCATCTTGAAAGAACTGGGCGTCACCATTTCCCCCACCCCTTCGGCCATAGGGGAGACAGTCGCTAAGGTCTTGGCCAGGATGTAAGCGCGCAGGAGATTTTGCCGTACACTTTTTAATGGCGGCCGAATGAACGTGGAGGCTTGGATATGTCAATCTGGATGACAGCGTTAAAAATCATTCCCTGGGGGAATGTGGTGGAATCCGCACCGCATATCGTAAAGGCGGCCAAGCACCTTTTTTCTGCCACAAAGAAGGAAACAGCCGATTTTTCGGCAGATTGGCAGACAGGAGATACCTCGGGCAGCCTGGATAAACGTGTTCGTTTCCTGGAGGCGAAACTCATCGAGTTGAGTGATGAACAGAGATCTTCCGCCGAATTGATAAAATCGCTCGCTGAGCAGAACGCCCTGATGGTCGAAGCGATCGAGGTTTTTCGGATCCGCGTGAAAATGCTGCTCACTGTTTGTATCCTGCTGCTGGGAGGATTTGCAGTTGTCATATTCAGGTTTGTGGCCTGATCTCAATTTTCTTGACATGGAATGTGTGTCCGGTTAGGCTACGCGCTGTTTTGGTCTGACCCGATTACGCGGGTTTTCCGGCGCAACGGATATGTGCAGGGGAGGCCGCATTCAATACGGATGCGGTGATGCAGATATCCGGGGAACATTGAATGATTTTACGGATTGCGGCATTGTTTCTTGCGGTTATCCCGATTTTACTCTGCAACGTCCTTTTGCAAGGACTTGTTCAAGGTTCCTGATAAATAACAACATCATTACGGAGTAAAGGAGAGAAGCAGATGTTAATGAAGCCTTGGCTGAGGCTGGTTACGCTTGCGTGTGGAGTGCTGTTTGCGGGCGCCACGTGGGCCAACTTTCCCAGCGTTCCCAAAGAGACGTATAAGGCGCTGAAGC
>JAFKJB010000017.1 GCA_017306155.1 Nitrosospira multiformis
GAGCGGCACGGCAATGGCGCCATTCAAGCATCTGTCGGACGTGGATATTGCCTCGGTCATCACCTACCAGCGCAATTCCTTCGGCAACTCGACAGGCGATGCCGTCCAGCCATCCGAAATCAATCAACACAGATAATAGCCTCAAGGAGAAATCATGGCCCTGCGTATTCGATGTTGACCAACATGGCATTGCAATCAGGATGAAGCAGGATGACAGGGCGATCGCTATCCTCCTTTGATGAGCCGGGATAGCAGTCGGCAGAGATATATATCAAGAATATTCAAAAAACAGCACCCAGGAGAAACTCATGGCAGCAATACCTGATCACGATGTCGTGCATGGCGCCGATCACGCGCACGACCACCATCCCACCGGCCTGATGCGGTGGCTGACCACCACGAACCACAAGGATATCGGCACACTGTACCTCTGGTTCAGCTTCATCATGTTCCTGACAGGGGGCGTGATGGCGCTGACCATCCGGGCCGAACTTTTTCAGCCGGGACTGCAGATCGTCAATCCCGAATTTTTCAACCAGCTCACCACCATGCACGGATTGGTGATGGTATTCGGCGCCATCATGCCGGCCTTCGTCGGTTTTGCCAACTGGCAGATACCGATGATGATCGGCGCTCCCGACATGGCCTTCGCGCGAATGAATAACTGGAGCTTCTGGCTGCTTCCTCCCGCGGCATTGTTGCTCATCACTTCTTTCTTCGCGCCCGGCGGCGCTGCCGCCGGGGGCTGGACTTTTTATCCTCCGCTGTCGGTGCAAATGGGCATCGGCATGGACATGATGATTTTCGCCATCCATATACTCGGCGCTTCCTCCATCATGGGCTCGATCAACATCATCACCACTATTCTCAACATGCGCGCGCCGGGCATGACCCTGATGAAGATGCCCATGTTCGTGTGGACCTGGCTGATCACTGCGTATCTGCTGGTGCTGGTCATGCCGGTGCTGGCGGGCGTGGTGACCATGCTGCTGACCGACCGCAACTTCGGCACCAATTTCTTCAATGCGGCGGGCGGGGGTGATCCGGTGCTGTTCCAGCATGTTTTCTGGTTTTTCGGGCATCCGGAAGTCTACATCATGATCCTGCCGTCATTCGGCATCATCTCCGAGGTGATTCCCGCTTTTTCCCGTAAACCGCTGTTCGGCTATTCCTCGATGGTGTATGCAACCGCTTCCATCGCCATTCTTTCCTGCATCGTCTGGGCGCATCATATGTTCACCGCGGGCATGCCGGTGGTAGGACAGCTGTTTTTCATGTATGGCACCATGCTGATCGCGGTGCCGACCGGTGTGAAGGTGTTCAACTGGACGGCTACGATGTGGCGCGGTTCCATGACTTTCGAGACGCCCATGCTGTTTTCCATCGGCTTCATCTTCCTGTTCGTCATCGGGGGTTTCAGCGGGGTGGTCTGCGCCATTGTCCCGATCGATGTCCAGGTGCAGGATACCTATTATGTGATTGCGCACTTCCACTACGTGCTGGTATCCGGCTCGCTCTTCGCCATCTTCGCCGGCGCCTACTATTGGCTGCCGAAGTGGACGGGTCACATGTATGACGAGACACTGGGCAAATGGCATTTCTGGCTGTCCATGTTCTTCTTCAACCTCACTTTCTTTGTCCAGCACTTCCTGGGGCTTGCCGGCATGCCCCGCCGTATTCCCGACTATGCACTGCAATTTGCGGACTTCAACATGATTTCCAGTATTGGCGCCTTTGGATTCGGTATGACCCAGTTGTTGTTCCTCTATGTGGTGCTGAAGTGCATTCGCGGGGGAGCAAAGGCGCCGCAAAAACCATGGGAAGGTGCAAAAACACTGGAATGGACCTTACCCTCACCGCCGCCCTATCACACCTTTGAAACGCCGCCAGTCGTGAAGTAATTCGCCAATCGATAAACAGGAGATCGTCATGTTGAAAAATATGGATATGCCGCAACCCGTGAATCTGTCGGAAGACGAGGAGATCGAGAGGAAGCTTGCAGCAATCAGAACGGCTCTTTATGTGCTGGCTTTCTCTCTGGTGGTGCCTCTTATGCAATATTTTTGGCAATAGCCGCTGTCGTCGCTGCTGTCGAAACCAGCCGGCATCTTATCGATCAACCATAAAGAGAGAAAAAAGTGAGCCAAGAAGCGAATCAAGAAGCGAGTCATTACTACGTTCCAGCGCCGTCGCCCTGGCCCATTACGGGCTCACTGGCGCTGTTATTCATGGGATTCGGCGCGGCCTTGTCGGTCAACCGGATTCCCCTGGGCTACGGATTGCTTGCTACAGGTTTTGCCATATTGATCTACATGCTTTTCGGTTGGTTCGGCACAGTGGCCCGCGAAAGCGAAAGCGGCAAATTCAACAAGAAAGTCGATAAATCCTTCCGCTGGGGAATGAGCTGGTTCATCTTTACGGAAGTCATGTTTTTCGGGGCTTTTTTTGGTGCGCTGTACTACATGCGCATGCATTCGGTACCTGACCTTGCGGATGTGGAGCAGAAGGCACTGTGGCCGGATTTTACGGGCGAGTGGCCCACGGCCGGACCCGGTATCACTGAGAAATTCATGCCGATGGGGCCCTGGGGCCTCCCGGCGCTCAATACCCTGATCCTGCTGACCTCGGGCGTGACCGTCACCTGGGCGCACTGGGCATTGAAGCTGAACAAGCGCGGGCAGCTCAAACTGGGATTGTTCCTCACGTTCGCCCTGGGGTTCCTGTTCGTGGGCCTGCAGGCTTATGAATATGGCCATGCCTATTCGGAGATGAACCTCAAGCTCTCCACCGGAGCCTATGGCGCCTCGTTCTTCATGCTGACCGGCTTCCACGGTTTTCACGTGACGGTCGGTTCCATCATGCTGTTCGTCATCTGGTGCCGTGTGCTGAAGGGCCACTTTACACCCGAGAATCACTTCGGCTTCGAAGGGGTCGCCTGGTACTGGCACTTCGTGGACGTGGTCTGGCTGGGATTGTTCATCTTTGTATACTGGCTGATATAGGAATCATCCTTAAAAAGAGAGTTCTAAATATTTACCGTATTTTCTCCGGTCCCCGATGATCCTTTCGCGTACGACCCAATATGCCATTCAGGCGCTCATCTACATGGCCACCCAGCCTCCCGGGGTGGCTGTGCTGAATCGTACGATAGCGGAATGCCTGAGATCGTCGCCTACTTATCTCGCAAAGATTCTGCAGGAGTTATGCAAGGGTAACCTTCTGTATTCTTTTCGCGGAAAGCAGGGAGGGTTCTGCTTGCGGGAAAGCAGCGACAAGATTAACCTGATGCAGATCGTCAGGATCACCGAGGGTCCCGGATTTACCGACGATTGCGTTCTGGGGTTGAAAGTTTGCAGCGACACCACCGCTTGTCCCATGCATGCAAAATGGTGGCCGATCAAACAGGAAATCGTGAAACTTCTGCAAAGCCAGACTCTGGATATGCTGGCTGCGATGGTGGTAAGCGGCGAGTATCAGTTAACGGATTTTCCCGGAGCGGTTCTCGGTAACATCGAGTTGCCGGTATAGCCATCCAATTTATTGCCTATAGGTGCTCACATGTCAAAACACGCACTCAAGCTGATACCTTCCTCCGCGGAGCACGCCGATGTGCCCAATGATTGCAAGAATTGCGGGGCGTATCACCTTTGTATGTCCCTCTGGCTCAAAACCGGCGATTCATCCCTGCTCGAGCGCGTGGTAAAAAAGAAACAGGTGTTCAAGCGTGGAGAAGTGCTTTACCGCATGGGGCAACCGCTGGAATATATCTATGTCATCCGCGGCGGGTCGGTCAAAACCTGTATGAGCACCGAGGATGGACAGGTTCAGGTGATGGGTTTTCATGCAGCCGGAGAACTGCTGGGGCTGAATGCCATCAGTAATCGGGAGCATAAATGCGAAGCGAGGGCGATGGGGGTGACCTCCGTATGTGAAGTTTCTGTCGAGCGTTTCGAAGAACTGGCCAAGAAGGATCCGGCCATCCAGTATGAAATACTCAAAATCATGAGTGCTGAAATCCATCACAGTCAGGAATTGCTGCTCCTGCTCGGTAAACACAATGCCGAGGAGCGGATTGCCATTTTCCTGCTCAACTTGTCCAGGCAATTTGAAAAGCGGCATTGTTCGGCCACTGAATTCACCTTGTGCATGTCCCGCAGCGATATCGGTAATTATCTCGGCATTGCGGAGGAGACGGTCTGCCGCATATTTGCCCGGTTTCAGGACGATGGCCTCATCAGCAGTGAATACCGTAACGTCAAGCTCAAAGATATCAAGCGGCTTGAGCAGATTGCCAACCAGAAATCCTTGAGACAAACCAACGTCGCTTCCCTTTACTCCTGAAGCGAAATCACCCCAGGCAGGGTCGTTGGGTTTCGCAGGACTAACCCTGCCAGCCTCCTTCTCGGTGGAGATCGTCTTCTTTCCGTTTTTTTCTGATTACCGGCAATACCGCCGGGCAATTCCACCGTCTGTTTAAGCTGATTCCGGGTTGATTGCCTGGATGAGGCATCTCCGAGTCATCCTGTCCCCGGCCCCAAAGCTCTTGTATTTCTCCTGCTCTTTTTTTGATTCCCGTTTTTGATTTCCATTATTGATTTTCACCGGCGAGCCTCATTTTGAGGCGGAGCATTTTTCTGCCTGATTCAGTCCACTCCGGTCCCGGATATCTTTTTGTCATGATGGTGGCGGCATGATCGGGTTTTGCGGCGGCAGCGCTTCAAGAGTGCCTGATCCGGTCATCCAAAGGCGGCGGGAAAGAAAGCCAATGACAAAGAGATTTCGGAAAAACAACCAGAACATGACATTTGTCAGATTTTTTTTGGAGGGCAGGACATATCATGCTTTCGCGATAGGGTTTCCGGCAAGCGGACCAGCAAAATTCAACAACAAACCATGGGGGACATTAGATGAAAAATTTTTCTGGCAAGAGGCGAATGGCTACCGCTGTTTCTGCGGCGTCGCTTGCTATTGTCATATCCGTGGCTGCGCCTCCGGTTTCTGCTCAGGATGCGAGAACACAGGCGTTGGAGCAGCAACTCAGGCAGCTGGAGACAAGCCTGCGAGCTGTCCGGAATGAGCTGGAGCAGGTGAAAGCGGAATCCGCGCGGGACGCACAGAGGCTGATGCAGATCGAGCAGAAATCCACGTCGATTGAAAAACGCCAGGCAGTGGACGCGCAAAAGATGGCGAAAATCGAAGAGACTGCGGTATCGGCGAGAGAAATTCTTGACAGCAGTCCGCACATGCTGTTTTTCCGGGGAGGGTATGCGCGCAGCAATGATCTTCGGAACGGTGTATCCATACAGAGCGGCGGGATTGGCGGCGCCGGAGGACAGGCGGACCATGATGCGTGGTATATCGGTGCCGGTTTTGATTTCAATCTGACAAATGACGTATGGGGCTTGATACCCAGAACGAGCTTAGTATCGGAACTGATGTTCGAATACAAGGAATTCGGCACCAAGGTAGCCGGCAATGCGCTTACTCCCCCTGGCTCCGGCGTGAATGTGAGTCAGTTTACCCTGACAGCGGCGCCCAAGATCAAGTTTTTCGAGGGTTCCCGCCTCAGGCCCTGGATCATTCCTGCGGGCCTCGGGATTCATGTCATCAGTCCTCCCTCCGAATCCATTACCGTATTGATCCCCGGCATCATGTTTGGAGTCGGCGCCGACTACCGTATCTGGAAAAACTTATTTGCCGGCGTCGATGCCCGCTATCACCTGACGAGTGGCAGAACCGACGGCATCAAGATCGATGGCATGACCGCAGGTGGCTACCTTGGAATCGGCTTCTAGGGGAGGTGGATTGCCAGGTACCCATATCAATAACGGTTTAAACCCGCCTCCCGCCGGACCGGGGGGTGTTGAAAAAATTCGGGTGATTCACCCGGATGTCGTGAAACCACAGTTCATTCATACCAGGAGGAGAAAACCATGCGCAAACTGCTCATCATTATTTCAGCACCGTTGATCTTCGCAGGCGGTGCTCATGCTGCCGTCAACATCAATACCGCCACCCAGCAAGAGCTTCAGACCTTGAGCGGCATTACTTCCGCCAAGGCCAAGGCAATCATCGAATACCGCTCGAAGGCGGGCAAATTCAGGACGGCGGAGGACCTGACAAAGGTAGACGGCCTCAATCCCCGTTATCTGGATATGAAACAGCTCTACAAGGATGTTTCAGTCTCCGGACCCACCGTTCTGAAAGTGGGGGCAAAGCCGGCGGGTAAGTAATGTTGCCGCAATAATAGATTGCGATAATATGATAGATAACAGAGGTGACTGGTAACGGGGACAGGCAGTAGAGAGCGTGGTCGTACCGGAGAGGCATAAACCTGCCGGCACAATGGTTGCTTGACAAAGACCCGCGCGAGCGGGTCTTTGTTTATCTTCTGCCTGCTTTTCATGCCTGGATGCAAGGCATGAAAATTTTCCAGGAATAGCGATGTCCTGGAACTTCAGGTACCTTCCAGTGTCAGCATGCATGTCACTCATCGACCTGTTATAATTCCGCCCTTTTTGCCATTGTAAGCCTACGATCCCTTATGTCTCGATCCCTGCGTAATATCGCCATAATTGCCCACGTCGATCATGGAAAGACGACACTGGTGGATAAACTGCTGCATCAGGCCGGCTCCTTCGCCGCGCATCAGCACATCGCCGAACGCGTGATGGACTCCAATGATATCGAGCGCGAGCGCGGCATCACTATCCTTGCAAAGAACTGCGCAGCCGATTATGAAGGCGTACATATCAATATCGTGGATACACCGGGTCATGCCGATTTCGGAGGCGAGGTGGAGCGCGTTCTGTCCATGGTGGATGGAGTGCTGTTGCTGGTGGATGCGGTGGAAGGTCCGATGCCGCAGACGCGCTTTGTCACCAGAAAAGCGCTTTCGCTGGGATTGCGCCCGATCGTCGTCATCAACAAGGTGGACCGGCCCGGCGCACGTCCGGACTGGGTGGTAAACCAGACCTTCGATCTGTTCGACAAGCTGGGTGCAAATGAAGAGCAGCTTGATTTTCCGGTTGTGTATGCTTCGGCGCTCAACGGTTACGCCACGCTCGACCTGAAACAGCCAGGCATCGATATGCGCCCGCTTTTCGACGCGATCCTCAGTCATGTCAGGGCGCCGGTGGAGGATATCGATGGTGCCTTGCAATTACAGATCAGTGCACTGGATTATTCCAGTTTCGTGGGGCGCATCGGTATTGGGCGCATCACTCGTGGAAGACTTAAGCCGGGCCAGGATGTCATGGTACTGGCGGGAAGCAATCCGCCGAAGAAAGCCAGGGTCAACCAGGTTCTGGGATTCCGGGGCATTGAACGGATCCAGCTTGCCGAGGCGCTGGCGGGTGACATCGTCCTTATCAACGGTGTCGAAGAGCTGAGTATCGGCGCGACGCTCGCCGATATCGACGAGCCTGAGGCGCTGCCCATGCCTGCCGTGGACGAGCCTACGCTCACAATGAATTTCCAGGTGAATACTTCACCTTTTGCCGGAAAGGAAGGGAAATTCGTCACCAGCCGGCAACTGCGCGAACGCCTGGAGAAGGAATTGCTGACCAACGTTGCCATGAGGTTGGAGGAAACCAGGGATACCGACTCTTTCCTGGTTTCGGGCCGGGGTGAGCTGCATCTCACCATTCTGCTGGAGAATATGCGGCGCGAAGGCTATGAACTGGCGGTGTCGCGGCCGCATGTCGTGGTTCGTGAGATCGACGGCGTCAAATGCGAGCCTTTTGAGATGCTTACGGTGGATGTCGAGGAGGCGCATCAGGGTGCGGTGATGGAAGCGCTGGGTGCGCGGCGCGGCGATCTGCAGGATATGGTTTCGGATGAACGGGGGAGGGTGCGGCTCGACTATCGCATTCCCGCTCGTGGCCTGATCGGTTTTCAATCCGAATTCATGACCATGACGCGCGGCACGGGCCTCATGAGTCATGTATTCGACGAATACGCACCCATGCGGCCCGAAATAAGCGCGCGCCGCAACGGCGTCCTGATATCCGCCGAGCAGGGTGAAGCGGTAGCGTATGCCTTATGGAAATTGCAGGAACGCGGGCGTATGTTCATCAACCCGGGCGAGCGCCTGTATGAAGGAATGGTGATCGGGATTCACAGCCGTGACAACGATCTGGTGGTCAACCCCATCAAGGGCAAGCAGCTCACGAATATACGGGCATCCGGAAGTGATGAAGCCGTCGTTCTGACGCCGCCCATCCAGCTTACCCTGGAATCGGCTATCGAATTCATCGCGGATGACGAACTCGTGGAGATTACGCCTAAAACCATTCGCATCCGCAAGCGCCTGTTGCAGGAGCACGAGCGCAGGAAAGCGGCGCGCGCGGCGTAAGCCGGTTACTTTCCCCGGTTCCTTCCGACGCTGGACGTTCAACCGGAAAAGTACGCGCGGCGGTCCAGAGCGCGATTAGACTATTGCTTCCCTGACTCCGATCAGCGAAGCGATCTCGCTGCTACCCTCATGAACGAAAAGATTCTGTGGTATGTCGCCGACCCGATGTGTTCCTGGTGCTGGGGATTTTCGCCGGTGGTCGAGAGAATCCGGCAGGAATATGGCGATCGCCTGAGAATGGAGTTGCTGCTGGGCGGACTGCGTGCCGGGACCAGGACTCCCCTGCCTCCTCAACAGCGCGAGGAAATTCTCCATCACTGGCATGCCGTGCAGCATGCAACTGGACAGCCATTCAGTTTCGAGGGGGCGATGCCGGAAGGCTTTATCTACGATACGGAGCCTGCAAGCCGTGCAGTTGTCGCTGCTTCCCGCATCAATCCTGATGCCGTATTTCCATTTCTCAAGACCATTCAGTCTGCGTTTTATGTCGCTCAACAGGATGTGACCCGGAAAGAGATACTGGAACGACTGGCTGTTGTTGCAGGACTGGACGCCCGGCTTTTCTCTCAAGTATTCGAATCCGGGGTCGTAAAGGAACTGACGCTTGCCCATTTTCAAAAGGTCCGCCAATGGGGCGTGCATGGATTTCCTGCTGCGGTTGGGCAGGAGGGTGCGGATTACGCGGTATTGACCAGAGGCTATTGTTCATTCGAGGATTTCCGCCCGAGATTGGAAAGTTGGCTCGGGAATTGATCCTTGCGAGCTTTCATGCCGCAAAACTTATTATTTCCATGGATAATCATGCAAAAAATATTCCTGGCATTCCTGGTATTCCTGACTCAAGCTTTTGCGCTCTCGATGTTTTTGATCTCCCCGCCTGCAGCGGCTGATAAGTGGAGAGATGACGGTCCTCCTGGCCGGCAAGGTCACGAAGGAAAAAAATGGAACAAAGGCAAGGACGGGAAAAACCATAGGGGGAACACCAGCCAAGGTCGTTACTATTTTGATGACCGCCAGCGCGCCCTTGCTCACAGCTATTATGCCCCGCGTTTTCAACGCGGCCACTGTCCTCCCGGCCTGGCCAAAAAAAATAACGGCTGCATGCCTCCGGGGCAGGCGAAGAAATGGAGAATGGGTTATCCGTTGCCCCGGGACGTGATTTTTTACGATTTGCCTCACGTTTTGCTGCAGCAATTAGGGAATCCCGGACCGGGTTATCGTTACGTTCGGGTTGCGGGCGATATACTACTGATCGCAGTGGGAACCGGAATGGTCATCGATGCCATTCAGGATTTGAACGGGATGCAATAACGGGTAGACTTGCCATTTGCAGGAGTCGCGCTTGCAGCATTCATCGGTGATGGGACTGCCCCGCAGGCGTGTTTCACATCCCCGTTCCGGTAGACCAGCCAAAGCGCTCCAGTAGCGCTCTGAACGCTTCACTGGCAATGATGAATGCAATAAGATATGACGTCAGGCTTAACAGGACAATTGTCCAGATCGACCGCCAGGGGCTCAGGGTAGAGTATTGCTTCCATTGCGAGAGAAAGGACGCATCGTCTTCCTTGCTGCCGCGATTCAAGTTCAGTTCGACGAGAACACTCTCCCGCGCTCGCCGCAGTGCATTCTCGACCCCTGCTCGATAAGTGGTATCGATAAGATCCAGGCGCTTTGCTTGTGCCTGCGAAGTTTCCGGGACTGCTTCCCCAGCCACCTGCGCATAAAACTCGCGCAGGCGCGAGAGGTATCGTTCATCGGCCAGCAGGTCATTGATCGTCTCCTCTACAGACTTCGTTTCTCCAGTCGCGCCCATGGAACTCCCACTGGCCCTCTTCTGTTTTGCAGTCCTTATTTCCTGTATGAACTCCTGCTCCTTTTGTCCGATCAGTCTGAGCCAGATCGCCTCCGCAGCTTGCGGAGATGGGCCGCGCGAAGTCGTACCGGAGGAAGGTGCTGTTTCGAATAAGCTATCCAGTTCCGCTTTCGCTGCTCTTTCGCAATCCGCATCGATTGCTTCGAGCCTGCTGTTGAGATCGTCATTCATGATGTTCCGGAGGATGAAGGTTGGACTGCTGCCCCGAGTGCAGACAGTGTAGCGTAAATTTCCTGAGACAAGGAAGCGGCAAAAGTTAAATCGCAAGATGCAGAGTCCGGTTATAGCGGGATTGCCGCAAAAGCATCGAGGTCGTTCACGGCGATGGCAACGCGACGAATCAGTTCGCGATTGGTTTCCGGTCTTATCATTCCGCCGACAGCAAGCGACACAACCATTGCTTCGAACGGATAAACGAGGTGAGCGCGGTATCTCTGCCTCAATGTCTCGCTATCAATGTTTTCGATACCCTGGTTCGTGAGCTCTTCGGCATAGATAGCCAGCAGATTGGCTTCATGATTGCGCCGCACCTCGGGCGTAAGGGCGGTAGCAAGAAAATAGGCGACATCACCAATGCCTTCGCCAAAACGCACGAGTTGCCAGTCGAGAAGACCCGGTTGAGATTGGCTCCAGAACAGGTTGCCGGGGTGACAATCATGATGAACGAGTGTTTGCGGCCGCCCCGAAAGAAAGCGCATGGCGCGCCGCCGCTGACGGGCATAATTCATGGCCAGTGCATGAAGCGGCGAGGGGATGAGTTTTTCCGCCTGCCGGAGTCCCCGCTGCATGAGGGGAACGGCGAGCGCAGTACCGAGGTGATCTTCGAGCTGGCGTATGGGACCCGCCAGCCAGGCATATCTCTGCATGAGATCGGATTTGTTCCAGAAGCGGGCATGCAGCCGGGCCAGCTGCCTGATGACAAGGGCGGCGCGATCAGCCGTCAGTGCATCGTCGGGGCTGCCGGCAGTAGCGCCGGATTCTGTCACATCGTTCAAAACCAGTGTCGCACCCTTGCCAGGCTTGCTCTGACCCGCGAGAAAACCGGGTAGGGCAATAGGCACTGCTTGCGCCGTTTCATTGTAGAAGCGGGTTTCAGTATGTAGCAGCCCTGGCAATGCAGTAACCAGTCTTGCCCGCCAGGCCAGCGAGGGTAATTTTACAAACCACTTGCGTGAAATCGTTGCTGGCCCATCATGTTCGACCGCGATACGAACCCGTGTGGTCGTTCCTATATCGACAGAAACCAGATCTACCCTGGATACCGTTACACGGGAACAATGACGGTTCACTACACGCTGCGCCCAGGCTGCATTCAGATCGCCGGGGCGGCGGGCGAGAATATCATGCTTCATTTGCCAGGCCAGAGCGAGACTGAATCCGGCAGAGTTGAGCCGGGTGAGTACAACCGGATTTTCTTTTGGGAAACTGCTGAGCCGCATCGGGAAAGCCGCGGTGATCAGGAATTCCGGTATACATATTCAATTATCCCGAGATACATTGATTTCCATGAAAAAGGGAGCAAAAGCTCCCTTTCTACGGAATGCCCTGGCAGCAGGGACTATTGATAACGCTGATCCGCAGGCTGCTGCTGCTCATAAGTCCCGGTGGCTGGCTGGCGATAGGATTTCTCCTTGGGCTCATCCGTGCTCAATTTCCAGTCAGGATGATAGTGCGTCTCTCTATCCCAGTCTTTCCAGATATAATCAGGATAGATAAGGGGCTTGGTCGGAATGACAAATGTGATCAGGTCTACCGCACCCGTCAATGTGCGGCCGATACCGTGCACGATGCCTGTAAGCAATCCAGCGGTAAGTCCGTAGCCGAGTCCCTTCTCGTTGGTTCCTATCATGATGTTCTTCGGCACTTCGCCTATACCTGTGACCGTATTGGCAAGGCCATGCGCAAGCTTGTCGCCCACGCCTTCCGCATAGCTGTGTGCAAACGCTGCCTGTGGCGAGACGAATAATAATGCAGACAGCATCATTAGCGTTTTCAACATATTTTTCATCGATACCTCCCTTAAAATAGATCAAATAAAAATTTAATTTCAACTTAATACTAGCATACCGCCAAGAAATATGGAAAAGGCATGGCAAAATTCGTGAACCTGGCGCCGTATCTGCCGCGGAGTCAAATCGGGTGAGGGAGGGATTTTTGTGGATATCAGGGCTCTGCAGTGGATATGCCAGCGAATGTACCAGCAAATGTATCGGCTTATGCGGCGCTGCGGTTCGCTTCAAAGTGCGGTGGAATCAGCAAATGTAATTCTTATCGACACTTGTGCTTTCCGGCCATCTTAATCATTCAGCATTCAGCCGTTCTTGCGCGAATTATGCTACGCTTCCGCATGTTTCACAATTGTGAAACCATCATCTGGCAGATTGCAAGCAGGAACTGTGGCACGTCCCCGTACAAGAAAAACAGCTAAGTGAGTTCTTTACCTAAATCGCAGGAAGCATCCAGCTTCCTGTCTCGGCATTCGTTTTCCTCGACATCACCCCATCTTTCAAGCTCGCGCCTGGCTGGTTCTATCCAGTTTTCAGTAATCGTTCCCACGCTCAACGAAGCCGGCAATATCGACCCGTTACTGACCAGGGTATCCGCGCTTGGTTTGCCGGAGGGAAGTTTCGAAGTCATCTTTGTGGATGACGGTTCACGCGATGGAACGCCGGAAAAAATTCGTGAATGGGAAAACTGCGGCAACGTAAGACTGATCGACCGCCGGGAAAAACCAGATCTCACGTGTTCAATTCTGGCGGGTGCGGTATCGGCGCGAGGAGATGTCATTGTCGTAATGAATGCGGACTTGAGCCATCCGCCTGAACAATTGCCCGCGCTGGTCGCGCCGATATTGGAGGGGAGCCATGACGTCGCAGTCGGGAGTCGTTATGTGCCGGGTGGCAGTACAGAGGGTCTGCCGCTGCACCGGCGGTGGCTGTCCTGGCTCGGCGGCTGGCTAGCCCGTCCGCTTTGTGACATCAACGATGCGACCCCCGGCTTTTTTGCATTCCGCCGTGAAGTGGCGGGAATCATTGCGGAACGTGCGGGCGGATACAAGATATTGCTCGAACTGCTCATGGCAGGGCAGGGCAAGCTGCGAGTAACGAAAGTGCCGATCTGCCTTCGCGATCGGGTGCACGGTGCATCGAAGCTGGCATTTTCACAGCAATGGACATATTTGCGGCACCTGATGACCCTGGGCAGCGGCACGGTTTCGACGGGTACAGCCAGCCACTTCGCAGCAGCGGGATTGCTCGGTATTTTTGTCGATGCATTGCTGTTTCAGTGGCTTATGAGTGATGGAACAGGACTTGCGCTGGCGCATATCCTCAGTTTTTTAGCCGCCGCCTCGGTAAGTTATTCGCTCAATTCCAAATGGTCTTCTCGTCCAAACCATGAAGGATATTTGCAGTGGCCGCAATTCGGACGTTTTCTGACGGTCGGATTGTTCGCATTGCTGACCCGTGGAGGCGTATTGGCTTTTCTGGTTCATGGATGGCATGTGCCGCCACTGCTGGCGATATTTCCTGCTGTTGCGGCCACGGCTGCCATTATTTATATCGGTTCGGCATTCTACGTATTTCCGGTAAAACAGAATCCAACCTCCCTGGATGTCCGGTGGCGCATCGCCTCGTTTGGAATCATCGCGTTTGCGGTACTGTTGCGCCTGATCTATATCGGTATAGCGCAGCTGATTCCGGATGAAGCGTACTACTGGAATTACGCGCAACACATGGACCTGAGCTTTTTCGATCATCCGCCCATGGTAGCCTGGCTGATCTGGTTCGGGACCTCGATCTTTGGTGACAACGAATTAGGAGTACGGACAGGCGCCTTTATCTGTGGCCTGGTTACCATGGGGTATCTGTACGCCCTCTCGCGCAATCTCTACGACAAATCGACCGGTATCCGGGCTGTCCTCCTGCTGGCCGTGCTGCCTTTCGGTTTTGTTACCGCCACGCTCATGACGCCGGATGCTCCGTTAATGGCTGCGTGGGCTGCCACCTTGTACTACATGGAGCGGGCATTGATAGCGGACCAGAGGTGGGCCTGGCTGGGCATGGGCATTGCCTTCGGCCTGGGTATTCTGTCCAAATACACGCTGGGGTTGCTGGGTCTTGCAGCGCTGCTGTTTGTGGTGATCGACCCGGGGTTGCGGCGCTGGTTGCGTCGGCCCGAACCCTATCTTGCGGCAGCGCTTGCGCTATTGCTGTTCTCACCCGTCATTGCCTGGAATATGGAGAACGACTGGGCATCCATTATGTACCAGTCCCAGCGCGCGACGGGAATAGGCAATCAGTTTTCGTTGCACCTGCTTTTCTTTCATATGCTGCTTGTTTTGACGCCGATTGGCTTCATTGCGGCATTCATGGCGCTGGCTGCGCGACATGACCGAACCGTCAACCCCCTGATACGCAGACGCCGCCTGTTCATGCAGATATTCACGATTGTGCCGCTCGCGGTATTTTTCTGGCTCAGCCTGTTCGGCTGGCCGAAATTCCACTGGACGGCACCCATCTGGCTGGCTATTCTGCCGGCAATGGGGTGGATGTTGGGCCAGACAGATGACTGGAGCAAGGCAGCGAGCCGTTTGCGGGCGGCGTGGAAACCAACCATAGCAGTCTGTATGCTTCTCTATGCACTGGCACTCCATTACGTCGTGCTAGGCCTCCCCGGCATTCCCTACGCGGGTTTCAGCGAACACTACTTCTGGCGTGAAACCACGCGTGAAGTCGAACGACTTGCGGCAGAAGTGGAGCGGCAAACCGGAAAAAAACCGCTTATAGTGGGGATGAGCAAATGGTCAGTCGCAAGTTCCCTGTCGTTTTATAACGATAAAAGCGAACCGCTGGATGTTCGTGGACGCAACATGTTCCTCCAGAGCGCGGCCATGTATGATTTCTGGTATCCCTCGGCACCGCCGACGGATCGTCCCGTTATTCTGTTCGGAATGAAAAAGCATCAGCTCGAGCATGACATCGATGGCAACGATAACATTACTCCGTTGCTGGTGCAGCCTGGCCCGATCAGGGAATTAAAGATCGAGCGGGAAGGGAAGCCGCTGCGCGGGATATATTACCGGGTTGCACAGGGTTATCGCGGCCTCCCGGCAACCGATTCCCGGTTACGTTAGCTTCTGGCCTTCCATTTCCCCCTGGCACTGTGTCTTACCAGGCTTCTGACCAACAGGCTATACAGGAGTGCCTTTTTTCTCCATTTTCTATCATGACAACTTATGCGATAAACATAATGCGGAAAATATTGATGGATCATATGATGCCGCTTGCGCGCGGAGCGATTTTCATCCTGCTCTCCACGTCCAGCATCGCGGGACTGTCTGCCGGGAAAAATGAAAGAATCGCTGCTACTTCGCAGCAGAAGGAGGTTGCCATCACGATTTATGGCAATAACCTGGGTTTGATAAAAGATACGCGTCGCGTTGGTCTTGCGCGTGATTTCAATCAACTCGTCTGGCTCGGTGTTGCACAGCAGATACGTCCGGAAACGGCACGCTTGCGTAATCCGGCTCATTTCCGTGGATTTCGCGTACAGGAACTGAGCTTCGATCTCGATCTGTTAACTCCCGGAAAACTGCTGGAGCGATACATCGGCAGGGAAGTAACGGTCATCCGCGCGCATCCCGCCACGGGTGAGGAAAGCCGGGAAACCGCAGTATTGCTTTCCGCAAATAACGGCGGGGTGTTCAAGTATGCGGATCGCGTTGAGATCGGCAGTCCCGGTCTGGGCCGATTGGCTTTCCCCGCTATTCCCGGGGGATTGCATGACAAGCCCAGTCTGGCTGTTTCCTTCGTCAACCCGGTTGCCGGCGAGCAGGACCTGGAACTTTCCTACTTGACAACGGGGTTATCCTGGCGGGCGGATTATGCAGTGGAATTGAATGAGCGCGAGGACCGTGCGGATATCCATGGCTGGGCGACCGTGACCAATCAAAGTGGAGCAAGTTATCGGAATGCTGTCTTGCAACTGGTTGCAGGGGATGTCAACCAGGTGCGCCAGGGCGCGCCTGTACCGCTGCATGCCAGAGGAGCCATGGCCATGGCAAAAATGGCGGAAGCCACCGACCTGAAACCGGAGTCGCTGCTTGAGTATCACCTCTATACCCTGGATCGCCCCATAACGCTGGTGGAGAACCAGATCAGGCAGGTGGGACTGATGTCTGCAACCCGCATACCGGTGAAGAAGGAACTGGTCCTGACGGGTTCCGATTATTATTACTCGGGGAAATTTGCCGACATAGGACAGAAACTGAAGCCGGCGGTACTGCTCGAATTCAGGAACAAGGGAGAAGGACTGGGAATTCCCCTGCCTGCCGGAATAGCGCGAATGTATAAAAAAGATTCACATGGTCATATCCAGTTTGTGGGCGAGGATCAGGTGGATCATTCGGCTGCAGGTGAAATTGTCCGGCTGAAACCGGGAAATGCATTCGATGTGACAGTGGAAAGAAAACAGACGGACTTCCGGAGGCTGGCGGGAGAAGGGCTGAAGGACCCGCGGGAGGGGAACACGTTCGAAAGCGCATTTGAGATTCTTTTGCGCAATGCACGCAAAGAAGCTGCCACGGTGACGGTGCGGGAACCGATACCCGGGGACTGGCAGATGATAGCGGAATCGCAAGCCCACAGCAGGGTTTCTTCGAATATGGCGGAATGGAAAGTGATTGTTCCTGCCGGCGGCCATGCTGCCCTGAACTACCGGGTTCGCGTAAAAAACTTCTGAAAAAATCTACGCACTCTTTATCCCCTGCTCCTATCCCTTTCCCCTTTCGGCAATCGAAAACAGGCTGATGGGTGAGGATGAGGAGTGAGGGCGAAGGGGAAAGAACAGCCGATCCAAAAAAGAAGCCCGGTGGAACTTTGCTTTCACCGGGCTCTGTCAGCAGGGTTGGTACTCTTATTGAACGGTCACGTTGATTTTTTTCGGCTGGACCGGTTCGCGTTTGGGAATGACGATTTCCAGAACGCCCAGGTTGGATCTGGCTGATATCGCATCCGCATTGGCAGTGTCCGGCAGGCTGAAACGGCGATGGAAAGAGCCGTAGGTACGCTCGACACGCTTGTAGCCTTCCTTCTCGGTAGTGGCCTCAGTTTTCTTTTCACCTTTGATCGTGAGCACGCTTTCTTCCATGCTGATCTCGATATCTTCGGGTTTTACGCCGGGAAGATCAGCCTGAAGAACGAACTTGTCCGCTTCTTCCTTGATATCCACTGCTGGCGCCCATTCGGCGGTCGCGGCGGAACCGTCGCCGGGAACATTTTCCCGCGCACGATCCAGTTCCCGATGTAATTGGTGGAGCAAACTCCACGGTTCATACCGACTAATAGCCATAATATCTCCTCTGAAATAAATTTCTGACATCAAGTTGATGCTGTGAATCAGCACTTATTAATCAATATAGGTTCGTTTGGCTATTTTTCAACCGATCCCTCGATTTTTTTGTCGCACCCGCCTCGGGACCCGGCCCCGTGGAGTGAAAGAGCAGTACAGGGAGCGGTTTAGCCTGCGGAGAATGAGAGTCGCAAAACAGAGGAAACCCGCCGCGGGCAGGATGAGCGGGGATTAGAAGGCGAGTTCGGTTTTGCTATACCAGCGGCAACTCGCCGCTGCGAACGCCAATACTGGCAATTTTTTCCACGGCATTGACGAAGCTCGGGTTTTCGTGCAGTTTGACCAGCGAATCCGGATTTGGCCGCCCGCGCATGCGGGCGAGACGAATCACCCCGAGGGCGGGCAGGTCCCAATGCAACTCCGCGAGCAGCATTTCAGCCGCTTCCGGGTTATTGCACAGCAGCACCATGTCGCAGCCCGCATGCAATGCTTTCCGGGCCCGCTCCAGCGGACCGCCTGCAAAAGCTGCTCCTGCCATGTTCAGATCATCGCTGAAGATACATCCTTCGAAACCAAATTCACCCCGTAAAACCTGTTTGAGCCATACTTCGGAAAAACCGGCCGGCAATGCATCCACTTTTGGATAAATGACGTGCGCAGGCATCATGCCGGTAAGGCCGAAACCGATCATTTTACGGAATGGAATGAGATCATCCATTTCGATCTGCGCGTAAGTTCGGTCATCCACCGGCATTTCGAAATGGGAATCGGCTTCGATATAGCCATGACCAGGGAAATGCTTGCCTACCGCTGCCATTCCGGCAGATTTCAACCCGGCCATCAGGCTATGGGCCAGATCGGCAATGGCTTGCGGATCACGGTGAAAAGCACGGTCGCGGATAACGCTGCTTTGACCATAATCCATGTCCAGGACCGGTGTAAAACTGAAATCCACGCCTGCAGCCCGTAGTTCCGCCGCCAGCACATACCCTGCCTGATGCGCCAGATGCCGCGCTTTGCCAGGATGCTCATCCCAGATCCTGCCCAGTTCCCGCATGGGGGGCAGGCGCGTGAAATCCTCCCGGAAACGCTGAACCCTGCCTCCTTCGTGATCGACTGCGACCAGGAGCGGTGGCGTTCGCAGCGCATGGATTTCAGCGGTCAGATGCATGAGTTGCGCAAGCGAGGAATAATTGCGCGTGAACAGGATCACTCCCCCGACCAACGGATGCCGGAGTTTTTTCTTATCATTGGCGGTGAGTTGCGTGCCTTCGATATCGAGCATGACGGGACCGAGCGACATTATTTTTCCAATATGACAAAAGCGCAAGCGAGGTTCAATTCGTCGCTGATTGAGAGATGGTGGCGGGTAATGCCTTCGTTCTGGGCCAGGGTGTGCAATTCAGGGTGGAACCTGAAATAGGGTTTTCCCAAGGAGTCATGGGTTACTCCGATATGGTTCAGGCTGACTGGATGACGGATACCCGTGCCGAAGGCTTTGGCAAGCGCTTCCTTGGCGGCAAAACGCTTCGCCAGGAACATGGCGGGCTGCATGCTTTTTGCATATTCCGGCCATTCCTCTTCTGCCAGCAGGCGCCGGGCGAAACGCTCTCCGTATTTTTCCAGCAGGCGCGCAATACGCGAGGTTTCAACCAGATCGGTTCCGATTCCATAAATCATTTACATGCTTCCAGCATCAGGTTTTTCATTTCCCGGACTGCCTGCTCGAAGCCCACGAACAATGCCCGGGCCACGATCGCATGCCCGATGTTGAGCTCCGACACGCCCGGGATTGCCGCGATTGCCTGGACATTCTGGTAATGCAGGCCGTGCCCGGCGTTAACTCTGAGCCCTTGTCCGATTCCCCTGTCTACTGCTGATCGCACCCGCTCCAGTTCACCTTGCTGTTCGTCCGCCGCTTGTGCATCGGCATAATGTCCGGTGTGAATTTCGATGGCTGGCGCGCCGGCCTCAACGGATGCAGCGATCTGCGCCGGCTCGGCGTCGATGAATAACGAAACCCGGATGCCGGCTTCAGCCAGCCTGCGGCAGGCGCGTTGCACTTGCTCGAAATGCCGTACCACATCGAGTCCGCCTTCGGTCGTCAATTCTTCGCGCCGTTCCGGCACCAGGCAGATATCATGGGGTTTGATGTGCAGCGCAAATTCGATCATTTCATCCGTGACCGCGCTCTCCAGATTCATGCGGGTCTTGAGCGCGTCGCGCAGGATCTCCACGTCTCTGTCCTGTATGTGGCGCCGGTCTTCCCGCAAGTGCAAGGTGATGGCATCTGCTCCGGCCGATTCTGCAATGAGTGCCGCTTCTATCGGATCAGGATAGGTTGTGCGGCGCGCCTGGCGCAAGGTGGCGACGTGATCGATATTAACGCCGAGTTTGATCATAATAGTATGGAGATTTTCCTGATTCGGTTTTCTTCGATGATTGCCTGAATGCTATTTATTCTCTCGCACATCTGGAAGAGGCAAGAGGGCCGGGCAAAAAATGACTATATTATAATAACGTGTGCGGCGAAGACAGTATGTACATAAAAGTGGATTGCCAGGTTGATTGCTTTGTGACGTCCGGAAACGTTACTCTCCGGGTCATTATTCCTGGCTGTTTTGTGTCTGATTGAAGAGGGCGGCTATAAATTCCGCGTCTGAAAACCTGCGAGACGGAAAGAGTGATCCGGAGAAAATGTCGGACCCGCGCGTTTTCTTCGCGGCGGAGCGGACACTTCTGGCCTGGGTGCGCACGGGGCTGACGATCATCGCGCTGGGCTTCGTCGTCGCCCGCTTCGGTCTGTTTCTGAATCTTCTTGCGGCTTCCGGGGAAATTTCCAAAAATGGAAGTGCTGCCAGCGCTCATGGAATCTCCGGCGTGTTCGGCATTATTCTTGTGCTCTCAGGCACCGCGACCATTCTCGGCGCCCTGCTCAATCACAGGCGTTATGTAAGCTCATTGCCGCTTGAGGATCTGCCCAGGCTGTCCCTGCCCTGGCTCGCATCGTTCCTGTCTTTATCGGTTGCTACCATCGGATTTCTGCTGGCGGTATACCTCCTGTTTACCTGAAACATATAGGGGAGCCTTTCATGTCAGAAAGAGGAGGGCAGAACCCGCGATGCCCGCGATGCGGACTTTAAGTTGATTGATCCTTCAAGTGAGAGGTGGAAGTAATGATGGGCCCGATAACGAGAATAGTGGTTGCTACGGACATTTCCGATTTTGCGAGCCGTGCCGAATCCCGCGCGGCGCTGCTGGCGCAGGAATTGAGCAGCGAGTCTCTGGATCTGATACACGTAATTGATAGTCTCGCGCTGGAATCCTTGCGTAATCTGACCTCACCCCTGGACACCGAGCAACGGTTGATGCAGGGATCTCGCGAGCAAATGGCGGAGATCAAGCGCAGGCTCACCGCCCGTTATGGGATAAGAGTTACGACAACGACGGTAAATGTCGGACGGGCAGATACAGAGATCGCACATTACGCGAGTCTCCTCAAGGCAGGGTTGGTCGTGCTGGGCGCTTTCGGCGGTGGCGCGGTTCAGAAATTCATCATCGGCTCGACCGCGGATAAGGTTCTGCGAACGCTCTCCTGTCCGTTGCTGATCGTCAAACAGGAACCTGAGGCAAGCTATCGGCGCGTTCTGGTTCCCGTCGATTTTTCAGAATCCTCGCACCGAGCGGTGGAATTGGCCCTGACCATCGCCCCTCATGCAAATATTACTATCCTGCATGCATTTGAAGTGCCGTTCGAAGGCAGGCTGGATTTCAGCGACGAGAGAATACAAGCGTTTCGTGCCGAAGTGAAAACCCGCATAAATGTAGTGATGCAAAAACTTCTCTCGGATTTCGAGGCCTCGGGTCGTTCGCTCGCGGCGGTTATCGAACTGGGTCCTGCAGCGGATACAGTGATAAAAAAAGCGGAAGAGATCGGTGCCGACCTGATTGTCGTCGGGAAACACGGCAAATCGGGATGGGAGAGCATGCTGCTTGGCAGCGTTGCCAGACGCGTGATTCAGGAGGCGGCCTGCGATGTGCTGGTGGTGGAGCAGGCCGGCACTGGCACAGGTTAGCTCCTGAACCGGCTGCTGCCATTTCTGCCGTCTCTGACAGGGGGCCGCGGCTTCAGCAGGCGTTTGCTTGTTCGCAGCCGGCGTAGCTGCAATCATGTTCGCGAATGCAGTTCTGGAGATTGTACGCTGAAAACAGCGCATTCTTCGAGGCGAAGGTTTGACATTTATGCTGTCTGCTGTCCTCCTCCTGGTTTCTGCAGGAGCGCATATTACAACTGCTGAAACTCCTTCAGTAACTGGCGTGTATGCAACGGCTTGTCTCCCAGATAGTGGTTGAGCAGCGAGCGCATCAGCGTCCTGCTCTGCAGGCGCGTCAGGGGGGCCGAATAATCTTCCTGGCTCATATCAAGCAGCGTTTTTCCATTTAGCTGGAGGTTAAAAAGGCAGTTGCCGTTGCTCGATGCAACGGGTCCCCGCTCGATTTCATAGCAGTACGTCTGATCTGGTTTAATCGGTTTTCCTGATGAAACATCTTGATCGAGCGTCAAGGCATAACCCATTTCCTGCAGGAGACGCTGCTCGAAGCGGCGCAGTATGGGAATGTAATCGCTTGCCGTACTCAAGTCGGACAAGGCCTCCTGATAGCAGGCAAATAACCGTTCGTGCGGGTCATTGCGGTGCAATAGTCGTATCAAAAGTTCATTGAGATAAAATCCGCAGATCAGGGCGGTTCCCTGTAAGGGTAACTGTCCACCCTGCCATTCCGCCTTATGCAAGGTGCGTAATTCGGATTTTCCTCCCCAGCTCAACAGGAGAGGCTGGAAAGCGCGCAGCAAGCCTCGCAGGGCAGATGTCGGGCGCTTGGCGCCTTTCGCGACCACGGCTATACGCCCGAAATTTTGCGTGAAAACTTCCACGATAAGGCTTGTTTCAAGATAAGGATAGCTGTGCAACACAAAAGCCGGTTGTGCTTCTTGACGCTGTTTATCTACGCGCATATGTTAGGGAGCATCTGCGGCTACGATCTTCGCTTATGCGGTTTCCCGCAACCCGCTCCGGAGTCGCATCTTCCTTCGGAAGACACTGCTCCACCCTCCGCGCTGGCGCTCCGAACCGTTGCATGCGGGATTCCGTAAAATTGAACGGGCGGTGCAGAAACCTGATATTCATGGCGCCAGTAACCCGCTCCGGGGTCGCACCTTCCTTCGGAAGGCACTGCTCCACCCTCCGCGCTGGCGCCCCGAACGTTGCATGCGGGATTCCGTAAAATTGAACGGGTGGTGCAGAAACCTGATATTCATGGCGCCAGTAACCCACTTCGGGGTCGCACCTTCCTTCGGAAGGCACTGCTCCACCCTCCGCGGGTTACTCATACCCGAGCGTCTTCAGTATTCGTGCGTCTTCGGCCCAGCCGCTTTTGACCTTTACCCAGACCTTGAGATAAACCTTGCCGCCGAAGCTTTCTTCCATGTCCTTGCGCGCTTGGGTGGCGATCAGCTTCAGTTTTTCTCCGTCCTTGCCGATGACGATCGCTTTCTGGCTGGATTTGTCCACCACGATGGAAGCGTGAATCCTGCGCAATTCGCCTTCCATCACAAACTGGTCAATGATGACGCTGGTGGAATAAGGAATCTCTTCTCCCAACAGCCGGAACAATTTTTCGCGAACCAGTTCCGCGGCTATGAAGCGCTCATCCCGGTCGGTTACTTCATCTTCCTGGAATAATGGCGGATTTTGCGGCAGATGCGGTCGTATCGCAGCTATCAATTCGGGTAGCCGCCCTCCATTCTGAGCGCTTACCGGCACCATGGCTGCGAAATCAAATTCTTTTGACATTTTTTCGAGGAAGGGAAGCAGCTGGGATTTATCGGGCAGGCGGTCTATTTTGTTGAGGGCAAGAACCACGGGTTTGTTCTTTGGCAGGAGTTTCATCACCAGCTTGTCGCGATCGTCGAAGCGCATCGCTTCAATCACCAGTATCACGATATCCACATCCCGCAGGGTCTGGGTAACCAGTCGATTCATCCCGCTGTTCAAACGACTTGTATGCTGTATCTGGAAGCCTGGGGTGTCGACAAAAACAAACTGGGAGTGTGCGTCAGTGAAAATCCCGTGTATGCGATGTCGCGTCGTCTGGGATTTTTTGGATGTAATACTGATCTTTTGCCCGACCAACCTGTTCAGCAGGGTGGATTTTCCTACGTTGGGACGGCCAACGATAGCAATATAACCACTGCGATAGGCTGGGTCTGCAAGGGGAATTTCGGTGTTCATCAGAAAAGATTTTGCGCCAATATATACTTCCTATACTCCCGGAAATTCCTCACGGCCTCACTGCTGGAATATTTGGGCTGTGGCAGGGAGCGCTTCACAGCTCAGGAAAGCACGAAAGGCATTCCTAATGCGACTGGAGTTGTTCATAAGCTTGGCTGGCCGCGTGTTGTTCCGCACTGCGACGGCTCGCGCCTTCGCCCAGAGTGCGGATTTCAGGCCGGGAAATCACGCATTCCACCTGAAACTGCTGCTGGTGAGCCTCGCCTCGGGTAGCAACGACAGCATACCGGGGCAGCGCCAGCCTGCGGCTCTGGAGATATTCCTGCAAAAGGGTCTTGGGATCCTTGCCGAGGGTATGAGTGTTCAACTCCCCCAGAGAGGGAGCGAAAAGAATTTCAACTGTCTTCTCGGCTTGCTCAAAACCCGCATCGAGATATATGGCGCCAATCACAGCTTCCAGCGTATCCGCAAGAATCGAAGGCCGTTTGTCTCCTCCGCTTTTGAGTTCACCTTCGCCAAATCGGATAAGCTTTCCCAGCTCAAGCGTTTGCGCCAGTTCAGCCAGCACCTTCTGGTTTACGAGGTTCGCCCGTATCCGCGACAGGCTGCCTTCGCTGAGGTCGGGAAAATGATGGAATATCAATCCGGCGATGGCGCAGTTGAGGACAGCGTCGCCAAGAAATTCAAGCCGTTCGTTGTGAGGCAGGCTGTGGCTGCGGTGCGTCAGCGCTTGCCGCAGCAGTCCGGCCTGACGGAAGGTGTGACCGAGTTTCCGGCACAGCGCCGCACTTTCCATATTCCGGTAAGCTGTCCCCAATTTTGCGTGTTCTCTTCGACCAACTGTGGCGAACTGATCTGCCGCATGCTCAAGATCCGGATTGCTGCCCGAATTACTTGATCGATAATCCGATGCGTTTCAGGTCGCTGAAATTCCACCAGATCATGAAGGCCTTGCCGACAATGTTCTGGTCGGGTACGAATCCCCAGTAACGACTGTCACTGCTGCTGTCCCGGTTGTCTCCCATTGCAAAGTAGCTGCCGGGAGGAACCTTGCAGGTAAATCCACGATCGTTATAGCTGCAATTTTCACGATGGGGAAAGGGGAGCACACCCCCTAGTTGGATACTATCCTTTTCCTGCGGATTGATAAGGACATTATAGCGATGATTTCCGAGCGACTCCGTATAGCTGCGGCTGTAAACGAATTTCAGGCCTGATTCCACGTAGGTATATTCTCCGTTCGGTTCCATCCTCACCGGTACATTGTTGACGGAGAGCTGCTTGTCACGGTAGGTGACGATATCTCCGGGCACACCCACGATACGCTTGATGTAATCCATGGAGGGATCCACCGGATAGCGGAAAACCATGACCTCGCCACGCTGAGGAGTGTTTATATCCATCAGCTTGACGTTGGCGACCGGCAGCCGGATGCCGTAAGTATATTTATTGACGAGAATGAAGTCTCCTACCAGCAGAGTCGGAATCATCGAGCCCGAGGGGATCTTGAAAGGCTCAACCAGGAAAGAACGCAGGCAGAACACGACAAGAATCACCGGGAAAAAGCTTTTCGGATACTCTACCCACCATGCCCCCTGGTCTCCCGGCGCGCGGCGGGGTTGCAGCACGATACGATCGAGCAGGGCGATACTGCCGGTGATCAGCAGCAATATCAGCATAATGAGCGGAAAGTTCATTCTTGTTCCTTATTCCCTTCGGGTGGACAGTCCATTGCTCGCCCGGAAACGGGATTTTTCCGGTGAGCATGTGCCGCTTGTTGAAGGCATCGTATTGTTTGAACTACTTTTCTCCAACCTGCAGAATTGCAAGAAACGCTTCCTGCGGAATCTCGACATTGCCGACTTGCTTCATGCGTTTTTTACCGGCTTTCTGCTTTTCCAGAAGCTTGCGTTTACGCGTGATATCGCCACCATAGCATTTGGCCAGCACATTCTTGCGCAAGGCCTTGATACTTTCCCTGGCGATAATGTGCGAGCCTATGGCGGCTTGAACAGCGATATCGAACATCTGCCGGGGAATCAGTTCGCGCATTTTCTGCGCGAGTTCCCGTCCGCGGTACTGGCTGCTCGCACGATGCACAATCAGCGACAAGGCGTCCACGCGCTCGCCATTGATGAGGATATCCAGTTTGACGAGATCGGAAGCCCTGAACTCCTTGAATTCATAATCAAGCGAAGCGTAACCGCGGCTGGTCGATTTTAACCTGTCGAAGAAATCCATGACGACTTCATTGAGCGGGATTTCATAGGTCAGCATGACCTGCCTGCCCATATACTGCATATTCTTCTGGATTCCCCGCTTGCTGATGCAAAGCGTAATGACCGATCCGACATATTCCTGCGGAACGAGGATGGTCGCCGTAATGATCGGCTCCCGGATCTGTTCTATTTTTGAGAGATCAGGCAGTCTGGACGGGTTTTCGATTTCAATGACCGATCCATCGCGCAGCACGACCTGATACACCACCGTTGGAGCGGTGGTGATGAGGTTCATGTCGTATTCCCGCTCCAGTCTTTCCTGTACGATGTCGAGATGAAGGAGCCCGAGAAAGCCGCAGCGAAAACCAAACCCCAGCGCCTGCGACGTTTCCGGCTCGTATTGCAATGAGGAATCATTGAGTTTCAGCTTCTCCAGCGCATCGCGCAGGGCATCGTACTGATTGGATTCCACGGGATAGAGTCCGGCGAACACCTGCGGTTTGATCTCCTTGAAGCCGAGCAGCGGCTGGGGAGCGGGACGGTCAGCGAGGGTTACCGTATCGCCGACCTTGGCAGACTTCAGCTCCTTGATTCCGGAAATAATGAAGCCTACTTCACCGGCGTTGAGAGATTCCCGGTTTCTGGATTTGGGCGTAAATACGCCCACCTGTTCACACAGGTGGACGGTTTTACTCGCCATCAGCAATATTTTGTCCTTAGGTCTCAATACCCCATCCATTACCCGCACGAGCATTACCACGCCCACATAGTTGTCGAACCAGGAATCGATGATAAGGGCTTTCAGGGGTGCTTCCGGATTCCCTTTCGGCGGGGGAATGCGCAAAATGACCGTTTCCAGGATATCCTCCACACCGAAACCGGTTTTTGCGCTTGCCCGCACGGCATCCCGGGCTTCTATGCCGATGATATCTTCAATTTCCTTGATGACGCGTTCCGGTTCGGCGGCGGGCAGATCGATCTTGTTCAGCACCGGTATGACTTCCACGCCCTGTTCAATTGCGGTGTAGCAATTCGCAACGGTTTGGGCTTCCACGCCCTGGGAAGCATCGACCACCAGGAGGGCTCCCTCGCAGGCTGCGAGCGAGCGCGATACTTCATAGGAGAAATCGACGTGGCCGGGTGTATCGATCAGGTTCAGGAGATAGCGGCTGCCATCACGGGATTTGTATTCGAGAGCCGCCGTCTGCGCCTTGATGGTGATTCCGCGCTCGCGCTCCAGTTCCATCGAGTCCAGCACCTGTTCTTCCATTTCCCGGTCGGACAGTCCTCCGCATAAATGGATAATGCGGTCCGCGAGCGTGGACTTGCCGTGATCGATATGGGCGATGATGGAAAAGTTGCGGATGTGCTGCATCAGGGATCGGGATGGCAAGGGAAGAGGGTGATAACAGGACGACGCCGGAACTCACCGGCAATCAAAAAAGGGCACATGGTGTGCCCTCTCATGGCGTGGCCCTCTGGTCGCACGTGTATCCGGTCCCTGCAGATTCTTGTTCAAGACGGACATTCTAGCGAATTTTGAGGAAATAAGCACCTGCCGGATCGCCTTCTTTCCCGGCGATAAAGGGGAAGAAGGCGGTCACCGTTTCCGCAAAAGAATGCGATGCTATTTTTCGATTCGCTCAAATATCCGGGCAAACGCATTCAGATCGAGGTGATAGTGGCAAATTTCCGTGTTTCCGGCCATCAACACTGGAACGCGTTGCCCATAACGGGACTGCAAATCGCCATCGCTATCCACATCCACGACTTCGAGCTTGAAAGGATAGTCTGGCTTCAATTCCTGCAACGCCGCGAGCATGTCCTGGCAGAGGTGGCAGTGCTCCCGGCCATAAACTGTCAGCAAGACAGGGAGATCAGGATCGGGAGCAGCCATTTATTTGTTTTCCCCATTCATCTTCATGGTGACGAAGGTGGCGGTATCGCCGCGTCTCACCAGCAGGGCAATATTGCGTCCTTTCTCGACCTTGTTGATCAACTGGTTGAATTGATCAACCGTTTTGACATCCTGGTTATTGATACTCAAAATGACATCGCCGGGTCTGACCCCCGCGCGACTTGCGACACCGGGTACCATATCCTCGACCAGAAGCCCGCTTTCAGTTTCCAGTTCCTTCTTCTGATCCGAAGTCAGCTCGATCAGGCTCAAGCCGATACGATTCGCTGCGTCCGGTATCTTGCCCCGCTTTCCAGAACGCGCCGCTGGTTTTTCATCCTCTGGAAGTTCATCTACTGTGAGCGTGAACTCCTTGGTCGATCCATTCCGCCACACCTGCATCTGCACTTTCGTGCCTGGCTTGGTCGAGCCAACTATGCGCGGCAGATCGCCCGAGGAATTCACGGTCTTGCCGTCGAACTTGAGAATGATATCCCGCGCTTGAATGCCTGCCTTGTCTGCCGGACCGCCTTTCTGGACAGAGGCTACCAGCGCGCCGGCTGGCTTGGGTAAACCGAACGATTCCGCGAGCTCCTTTGTGATTTCCTGAATCAGCACGCCGATTCTGCCCCGGCTCACTCTGCCGCTCGCAATCAGCTGATTTGATATATTCCGGGCAACATCGATGGGAATGGCGAATGACAAGCCCATGAATCCGCCGGTGCGGCTGTAGATCTGGGAATTGATGCCGACCACCTCACCGTTCATATTGAACAGGGGGCCACCGGAATTTCCGGGGTTGATCGCGACATCCGTCTGGATGAAGGGCACGAAATTTTCCTGCGCCAGAGAGCGTCCTTTGGCGCTGACAATCCCGGCAGTAACACTGTTTTCAAAGCCGAAGGGTGAGCCGATCGCTACCACCCATTCTCCTACCTTCATTTTATTGGGATCACCCTGGGTAACCTTCGGCAGGCCGGTAGCATCGATCTTGAGGAGAGCGATGTCCGTCTTCCGGTCCGCCCCGATCAGTTTTGCCCGGAACTCCCGCTTGTCCGTAAGCTTCACATTGATTTCATCGGCTCCATCCACCAGATGGGTATTTGTCAGAATGTAGCCGTCCGAACTGATAATGAAGCCGGAACCCACCGATCTGGCTTCGAAATCTCGTGGCATTCCTCCATGAGGTTGCATGTGTCTCCGGAAAAACTCGAAAAATGGATCATCCTCGGGTATGTTCGGCATTCCCGGGAAGACGCGCTCCGTGGCTGCGCTGCCCGACTGAACGGTGCTGATATTTACGACCGAAGGTCCTTCTCTTTCGACCAGCCCGGTAAAATCCGGCAATTCGCGCGCCGGCGTTTCCGCCTCCGCAAACGCACTCGTGGATAATCCAAGCAGCACCACCAGTAAAAATTTAGCAATCATACTTTTTCTTCCATGGAGTAGAAACGGATGAACCATTCACCCGTCTGCCCAAGATAACGGGATAGTAGTACCAGGATCGCATTCAGTCCAAGCCGCGGGCGGCCTGCCTTGGTGACCTAACGACTGGTAACGGAATTGCCGATCTGCATTACAGTGGCGGGCGGTACTTCGCCTATGGCAGTTACCCGGTTGTCGCCGAGAGTACGTGTATAGATATTAATGGCGCCGCGGCTGTGGTAGAGGCCCTCGACCGGAGAAGAAGCCTCTCCCGAATGGGGCTCGATAAATACCGATACGGCAGCAAGACCATCCGAGAGAGCAATATGCGCAACAGGACGTGATTTGCCGGAGAGATTACGTTTCATTTCCATAATCTTTTTGAATCCCGGAGGCGGGTCTTTGACATGCCAGCCAAGTTTCCCGCTACCCTGTGTCGAGGAGACAAGATTTGTCGTGCGCCATTCAGCAGCTTGATCCGCATATTTGGATTTCAACAGATCCTTGTCTATTTTCCCGCCAATTTTCAGATCGGTGAATACAAATTGCTCCACCACCCGGCCTTTTTTATCCATTACGGCGGCTTTCAGCAACAGGCCGGTATTGGGATCCATCCATAATTTCTGGCCATACCGCTTGTCATCCCTGGGCTCCAGTTCGATGACCTGGCTGGCATAATCGCTGACCCGCTCCTGCTTGCCCTTTTTGATGATATAGTTGTCGTCGAGATTGATCAACGGCTGAGGCAGCAGCGCGGGAAAAACTTTTCGCAGCCAGCGTTTTTCCGTTACCACGGTCTTGCTTTCCGGCAGATAGCATCTCATTTCATCGTTGTTGCGGATAATCTCACGTGGAGGACCATCCAGCACCACGCTTTTTTCCTGCTCGCCTTCCTCATTCACCAGATGGATGATGCGCGATGTTTCTATCTGATCGTCAGACGAATAGACGAATGTCCCGACATAATTGTAATGGCGCGGCGCGATGGCAATCTTTTGCAGCCAGTTAAGCGCCTCGGGAGATGAACTGGAGGGATTTTGCGCGAATGCGGATTGAACGATAATTGTCAGCAGCAGGGAAGACAGTGAAACCTTTGTCATCTGTGGATGTTATCGCGCGCTTTCCGCCGATGTACGCATGAAAGGAACTGCCCCGTGTATTGTGGTGCTAGGCGAGAATTGCCGATGCGCCAGGAGATAGTCATCGATTTGCGCGGATTCGGACGCAGCGATGGAAACTTTGGCGGGAATTACAGGATAAGTGACAACGGGCGCTACAGTGGCTGCAGAAGTCGAGGGCGACATCCTGTTATCGGCCAGATCCTGCCTTAGGAGATCCGACTCTTGCGTCGTTTGCAGAATTATCCATCCACCTACCATTGCTGCCGCGATGGAGGCCGCAGCGGCATAAGCGGGTGGCCTGCGCTTCGCGGCCGGACGGGGCAATGGTGCGCTTGATACTATGGATACTGCGGGTTCCGCTGCCAGTCTTGCATTAACCCGTCGCGTAATATCCAACGGTTTGATCTCCGATTGACCCAACGCATCGCTGATCATGTGGTAAGCAACCCAGTGCTCCCGTAACTCCTCTGCGTTCCTGAATTGCCCAATCACTACCGACGCCTCGTCTGCGTCCAGTTCACCATCCATCAATGCCGATATTTTCTCTTGCATATTACCACCTCTTATCTTTACCAGTTCCCAGCAAGGGGCGCAGTTTTTCCGCTATTGCTTCCCGTGCACGAAATATTCGCGAACGGACCGTACCGATGGGGCAATTCATGATCGCTGCGATTTCCTCGTAGCTCAGTCCCTCGATTTCTCTCAACGTAATTGCCGTTCGCAGTTCTTCAGGCAATTCTTCCAGCGTTTGGTTCACCGTTTGAGCGATCTGTTTGCTTGTCAGTTCGCTCTCGGGCGTGTTCATTTCACGCAGCTGGCTCGCTTCTTCAAAACCTTCGGCTTCTTCGTTGTCGAAGCCTGTCGTGGTGGTAGGTGCCCGTCGCCCTTGAGCCACCAGGAAATTCTTGGCGGTATTGATGCCTATCCTGTATAACCAGGTATAAAACGCACTGTCTCCACGGAACGACGGTAGTGCGCGGTAAGCCTTGATAAAGGCTTCCTGGGTTACATCCTCTACTTCTGACGCATCCCGGATGAATTGCGAAAGGAGACGTGCAAGCTTGCGCTGGTACTTGATTACCAGAAGATCGAAGGCCTGCTTGTCGCCGTGTTGCGCGCGTTCTACCAGTTGCTGATCGATTTCCCGGTCACCCATGCTACCCAATTCCTGAATTGACGAATCTCTTGTCTGTAACTGCTTCATTATAAGGCAGCTCAGCCAAGTATACCCGTTCAGGAGCCCATCGGGAATTACGCACCGGTCCATCGACCGCCGTCTGTGTGAACAGACAACGCGTAGTATAAATTAGTTCAGTTGAAAATGTGGTTATTCCAGCAGATAGAGTACATGTCAGATTCAGGCCCTGATCGTGCGTTTATGCCGCCATCTCGCGGCAGTGCTCCGCACACTGGCGGCAGGCTTGCACACACTCTTCCATCCCATCCAGCTGTTCGCAACTTTTAGCACAGGCGTCACAAACTTCGGCACAGGCGCCACAGACTTTGGGGCTGAATCTGGAGCCGCTGAGCATGAAATTCAGTGACGTCTGGCAGATTTCCGCGCAATTCATCATGAGCCGGAGGTGGTCGGCCTCGACATGTTTGCCGCCTGATTCCAGGCAATGGTTCATGGCCATTTGCAGGCAGGTACGATGACAATGGTTGCACGCATCGATACAGGCTTGCAGATTCTGGTTGGTTTCGGTGTATAAAAACATGGCCGTCTCCTTTTCCGTTTTTGGGAAATTTTTCGGGGGTCGATGAAGCTCGTCAAACCCGCTAGCGCATAATGTGCGCCAGCCACCGCTTCACATTCTGTACGCTAGCAGACATAAAATCCTGGACCGGAAAGGAAATGGGCGATGACGGAGCAGAATAGGGAATAGGAATGGATTGTTGCTATCATTGTTCGGATTACGCGTCTTTCATCCAAATTGAGACAGATGGGAAATCATCACAGTTGCGGACACGGTTTTTCCAGCAGGTCATCTCATACCGGGCATTCCGCACCTCACAACCATTCTCCCGCACGCAACCATGGACGTGCGTTCGTTATTGCCATCGCTTTGAACGCCGGCTTTGTCGTAGTCGAGTTCGGTTACGGCTTTGCCGCCAACTCGACAGCGCTCATGGCGGATGCAGGGCACAACTTATCGGATGTGCTCGGGCTTGCGTTAGCCTGGGGCGCGGAAATTTTGAGCCGCAAGGCCCCCAGCGAACGCTATACCTATGGCTTGCGCAGCACTTCGATACTTGCCGCACTGGCAAATGCTGTTTTGCTCCTGGTGGCATGCGGTGCAATCGCCTGGGAAGCTTTTCAGCGGTTTTTGCAACCTCCGATAGTGGCCGGCCTCACCGTTGCAGTCGTCGCAACCGCCGGTCTTCTGATCAACGGCCTGTCTGCCTGGCTGTTTTTAAAGGGGAGCAAGGAGGATCTGAATATTCGCGGCGCCTTCCTGCACATGGCGGCGGATGCCGCGGTTTCGGCCGGCGTTCTGGTATCCGGAGTGGCGATCCTTTTCACGCAATGGTACTGGCTCGACCCGGCGATCAGCCTGATGGTCGTTGCCGTCATTATTTTCAATACATGGGGACTCCTGCGCGACTCGGTTCAGCTTGCGTTAAGCGCCGTGCCCCCGCATATCGACATTGCCGCGATCGAAGCTTTTCTGCGTGACCAGCCGGGTGTAACAGACGTCCATGACCTGCATGTATGGGGCTTGAGCACGACCGAGAGCGCGCTCACTGTCCACCTGGTCATGCCGGATGGATATCCGGGCGATCCTTTCATGGACAGCATCAGGACGACCCTGGAGGCGCGCTATGCCATTCATCACAGCACCCTGGAAATCGAACAGGGAACCATCAGTCATTATTGTCCGGTGGGAATCAGTAGGGCCAATCATTGAGCTACATTGATCTTGTTGCCATAAAAGCCCCTGCCAGGTCTGTTATCATTCCCTGCTTACAAAAACAAATAACGACGACCAGTGCCACAGCTTAATTTCGATACCCTGATAATTGGCAGCGGCCTGGCCGGACTCACCCTTGCGCTCAATCTGGCGCAAAACAGGAAAGTAGGTCTCATCACCAAGCGTGCCTTGCTCGATGGGGCAAGCGGATGGGCGCAGGGAGGAATCGCCGCAACGTTATCGGAAGAGGACTCGCTCGAAGCTCACCTCCACGATACGCTCGTCGCAGGCGCAGGGCTCTGCAACGAAGAGGTGACGCGGTATGTAGTGGAAAACGGTCCCCAGGCGATCCAATGGCTGATCGAGCAGGGAGTGCCTTTCACGCGCGATGGCGGCAACGGAACGGGCTATCATCTGACCCGTGAAGGCGGGCATAGCGTGCGCCGCATCATTCATGCGGCGGATGCGACCGGGAGGGCGGTGCAATTGACCCTGATCGAAAGAGCGCATGCCCACCCGAATATCACCGTGCTGGAGTACCATGTCGCGATCGACCTGATCACCAGTGCCAAACTGGCTGGCCGTGGTGAGCGCCCCGGCAGGAACGGTAATCGCTGTCTTGGCGCTTACGTGCTGGACAGCAGGGAAGGGCGGGTGCGCACCATAGCGGCGAGCAACACCGTGCTGGCAACAGGTGGAGCCGGTAAAGTCTATCTCTACACCACCAATCCGGATACTTCGACCGGCGATGGCATCGCCATGGGCTGGCGGGCAGGCTGCCGCATAGCGAATATGGAGTTCATCCAGTTTCATCCCACTTGCCTTTATCATCCTCACGCCAAATCGTTCCTTATCAGCGAAGCGGTGCGAGGCGAGGGAGGTCTGCTGAAACTGCCCGATGGCAGGCGTTTCATGCCTGCGCACGATGTGCGCGCGGAGCTTGCTCCACGTGACATCGTAGCGCGCGCCATCGACTTCGAAATGAAGAAGCGCGGGCTCGACTGTGTGTACCTGGATATTTCGCACAAGCCGGCAAACTTCCTGAAGGAGTATTTTCCGACCATTTACCAGCGTTGCCTGGAATTCGGCATCGATATCACCAGAACGCCGATTCCCGTCGTGCCTGCGGCTCACTATACATGTGGCGGTGTCGTCACCGACTGGAACGGGAAGACCGACCTGGATAATCTTTATGCGATTGGCGAAACCGCGCACACCGGTCTGCACGGAGCCAATCGCCTGGCAAGTAATTCGCTGCTCGAATGCCTGGTATTCGGACAGGCCGCGGCGCGGGATATCATGCAGCAGATGCCCGAACCCATCCCTGCATTGCCGCCATGGGATGAAAGCCGCGTGACCAATGCCGATGAGGAAATTGTCATATCCCATAACTGGGATGAGTTGCGGCGCTTCATGTGGAGTTACGTTGGCATCGTCCGCACCACTAAACGCTTACAGCGCGCGCAGCACCGCATCCATCTTTTGCATGAAGAGATCAGCGAATATTACGCGAATTTCCATGTCACCAATGATCTGCTGGAATTGCGCAACCTGGTGGATACTGCGGATCTGATCGTGCAAAGCGCCATGTTGCGCCATGAAAGCCGGGGCCTGCACTACAGCAAGGATTATCCGGAGTTGCTGCCGGAAGCGAGGGATACGGTGTTGAAGCGGGGTGCTTGAAATAGATAAATCGAAATACTTATCCAAACCGGTAGCCCAGATTTGCCTTGCAAACCTCACTTCAATAATCCAACGCCGGTACTGAAGTATGAATTTGGCAGAAAAACTCCGGCTGCATTACTACTTAGACGGTGGTTCACATTCAATGGATGCACTTGTTCGGAACAAGTGCGAAGCCGAAATTTTAGCGCTGATTCAAGAAGCTTCCAACGAGTTTGGATTTCAACTGACTATTGAGTCAGAAGCTTTTCAAGAAGGGGGACTGAAAGAAATATGACAGTTCATCGGAGAAAATAAAGATCAGTTAACTGTCTTACTCAGCAACTTCTTTTCATCGAACCCGGACAGGGGATTCCACCGATTGTTTTCGAAGACGCCCTGGCGATGAGCAATCAGGTAACAGGAATATTCTCCAGGGCATGATCAAATATCGCATCATAGCTCATCGCTTCAAGCGGGGTCGATCCAGATTTTCCGCCAGACCTGTCTCACCGATATCCAATGTGGAGAACAATGTTATTGTATATCTTGCCTCGATTTCGGAAAGTGTTCAGACAGCAGGCGGAATATCTCTTTCCCTGGTGGTCACACAGTCCAGCAAAAATCGAATCCGGTCACACCGGATTTGGCACGATTCGCTATAGATTGCCTACAGTGGTTTAAATGCTCAGCTATTTCGAGAAACTGATTCACCCCTATCCCGATCCCGCCGACAGGATTCCTCCAAAAGGTTTTTTTACCTTTATCTGGGAAGCAACCGAGGGCGTAAGACGATACCTGGTGGCGATGACGCTGCTTACCGCATCAATCGGTGCGTTCGAAGCCTTGTTGTTCGCGATGCTGGGAAAAGTCGTCGACTGGCTCAACCAGATACCACCCTCTCTTCTATGGGAGCAGGAGCGGAATACGCTTCTTCTGTTCGCCGGGTTGCTGGTTGCAAGCCCCCTGTTGGTCTGGATACAGAATCTCGTCAAGCATCAGGTGCTGGGCGGGAATTTTCCAATGCGCCTGCGCTGGAATTTTCATCGGCTGATGCTGAACCAGAGCATGCACTTCTATCAGGACGAATTTGCGGGGCGGGTGGCGGCCAAGGTGATGCAAACCGCTCTCGCGCTGCGCGATGTCTGCTTTATTCTCGGCGATATTCTCGTCTATGTAACGATTTATTTTTTTACCCTGGTTGCCGTGGTGGGCACATTCAATCTCTGGATATTGATACCTTTCGCAGGGTGGTTCGCTCTCTATATCTGCGCGCTGTGCTATTTCGTGCCCAAGCTCAGCCAGGTATCCCAATCCCAGGCGGATGCGCGCGCCTTGATGACGGGACGCATCAGTGATGCCTATACCAATATCGCCACCGTAAAACTCTTCTCTCACGCGGGCAGGGAGGCCGGTTATGCCAAACTGGCGATGCAGGAGTTTCTGGGGACGGTACATAACCAGATGAGGCTGATCACCTGGTTTGAAACCGTGAACCAGGTGATGGGGGCAAGCCTCATCATCTGTGTGGTAGCAGTTGCTTTGCTGCTATGGGTGGATGGGCAGATCGGCGTGGGCGCGGTGGCAGCCGTTGGCGCCATGTCGTTGCGGCTTAACGGGATGTCGCATTGGGTCATGTGGGAAATGACTTCATTGTTCGAACAGGTAGGCACTGTACGGGATGGAATCACCACCTTGTCACGTCCCCATCTGGTGACCGACCATCCCGATGCAAAACGTCTTCAGATCAGAAATGCCGAGATACGGTTTGAGGACGTGGTTTTCTGTTACGGGGGCGACGTCCCCGTAATAGATCATCTTTCGCTGCATATCAGGCCGGGTGAAAAGATCGGTCTGGTCGGGCGCTCGGGCGCGGGTAAATCCACTCTCGTCAACTTGCTGCTTCGCTTTTATGATGTGGAGGAGGGGCGCCTGCTGATCGACGGGCAGGACATCCGGTATGTTACCCAGGACAGTTTGCGTGCCAATATCGGCATGGTCACGCAGGATACGTCCCTCATGCATCGTTCAGTAAGGGACAACATCGCGTATGGACGGCCTGACGCAACGGATGCGGAAACGATCGCCGCTGCAAAAAAGGCGGAGGCGCACGATTTCATCATGGGTCTGACAGACCCTGCGGGACGCCGCGGCTATGATGCACATGTAGGGGAGCGCGGGATAAAGCTTTCGGGCGGTCAGCGCCAGCGGGTCGCCATAGCGAGGGTAATGCTGAAAAACGCACCGATTCTTCTGCTCGATGAAGCGACCAGTGCACTGGACTCTGAGGTGGAGTCAGTCATCCAGTCCAGCCTCTATCGCCTGATGGAGGGCAAGACGGTGATCGCCATAGCCCATCGCCTGTCGACCATCGCGGCCATGGACCGGTTGATCGTGATCGACAAGGGCCGGATCGTAGAGGAAGGAACACATCAAAGCCTGATCGCAATGAACGGCCTCTATGCCGGACTCTGGGAGCACCAGAGTGGGGGGTTTCTGGGGGAAGATGTATAGGAGCATTCCATTTGAGGAAGCCGACATCTCTCTCCTGCAGATTCAAATGGCTTTCCAGATCATTCCAGCAGTCAGTTACCGAGTTCCCCTCCCGCTCGCGGCCTCACACCCGCCCGGATAACGGCTTCCGTCAGGGAAGGAAGGCAAAGTTCGATGAATCGGTAGGCGTATCCCCGCAGGTAATGGCCGCGGCGGATCGAGATGTTTGTAGTGTTTTGCTCGAACAAGTGTGAACTGTCCAGCAGGGTCAGTCGGGTGTCCCGCGCGGAATTGAAGGCCATTGACGCAACAAGGCCCACCCCCAGCCCCAGTTCCACGTACGTTTTAATGACGTCTGCATCGAGTGCGGACATGGCGATATCCAGGACCAATCCTGCCCTGGCAAACGCCTGATCGATTCCTGCCCGGGCGGTAAAGCCTTCGTGATAAGTGATGATGGGGAACTCTGCGATGGCTTCAAGCGTGAGCGGCTGCATTGCTTCCAGCGGGTGTCCGTGGGGCACAATGACAGCGTGGTGCCAGGAGTAATAAGGAAAGGAGGCCAGTTCTGCAACACTCTCCAATGCTTCGGTGGCAATGCCGATATCGGCCATTCCATCCAGCAGCATCGATACGATTTCGCCGGGGCTGGCCTGGTGCAGGACGAGATGCACCTGGGGAAAGGTTTTCTTGAATTGCGTGACCACCGCGGGGAGTGCGTACTGTGCCTGCGTGTGCGTAGTGGCGATGACCAGCCGTCCTTTGTCCCGCTTGCTGAACTGCTCAGCCAGGCGCTTGACATTCTTTGCATCCAGAAGGATGCGCTCGACAATCTCTATCAGTTCCTTGCCCGGATTGGTCAAGCCGAGCAGCCGTTTGCCTTTGCGCACGAACAATTCGACGCCCAGTTCATCTTCCAGATCCTTGATGTGCTTGCTGACACCGGACTGGGAGGTAAACAAGGCGTTGGCCGCTTCGGTCAGATTATAGTTCTGGCGAACTGTCTCATGGATGATGCGCAATTGTTGAAAGTTCATATTTATAAGCCTGTAGCCTGTTATTGTCGTGACCCGTTCGAGCGGTGATGGATGCGGAACTTGATTGAGAAATCATTATGGCTTTTCCCAGGGGAGCGATAAAGAAAGGTGTTAAGCCGGTGGTCAGCGCCTTGAAAATCACAACAACAACGGAGAATAACCACACCTGAAAGTTATCAGTTCTATTTTCTCCAGTGAACCAACATTGATTCATTTGTATATGTTTTTATGCATAACCAACCGGTGGGAGAGGGCGCGCCTGGCACCCACGGGCAGGAAGAACAGGAGACCATGAACCTACGGCGGCTGGCAGAAAGCCGAGAGAACGCATTTTGCCAGAAGTGCAATCCTTGAACATTCACAGTAATTGATGCGGATTATTGCAGAAGCAGCGGCTATTCAGGCCGCCTCAATTCACCTCTCTGGTTTCTCCACTTCCACCGCAACAGCACCCGTAACTGCCTGAACTCCTCAGGGTTTATTCCATCGGGAAGGATTACAATGCTGCGCGAAAAGTATCGGCTCAATTGTCGCGAGGACATGTCCGTTTTATCGATTTTCAGGGGGTTCAAGTCGAGCACGGTCAGATAGGGTGCGACGAAACTGCTGCCAAGCAAGGCGCAGGTGATCTGCCGGCCATCGCAGGTATTTAGAATGCATACCATTTCATCAGTTACTTCGAGACTGGAAACGGAATCCGGCGAGTGCAACAATGCGTAGCGCCTCAGGTAGAAAACAAGGCTGATGACGAGCAAAGCGGATCCCGCCAATTTGGCTGAAGGGGGCATCATCAGGGGCCACAACAATACAATAGCCGCAAAGTGCGCGAAGCCGAGCACTGTTCCTAATGTTCGGGATGATTTCAGGTGGACGACGAGGAAAGGCGCAGGAGGTTGCATAATGGGTTGCATGTTTTAAAATATTGATGAACTATCGTCCTAGTACGGGTGGTTTGCCGCCCGGTTGGAGTGTATGCTTTATAATTAACCTTTTTTCGGGCATTTTTTGAGCACCTGCCTTTACATGAATCCTGTCTGGCGCTCTTATCTGCAAAGCCGTGGTGCGATTTTCCGGGAAGACTGCATTGTCGGCTACGGCAATGCTGCCGCCGAACTTGAGAGCACCCAGTCTGCCAACGTGCTGAGTGATCTTTCGCATTTTGGTCTGATTCACTTTTGGGGAGAGGATGCGGGCGCTTTTCTGCAAGGACAGTTGAGTTGCGACATAAGGCGTGTCACTGCCTCAGCAGCCTCCTATGGAAGTTATTGCAATCCGAAAGGCAGAATTCTCGCGACTTTTCTTATTTTGCGCGCGGCTGATGACAGCTATCTCATGCAGTTGCCTGCAATGCTGCTCGCGGGGATCCAGAAGCGCCTGGCCATGTATGTGCTGCGGACCAGGGTCAAATTGGCGGACAGCAGCGGAACCTGGGTCCGCATGGGGGTTGCGGGCAGCCATGCTGCGGCCCTGCTAGGGGAAATTCTGGGTGAAATTCCTGCCGTGCCTCTGGGAGTGAGGCATGGCGAAAGAGGAAGCATCATTCGTCTTGCAGAGAATCGTTTTCAACTCCTCATTCTTCCGGAGCAGGCGCCGGCGATATGGGAAGATTTGAGCAGGAATGCGGTGCCGGTAGGGAAGCCCTGTTGGGATTGGCTGGAAATCCGGGCGGGTATTCCCCACATCCTGCCCGCAACCCAGGAACAATTCGTGCCGCAGATGGTGAACCTGGATGCTCTCGGCGGGATAAGCTTTCAGAAAGGCTGTTATCCCGGCCAGGAAATCGTTGCCCGTACGCAGTATCTCGGCAAAGTAAAGCGGCGTATGTATCTTGCAAATGTTCGTGCGGAAACGTGTGAACTGCCAATCGAAGCGGGGGATGAGTTGTTCAGCACCGGTTTGGGAGGGGAACAATCCGCGGGTATGGTAGTCAACCCGGCATCGTCCTCCGACGGAGGAACTGATCTGCTGGCTGTCATTCAGGCCAGCAGTGTCGAGGCGGGTGAAATTCACTGGAAATCGCTGGAGGGTCCCGCGCTGGGAATTATGCCGCTACCCTATTCCGCAAATCAATAAAGAGTATAAAACGGTATGCGCTCGATTTTGTCATTATCAAATAGCAGCATGTCTCTCGATGAGTTCTGCCCTGACGGTCAGGCTCCCCATCAGGAAACCAGACAGAAGGAACATTTCCTGTTACCTTACGAAGTACTTTGATACAAAATGCATTCCGGTACGTCCCACCGGCCTCCGGAGCAGAAAGGATATCTCAACAAGTTTTGCAAACTGCTACACGCAACCCCATTATTCCGGGCATTGACATCGGAGGCGGAGGTGTCCTGCGTATCTGTAAAGATCGCAAAGGCCATGGCGGCCTCCATGACAACCTGTTTCAATTATCCGGACTCCGCTTCCTGTTCTATTTTTCCGGTGCGATCCGGAGCAAAGTATCGTCGCTCTGTTCAGGCATCGGGCGGCTGCTTCTGTCATTGATGCTGATGGCATTCGCGGCCCACGCAGATGGACTGGAACTGGAGAAACGCGATATTGCTTTCTACTATGGCAGCAGGCCGCCCACCGAAGATCTGCGCCATTTCGACCAGATCGTCATTCAGCCAAGCCAGATTCTGCCACATGAGAAAACAGCATTGCTGAATCTGGATTCTTCACTCGTCTTCGCCTATGTCTCGTTTGGTGAAATTGCCCGCAACAGCGAAGATATGGCGCGCATCGACACGGATTGGTCGATAGGCGTCAATCCTGCCTGGAACAGCCTGGTAATGGACATGACCGATCCTGCCTGGCGCGAGTACCTGCTGAAGCAGCATTTCGAACGCTTGTGGCGTGACGGCTATCGCGCTTTTTTTCTCGATACGGTCGACAGTTACCTGATCGTGACGAAGGAAGGCAAGCAACGCGAAGAGCAGGAAGAAGGGCTGGTTTCGCTGCTCGCGGAAGTCAAGCAGCGTTTTCCAGGATGCAAGCTCATCCTCAACCGTGGCTTCGAAGTGCTGGACCGGGCCAGCCAGTATGCTGATGGCATGGTAGCGGAATCACTTTTTCATGGCTTTGACCCGGTTAGCGGCAAGCACGCTCCAACCAAGGAAGAAAACAGAAAGTGGCTGCTCGACCAGTTGGCGCGGGCGCAAAACGAGTTCAAGGTGCCCATTACGGTGCTCGACTATGTCGACCCGGGAAATTGGGTGGATGCGGAAAAAACGGCGCGCGACATCCTCAAGCTGGGATTCATGCCCTGGGTCGCCAATGGAGACCTGACATGGCTGGGGCACGGACGGATGCGCCTTGCTCCCCGCAAGCTGCTGGCTATCGTCAACGGAACGCCTGCGCAGCAGATGGAGCATGATCTGTTTCGGCGTGCGGCTATGCCGCTCGAATATCTTGGCCTGGCGCTCGACTATTGGTACGTCGATCAGCTTCCCCTGCCGATTGAACCGCTCGTCGGACGATATGCCGGGATTATCGCGTGGCTGGGGGAGGACAGTGCGAACGGTACCGAACGGTATGAGAGTGTCTGCGCACGGCTGCAGTCAGAAGCGAATGCGGGACTGCCGATAGTGTTCATGGGTTATCTGCCCGCAGGTGTTGCGTGCCGGAATCTGCTGGATTATCAGGGCGAGTTACGGCCGACGACCGGTATCCTGAAATTCGATGCGATGAACGAGCGCCTGGGGCGCCCCGAATCCGCTCCGGTGATCGGCAGCGGCACGCCCGATGTGCGTGTTCGGGACCGCAATAACGCGTGGCTCACTCTGAGCAGTGCTGACAAAATATTTCATCCGGTCGCGGTGACGAGCTGGGGGGGTTATGCGTTACACCCTCACATACTGAACGAGAGTGCATCCGGGCGCCACGAATGGCTGCTCGATCCTTTTGTTTTTTTTCAGGCGGCGTTGCGCCTGCCGGTGCAGCCGGTGTTTGACATGACAATGGAAAACGGGCGGCGCCTGGGGATTATCGAGGTGAGGGGAGATCGCCTGTTTGCGAAGGATGAGCAGGGTGTGGAAGCGATCGATCGGCTCAAGGGCTGGATGGAAAAAAATCCGCTGCCGATCACATTGGGCGTCATCGAAGCGGAGGTGGCAACCGAAGAGCAGCAGAGCAAGCTGCGCGAGGTAGCCAGTTTGCCTCAGGTGCGTCTGGCCAGTCATACGTACAGCCATCCTTTTTATTGGGGGGTATTCGAAGGCAAGACAGACGCGAATCAGCAACCCTACCGTTACAGCGTATTCATGAAGGATTACGCGGCGGAAATGGGGCGCGAAACGGGCGGTACTCTTCCATTCCTGCGCACGATGGCACCGGATTCTCCCCCGCTGTTGATCTGGTCCGGGGATGGCAAGCCAGGACCCGCTGTCCTGGCAGCTGCGCAGAAAGCCGGGCTGCCGCATTATGGCGGAGGGGGGCTGCACTGGCAGAGCGGTCAGATGTCGCTTGCAGACCTTGATCCGGCACTTCGTCCGACCGAATGGGGCATTCAGGTGATGACGCCGCTGGTTGCCGAACCTCTGTTCGCTCAGCTCTGGTACGGCGAAGCTCTGAATTTCGGCAAGGTTGGCGAGTGGAACCGCGAGCTCGACCTTGCCCGCCGGTTGCGTATTTCGTCCATATCGATCCATGCCGATGCATTCCTGAACGAACGGGGGAGGGAGCTTCTGGAGCAGATGACGGAGGCGCAGCGCAAGGAAAATGTGCTCGGCATCTGGGTCGATGAATATGCCACCCGTGCGCGCGCGTTCCAGACAGCGAGTATCGCACGCGATCTCGATGGCAACTGGTTTCTTTTCGGGGATGCGCTTAGAACAGTGCGGTTGCCCCCGACTGAAATGACGCCGGAAATCTCCGGCGATGTAGTCGGATATAATGACTACAATGATAACCGCTACATCTACCTTGCCAGGAATCACGCAATCCTGAAAGCCGCCCAGGGTAAACGGAACAGAAATCCGGGCCTGAGGTTGATCGAGGCCAGCGCACCCCTGAAATCCTGGCATATCAACAATGATGGCTCCGCCACGCTTTTATTCGAATCACGGGGACGTCTGGCTCCCTTGTCTGTCACGACTTCCGCTTCCTGCGCCTTGAGCATAAATGATGCCAGATTGACGCCGCAGATGAAGGGTACACATTCCGTTTATACAGTTTCAGGAAACCTGGCAGCGGGAAAATTCCGGCTTGAGTGTTGAAACGCAACGCGAATCACTGCTAAACGCACCCGCGTTGCTGTTCATGAGCGCGGTGGTTCTCATTGCCTTCTGGGTATTGTTTCCGCGTCAGCCCGCTTTCAGGGATCCAGCCAACCTGTCAGCAAAAGATGCCTTGTCAGTCGCTTATCTTCGCGTTCTCGTGCAGTCCGACCCGCGTAACGCTCCGCTACGCCTGTCGTTCGTGCAGGTGTTGACGGAAGCGGGCATGACCGATGAGGCTATTCTTGCCATGGAACCCCTGCAGAATGCTCCCGAGTCGAGATTGACTTACGAAATTCGCCTGGCGGAGCTGAAGCTGGCACTGCAGCAGCTCTACAGACATCCTCCCCAGGATGTCGAGGCATTGCTGCGAAGGCGTATCGGGGAGCTGGTCCCTTCTTTGCTGCGCCTGGCAGAGAATGACAAAGAGTCGAATCAGGTGGTGTTGCTGGCAGAGCAGTTTGGCGAACCCTTGGTCATAGCGGAAACCTTCGAGCAGCTGGTTCGCATGCAGAATGAAACCCGGCAGACAAAATCGCGCTGGCTGGCTTTTGCTGCCAAACAGCGGCTTGCGGCCGCGCAGCCCAGAGCTGCGGCACAAGATTTCTGTCAGGCTTTCACTTTCGAACGAGTCGTCAGGAAGAAAACAGAATTGGCGAAAGCATGTTTAGGTGCCTATCTTCAGGCGGGTGTCGACCGGGAGGCCCTGAAAGCTGCGATAAAGATACTTTCCGCTTATAGCGAACCGGCTAATGTCGCGAATCCTGGTAATTCCGGCCCGGTTGCTCCCTCCAGCGCCGAGGCGCAGCTGCTGATGCTGGCGGCCGACATTGCCCAGCCGATGGGTGATCATGACCATGCACTGGTTTGGCTGGAGCAGGCAAGTGCACATCTGCCTGCGGATCAGAAACTTGCGGAACGTATTATCCGGTTGCAGGTTTCGATGGGTCTCCTCGGCGAAGGTCTTGCCCGGGCGGACGTGCTGCGGGCTTCCCTTGTTCCTGGAAGCGAGCGTCAGCGACTGCTTGCCTATTTGTATGACTGGAACGGTCAGGCCGATGAAGCACTCGCCTTGTGGCTGTCTTTTGCGCGCCATAAGGCTGATGAGGAGGCTGAAACCCGGGCCTTCGCACTGGCTCAGGCAAAGCCGGATAACGAGGCGATTGTGCAGCTTCTTGAGGCAGTCATGTCCCGTCGCAAGCTGACGGCTACCGAAGCGGAAGCTTATGTCAGGGCGGGTCTCGCTGTTGCCCAGCCGTCTCGTGTGGAAAAGCAGCTGCGACGTCACGCGGAGCGATTCGACAACCCTCCGCCCATACTCAAAGCACTGGTGGAGGTCCTTGTTCTTCAGGGCAAACCGGATGCGGCACTCACGTTATATGAGGATATGCCGCAAATTCAGGATGGGCAGCAGAGGCTTGCATTGGCAAGGCTATATGAGGAAGCCGGCAATACGCAAAAGAGCTTTCAGTTACTGCTCCGGGACATCGATTCGCCAGATCCCGCTTCTGTGGAAGAATACTGGCTGCTGCTGGCGAAAGTTTCCACGCAACTGGGGCAGGATGCATACGCCAGCAAAGCCTACGAAAAAGCGCTGGCCCTTCGGCCGAACGACGTGGAAATTCTGGAGAACCTGCAGCGTCTGGCCCTGCGTCATCACGATGATAAAAAAAGCGAGCGGCTTGCACGCTATGGATGGGAAAAATTGAAGCGCATCGAGGATTTGCAGCGCCTGATGCGTTTTTCCTGGAAGCGGGGAAATTGGGATGAACTGGATCACTGGCTCAAGGCTGCGGAGAAACTTCCTTCAGCGGCACAGGCGCCGGATTACTGGTATTTTCAGGCGATGCGCAAGATGGCGCACGGGGAGAAAAGCGCTGCACGTGATGCGCTGCATGAGATCCTGAGATTGCAGGCCGCAGATCCGGAAGTAACCGAAGCCATGATCTGGCTATTGCTGTCATATGAGAAAATTGATCATGCGCTGCTTGAATCCGTCGTTGCACCCTATCATGCCCAGTCAACCAATCAGTCCACGGTCAATCCGGCTTTAGCCGAAGCCCTCGCGGCAGCGGAGCAAAGCTTGGGCAGGCCGGTTCAGGCAGCGGCCTGGTTTTTGCGATCGCTTTCGACCCGGCCCGGGGATTTTTTGTGGATACTGACACTGGCGGACAATATGGAATGGGCGGGTTGTCCGGCTCACGCCAATTATGTCCGCCTTCAGGCGCTCGAAATATTCGCTTCAAGGCAGAATTCCCAAACCGAAGTGAAATATCCGCCGCGCCTGGCCGAATACTTTTTCGGATCAAAGTATTTTCCAGCCAAAAGGGATGATGCCGATGACGCGAAGAAACAGGAGGAATTACAGTCGATTCGGAACCGGTGGGGTTTAGGAGGAAAACTGGATAATGCCGACTATTTCGCATTGCGCAGAGAGATGGAACGGCTTGATCTGTCGCAATGGAAAGCCTTCGCAAAGGCAGTCAGGAACAGGAATGAGCGTGAAGTGGCGCAGCAGCTGGCGCTCATTTCAGATCACCTGAAGCGTCAGCCTGCAGCCGCATCGCATGCGGACATGCTCCCCTTATCCATAGACGATGTGGATCGCGCGAATCGCTGGCTGGCTGGCGAACCGAAACCCAACCCGAGCGATCTGGCGACGGAACTGGATATCTGCCGCGAGACGCTGACCAAGATCCGGGAATTTCCTGCAAACAGTGAGCCTGCAAAGCGATGAAAAAACCCTGGCTGGAAGGTATAGAGGTGGTCGATGTAAACACCCCGGCATCGAGATGGGGCGGCTGGTTTGAAACATTCGTTATAACTGCTGCCGTAATTGCGGCATCATTCATTACCCAGCAGACGGACCCTTTCCGGTTGAGTGGCGGATTTCCGTGGGCAGTGCTGGCGCCCCTGCTCGCGGGATTGCGGTACGGGTTTGTCTTTGGTTTTGTCAGCGCCCTGCTGACACTCGCCGTGCTTGGTGTTGCCATCGATCAGCAATGGCAGGTCGCGAAGAGCTTTCCGCTGCCTTGGGCGATCGGCGTTGTAGTGGTGGCGATGGTGGCAGGGGAGTTTCGTGACATGTGGGGGCGCCGCCTGCACCGGCTGGAGGGCGCATATCAATATCGCGCCGAGCGTCTTGAGGAATTCACGCGTAGTTACCAGTTATTGCGCCTGTCGCATGACCGTCTCGAACAGACCGTCGCTAACAGCGGCTTTTCCCTGCGTGAAGGTATCATGCACCTTCAATCGACTCTGGATGGCATCGATGGCTTGACGGAAAGTTCGCTGCAAAAGCTTATTGAATTTGTGGCGGAATACGGTGCATTGACGCAGGCCTGCATTGTCGGTATTACTGCCGAGCGCATTGATACCTCCCAGGTTCTGGCTTGCGTGGGAGAGCGATTTCCTGTCGATGAGGCCGATCCAGTGCTGAGAATGTCGCTCGATAGCGGCGAACTGGCCACGCTGAATCTTCTGGAGGATTCAGTGATGGATCAGGCCCGGCTTCTGGCCGCGGTACCTTTGGCCGACTCCAGCGGTGAAATAAATGCTGTGCTGGCAGTGCGTTCCATGCCTTTTTTTTCGTTTCATGAAAGCAATCTCAAGCTTATCGCCGTGCTGGTAGCGCATGGCGTGGACCATCTCCGCTTCGGAACAGCGAGACCGTCGGTTCTCCGGTTTATTGCTTCGTTTGAACGGGCTTATCAGGATTTTTCGCGCTTCAGGCTCGATACGGTACTCCTGAGATTATCCGGAAATCCGGATGAGATGCGGGGCATTGACGAAAAGCTGCGGTTTTCGATTCGTGCTACCGACTTTATCTGCCTTGCGCGTGAAAAGGATCAGCATGTTGTCTGGGTGATGCTGCCACTGACGGATATTGCTGGCGCACGGGCATGGGCGCAGCGAGTAGCCGGTATTCCTGCAACATCCGCACAGGAATGGATGCCTATCAACGAAATCGATCCGCAACGGATCCGTTCCCTGGAGCAGGGATGATGCGTCGCATGCATCGCCTGCTTGCGCTGTCAGGAGTGACTGCTGAAGTAGTAGCCGTTCTCCTGGTGGGGTTGAGCGCGGATGATGCGATGGCAGCCTGGCAGGAAAGTGCGCTGCTGTTCACGGCGGTTATATTTCATTCTGCTTCCTCATATTACCTTGCGCGCATGTTCTGGCAGTCGTTGCCGCGTCGCTACAAGCTTCCTCCTCGCAGAAGCCTGGGGTTGCTGTTTGTCTTTCTATGGATTCTGCCGGTTTTCGGGACGCTGGGCGTGCTGTGGAGCATAACACGTGCATTGAAGCGGCCCCGGACCCGTTCCGCGAAGAATGTAAAGATTATAATCCTGCCTGAGCTGCCTTTTTCACCCCCTGTCATTTTCCCAGTTCCCCCTTACAGTCAGGGAGCCCTGCGCCAGATTGTCCATTTTGCCGGGCGCTCGCTCAAGCGGTTGAAAGCGGTGATGGCAACACGGCACATGGCGCCGAGGGAAGCCATGGAGATCTGGTCGAAAGCTACCCGCGACCCGGTCGATGATGTCAGGCTGCTTGCCTATGCGATGAAGGATGCCCATGAAAAGAAGCTTACCGACCGCGTCCTGTCTTTAACCGAAGCGCTGCCACAACTTCCCCCGCGAGCGCAGAACGCCTGCCGCAAAACGATCGCCGCGCTATGCTGGGAACTGGTATATCACAAGCTGGTACAGGGCGCGGTCAGACAGCACTGGCTGAAAAACGCCCGCACACAAATGGAGAGTGTATTGACCTCGTCATCCATTAAGCCAGGCGACGCCCTCTCTGACTCTGCATCGGCCCCTGTGCGTACTGCATCCAAATCATCCCCGATGTCGCCCAAGCATGGAAGGAGTGAAGCATCCTCTCTATCGCGCGGCACGGACCCCGACAGTTGGCTGTTGTATGGCCGGATTTTATTGGAATCAGGTGAAGCCACCCTGGCGAGAAAGGCTTTTGTCAACGCACAAACTCATGGTGCAGATCAGCAACAACTGCTGCCATGGTTTGCCGAAATCGCTTTCCGGGAGCGGAGGTTTTCCGAGGTGAAGCGCTGTTTATCCATGCTTGCACGTGCTGGGGAGAAGGGGCGGGAACTGGCCCTGGTAAGAGCGTGGTGGAATAAATGAGCATGATCCGGGCAGGGGCGGAGAAATTCTCGATGGTACGGGCAGCAGGATCGATTGTGGAACCGGTGGCGGATATCGCTCTGCTGCTGGAAGGCACCTATCCCTATGTCCGTGGCGGGGTATCTTCATGGGTCCACCAGATCATAAGCGGTTTGCCGGAATTTACCTTCGCTGTGATCTTCATAGGCGGCCAGAAGGAAATGTATGGACCGGCACAGTATCAGTTTCCGCCGAATGTGACGCATGTCGAGACACACTATCTGCTGCACCGGAGCAGCCTTGCGAAGCCGCATCCCCGCAAGGGCAGTCGTCAGCCTTTCAAGGAAATGGAAGAATTGCACGCCATCCTGCGGCAGCCTGGGAAGTTGGCTGAGGGGAAAATGATCGATGCGTTTGCGCGACTGGGCGCCAAGGGCGGCATCAGCCAGGAAGATTTTCTATATAGTGAAGCTTCCTGGGATTACATTACCCGACAGTATAAAGAGCGCTGTACCGAGCCCTCGTTTGTGGATTATTTCTGGGCGATACGTGCAATGCATACGCCGCTGTTCGTGTTGGCCGATATCGCGGCCGGCCTCCCCCCGGTGCGGGCAGTGCATGCCATCTCGACCGGTTATGCAGGACTGCTGGGTGCGATGATAAGGCTGCGGCGAAACATTCCCTTTGTGCTCACCGAGCATGGTATTTATACCAAGGAGCGGAAAATCGACCTGGCGCAGGCAACCTGGATCCATGATCACAATGACGACGTGTGCAATACCCTGCACGATGAAATGGGGTATATCCGCGGTCTCTGGATCAGATTCTATGAGCAGCTCGGGCGTATGGCGTACGCGCAGGCCTTACCCATTATCAGCCTGTATGAGGGGAACCGGTTGAGGCAGGTTGCCGATGGGGCGGCCCCGGAAAAAACACGGGTTATTACCAACGGAATCAATGTGGAACGTTATCGCGACGCACTCGAAAAAAGACCGGAAAAGATCCCACCGGTGCTGGGGCTGGTCGGGCGCGTGGTGCCGATCAAGGATATCAAGACGTTCATCCGGACATTGCGGATGCTGATCAAGGAGCGTCCTGATGCGCAAGGGTGGATTGTCGGTCCGGAAGACGAAGATCCGTCGTATGTGAATGAATGCAAGGAACTGGCCGAAAGCCTCGGCTTGGAGAATCACCTCAGATTCATGGGCTTTCAGAACATGCTGGAAATTCTGCCCCAGCTTGGGCTGATGGTGCTGACCTCGATCAGTGAAGCCCTGCCGCTGGTAATACTCGAGGCTTTCGCCAGTGGTGTTCCCTGTCTCGCCACGGATGTGGGGTCCTGCCGCGAGCTCATCGAAGGAACCGCCGAGCAGGATCGGGCACTGGGGGCAGCGGGCAGTGTCGTGCACATCGCCGATCCCGAAGGTACGGCAAAAGCAGCGCTCGAGCTGCTGAACAATCCGGCAAAGTGGCGCGTTGCGCAGCAGGCGGGGCTTGCACGCGTGAAACGCTACTATGACGACCAGCTCATGTTTTCATCTTATCGGGAAGTCTACTCGGAAGCCTTGGGCGTATCGCGGCATCCGGCAGTAGCGGACTGATGTAACTGGTAACTATATATATGGCCGGTATTGGTTTCGAAATCCGCAAAATCCTGGAGCGCGACAATTACTGGTCGGTGTTGCGAGCCTATGGTTATGCCGGTCTGGTCAGCGGTGGTCCATGGGTGCTCTCGATTCTGAGCATCATGATGATAGGCGTTCTTGCCGTCATGCTGGGGGTGGAACAGCATGAAGTGAATGCCTTTCAGATCTGCGTTACCTACATGATGGCGGGTTCGCTGATCTGGACCGGGGGTATGCAGCTCATGTTCACGCGGTTTGTCGCGGACCGGACTTATGCCGATGACAAGGCAGAGGTGCTGCCCAATCTGTTCGGCGTCCTGATGCTGACCATGGTGGGCGGCTTTATGTGGGCGGCACCCTTCATCTTCTCGCTTTTCACCGGACCGTTTTTCCAGCAACTGTTGCTCCTGTGCAATTTTGTCGTGCTGAGCGGGATGTGGATTGTCCTCATCTTCCTGTCAGGAATGAAGGCTTATAAGCGCATCATCTGGACCCTGGCCAAGGGTTATTCCCTGGGAATTGCAGTCGGACTCCTGGCATCGCCGTGGGAACTCAACGGGTTGTTGCTAGGCGTACTGACCGGTCACGGCTATCTGCTGTTTTCATTCCTGCATCATATCGTGCGGGAATATCCTGGAAATTCCCTGCTCAAGTTCGATTTTCTCGATCGAAGCCAGAGCTTTTACAGTCTGTTTGCGGTGGGCACGCTCTATTACCTGGCGGTGTGGATTGACAAATTCATCTTCTGGTTCGTGCCCTACACTTCCGAGGCAGTTATTGGTCCATTGCGCGCGTCCATCATCTACGATCTTCCCATTTTTCTGGCCTATCTGTTCATCCTGCCGGGGATGGCCGTATTTCTGGTGAGCATAGAAGCGGATTTCGCCGAACAGCACGAACGTTTTTACCGTGCTGTGCGTGAAGGCGACACACTGATGCATATCGAATACAGACGTAACCAGATGGTATATGCCGCGCGGCAGGGCATCTACGAAATCTTCAAAGTGCAGGGCTTGACGGTAGTGCTGTGCCTTCTGTGGGGCAGGGGCCTGCTGCAAACCATTGGCATATCTCCGCTCTACATTCATTTGTTTTATATCGATGTGGTTGCAGTCAGTGTGCAGGTACTGCTGATGGCGATACTCAACATACTTTTTTATCTCGACGCCCGGCGGGAAGTGCTGATCGTTACGGCATGTTTTTTTATAACCAACCTGCTGTTCACCGTTGCCACACTGCAACTGGGAGCTGAATCTTTCGGATACGGTTTTGCGGCATCCGTTACGTTGTCCGCATTTCTCGGCCTCTTCATCCTCTCGCACAAATTCAACCGGCTGGAGTATGAAACATTCATGCTGCAGGGCTAGCCCGGGTCCCTCATAAATACGAGATCCAGTGCGACTCGAATCATGTGAAAATCGTTTCGTGATAATGACTTGAATCATGAAATGGAGAGCCTAGCCCGTACCGGCGCCGACGTCCGGCACCGGATTCTGCGACATTGGTGAACTCCCTCGCGCCACGCCGTGCAATGAGTGCCTCCACTTCGATCAGCATTTTCCTTCCAGTACTTCCTTCTCTGGCACTTCCCCCTCTCATACGGACTTCTATAACTGTCCACACTTTTTGACGTGAGTGATCAGGTCTGCAGTATTCACAAAATGACCACCTATACATCATAGTTCTCTTACAACGTGTGTGGTAATTTGATCTCACACTGGCCGTTGGCATCCTCTAAACCTATGCTGATCAGTCGAAGAAAGGCCACTGAGGAAAGTGTCGAGTTTGACCGCTGAATCGATCCGATTATTCGTATTTCATAATAGCCGGTCCATCAGCCGTGATAGCACGAAGCCAGATGCTTTCGGTATGCGAGTTACCTGCTTATCCTGGAAGGGGGAAAACTTGGAAGCTCATCACCATGCAACTCACTATCCATACGATTGACGTCGAGCAGGGAGAAAGTGCGCTCGTGGTTGCGGCAGACGTGGCAACCGGGCGGCACCGGACGATATTGATCGAGGGCGGGCTGCTCGGGTATGCCGAGACAGTTCACAATTTTATCGATCCCATCCTCAGGGGTTACGGCTACTCCCTCGATCACGTTCTCGTCAGTCACTATGACAAGGATCATTCAGGGGAAGTCATAGGACTCCTGAATGCGGACAACATGCGAGTCGTAAGCGAAACCATCTCGAACGCGGTGGCAAATGCAGCGCAATGGGCTGCAGCAGGCACTCGTCCCCAGCAGATCGCCTGTGGTGCCGTGGCCGCATCGGCAACGATCCTCGGAGCTTGCGGCCGGAACGTGAACCAGATCCTGGCAATGTGCCAGGCTGTTTTTCCCAGGGCTGCCGGGAAGACAGACGACGAGGCGGCCGAGATTGGATTTAACTATGCCCTGGAGCATACCAACGAGGTTCAGAGCTTTCCCGCTCTTGAAGTCGGCAAAACCGGAAGACGCAGAAATATCGCAAAAATATCCGCGGTCGCTGCGGCAATTGCCATCGCGTCGGGAAACAACCCGGCTGCCGCAGCCTTCGGCGCCATCTTCCTCCTGATTGCCAAGACGCTTCCCAATCCGCTGCGGCTCGATACCGGCGGCCGGTACTGCAACGTCCATCTTATCGATATCGAGCAGCCAGTCTGGCCATCACGATCTGCCGAGACATACGCCGGCACGGCGCTCGGACAACACATAACGAAGGACGAGATTCTCGGGAACAGTGGAGCCGGTATGGCTCTCCCTTCCCTCCATTCTCCCGGGATGTTCTGCCGTGTGATCAGTTTCTGGGTTTGGCAAGGGATTGGCAGTAATCCCGTTCAGACCGTCTGGAGACGCAAGGCGGGAGACTGCACATCCAACCTTGTAAGGATTTGTCAGAGAATCGTCTCATCCTTACGTGCAATATTCTAGGTAAATGAATTTTTTACCGAAGGCATAAGAGGGAACATAGTATGAATCAGATCGTAATTGTCGCGTTACGGAAACCTTACACCTTCGTGGTCATGTCAATTCTGATCGTCATATTTGGGATCAGGGCGATACGGCACTCGCCGACAGACGTCTTTCCCACCATCAAGATTCCCGTGATCTCCGTAGTCTGGGCGTACGCCGGCATGCTGCCGCTGGATGTGTCGGGTCGTATCACTTTTTACTTCGAACGCTTCCTGACTTCGACGGTGGAAGGTATCTCGGACATCGTCAGCCAGTGTTACTACGGCATCAGCATCACGAATATCTTTCTTCAGCCCCACACCAATCTCCCTGGCGCGGAAGCGGAAGTCACAGCCATAGCCCAGACAGTTGTCAAGCAGTTGCCACCGGATATTTCCCCGCCGATGATCATGCGCCTGGAAGCCTCCCAGGTAGCGGTAGCCAGCCTGCAGGTTACCTCGGAAGAGATGACCCCGGCAGACCTCTACAACCTTTCCTATAACCAGCTCAGGCCCCTGATTGTCGTGATCCCGGGGGCGATCGTTCCGCATCCTTACGGCGGAAAGCCCAAGCAGCTTCTGGTATCCCTCGATCAGGACAAGATGCTGGCCCGCAATGTAGCGCCGACTGATGTCCATGCGGCTTTCGATCGACAGAATATCGTGCTGCCCGCGGGTGACATGAAGATCAAGCAGACCGACTGGATGGTGGCGACAAACGCGATGCCCCCGGAGATCGAGGATTTCAACAAGATCCCGGTAAAAAGAGACGGAAATTCGTTCGTTTTCCTGCGTGACGTCGCGGATGTTCAGCTGGCAGGGCCCCCGCAAACGAACTCCGTCATCGTGGACGGGAAGCAGGCCGTCATTATTGTCGTCATGAAAAGCGGCGAGGCCTCGACCCTGGACGTGGTCGACGGCATCAGGGCCACCCTCCCGCGGATCAAGGAGATCGTGCCGTCCCATGTGGACGTCAGGATCATCACCGATGCGTCGGTCTTCGTGCGGGAATCCATCAACGAGGTGATGCATGAGATGATGATCGCCGGCCTGCTTGTCGGCTTCATCGTCATGCTCATGCTTGGCTCATGGCGTCCCATGATAGTCGTTACGACTTCAATTCCGTTGTGTATCTTAACCTCCCTCATCTGCCTGCAGGCGCTGGGCGAATCGATGAACGTCATGACCCTGGGGGGGCTGGCGCTGGCGGTAGGGATTCTTGTCGACGACGCGACGGTGATGATCGAGAACATCGATACTCACCTGGAGATGGGCAAGGAACTCGATGAGGCAATCATCGATGCGGCAAACCAGATCGTCATTCCGACGCTGCTTGCCACATTATGCATATGCATCGTCTGGCTGCCGCTGTTCACGCTTTCCGGCGTCTCGGGCTATCTGTTCAAGCCCATGGCGCTGGCGGTGATATTCGCCATGCTGGCATCCTTCATCCTGTCGCGCACGCTCGTGCCGACCATGGCGAAATATATTATCAAGCATCCTCACGCGGAAGGGCACGGCGAAGGGCACGGCGAAGGACACGGCCAAGGACACGAAAAGGAAGGCCACCATGGCGAGGAAAAACCAGCAGGGAAGCTTGCCGGTTTTAAGCAGAAGCTACTGAGCCCCCTGGCGTTTTTTACCCATGCCCAGAAGGCTTTCGAAACACGTTTTCTTCAGTTCTGTGCCTGGTATGGCGGATTGCTCGAACGAACGATTGAAAATCGTCGCGTGTTCGCAACGGTCATGCTGATCTTCGCGCTTTCCTCTCTGGTTCTGTTCTACTTCAACGGCCGCGATTTTTTCCCCGAGGTCAGGTCAGGAACCATCCAGATGCACATGCGGGCGCCTCTCGGCACGCGTATGGAATCCGTAAACCGCATCACCACGCTCGTTGCGAATGATATCCACGAAATGCTTCCCGGGCAGGTTGAAGGCGTCATCAGCAATTGCGGACTGCCCGTCGGCCCGCATAATCTGGCGTTTATTCCGACCCCCACGATCGGAACGCAGGATTGCGATCTGACCGTCACCCTGTTCAACGAGAAATCAGCAATATGGGATCTTCGGAAAATTCTCCATGAGGGTCTGAAGGAGCGCTATCCGGGCTCTGAATTCACCTTTCAGCCGGCCGATCTGATCGCAAAAATCCTGAATTTCGGCGCCCCTTCCCCGATTACTGTTCAGGTCAACGGGATGGATATATACGGAAACTACGAATACGCACGCAAGCTGCAAGCCAGGCTGCGTGAAATTCCCGGTTCCTCCGATGTGGTGATCCAGCAAACCATGCGCACGCCAACCATGTTTATGGAAGGCCAAAGGACTTATGGGCTCGGTGTTGACAGAACCGAAGAGGATATCTTCCTGAATATGCTGATAACGACTAACGGAACCCAGCAGATCGACCAGAAATACTGGCTGGATCTGAGGACCGGCATGTCATACCAGATCAACATCTATCAGCCTCAACCTCAAGTTTCAAGCATCAATGAGTTGAACAGGATTCCTGTCAAATCAATGGAGAGCGGCGACCCGGATCAGAAATATCAGCTCCTCGGCAATCTGACGCAGAAATCGCCGATAGGCACGCCCGGCCTGGTCACCCACCGGGGCATCATGCCATTGATTGAAGTCTATGTTTCCGCCGAAGGACGGGGGCTGGGCGACGTGCTCGCGGATACCCAGAAAATTGTCGACGAGATGGATGAAGAAGTCCCGCGCGGCTCCGAAGTCCAAATCGCCGGGCAGGCCGCGAACATGGTCACGACCTATGGCGAACTGCTTGTCGGCCTCCTAGCGGCTGTCGTGCTGATCTATCTCATGCTTGTCATCAACTTTCAGTCGTGGCTGATTCCCTTCATCATCATCACGGCCCTGCCCGGCGCCCTGGCAGGCATTGCCTGGGCCCTGTTCCTGACCCACACGAATATTTCCGTTCCGGCCCTGACAGGCGCCATCATGGCCATGGGAACGGCCACGGCAAATTCCATACTTGTCGTGTCCTATGCGCTGGAGCGGATCGAGATGCATGGCGATCCGCTGCTGGCCGCCGTTGAGTCCGGAAAAGCCCGTATTCGTCCTGTTCTCATGACCGCGGCCGCCATGATCATGGGCATGCTGCCGATGGCGATGGGAGGGTCCACCAATGCGCCGCTGGGCCGCGCGGTTATCGGCGGCTTGATGTTTGCAACGATATATACCCTGTTCTTTGTTCCCGTTGTGTATGCCATCATCTATTACACACGAAGCACTCCAAAAGACAAGGAAAGCGTTCAACAGGACGTTCCACTACACGGCGCTCCTCAACCGGGAGATCTCTGACATGAAAATGAAAGCATTAAGTAAAAAAACCACGACGATTATCGCGAGCGTTCTCCTTGTTTTTCTCATCTATATCGGTTACCGGGTCACTGAATCCAGGAAGCATATGGATAATTTAAAATCACAGGCGACGCAAAATGACACTCCAAGCGTGGCTATCGTCCATGCCGAACCGCTGCCCGCCAAAGAAACCATCATGCTTCCAGGGACCATCGAGGCCTGGTTTCAGGCGCCGATCTATGCCCAGGTATCCGGTTATGTCAAGATGTGGTATAAGGACTGGGGCGCGAGAGTCAAAAAAGGAGATATTCTGGCCGAAATCTACGCGCCGGCGCTCGATGCCCAGTACCGGCAAAGCAAGGCGGATCTGGCGTCGGAAATCGCGCTCAATGATCTCGCCAAACTTACCGCGGACCGGTGGATAGCCTTGCGCAAAAACCAGGCGGTATCCGAGCAATCGATTTCGGTAAAGGTGGCCGAGGCAAAAGCCCAGCAGGCAAAGGTCAATGCCGCCCGGCAAAATGTCAGTAATTTCGAGGCATTGATCAACTTCAAGACAATCGTCGCACCCTATGACGGCGTGGTCATCAACCGCGCCATCAATGTGGGGGATTACATCAATAAGGAAGGCACTATCAGTACGCCGCAAGGTGAGGTCCGCAATCTTTATACGGTCGCGGACATCAGCCGGCTGCGGTTGTTTGTCAGCGTGCCCGAGCGGTTCGGCGCCCTGATGCATGACGGCCTGAAAGCCGATCTGACGGTGCCGCAATTTCCCAACCGGCATTTTACCGCCGAGTTTCTGACCACTGCCCGCGGCTTCAATGTGAGTACGCGTACGGTGACTACCCAGTTCGTGATTGAAAATATAGAGAAGGATCTGTGGCCCGGCTCCTATGCATCAGTCAACCTGACCGTGGATGTCGAGAATACACACCTCTCCATTCCATCCAGTTCACTGGTATTCGATGAGATGGGAACGCGAGTGGCTGTTGTAGATGACGACAGCCGTGTTCACTTCAAGCCCATCAAAATAACCAGAATTCTCGACGCTACTGTCGAATTGAGCGAGGGCGTCACGACAGAAGACCGGATTATAAACAATCCCAGCGCGGCCCTGCTGGAAGGTGACAAGGTGACCATTGTAACGCCTGCGCCGGGATATGACATGATCAATGCTCCCCATAAGCCGGCTTCGGAGTCATCGAAACCAGCCTCACATGCAGAAACACCTCCGGAGTCATCGAAACCAGCCTCAAATGCAGAAACACCAAACCCGGAGTTAACACAAGCGTTAAAGGCATCACATGTACGATGACACTCATTTGACCGTGATTGGCTTGCGGCATAAAAAAAGAATTCCTGTTTCAAACCTCTGTCGTCTCGGCGCCAGGTTTGGGGGTTCTTTACTTCTGGCAGCCAGTCTGGGGGCTTGCAACAGTCTCCCTACCCTTCCTTTTCCTGCATTCGATCTGACGCCTGCTTATCAGCCGCCTGAATTTGTCGTTCCGGATTCCTGGGAGGGGACGAGTTCTTTCGTCAAGGCTAATCCGTCGGATGATGCGCTCCGGCCCGACTGGTGGAAGCTATATGACGATCCGGTTCTAAACAGTCTTGTAGAGCAGGGGCTTGCAGCCAATCCGGATTTGCACGCAGCGGCCGAACGGTTCGTTCAAGCGCGCAATTCAATGATGAAGGCACGCTCTCAATATTTCCCCCAGCTCGGTTTTTCGTATGGTGGCAGCAATAACAAACAGTCCGATAAAACTCTCTTTCGTGCTCCTGGAGAACCTGACAGCGATACTCAGCATATTTTCGGCGGAATTGCATCCTGGGAACCGGATTTCTGGTCGAAATATCGGAATGCGGCACAATCCAAAATCTATCGTGCTGAAGAACGTGCAGCCGATTATGGACTGGCACGCCTTATTCTGCAGGCGGAAATTGCATCGAATTATTTCATGCTGCGTGGACTGGATGCGCAAATTGCGATTTACCAGCAGTCGATCGGTCTCTATAAGTACTCACTGGATGTCGTGGTGACTCAATTCGAAGGCAAGATCGCCTCCAATCTCGACGTGGCGCGGGCTCAGTCGCTGCTGTTCGCTACCGAGGCGACACTGGCCCTGATGCAGGGTGACCGCAAGGTGGCGGAGCAGGCCATTGCAATTCTCCTTAATCTCGTTCCAGCCAGCTTCAAGATCGAGCCGGTACCTAACCTCCTTACCACGCATTTTAGCCTTCCAAAGACAATTCCATCCACTTTGCTTGAACGCCGCCCCGATATTGCCGCCATGGAGCGCCAGATGGCACAGGCCAATCGCAGCATTGGAATTGCACGCGCCGCCTTTTTTCCCGATGTAGCCTTCCGGCTGGGAGGAGGAATGGAAGATTCCGGGTTCAATCTGATCAGTGCAGCGAACAGTTTCTGGGCTTATGGCTCCTCTTTTTCCATTCCGCTTTTCCAGGGCGGATATCGCCGGGCTCAATTGCAGCAATCCTGGTCGATCTATCGCGAGACAGAGAACCTATATCGTTCCACAGTGTTGAAGGCCTTTCGTGAAGTCGAAAATAACCTGGCACAGACTTATTGGATGTCTATTGCCGCCGAGCGGCAGGACGCTGCCGTCGAAGCCGCGCGTACGACACAGAACCTTACCATGGACCTCTATAAGGGCGGTCTGGCCTCCAGCCTTGAGCTCATTTATGCCCAGCTCGGCACCCTGACGGCAAGCATCGATTCTGTACAGATCAAGACTAATCGCCTGGTAGCATCGGTGGCGCTTATTCGTGCGCTTGGAGGAGGCTGGGACCGCACGCAATTACCCGCTGACGATCAGATTCAACCCTTTGGGACACTCCAATATACTGATCTTGATAAGCCAGTACCAGCCGGAGGAATTGACGTCAATGCGGATTTTGTCGATAGAGCCAACAAAAACAATAACTTGACAAGACCTTTGGTTCCGGTGAGCGGCGATGCCAATGTGGATGATCAAAGCGATGAAAGCAACAAAAACAGTACTTCGGCAACGCCTCCGGTTCTATATAGAGATCAGAGCGATGCAAGCGATACAAATAATAATCTGACAAAAGCCTCGGCTGCCCCGGTTCCATAATGGCGTCTGCGGCAACATCATGACCATCAAGCAGTACCCTGAAAGGGTCGGCCCCTGAGGCCGACCCTTCGTCCATCCGGCTATCGGCAAATGGATGCTCCGGATGCCAGTGCATCGATCCGGTGCATCAATACCAAGTCAGCTTCGTTGAATTCCTGCATCCGATAATAAGCGCTCGGGCTCGCCAGCGACAGCATCTGATATTGCCGGCAACCGGCAGACCGTACATACGGTCCGTCATCTCTTTGATCTCTTTGTGCTCAACAATCCCGCCTTGTTGAGCGCCGCTCGAAAAATCGCTTTCCAGCGCCTGCTATCCAATCTTTAGCACTTTAATAAGATCCGAAAAATCTGAACCATCCTCCTTGTCCGCCGGCAAAGCTCCCGCTTATCAAACTGCCCGAATTTCCGGGGCGACTTCCATGTCAAAGCCTATAATTACCGATAAGGGTTTGCAGAAGAAACGCCTCCTCCTTACGTGCAGTATCGTAGGTAAATGAATTTTTTACCGAAGGCATAAGAGGAACATAGTATGAATCAGATCGTACTTATCGCGTTACGGAGACCTTATACCTTCGTGGTTCTTTCCATTATGATCGTCATATTTGGAATCAGGGCCATACGGCACTCGCCGACGGACGTCTTTCCCGCCATCAAGATTCCCGTGATCTCCGTAGTCTGGGCTTACGCCGGCATGCTGCCGCTGGACGTGTCCGGTCGTATCACTTTCTACTTCGAGCGTGCATTGACCTCGACAGTGGAAGGTATCTCAGACATCGTCAGTCAATCGTACTACGGCATCAGCATCACGAATATCTTTCTTCAGCCCCAAACCAACCTCCCTGGCGCAGAAGCGGAAGTCGCAGCGATAAGCCAGACGATCGTCAAGGCATTGCCACCGGATATTTCCCCGCCCATGATCATGCGCCTGGAAGCCTCTTCAGTGCCGGTTGTCATGCTGCAGCTTACTTCGGAAGAGATGACCCCGGCACAACTCTATAATCTTGCTTTTACGCAACTCAGACCCCTGCTTGTCGTGATCCCGGGGGCGATCGTTCCGCATCCTTACGGCGGAAAGCCCATGCAGCTTCTGGTATCCCTCGATAGAAACAGAATGCTGGCTCACGATGTGTCGCCAACCGATGTCCATGCGGCTTTCGATCGCCAGAATATCGTGCTGCCCGCGGGTGACATGAAGATCAAGCAGACCGACTGGATGGTCGAGACAAACGCGATGCCGCCGAATATCGAGGATTTCAACCGTATCCCGATAAAGAAGAAAAAAAATTCGTTCATTTTCCTGCGTGACGTCGCCGACGTTCAGCTGGCAGGGCCGCCGCAAACAAACTCCGTCATCGTGGACGGGAAGCAGGCTGTCGTCATGGTCGTCATGAAAAGTGGTGATGCGTCGACCCTGGATGTGGTCGACGGCGTCAAGGCAGCCATTCCACTTATCAAGGAGATAGTCCCGTCCAGTGTGGACGTTAAGATCATCACCGACGCATCGGTCTTCGTGCGGGAATCCATCAACGAGGTGATGCATGAGATGCTGATCGCCGGCCTGCTTGTCGGTTTCATCGTCATGCTCTTGCTCGGCTCATGGCGTCCCATGATAGTCGTTACGATTTCAATTCCATTGTGTATCTTAACCTCCGTCATCTGCCTGCAGGCGCTGGGCGAATCGATGAACGTCATGACGCTGGGGGGACTGGCGCTGGCGGTAGGAATTCTTGTCGACGACGCGACAGTGATGATCGAGAACATCGATACTCACCTGGAGATGGGCAAGGAACTCGATAAAGCCATCATCGATGCGGCGAATCAGATCATTATTCCGACGCTGCTCGCCACATTATGCATATCCGTTGCCTGGCTGCCGCTGTTCACGCTTTCCGGCGTCTCGGGCTATCTCTTCAGGCCGATGGCACTGGCGGTGATATTCGCCATGCTGGCATCCTTCATCCTGTCGCGCACACTCGTGCCGACCCTGGCGAAATACCTTATCAAGCCTCCTCACGGAGAAGAACATGGAAAGGAAGGCCACCATGGTGAGGAAAAGCCGGAAGGTCAGCATGGCGAGGAAAAGCCGGCGGGGAAGCTTGCCCGTTTTTGGCAGAAGTTAAAGCGTCATTTGGCGATTTTCTCCCGTTTTGGGCAGAAATTAAAGCATCATTTAGAGATTTTCTCCCGTTTTCAGGAAGGATTCGAGAGCCGCTTTACCCGTTTCTGTGCCGGGTATGGCAATCTGCTCGAACGAACGATTGAAAATCGCCGCATGTTCGCAATGGTCATGCTCACCTTCGCACTCGCCTCTCTCGTGCTGTTCTACTTCAATGGCCGCGATTTTTTCCCGGAGGTCAAGTCAGGTGCCATTCAGATGCACATGCGGGCGCCTCTTGGCACACGTATGGAAGCCACAAACCGCATCACCACGCTCGTTGCGGAGGATATCAGGCGAATGCTTCCGGGGCAGGTTGAAGACATCGTTAGCAATTGCGGCATACCTGTCGGGCCGCATAATCTGGCGTTTATTCCGACCCCCACGATCGGATCTCAGGACTGCGATCTGACGATCACCCTGTTCAATGGGAAATCGGCTGTGTGGGATATTCGGAAAATTCTTCACGAGGGGCTGAAAGAGCGTTATCCCGGGACTGAATTCACCTTTCAGCCAGCGGATCTGATAGCAAAAATTCTGAATTTCGGCTCCCCTTCTCCGATTGATGTTCAGGTTAACGGGATGGATATATACGGAAACTACGCATTCGCGCGCAAGTTGCAAGCCAGGCTGCGTGAAATTCCCGGTTCCTCCGATGTAGTGATCCAGCAAACCATGCGCACGCCAACCCTGCTTGTTGAAGGTCAAAGAACATTTGGATTCGGTGTTGACAGGAACGAAGAGGATATCGCCCTGAACATGCTGATAACGACTAGCGGCAGCCAGCAGATCGACCAGAAATACTGGCTCGATACAAAGACCGGCATGTCATACCAGATCAATATATATGATCCTCAACCTGAAGTCGCCAGTATCAATGACTTGAACGAAGTTCCTGTCAAGCCAGTGGGGGAAGATGGCCTGTATGAGGATTATCAGCTCCTGAGCAATGTGGCGGAGGAATCGCCGGTAGGCACGCCAGGCCTGGTCACTCACAGGGGGGTCAGGCCGCTGGTTGAAGTCTATGTATCCGCCGAAGGGCGGGGGCTGGGCGGCGTGCTGAAGGACGTCCAGAAAATTGTCGACGAGATGAAAGATAAACTTCCCCGCGGCTCCACTATTAAAATCGCCGGCCAAGCCGAGACTATGGTCGCCACCTATACCGAACTGATTATCGGCCTCGTCGCGGCTGTCGTGCTGATCTATCTCATGCTTGTCATCAATTTTCAATCGTGGCTGATTCCTTTCATCATCATCACAGCCTTGCCCGGCGCCCTGGCAGGCATTGCCTGGGCCCTGTTCCTGACCCACACGAATATTTCCGTTCCGGCCCTGACAGGCGCCATCATGGCCATGGGAACGGCCACGGCGAATTCCATACTTGTCGTGTCCTATGCGCTGGAGCGCATCGCAGAGCATGGCGACACGCTGCGAGCCGCCATCGAGTCCGGCAAAGCCCGGATTCGTCCTGTTCTCATGACCGCATCAGCCATGATCATGGGCATGCTTCCGATGGCAATGGGAGGGTCCACCAATGCGCCGCTGGGCCGCGCGGTTATCGGCGGCTTGACGTTTGCAACGATATATACCCTGTTTTTTGTTCCCTGCATGTATGCCATTATGTATTCCAAACGAGGCGTTCCTAAAGACAGGGAAAGCGTTCCTCAACCGGAAAATTCCTCACATGAAAACATTTTTGCTTCGGCCAGAAAATACTATGAATCCCGTCGTTCCGGACCTGCCTCAGATCCAGCAAAACGGAATCTGTTTCAGGACGATTCAGGATGATCTTCGGATGGCCAATCCCGGTCTTTAAACACACTTTTCACTCTTTTGGAGAGATAGAAGTAAGGAATCCAGATGATTGGCCAGATCATGGTTGCGATATTGAAAAAAGTTGTAGAGTCCTCCTCAAAGTACTTATTCTTAATCACCATAGCAATAAGCGAAGATGCGAGAGCTGCGAAGAGTATGTATCTCAGGATGTGAACATAGAAATAGTTTCTGGACGTTCTGAGCTTTTCCGCCACTGCAAATTCCGTACAGTACAATAGCAGGCCAGGAACTGTGGACCAAAGAAAGAATGGATACAGGTCTGGCTTATCTGCCCATGCTTCAGGCAGATAATTATCATAGGAGCTCGCTGTCACCAGCACTACTATAATTACCCCTATATAGAGCCGAATATAGTAATAGAGCAACCAACCACCAATTTCTTTTTTCCTGCGGCTCGCACAAACGTACCATATGAGCAGTGTGAGCAGAGCGCCGACCCAGCCCGCCTGAAATGACGCATCCGACGTATCGGTTGATGCGAAGGCGGGCAGCGATAATGCAAGCAAGCCAAAAGCTGTTATACCAATCATGTTGTGAATTATGTTTTTAACGACGTATGGTTTATGGAGACAGAGCGATATAGCAATGCAGGTGTTTTCTGTATCGGGTTGGTTCTCAGCAGAACATTTATCGAATTACGCCAAAATTAACATATCCTTTATTATTGATAAAATACATTATCGATAGTCTGCCCATGAGCCAGTTCAGAGAATTCCCGCCCAAATCACGATTTTTCTACCGCCTTGCAAAAGGTTGATGATTCCAGAAGAACCACCAAGAATACACTGCCTTCCTTTCTTGTCATACACAAATTCTGAGCATAACCCTGACAGAATAGAGGATATCAAGCGCAGGCTCAATTCCGGAAATCGAAGAAGCTGTACAATACCTGGTGTAATTGCCAGCCGAAAAGGATATAAAAGGGATATAAAGCATATTTATCGGGTCGGCGGGCAAACAGTACAAACATCATACCGGCGGAAGGCGGTATCCAGCGACGTTCAAAGCATGCCGTTATTGGAATGAAAACGCTTACCAATGTTGTAACCATGAAGGAATTATCACCCAATGGTGGACAACTGAATTATCTGATCAGCGGCGGACGTGTATATGCGTCGGCAAAATCATGGGGCAGGGCATTACAGGTGCCGGACGCCATGAAAGTCTGGTTTGAAACAGGTCTGATCAGGACAGCTTTGCTGAACAAGAACGTGATGGATGGCGAACTGGAAATGATCTACAAGGGTGTGCTGGTCTATCGCTGGCATATCGTTGCTGAACAGTTGCGCGTCTTCGACAGACAATGGTATCAAACCCAGTTTAAAGGCAAGCCCAAACAGGAACAGCGGGATATTGAAAGATTTCATGATAACTACGAACGCCTGGTTCATTGGGGGTATGATCTTCAGGAGCGGGCGCTGAGTCATGGGATAACTTCCAATGCCATGCCGGATTCACCTGTCACTCAAGAAACATTGCTTGAGGTTATCAGGCAGGTTATTGCGCCGCAGTTGGGAGATCACGATAAGAAATTGCATGAACAGGATGTTGTAATTGCGGAATTGAGAGAAGCCGTGGCTGCCCTGCGTGACCAGAACGCGTTCATTTCCGTCAAACAGGCGATTGCCGAGCGGGGTCTGGATTCAAGCCTCATGCCGCTGTATCCTGGCTCGAGGGAAAATCTTTCCAGTCTGATTGGCCGTTTTTTAAAAAGACGGGGAGTTGAGCAGGGGTCAAACATAGTGGCGCGGCTGGATGGAAGATCCCTGTCGGCCGAGATGAATACTTACAGGCGCGGCGATATTTACGCGGCATTGAATGAGTTCAAGGACGTCAGGCAGCTGGATCTCAACATAGAATAGGGCAGTAAACATCAAAATGGCTGCCGGATACCGGGGAACAGCCGTGTGATCAAGATCGGTAACGGCCCGATTTGATCGTGCTGACCCGGCAAAACAGGAAGGAATCAGCAGAGTGGGTTTACTCGTTAAAGGCAAGTGGGTGGATGAGTGGTACGATACCGGATCGACCGGCGGCCGGTTCATCCGCACCAATGCACAGTTTCGCAACTGGATAACGGCCGATGGCGGTCCGGGGCCCAGCGGCGAAGGCGGGTTTCCCGCCGAGGCAGGGCGTTATCATCTATATGTTTCGCTCGCTTGTCCCTGGGCTTCCCGCACGCTGATTTTTCGCATGCTCAAAGGGCTTGAGAGCATGATCAGTGTTTCCGTGGTGCACCCCTGCATGGGCGAGCATGGCTGGACTTTTGATGAGGCGCCGGGAGTAATACCTGATCCCGTTGGCGGTGCATCCTATCTTTATGAAGTCTACCTCCGGTCGATGCATGACTACAGCGGGCGCGTGACAGTACCCGTGCTCTGGGATTTACAGCGGAATACCATTGTCAGCAATGAATCGGCCGATATCATCCGCATGATGAACTCGGCTTTCGATGGAGCAGGCGCTTTGCTCGGGAATTATGCGCCTGAGGTGTTGCTTCCGCAGATCGATGAGACCAATGCGCGCACTTACGCTGACGTCAATAATGGTGTTTACAAGGCAGGTTTTGCCACCAGGCAATCAGTGTACGAGAAGGCGGTGAGGGTGCTGTTCGGATGCATGGATGAGCTGGAACAACTGCTTTCACGTCAGCGTTATCTCATCGGCAACTGTCTCACTGAAGCCGACTGGCGGATATTCACCACGCTGATTCGCTTTGATTCGGTCTATCACGGCCATTTCAAGTGCAATCTCAGGCGTCTCGTGGATTATCCCAATCTCTGGGCCTATACCCGGGAGTTGTATCAGTGGCCGGGCGTGGCAGAGACGGTGAACATGCAGCACATCAAGGAGCATTATTACCGCAGTCATCCCACCATCAATCCGAATGGCATTGTGCCGGTCGGCCCGATTCTGAATCTCGATGAACCCCATGATCGCGCCAGGCTGGGATAGCGCCGCGAAGAGAATCCCCGAATTTCAATTACCCCAGGTTTTTCTGCGGCTGTTCCAAGAGTTTTGCACCGGTTATACCAGGACGGGTCTTATGCCCGCCCGTGGATGAAAGAGGTAACTCAGGGAAAATAGCGATCCCTGATTGAAAACTACTTCAGTTCTTCAATAGCCAGCCGGTGGTATCGATGCGCGAACGCAAAGGGTACATTTCGAATAACGTTCATGGCGCGATCGGATGAAAGTTTGTCAGGCGCATAGATTACAAGGAAGGAGCCTCCCTCTTTTGCTGTTTCCAGGTGCACTTTGATAGCTTCATCGGCCCAGCCTAAACGCGGAAGGAAGCCTTCGTTTTTTTCGAGGTTATCCGTGGCAGCTTCCGTTACTTCCTTGCATGAGAAAAAGACGCAGTCATCGGGCTCGTATCCGCCAGTCTTCAGATCCTGCTGCACGCGTAGTGCGTCTTCTCTACTCTTAAATCCAACGACCAGATAGCCAACGGGATAAAAAAGACCAAAGCTAGTAGGATACTGAGGTTTTTCGCGTGTTTGCTCTGTCATAATAAGTCCTCTTCGTTTTTGTTTCAGTTAAATTTGCTTATAGCCCGCGTAAACCTTTGCCTGGCTATGAGGAAGAACTGTAGCACAGCTTTGGATTACATATAACACCGACTCTCTCCTCCATTGATATATCAGTAGAAATGTAGAGATCTGCGGACGTGTACAGGCTGGAGAGGTATATACTCCACATATCATTGCAGACACCAGACAGGCTTCCGGTCTATTTGATCAGAAATACAGTTTAGCCGCGAGGAGGAGCAGACATGGGCGATGCCGCCATTCAAGACCGTGCCGCTGGCGCCATCATGGGCGCATTCATCGGAGAGGCTCTGGGCCTTGGCCCCCACTGGTATTATGACCTGGAGGAACTGCGCCGCGATTATGGCGACTGGATTACGACTTATACAGATCCCAGGCCCGGACGCTACCATGAAGACCTCAAGGCAGGCCAATTGTCCCAGCCAGGCTTTATTCTCAAGCTCATGTTGCGTTCGCTGGTCGAGCGGGGCGGCTATGACGAGGCGGATTTCTGCAGGCGCATGGATGAAGAGCTGTTTCCCCTGCTGGACGGTACGCCGGTAAACGGACCCGGCGGGTACACGAGCCAATCCATCCGCGAAGCCTGGCGCCGGCGTGTCCAGCAGAAACTGCCATGGGGACAGACCGGCGGTCATGCCGATACCACCGAGGCCATCGAACGCACGCTCGCCCTTGCGGTTCGTTATGCATCTCAACCTCACGAACTTGCAACCGCTATTTCCAATAATGCCCGCCTTACCCAGACCGACGACATCGTGCTTTCAATGACAGTCGCATATGGAGCGGTGCTGAGCCTTCTGGTTCAGGGGCATAAGCTCGACAAGAACCTGTCCGGCAAGCTGATGGATCTGGTCAAGACCGGCCAGCTGCCTTTTCACGCGGTGACATACGCGGATCTGCAGCCGCCGCGTCCGGGCGACCCGGATCCGCCGCGGGCGGGACGGTTCGCATCCCCTGATGCGCTGCTCACGCCATCATCTGTTTCCACCGCGGTTGCCGATCCAGGTATCCCGATAGAGCCCGCGTGGAAGGTATCCCTCATATACGGCATGCCCTGCGCCATCTATCACCAGCTTCCCGCAGCCTACTACCTGGCAGCCCGCTTCCCCCGGGACTTCGAGTTGGCTGTGCTGCATGCAGTGAATGGGGGAGGGCAAAACCAGGCGCGCGCTATTTTGACCGGGGCTCTCGCCGGAGCCCAGACGGGGTTGTCGGCCATACCCCGGCGCTTCCTCGATGGCCTGGAAGAAGGTGAAACGCTCGTACAGCTTGCGCTGGACCTGGCCGCGCAAGTAAGCACCCCGGCCGGACCGTAACGGATACTTCCCCTCCAGTACGTTGAAAGGCTGTTCTTCAGGCATCGTCGTGGGAGCCAAGCATTGTGAAGAGGTACGACGGAACCCGGAACGCACTTCTGGGTGAAACTTAGAGGCTGCTGAACAAGGCCCTCGCTGGGCGCGAGGGAAGCTCTGCCTGATTCTTGAATGGTCTGGCAGCTTGCTATAGCCTCATCAACGAAGTTTTTCTGGCAGAATCTGGTTACTCATTAATCCTCATGCGCCTTATGCGTCAATTTACTTCACTCCTGTTCCTGCTCATTGCTACTGCCGTATCAGGCGTATCGGGTCTCATCGCTGCCGCTTCGGATGCAATTCCGTCGAGCAAGGCTGCGGCGGCTGTTCCGGTGAACGTGCCGGATACCATGGCCGAGCGGGTCAAGCCCTGCACAGTGTGTCATGGCCAGGCAGACAGGGTGGGGAAGGACGCTTATTACCCCCGGATTGCCGGCAAGCCGGAGGGATATCTTTTCAATCAGCTGCGCGATTTTCGGGACGGGCGCCGTTATTACCGGCCGATGACGTTGCTGCTCGCAAACGTGAGCGACGAATACCTGCGGGAAATGGCAGCGTATTTTTCGGGACTCAGGCAATCTTACCCTTCGCCGGAGCAGGTGATATCTTCCCCCGCCGAAATCAGGCAGGCCCAGAAGTTGATTCAGCAAGGCGATGCCAAGCGGGATATACCCGCGTGCGTCGAATGCCACGGCAAGCAGCTCATGGGCACCGCGCCCTTTATTCCCGGACTCCTGGGGCTTCCGCGCATCTATATCGCCGCCCAATTCGGTGCCTGGAAGAATGGCGGAGTGATGCGGGGACAAGAGAGCAACTGCATGTCCGATATCGCCAGGCAACTTACGATCGAGGAGACAAATATAGTTGCGGCCTGGCTTGCCGCTCAGCCTGTTCCGGAAAATGCAGGCCCGGCAAATGTGCTGCCTCCCGAGATGGCGCAGCGCTGCAGGAGTATTGTCCAACGGAGCGCAGGCCGATGAGAATTGCTGTCATCGCTGTCGCAGTGGCGGTTCTTGCGGGTATCAGCCTGTCTCCCGGGGTAACCGGCGCAACTTCCCCGAAAAAGGAAGCAAAGTCAGAAAAGAATGCCACGCCGTTATCCTCGGTTCTTTTGCAACAGCGGCAAGCGCGCGGAGCATATCTTGCGCGGGCAGGAAATTGCATAGGCTGCCATACAGCTCAAGGTGGACTCGCCTATGCCGGCGGGAGGAAGCTTTCGACCCCATTCGGTACGTTTGTCACGTCCAATATCACGCCGGATAAAGCAACCGGAATCGGTGGCTGGAATGAAGATGATTTCTGGAAAGCGCTGCATGAGGGTAAGTCGCGCGATGGGAGGCTTCTGTACCCCGCCTTTCCGTATACGGAGTATACGAAAATCACCCGCGAGGATTCCGATGCAATTTTTGCCCATCTTGGCGCCCTCGAACCTGTCGTTCAACAGAATCCCCCAAGCCAGGTTGCTTCCCGATACGATTTTCAGCCACTGTTGACCCTTTGGCGCGCGGCTTATTTCAAGCCGGGCGTGTATCAGGCTGATCCCACCAAAAGCATCGAGTGGAACCGGGGTGCTTACCTGGTACAGGGGCTGGGTCATTGCAGCGCCTGTCACGCCGAGCGAAATCCCCTGGGCGGCATGATCGGCCGCAAGGGAGATGATAAGCTGGGAGGCGGGCAGATCATGGGCTCGAACTGGTACGCGCCATCGCTGACCTCGAGCCTGGAGGCAAGTACGGCCGGCTGGCCGATCGAAGAAATTGTCCAGCTGCTGACTACCGGAATTTCATCGCGAGCCACGACATCAGGACCAATGGCGGAGGTTGTCAGCCAAAGCCTCCAGTATCTGACCAAAGAGGATGCCCGAGCAATGGCGGTCTATCTGAAATCATTGCCTGAAACACAGTCGCACCAGAAGGTAAATCCTCCCGCGCAGACAGAACAGGTGCAGGCCTGGTTACGGTATGGGGCACGGATATACAAGGAACACTGCAAGGATTGCCATGGCGACTCCGGACAGGGCGCCCCGGGAATTTACCCTCCGCTGGCCGGTAACAGAAGCGTTACCCTGACACCCCCGACGAACCTCATTCGCAGCGTGCTCAATGGAGGTTATCCCCCCTCGACCGCAGGAAACCCTCGGCCTTATGGCATGCCTCCATTCGCCCAGGTTTTACGCGATGGCGAGGTTGCGCTGGTTCTATCGTATATCCGCAACGCATGGGGCAATCGCGCCAGCCTGGTGACAACCGCTCAGGTCGACAAGAGCCGCGAAGGGATAACGGAACGCTGACAATATCTATTTTGCGCGGCGTTTGACAGCATAGCCATACTGTACCGGCCATTCCGGTTCTATCGCTAACGCATGTTGCGCCTGGAGGGCCCAGTAAGGCTCCCGCAGCAACTCCCGGCCGATAAAAACGAGATCGGCCTGACCGCTGGTGATGATCTCATCGGCAAACTGCGGGTCGGTGATCAGTCCTACTCCTCCCGTATGGATTTGCGCTTCATTACGGATGCGCCTCGCAAATCGAATCTGATAACCTCTGGCGACGGGAATCCTGGCATCCGGTATCACACCTCCGGAGGAGACATCGATCAGATCCACTCCGAGCAGCTTCAGCTCTCGGCAAAGAATGATCGATTGTTCTATATCCCAACCGCCATCGACCCAGTCGGTTGCCGAGATTCGTACGAAGAGAGGCAGTTCGGACGGCAGGATAGCGCGGAGGTGACTGGCAGCCTCCAGCAAAAGCCGCATGCGATTTGTCAGGCTGCCACCATAATTATCAGTGCGATGGTTGCTCAACGGCGATAGAAATTCATGCATGAGGTAACCATGCGCCGCGTGAAGTTCTATCACTTTGAAGCCGGCCTTCAGCGCACGTCGAGCGGCTGCTCCCCATGCTTCGATGCATTCCTCGATATCTGTTTCCGACATGGCTACTGGGACTGGGTCATCGGCGGAAAACGGCAGGGAACTTGGGCCTATCACCGGCCATCCTCCTTCCGCTGGCGTTTTCAGGCTGTTGCCGCCATTCCAGGGGGTATCGCAACTGGCTTTGCGCCCGGCGTGTGCGAGCTGGATGCCCGGAATCGCGCCCTGCGTCTCCACGAACCGGGCAATGCGGGCGAGCGGATCGATATGTTCATCCTTCCAGATTCCCATGTCTCCCGGTGAAATGCGTCCCGCAGCCGTGACTGCGGTGGCTTCAACCATCACAAGTCCTGTGCCGCCGATTGCCCGGCTGCCCAGATGGACAAGATGGAAGTCATTGGCAAAACCGTCCTCGGCGGAATACATGCACATGGGTGACATGGCGATCCGGTTGGGGAACGTAACGCCGCGAAGGATAAGCGGGGACAGCAGATCCACTTCCGGGATTTCCCGGTCGTGCTCGCTCTGACATTGTGGCTGGATGGCTGCATTGCTTGGTGGGGAGTCCCCGCCTGGAGCGGCTGCTGCAACTTCTGCGGGGGAGGGGGCGACGGGATTTGCCTTGATCAGGCGGCCAGGGTTTTCGGCTGCAGCGGGCTTGTTCTCGTCATAATGGGGCATGGTTTTTTCCCACCGTCTGATTGGTGTTCGTTCAGTACTTCCCTGGCAGCAGAACCGCTTCGTGATTGCATCGCGGTGGAACTACTATCCTGTATCGACTCAGGTAAGACTCAACTGAGGAGTAAGAAGTTCTACTCCGATCAAAGCAGAGGTTCATCCGCCGGATCGATGACAGGATCGCCGGGGGTGGGATCGGGATCGTAGGGACGAGGATCGACAGGCTTGTCGGGATTAAAGGGTTCCGGATCCCGTCCTGGCTTATCGGGGTCGAAGGGATGGGGCGGGTCCTGGATGGGTCGGTCCGGAGAAGGGGCCCGATCGGGGACAGGACCGGGCCTCGGACCATCCGGTTTATCCGGCTGCCCCGGTCCATCCGGTTCTTTCTGCATACGATATTCTGGCATGAAGATGAGTCAGGTTTTTGGGCTGTCGGACTGGGATACGGCAGTCATGATAAACGCGCCGGTCCCCAGTCCGGTTTTTTCGCTTTTCGGAATAGGAATACTGTGTCAGCGTTTTAGCTGGCCGCGTATTTCTCCGTTCTTATGGGCATCGCTGTGGATATTGATATAAAGTCCGCCTGCCTTGAAGGCGTCATACTGCGCGTCCGTCAATTTCGCATCGTCAGGAATGGACCATTCGTTATCGGAGGTTTTTTTGAGTGTAATGATATCGGGACCGCTCTTGCCCACCGCAGCCTCGTGAACATGCGCACCGGTACCTTTTATATCGGAGGTCATGACTTTGCCCTTGATGGATTTGTCATCCTCTACAGTTATGGTGCCATGGCCCATTGCGGAAGTCTGGACCGGAGGCACTTCCTGGTCGCCGGTGAGGTGCACGGTAATGTCTTTGGCGTTAGCCGCGGTGGCGCTTAAAGCCAGTACAGCCAGCAGCGCAACTGTCCACGCGGGGGGAGCGAAGGGGGTTTTGCGAACTTTATTCATTTAACTACCTCCTCTAGAAATAAAATTTTGTAGTTTGATGGTCGTTTTGAATTGGAGCCTGCCATATTCTTTTGATTTTTCTGGCGAAAGCGCTGTGAGAAGTGCCGCGCATGAAGAATCCAGGCAATTCTATTTGTCATCCGGCATGATGTCCGTACGCTAGCGTACGCAACTCCCGGTTTCTCGTTCAGCTTTGTTTTATCTGATTCATCATTTTTCTTTTTTACTTCCTTTATCCTTCAGCGCGAAGCGGTCGGGCGCAATCCCCGTTCTGAAAACGCCCAGGTTTCCGGCTATTTCATTGGAATGGGATTGCTCCGGCTGACAGGGACGGCTGTAACGCTGTTTTGCGGGCTGCCTTCTATAATTCTGTCCGAGTATGTCAGATAGACAAGCGCGTTGCGCGCCGGGTCCACCACCCGGACTACGTGCAGGCGCTTGAATAAAATTGACATGCGTTCGGTAAACACGTCTTCCTGACGAGGAAGTTTGCCGCGGAATTCGATCGGGTCGCTCACCTGCCGGCAGGCGATCGACGCCTCCGCCCTGTCTTCCGCCAACCCTACGGTGCCTTTGATTCCGCCGGTACGAGCTCGGGAAACATAGCAGGTTACGCCCCGAACTTTGGGGTCGTCATAAGCTTCTATCACTACCCGGTCATCCTTTCCCAGCCATCGGAACGCGGTATCCACTTCACCGATGAGCTCTGCTTTTGCCATACCGCAAAAAGCTGTGGAAAATAATGTGACTGCCGTCATTCCCGCTATAAGTTTTTTTCGTAACATTTTTTCTCCCTATCGGTCAAAATTGAAATACTTCATTATATCGGCGCATAATTGATTAAAGTGCCGGTATACAAGGTTGAATTACCAAAATGACACGGAGAGGTGTTGTACGGTCATGACATCCGGCCTGGAAAACTGATCTTTTGCAAGAGGAGGCCAAGGCAGGAATGAATCTGAAGCTCAAAAGGGTTTACGAACCGTCCGACAAGAACGACGGTACTCGCATCCTGGTCGACAGGCTTTGGCCGCGTGGGATGACAAAAGCAAAAGCAGGCGTGGATATCTGGTTGAAGGAACTGGCGCCGAGCGCCGGACTTCGAAAATGGTTCGGACATGATCCGGACAAGTGGACCGAGTTCAAGAAGCGTTACCGGGTCGAGCTTGAGGAGAATGATGAGCAGCTGGCGCGACTGCGGGAGGAAATAAAGAAAGGGGCTGTTACATTGCTCTATGGCGCTAAAGACGAGGAGCACAACGACGCCGTTGTTCTAGTGGAATTTCTGAGCAGCCAGAAGAAGTAAATGGCGTTTGCTGCCATCATTCCATGCTCCGGCGCGACCGGAGTCGACAAGTATCCTGCTTCTTTCATCTGATCGGGAAGGAGTGAAGCGCGGCACAGGAGAGGGTGCCAACAGAGGAAACCTGCCGCCACTCATGTGCCGACAGATCTTCTCAGCGTTGCCTGAGTGTTTTCTGAATCTCCTGTGTTTCCTGGGCTTCCTTCCGGATATCCCCGGATTGCTGGCCTTCGCGCAGGGAATTGGGGAGTTCGATCACCTTATCCTGAGCCTCATCGGATGCAAGACTGGCGCTCTGGGCCGCGGCATCATTTTGCCCGTTTCTGTGCAGCCTGTAAGCCTGTATCAACAGTGAAACGCCGATCCATCCCGCAAGCAGCGAGAAAGGGATCACCATGAGCAGGGGCTCCAGTAATGCCAGCACCGTCAAGGCAAGCAGCGTAAGGCCCCCGAAAAGCATGATTTTTGCCTCGGCAGCTCCCAGGACGAGTCGACTCGTGATAGCCGCTCCCACAGTGTTGCCTACGCGCAGGGCGCCCGCTGTCAGCCGGCTCGCGCTTCCAGACCGGCGCCCGACAGCCGCGGGCTGGCGACGGTCGCGGCGCGGGAGTTGATCTGCTACGGGGTGTACAGGACGAACCCGGTTTTTTTTGTTGAGAACGATTTCGGTCGAATTTTCCAGATCCTCCAGGTACATTTGCTCCATTTTCTGGCCAAAATCAAGATTTTCCACTGCAACATCCAGCTCCCAGTTTCCCAGCCAGCTCGCCATGTTGAGATTGCTTGAACCGACGCGTCCCCAGCGCCCGTCGGCAATTGCTGTCTTGGCGTGCAGCATGGAGCCATTCCATTCGAACACGCGTACGCCGGCTTCCAGCAGCGGACGATAACCGGCACGCGAAATCGGCCTGAGAAGCTTGAGATCTCCACTTGATCCCGGGACCAGCAAGCGGACATCTACATCGTCCATTGCCGCGCCTATCAACGCTTGCACATAACTCGTAGTCCCAACGAAATAGGCATCGGTAAGCCAGAGCGTTTTTTGCGCCAGGACTGCGATCAGTTGCTCCAGCCGGTATAAGCCCGCAGTCGCTGCAAAATTTCCCAATACCCTCACATCGATGTGACCCGAAATCGGAATTGAATCGGGAGCCGGCAGCTCATTCGCAGGTATTTCCGGTCCCGTCTCCGCCCATGCGCGCGCAAAGGATTTTATGACATCCGCTACCACGGGCCCTCGCAGTTCGACACCCGTATCCCGCCAGGGTGCAATATTCCGCTCGGGGTATCCATCCCACATCTGGCCGACGCATAATCCGCTGACAAATGCAACACGATTATCCACGCAGACCGATTTGCGATGCAGCCTGCTCAGCCATGCCAGAGGACTGTCGAAGCGTATCGGATTGAAACATCGAACTTCCACGCCGCCATCACTCAGATAATGCCAGAAACTGGATGACGTTTCAGTCAGTCCTCCAAGCCAGTCATAAAGTAATCTTACCCGTACGCCTTCTTTTGCTTTCGCAATGAGCGCATCAGCAAATCGGTGGCCAATGGTGTCATCACGAATAATATAATTTTCAAAATAGACGTTCTTTTCAGCCGACCGGATCGCCTCGAGCCATGCAGGATAATTCTCGCTTGCATCCTTGAGAAGGCGGATGCTGTTGCCATGCACGAGAGGCGCACCTCCGGCGCGTGAAAACGCCTGGGCTGCCATGATTCTGGTAGAAGCATCCTCACGCGGGGTTTCACGGGAAGTATCGCGCAGCAGGTTTGTCAGCTTCAACTTGGCCATATGCTATTTGATCTGTTCTCCCCCGGGTATGTTCCCTGGCAGATCTTTCTCTTGAATTTCCCCACTTTTTTTTTTATTTCCTCAATCCTCGTAATGTTTAGTCCGTAACCTCTTCCCCAAACTTGGAGTCTACATAGCAACGCATTGCGGCGATCAGGGGAGTAAGCCCTTTTTGCCGGTTTCTGCCTGATCGCATGAATGCCGTGCAGTGCTCGGAACCCGGTTCCAGGCTGTGGCTGAGATTTATTCCTTCTCTTTCGATGATCGGTCCTCCCTGAGACCAGTCTACCGAAGGTTTCCAGCGTTGATGGTTGATCACGCAGTGAGAATCGATAACATGCACTTCTTCCACATCATTGGCTTTTGCCACCCAGTAGTCGAGCAGTTCGTCTTTAAGCTCAGAAACTTTCATGACCGTTCTCCCTGTGAGCTCCCTCTGAGCTTCGGGCAAGGTTACAGCTTTTCCGATCCAAAGGTATTGCAATCCGCCCGGTTTCCCGTTTGCAATCCCCGCATGAACCAGCGAGTACGCTGGGCGCTTGTGCCGTGCGTGAAACTTTCCGGCACAATCGTGCCGCGTGTCCTGCGCTGCAACGTATCATCGCCGATCTGCTCTGCGGCGTTCATGGCCTCCTCGATATCGCCTTCCTCCAGCCACCCCTTGGAATGCTGGGAATGGTAGGCCCAGACTCCGGCCAGACAGTCAGCCTGCAATTCGACATGTACCGACAAGGAATTGGCCTGTGAGCGCGGCAGATGCGCGCGCGCGGCATTCACCCGGTCAGAAATGCCAAGGAGATTCTGTACATGATGCCCGACCTCATGCGAAATGACGTATGCCTGCGCGAAGTCGCCTCCCGCCCCGAGTTGGTTTGCCATCGTATCGAAGAAGTTCAGGTCGATATAGATGCGCTGGTCCTCCGGGCAGTAGAAGGGACCCATTGCAGCACTTCCCTGGCCGCATGCCGTTAGAGCAGCACCTCGAAACAGCACAAGTTTGGGTGGCTCATAAACCTTATTTTCCTGCCTCAGAAGGCCCGTCCATACATCCTCGGTATCGGCGAGGACCGTAGAAACAAAGGCTGCCTGCATGTCCCCCGGGGGCGCCGGAGGTGCAGGCCCTTGTTCCTGAACCAGGCTGCTGCCGCCTCCGCCGGTGATCACGCTGAGCATGGTGAGGGGGTCGATACCGAACAACAGGCCGCCGACCAGCGCTATGACAATCACCCCGGCGCTGATTCTGCCGCCACCCAGCCCAAATCCACTGCCTGAATTCCGGCGATCCTCGACGTTACTACTTTGGCGGTAACCTTCCCACTTCATTTTCGGCTCCAGGTACGATCAGTTCTCGGGTAATTGCGTAATCCTTGTCAGTTTTTTAGCAGTCTGCCCTTAGTCTTTTTCCACTCAGTCCACTCCGGCTCGCTCAAGTCGCGCTAATCATCGACGGAATCCAAAGGCGCGTGGCCTTGTGATCGGTGTGCGGAACCCGTGAGCATCAGCGCTCACCCTGTAATTTCAGTATACTATGTTCGCATGAGGACAAATGTTCGTGATCGTACAGACTTTGTAATTACCAGGATATATTGTTCTTCTTTCCCTGATTTCGATGATTACCACAGGAGATAATATGAAGGGCGCGCGTAAACTGCTTTACCTGGCAATGTTTTTATTGGCAGCGCCAGGTCTGTCCGGCTGCTGGTTACTCGCGGCAGGGGGTGCAGGAGCTTATGGTGGTTATAAAATGAAAGAGGAAGGATACACGCTGCAAAATCCGGTTACAAAGGAGAAACGCAGCGATCAGAAGGAGAAAGACTGAAGAAATAAAAGCCTGTATTCGCCCAGTCCTCGCGTTTTTGGATATCCCGGCTAGGACGTGCTTCCTGCGTGATTTTGCCACGCGCCTATCCATGTTTCAAACTCATCGGCAGTCATGGGCCAGGCATAAAGATAACCCTGGCCTTCCTTACATAAGACACTTTGCAGGAACTCCGCCTGCGCTTCCGTTTCTACGCCTTCGGCAATGATGCGCAAGCCCAGGTTGAGACCCATTGCCACAATTGCCGCCGCGATGGCCTCGGCATCATTATTACCCGGCACATCGCGCACGAATGACTGGTCGATTTTCAGGCGGTCAACAGTAAATTGCCGTAAATAGGCAAGACTTGAGTAACCTGTGCCAAAATCGTCGATTGCAACTTTCACTCCAAGTTCATCCAGTTGGCGCAGCTTGTTCAGCGCAGGTTCCGCGCCCTGCATCACCGCGCTTTCAGTAAGCTCCAGCTCCAGGCGCGCGGGAGTCAAACCGGACGCCTGCAGCGCATTTTCAATAACCTCGACAAAATCAGTCTGGCGGAACTGCACTGCCGAAACATTGACCGAGATACCAGCGTCCAGCAATCCGTCGTCATACCACAGTCGCGCCTGCCTGCATGATTCGCGCAAACCCCATTCGCCGATCGGAAGGATCAGTCCCGTATCCTCCGCAACGGGAATAAAGCGAACAGGGGAAATCAATCCACGTGCAGGATGGTGCCAGCGCATCAACACCTCCACTCCGATGATACGGCCGGTCGCAAGCTCGATCTGGGGCTGATAAACCAGAAACATTTCACCGCGTTCGACCGCGCCGCGGAGGTCATGTTCCAGGCTGAGCCGTTCGATTGCGCGGGCTGTCATGTCTTCCGAATAGAACTGGTAACGGTTGCATCCCGCTTCCTTTGCTGCGTACATGGACGCATCCGCATTGCGCAGGAGGATACCCGCTTCCGTACCGTTATCAGGATAGATGCAGATGCCAACACTTCCAGTCAGCAGCAGTTCATGCTTTTCGATCCGGTATGGTTGAGAAAGACCATCTATGATTTTTTGCGCTACGCGGGCTGCATCCTCCACGGTTTCGATCTCGCTCAGGAGTACGACAAATTCGTCACCTCCCACGCGGCTTACCGTATCGACACTGCGTATCGAGGTCTGCATCCGTTCGGCCACTGCCTTGAGCAGGTGGTCGCCAATATCATGGCCAAGAGAATCATTGATTGCCTTGAAACGATCGAGGTCTAAGAACAGTACAGCGAGGCGTTTGGCTTGCCGCGACGCACGGTTGATGGCTACCCTCATCCGGTCGGCCAGCAGGGAGCGGTTTGGCAGGCCGGTGAGCGAATCGTAATGGGCCAGATGCAATATTCTTTGTTCTGACGCCTTGCGTTCTGTGATATCCCGCGCAAGAACGATAAAACGGGGACCCGTTGCGGGATCGACGTGCTTGCGCGAGACGGAAAGCTCAAACCACCACTTGTCTTCCCGGCCGGGAAGGCGAAGTTCCAGTTGCTTCCCGGAGGAGAGTCCTTTCTCCTGCGCCTCCGACATTGCTGACAGGATGATATCCACGGCCTCACCCGGGAGAACATCCGCAATTTTTTTGCCTAAAAGGTTTTCACCGGACAAAGTCGGAAACTCGGTACGCCGGACCGAATGCCATGCATGAACCCGGCCGTCTGCATCGAGCTCGAACAGCAAATCGGGAATGGCATCGAGCGTGGCCTGGAGCTGGCGTCGTGCCGCCAGAATTTCAGTTTTCTGGCGTTCCTGCTCGGTAATATCCCGGATCATGGAAACAAAATAATGCACCGTGCCATCGTCCTTGCGGACGCATTTGACATCCACGTTGGCGAAGATTATTGAACCATCCTTACGGATGAAGCGCTTGTTCATCGCATAGCCTTCAGACTCACCTTTCACGATGCGCTGGCGCTCGGCAGTGCCTTTAGCGACATCATCCGGATGCGTTACCTCAATCCAGGTTTTTTTCGCCAACTCCTCACCTGAGTATCCCATCATCTCGCAAAACTGATCATTGAACCGCAGCCAGTGTTTCGTATCGGGAGAGGTGATTGCCATGCCGATGAATGGCAACTCATAGAAATACTTGAGAAGGCGATCCTGCTCGGCGGTGTGAACGATCAGCGCCAGCTGGTGGGCGCGTTGCTGTTGACGCCATAGCAGCAGCAGCACGACGCTTACCGCAGTAACTGCGATGAGAATGATGGCGCTGATCCAGAATACAAGCGTCCATAACTGCGTCAGTACTTCATTCTGGTCGATTTTTGCAAGCAAGCGCCAACCGGTACCGGTAAGGGGCCGATACGCCGCCAGCACTTGCTCGCCCCGATAGTCAATTCCATGTATGGTTCCCTGTTGTTCGGCACGCGTGGCCAGGGCCCCGGGGAGTTCATCGGTGGCAGCGAGCGCATGATATCCATCGGCTGTGTGTGTCCATTGAGAGGGACGCAGCTTATTAAGATAAGTAACAGTTTCATTCTTTTGTACGATAAGCAGTATCTCTCCGCTGGGACTGATACGCGGCCACTTCTCGACGAGTGGAAGAAGGAATTGCTCCAGATCCGCTCTTAAAAGCACGACGGCAACAGGTTCCTGATCTGTTTTCTCCGCCACCAAAGGCACTGCAATATCCAGCAGGGCTTTTCCGTTTTCATCCAGAAAGAAATCGGTGCTCTGTATCTGGCGTGTCCGTAGTGCGCTAGCCAGTAATTCCCGGGTAACGGATGGCAGTTCATGTTTTTCGCCCAACATGAGCAGAGGGTGACTTTTGGCATCAAGCAATATCACTGACTCATAGCTGTAGGCTTGCCGTACTGCCTCCAGGCGATTACGGATGAGGTCCAGTGCATGTCCGTCTATTCTTTCCTGGAGATTGACCACTCGCTCGATGAGCGCCTGGCTCGCCAGCAATGCTTGTGCATCGTTATACCGTTCAGCGAGCCAGAGTTCAACCTGCTCTGCCTTAAGATCGACGATGGTTTGCAGATCAGCATAAGCCCCTCGCTCTATCTCCGGACCATACACTTTTACGATCATTATGCTGATAATGGGCGCTACCATCGCCAGCGAGAAGAACGCCAGCATCAACCGGTTCAGCCAGAAGCCTGCCGAAGCCGAAGCCGGAGGTGTCGCACCTCCTTCACGGGCAGTGGTATCCCGACTCAGCTTGAGCAGCGTATAAAAGAGGATACTGCTGATGGCAATAAGAACCAGTTCCCTTGCCAGAAAAGCCTGGTCCCGTAAAACGGGATCTTCGAGCATGAGAGATATCAGATAGCTCGCAACAGCCATCCAGAGAGTCGATAAAGCGACGTAAAGCAAGACGATGAGCCAGGGAGAACGACTCATCGTATAACTGCTGAGCAATGGGGAAACTTTATCATCTGAATTCAGAAACCCGGCGTCACCGGTACCAATAGGAGGACAAAGGACTTCCGATTATTTGTTATTGATTGGCAGAGGCTAAGTTCAAGATCAGTTCAGCATAAGTTTAGACAGTTGTCTGTGTGATTGATTACAGAGTAGATGTGTTTTCTGATCGCCGAATCTTCCTTAAGGCAAAGCTTTTTCTGGGCAAAGCCTTCTTCTGGCCGGGTAACATCTTGTATATAATATGCCAGCCTTCTGGAGGAGTATCATGAAAAAGGAATATATTTCCACGCTTATTCTGTCCGTCGCCCTGATCTGGCCGATTCCGTCAGGGAATGTGTTTGCCGGCGAAACGTGCCATGCCTCTCTGGCAAATGGATTTTATGACGAATACCAGAGGATCGTCCCGTCCCTGAGAGATCGGGCAATGTATGCGGAATTGTGCTCATTGAAGTACGAGGATGCGCAAAAGGCGATCAAGCGCGCTCAGCAGTTCGGTAAGGATAAATCGCTGGGGCTGACGTACGGACTTGTCAATCTGGATGATCTGCCGCCTGACAACAGTCCGGATTCAGACTCGAGCCCGGCAGATACGATGAGCGATATGCGATTCGGTCAATGGAAGGGGGGGTATTGCGCACAAAATGCGACGCTCGATCCTTCCCAGGCTTCGGAGTTTTTTATGCAACGGGCAGTGGCCGGCAATAGCGATGCTTCCCGGGCAGTCGAAAACTGGTCAGCATGCCTGCGCAAGCTGCCGGGACTGACCTGTTGGGCAACTCCGGCCAAGGTATCCGCCGCAGAACAGGGAGAAGAGTTTGTGCTCAATGTCAATTGGGCATCAGGCGGGATTTCAGGATCCCAGGACCAGCCCGAGATCGAGTATTCCTATCTTACGAGAGGGGGGGTTGCGAAGTTCGAAGGTGTGGCTGCCTCCCGGATATTACCTGACCGTTATAAGTTGAAAGCAGGAACGCTGCAGATCCCTGTTATCCGACCCGCAGATAAGGGCGTGTTTGCAACCCTCAAGGTAAGCCATGCCGGAACGGAACACAGCTGCAAGGTTTTCGTACCGGGCGACAGGGACTTTTCATTGTCTGAGCCATTCATTAACCGGTTGAAGCTTAAATACCCGGGTTGAGAGCGACTTTCCCCAGCTATCCTTTCTTTTATCTCCTTTTTCATAGGGGGGAATCGATTCCCCGCGTTGCGCTCGACGCTAACGTTGCGCCAGTTGAGCTATGCCAGTGAGGATATCCTCGAATTGTTGGGCCCGATACGCGGGTACAACGTTCTCGTAAGTTTTGGCGCCCTGATTGGAGTCAAAAAAAATCGTTCTGATATCGAGAAGCTGGGCTCCATAGATGTCCCGGAACATATCATTTCCCACCGTGATTGCCTCTGAGCGCGAGATACCCATTTTATCGAGTGCTTTGCTGAACAGGCGGGAATCGGGTTTTCTGAAACCGTAGTAACTGGAAATGATGGCAGGATTGAAATAACCCTCAAGACCCACCGCCCGAATTTCAGGCAGTGCAAAACAGGGTTGTGCGTCAGACACCAGCGCGAGTTGATAGCGTGCCTGAAGCTCATTCAATACTTCCTTCACGTTTGGATAGAGTCGAAGGCGTTTGCGCGAGATGCCGCGATAAATATGGGCGATCACTTTTGCCTGCTGCCCCCGGATATAGGCTGACTTGATGCCTTGCTGGAGGAGCAGTTCGTTCCATATGGCTTCCACATCGATTTCCGGGTATTCCTCATCCTTTGCATCCTTCTGTTGTCTCATGATGGCATAGTAACGCTCCCGCACCTGTCCCCGATGAAGATATACACCCTGGTAAACCAGGTAGTGTGCGATGGCGCGATAGATTTCATCATGGGATTCATCGGTTTCGATATCGATCAGGGTGCCATAGAGGTCAAACAGGATGCCTTTTATTGCCATAATAGATATCTCTCAGGCCAATGTCTTTCTGGCTTCATCCAGCAAGCGTTTCCTATATGTCCCATTGATCCACGCATTACGGCTGATGCGCAGGAGAGTGAGCGCGGCATAGAAGGGAAGACGACGGGTTATCGCAGCGAAGGCTGCATCGCGATCGGGAAAATGACAACTGTATTCCCACAGAAAATGCCCGATAAAGGGTTCGGCCCGCCACTTGTCGCCCGTCTGCTGCAAGAAGAAATGCTGGAGTTCGCCTGCGACGCGGCCCAGATCAAATACCCTGTCGGATGATTTCATCCGCTCCAGGTCGAGCAGGATGACCCAGAGGCCATCGCCAAAAAGAACATTATCCGGAGTAACATCGCCATGGATCAGGACCTTGCAGTCTTCCCACATGCAGGCTTTATCCCTCCATCGGTTTTTTAGCCGGTAAAAGTCCTGCGCCTGATCCCATTCAACCCATGCTGCGCTTAGCAAGCGGTTCATGATCTGGTCAAAGTAATCGCATTCTTTGTTGAAATCCACTTTGCTATCGTGGGCTGTCCGGTTATGCAGCGTGGCAAGAAAATAAGCAAGCGCAGTAAGCTTCTGGAAAAGAACATCATGCACATTCTCGCGGATCGCCTTGAGGATGAAATGTTTAAAATGTGTGCCGTAGCAATATTCTTCCACAACCACGCGGTTAAGGCTGGCGTTGCGGCCAAGGGGACGCGCCACATAGTGGGGATAGGCATTGAAGCCGATGCTGCGCAGATAATTCAAATTATTGAACTCCTGCTCCATGTGACGCGACGCAGCGTCAAGGCCGATATGCGGAACGCCGCCGAAAAATTTTCCGATAACCCGCGCTTTGCTGCTCCGCTCTTCGTAAAGGTAAACATGATTGGAGGCACGCAACTCATAAACCCTGAAATCCGGATGAGTCACCGCCTGCAGCGCCGGGAGGATGTCATGCCGGAGATATTCATAAAAGGGATCATCTGTCGACAGATGGCCTAGGTATTTCATTAACCTCTACGATACCTCCGGTTTTAAAATGTGCCTCCACAAAGAACCCGTTGCATCGATCAGCTAGCCCCTGAAGACAATATCGAATACTGCCACCATGAACTCAGGCTCCTCTGCGGTCGGCGGAAGCAGCTTTACAATCAATGCGTCCGGATTGAGAACACTTTGGAGGAAGGAGTCTTTCTCATTGTAGGGGTCTCCCTCGAAGTACATCTGAGTTACCAGTACATCACGACGGCCTCTGACATCGAAATGGATGTGAGCCGGCCGAATTCCGATGCTACCTGCCGGATAATGCAACGGTTTTATTGTTTTAAACTGGTAGAAGCCGTCAGGACCTGTAGTCACTGCGCCAAAGCCCTGGAAATTGGGATCGAGGGGCGCGGGATTGGTATCGTCGGGATGCGCGTAGCGCCCCGCAGCATTGGCTTGCCAGATTTCAACCTCCGCGCCCGACACTGGTTTGCCGTCAGGATTGCATACTCTTCCCCTGACGATGATGGACTGTCCCTTGGCGCGTCCTGATCCTCCGGATACCCGTGTAAGGTCGCCGCTGCGATCGGGTTCGCTCATAATGGGATAAAAGGGGCCCAGGATCTGATCCTGGGTTCGCTCCAGGGCCTTCGCAAAAACTGCACTGGCAGGCGGCAATATACCCGCGGCAAACATGGCGGCAGACGCTTTTAAAATAGCGCGGCGACTGACAGGCTGGCATTCTTCTTGTATTCCTTTTCGAGCGCCCATTTGATACTCCTTTTTAGCCGTGCCTGGTTCCGGGTTTCCAAGAATCAGGGAGAGAGAAACATGAACCGGCAATTCTGCCAATTCTGCCTTGCGACATCACTATCCGGTTCTTCCCTATAAAATGACAGTAGTACAGAATAGCCCTGTTTGCCAGTAAAAAGAGCCGATAGCAGAAAATGTTTCCGGACCGGAGGATATCGGATGTTGTCGTCATAGGTGGCGGACCTGCAGGCGCTGCCTGCGCCCTTACGCTCGCGCGTGCGGGTGTCGATGTAAAGCTGGTGTACTGGGGAGGCTACGCTCCGGGCGGCATCGAATTCGTATCGGGGCGGGCGCGCCATTTTATCGAGCAGTACTGTCCCGATTTTTTTTCAGAGGCAGTGCACGGAATAGAGATTCATGAGACTGTCTCGCTGTGGGATATAGCCGAACCGGTAATATCCGATGCAATGTTTAGTCCATGGGGTGCGGGCATAGCGGTCGAGCGTCCGCTTCTGGATGAAGCTTTGCGAAATCTCGCTTCCAGCGCGGGCAGCACTATCATCTCCGATGCAAAAGTAGTGGGCGTGGAGCGTCAGCACGACAGATGGCGGCTGATCGCTCGCTCTTCCCAGGAGCCATCTTCCGGTGAAGCTATTTCTGGCGCAGGTGAATGCGCTATTTATGGGCGTTTTATAGTGCTTGCGACAGGCCGTGTGCCGCTGCCGTTTTTTGACCACGTGCCTGTATCGGAGCCCTCGCAGATTGCCCTCATGACCTCGCTCCAGGCACGGATCGCATCCGGCCATACTCTCTATATCGAAGGTACAAGTAGAGGCTGGTGGTACGCTTTGCCTGACAAAAAAGGCTATTTTGCCGGCTTTTGTATCGAACGGAATGAACTCAAGCAGCGGCAGTCTCCCTTAAAGGATTTTTTCTTTCAGGAATTGCAGCGTACCCGTCTTCTCGCGCCATTGACGGCAGGAGCTTCCGATCAGCGGCCGATATCCGGACGGACGGCTGGTGCGACGACGTTTCCAGCAATGGGTGGAGATGCCTGGATTGCAGTCGGAGATGCAACGGCAGCGCCGGACCCTCTCAGCGGAACAGGGATCGAGTGGGCAATCGAATCCGCGCAACTCGGCGCAGACATGTTACTGGAAGCTTTGCAGAAATCTGAAGGGAACGGTCTTTTCGATCTGCCTGCCTTTGAGAATGCGATGCGCCAACACGTCATCTCTTGGAAAAAGGCGGCCGCTTACCATTACCACGGGTTGGAAGAGATAAGGGAAACAAAGAAAACGTGAGGAAGGGCTCGTGGAGATGCACGGAAATACGCGGAGATACACTAACCCTCGCCGGATAAGCCGACCTTATACCCCGATCTGGATTGCCGTCATGGAAATTGATCCATCATCGAATCCTTCCACTGGAAAACTGATTTCCTCGTTGTGCTGCCTCTGAGCAAGAATATAGAGAAACGGGAGATAATGGTCAGGGGTCGGCACCGATAGCAACGCATCCTTTCCCAGCTTTTCATAGGTAATCAGGGATTCGACATTGCCTGATCTCAACGCTGTGCGCACCATTTTTTCAAACCGCAGAGCCCAGTCATAGGGATCTGCATCATGCTTTCCCCATGAATAGGTGTGCAGATTGTGGACAATATTACCGCTTCCCAGGATAAGGACGCCGCGATCTCGCAACGGTGCCAGATTTCGTGCCATCTCATAATGGCATGCGGCCCCTTTGGTTTCATCTATACTCAATTGGATGACGGGAATACCCGCATCCGGAAACATATGGACGAGGACCGACCAGGTGCCGTGATCGAGCCCCCAGGTCGTGTCCATGACCGCATCCGGCAGGAGTAAATCCGCAACTTCCGCTGCAAGTTTCGGGGACCCGGGCGCCGGGTACTGGACTTGATAAAGTTCCTGCGGAAATCCGCCGAAGTCATGAATCGTGGGTGGATTTTCCTGTGCAGTTACCGCTGTTTTCGGTATGTACCAATGTGCGGAGACACAGAGGATAGCTTCGGGTCTGGCCGGAAGGCCCATGCCAATAGCGGACCAGGCTTCAGTATATGCGTTGCGGGACAGGGCATTCATAGGGTTTCCGTGGCCTATGAAGATAGCGGGCATTGCGGTCATGAGATTGGGCAGGGGCTATGGAAGCGGGGAAAATTGGACGGAGGCTGACGGGCTTGCTGGAACGCCATGATTATCGAAGTTACGCCGGAAGCACATTGGCAATCGCAGGATAGCGGTAGGCTCCTGGAACGTGAACTTCTTACACGTTTTCTCTGAAGTATATCACTCCATGATTTTTTCCCGCTTCCGGTAATTTTTCAACCGTTTTCCACTGCTTGCATTTATTCGCCTGAAAATGTTCAAACATTTTTTGCCGAAATGCCGCCGACCGGGGATCGAACGAAGCAAAGACATTGCCGAACAGAACCTGATCACGATGTTTTTTCATTTTGTGTTTCCTGAAAGGATTAAGAGGATGATTCTGATTTTGCGTACCGGTTTTGGTACAAATCCTATGTTTATCAAGTGTGCGATTGCTAACCGTCAAGTTAAAGTAAGCGTTTTACAATAGTATGAATATTGCTGCTTTTTTGGATGGGCCCATTGTCAGAGGATGAACCCTTTCCCGTTTGTGCGGCACCGTACAAAAGCTTCATTTATCGCGTGACATTTGTATCGAATCAATGGAAGAATTGCGCGAAGGAGTGTGGATGATAGATGGCGTGGTCGCGGCTGGCGCAGGGGAATTGCAGGCATGATGAAAAACAGGGTCAATTTGCATTTTGGAGGCAATTCACACCAGATGGGGCGGATTGCTGATAAGAGCGAATTCCCTTGGTATCAATCTCGCAGGTTCAATATTTTCGGGCTCGTATTTATGACGAGCGCTGCTATCAGTCTCGCTTACGTTTACAGCCAGCCGGCAATTTATCGCAGCAGCGCGACATTGCTTACTTCGGCCATGACGCCGATCGACCAGCAGAGCGATGATGCCGATATCCAGCACGTTGCAATCCAGCGCCAGATCCTGCTGGGACGGGAGCTTGCTGCCGAAACCCTGGCGAAATTGAAGGCTTCTTCCGCCGGCAAATCTCTATATCGGTTGACTGAATCCGATATTCAGACTTTATTGGCCGTCGAGCCCGTTCCCGAAACCAACCTCGTCGAGGTCACGGCGGAAGGCCCGGATCCCCGTTTTTTGCCTTTGCTCATCAATACATGGATAGACGTATACCTGGAGGCGCGAGGTGACGAAGTAAAACGTTTGAAGAGCAATACTGAACGTATTGTCGAGGATGAGCTGGAGGGATTGGCTGACAAGGTTACTGCGGCGAGAGCGGCGCTGGAGGCCTTCCGCGAAAATAACAACATTCTATCGACGGAGCGCGATGAGAATGAACCGTCAGCCCGGTTAAAGGGGCTGAATGAGTCGCTTAACAAGGCTTCTGAGGCTGAGGTCAAGGCGAAAGCGGAACTGGATGCTATCAGGGCCGCAATTGCCCGGGGAAAGGCAGTGGTTCCGGACGACGAGAAAATCAGCCTGGCCGACCTCGAGAAGCGTCTGCATGATTCACGTGAAAAACTGGCGGAATTCGATAAAAAATTTACCCGCGAGTACTTAAATCTACAACCCGACTTGAAATCTCTCCCTGAGCAGATCAGGGAACTCGAGACTGCTATCGACAATAAGCGGTTGCGTGGTCAAAATGTAGTCCTGAACGAGGCCGAGGTAAATTATGCGGCCGCACGACAGACTGTCAGGGATATTCGCGAGCAATTAGGCGAGCACAAGCAGCGGGCATCGGTCTTCGCGACAAAATTTACCCAGCACGAGGCGTTGAAGAGCGATCTGGAAGGGCTGGAAAAGCTGTACCGGGATACGCAGGAACGGCTGGTACAGGTAAAAACCGGCCGCAAGGACAAATATCCACAGGTCGATGTGATCAGCAGGGCGTATGAATCAAAGGAGCCGGTTAGGCCGAATTACAGTCGTGAAGCCTTGATAGCGCTCACCGGTTCCCTGCTGCTGGGGTTGATCAGCGTGTGGGTTTTTGAGTATTTGACCCAAAAGAAGGAACAACAGCCTTCCATTGCGGTATTCGGTGTGGAGAGATATACCCCGCCTGCTGCCGAACTGATCGATCATCCTCATACCGCGCTCGGGGTCAAACCCGAACCGTTAGAGCAGAAAACAAACTTTGCCTTGTCAAAACCGGTGCACAGGGAACTTTCGAGTCATCAGTTACGGGTCCTGATCAACGCTGCCAGCCTGAAAGGAAAGCAGCTTATCGGCTTGCTGCTCAGTGGCCTCGACATCGATGAGGCGGCATCGTTGAAGGCGAATCAGCTCGATGAGCGTGCCAATGTCATCAACCTCGACGGAAGGTCTCCGAGGACGGTGCCGCTCAGCAGCCCGCTCAAATCCCTGTTCCGGCAATCTGGCAATCGTCCGGTATGGGACCCGGATGATTCGCAGACCCGGGTCGATCTGTCAACAGCGCTGGTTTGCGCCGTAATCGATTCAGGATTGCCTGATCCCCGGGAAATCACGGCCGAGACAGTCCGGCATAGCTACATTACTTATCTTGTGCGCCAAGGCTTGCGGCTGTCCGATCTGGAGCAGATCGTCGGTCATCTGGATCCTTCGGTGATTTCGAGTTACAGCGCTTATTCGCCCCCACAGCAGGGCCGGCCGCTGTACGAGATCGAAGTGCTGCATCCTGCGTTGCTCGTAATCTGAGCGGAATATCTCTCGCGCAGGCAATAATACACTCCCCTTTCCTTAAACCTTTTCGTAAACCGGTCAATCTCCTTCGGCCAGAGGAGTCCCGAAGGAGTGCCTGGAGACAGAATCAGCCCACTGTCTTCACCGGGCCATGATCGTCGCAATGGTCATCATGAGGATAGTGAAGATGGCCTCCGACCAGGTAATCCACATGATCTCCGTGAGGCACGGCTTCGTGACCGCAGTCCGGGCCGTGTACATGTCCTTGCGCGTGACCTTCGCATTCATGTCCAGGGGTACAGCGCTGGGGGTTGGTCTTACTAACGTCTATGACATGCTCATCGATATGGTTGCCGTGCGGGTAGTGCAGATGGCCATCATGGAGGTAGCAGACATGGTCATCGTGGGTGACGCCAGTGTGACCGCATTCCGGACCGTGGGGATGGGTATGATTTTCATGCTGTGGCAGGATACAATTAGAGTTTGCCATTGCGCTTTTCTCCTTCTTTTCTCCTTAAGTCTCAATAAGGTGAATCGGTTCAAAAGCTGCCGCATCTAAATAACAATAAAAATGAAACAACATAATACTCTTGCATTCGGATCGATCCCCTTTTACCTCCATTTTACTTACGCATACCGCTCACCCTTGGTACGACGACGAGGCTGCGAAGTTGCATCCGCATCCGGCGGAGTCGCATGCGATTTGAATGGTTTGACCTTGTTTGACTCCGCCGGTTCCCGATCGAGAGAAATCCGTGCCGGAGAGACCGGCAGGAAGAGTATTTGCCGGGATGTTTGCAATCCTGGCGTGGTGGCAGTCAAAAGTGGAAAGAGTGGAGCGCGAATAGGGTAGATCTCAAGGAGCATCTGCGAAAAGGATTCTATCTGCGATAAATACCAGTGTGGATGATACGTGGATCGAAACCGAGAAGTTATGGGACAGAACGGATTGTCAGCTGGAAAGGGCAGTAACGGCAGTGACCGGCAATAAAGAGGAGGATTAATTTCGATATGGAAATGAAAGCACACAAGCAGGCAGATACCAAACACGCGCATTTACAGGGGAATTTGATAATAGTGGGTTTTGGCAGCGTAGGCCAGGCTTTGCTTTCGTTACTGTTTCAGAATATCGAGATGCGTCCAGAGCAGGTAAGAATAATTACGGCCGATGAAAATGGCGGCGAGATCGCTCGCCATTTTGGCGTCTTATTCATGCACCATTCGCTGACTGAGGAAAATTATCCTGCTGTGCTGGAGCCCTGGCTCGATGAGGGAGACTTCCTGCTTAATCTCGCAGTAGACGTTTCCAGCCTTGCCCTGATGGAGTTGTGCTGGCGGCGAGGCGCACTGTACCTGGACACCTGCATCGAACCCTGGGCCGGCGGATATGTCGACCGGTCCGTTTCTCCGTCTTTGCGGTCCAATTATGCATTGCGTGAGCAAGCGCTCACTTTTGCCCGGGAAAAACGGGAAGGCCCCACTGCGCTTCTGTCGCACGGCGCAAATCCGGGTCTTGCCTCGACGTTTGCGAAGCAGGCATTACTGAATATTGCCGCTGACACCGGCATGGCAGTGAAAAAACCGGCAAGTTCCTGTGAATGGGCGCAACTTGCGCATCGGCTCAATATAAAGGCGATCCACATTGCAGAGCGGGATACCCAGGTTGCTTCCCAACGCAAACAGCCCGATGAGTTTGTCAATACCTGGTCTGTGGATGGTTTTGTCGGGGAAAGTCTTCAGCCCTCGGAACTGGGATGGGGCAGTCATGAACGCCATTGGCCAGGGGATGGAGCGCATCATGGATTCGGATGTGATGCCGCTATCTATCTCAACCGCCCCGGCGCTTCTACCCGCGTGCGCAGCTGGACACCTCTCGGCGGGCCGTATCATGGTTTTCTGATAACCCATAACGAATCCATTTCGATAGCCGACCATCTGACATTGAGAGAAAAGGAAGAACTAATTTACCGTCCGACGGTGCATTATGCTTACCTTCCCTGTGACGATGCTGTGCTTTCAGTTCACGAGCTCGCGGGCAGAAATTGGCAGGTGCAGGCTAAAAAACGCATTCTTCGGGATGAGCTGGTGGATGGAACGGACGAGCTTGGCGTGCTGCTCATGGGTCACGCAAAATGCGCTTACTGGTATGGATCCCGGTTATCTGTACGGGAAGCACGCCGGCTTGCACAGTTCAATAGTGCTACCAGCTTGCAGGTCGTGGCTGGCATTCTTGCCGGAATGATATGGGCTCTGCAGAACCCGAGATCGGGTGTGGTGGAACCTGAAGCAATCGACCACGAGCTTGTTCTGGAAGTGGCCAGGCCTTATCTCGGAGAGCTTGTAGGAGTCTATTCGGGGTGGACTCCGTTGCAGGACCGAGGATGGTTGTTTGACGAGGATATCGACAGGGATGACCCCTGGCAATTCAAGAATGTCCGTGTAACATAAGACCTGCTGCTTTAATCTTTGAAATTTCGCGACTGGAACTTCTGCGGCTTCACTTTTCATGTGACAGTCCGGGAAGGCTGCCATTGCTGCTGCATGGGAAACAACTGCGGCAACAATTGCTGCCGCCGCATTCCTGAACCTTTGAAATGCTAAACTTTTTCTTTTCTTTCCTGGGAAAAATTGGATCTGCTGGCAGACTTTGGAACTGACGAATTTTTCACCATGCTATCAGGTGTGTCAGCTTTCGATCTAGAATGTTCGAGTTTTTTCTTGGTAAAAATTTCGGCTCCTTTATCGATCAAGTCAGAAAAAAGGATGTATTTGTGCGAAGTGACATGCTGTTTCACGTTCAACCTCCTGAAGTCCGTTATAACAACCGCTACACGCTCAAAACTCAAACAACAAGTGACAAGACGTCACCTGTAGAAATCTTAGGCACGGTCCGGACCCTTTTTGTTCCCGAGCATGTTCATTTGGTCATTTATTGACGATTTCATGCTTATTTCACTTATGCCTGTCAAGGACTCTGTTTTCCACAATAACTGTGGATAACTTTGTTGATAAGGTATGAGCACAATCGGTAAGTAACGTTTCCTTAACGGATTTTTTTATTCGCCCATTTTTTGCCTTCAAAAAAACAGATTTCTTTTCAGGCTCTTATAAATAACCCTTGTATCCGGAAAGTTTTGCTAAAGAGGTTTTTCGAAAATAAAGCATTTTTGTGACCTTGTGGATTAATTCAATTTGTCAAGCCCGTTTTGAATGGCCTGGCTGCGTCATTTGTTGCGGTTGATATCGTCTTAATATGGGGAAGCGCCTGCTCAAAACCGCAGGGGTATTGTGAGCCCCTTGCGCAAGGGGTCGCGCCTGACAGAGCTTCCGGGGATACATAAAGGCTACTGGTCGGTACGGAAATATTTCATGACTGCCAGCTCGGCAATTCGCCTGCCCATGGCGGTGCCTACCTCGCCGGAGTTGCGGTAATGCACTCCGTCATATATGCGTGCGTTGGCTACTTCCTGTACGATCTCATCGATATTTTTCCAACTGCGCATCACGCCGCCCGCCGCGCGGCTGGTAGTAGCCAGAGGCGGCACGGTATCCGCACCGATCTCAGCTTTCAGTACCGTTCCTACCGCGCCTGCGACGATGCAGTGGGCGCACGGGTATTCAGGATGCATGGGCGTATCGATAAAAGGAACCCATGAAGGGTCCCGTTCCGTTGCATTGTTTCTATCAAGATCGCCATTGCGGATGGCAGTGACTGGCCGCCAGAAGCCGTAATGATACTTGGCGTCGAATACCGCTATAAGCGCATCGGTCGAAGCCTGGGTTGCCGCTGCAAAGAGGCGCGCATTTCGGGTGATCTCTCTTCCCGGCGCTTCGGCAACCGAACGCATCACTCCATGGTAGATCGGAGGCATTACTTCTTCCCAGAAACGGGCAATCTCGGTCTGGGCAGCAGTACGCTGGCTGTGCTTTCCGCCCAGCGCTTTGACTTCATTGTAGTCGCGTGCCCATAGCTCGCTTTCCAGTTGGGGAGGAGGTCCGGGACGAAATTGAGCAGGATTATCCATAAGCCAGGGCTTGATCTGCAACCAGTGCGGCGCTTCCGGTATTACAGTAGGGACATAGACGCCGGGAGAGGTGTGCGGGCGGTAGGATTCTCCTGCATCGGCACCATCCTGTGCCCGCTGCGATAGAATTCCCGCTGCGGCTTTTTCGCCTATCGCAAGACCATCGCTTCTTGCGATGTCGTCCGGGATGGTAGCGAGCGCCTTGCGATAGGCAGTATCGATGGCTGTCCGTTGCGTCGGTGCCAGGACTGTAAGCGTAGCGCGGTTTGCCGCTGCGATGGCGGCCTCAACCGAGGCTTCCGGTTTACTTTTCAGCTTGAGATCGCTGGCCGGATACTGTTGGGTAATCGCGTTTGTTGCCTCATATACCGCGGTTTGCACGATTGCGAGAGCCCGGTCTGCCGGGAGCGGGCCCAATCCCGAATCCACGATAATATCGCCCGCCACGCGGTTCCAGTGCGTCACTGCGTCGGCTCGCGCCGCGGAACTGGCAAGAATAGGCATGACGGCTATCGCCAGTACCAGTAACCGGTTTTTCCTTACATCTTGAGTCATTGTTTTTTCCTTGCTGACGATTGGGCAGGATAGGATATATGAATCGACATAAAAGGCTCCTCCCTGCGAGGTGCATGCTGCTGAACATTGTTTCGATGGGACAACGAATTATGAAACAGGCGGGAGACTGAGGAGGGGCGGACATTGCTCGTAGTATTTCTGGCTTTGCCGGTTAACCAGCGCTTGCAGGTATTCACTCAATAGTGCTGGTTGGCTCAGGACCAGTGCAGAATGAAGCAATTGGTATTAGTATGAAAGTATAGCTGCTACAGTCTGAGTTCGATGGGTTATATTAACATTTTCAGACGCTGAGGAGTCTTAAACAATGGATATTGAATGGAAGGTAGTTGATGAACATCATCAGGAGGTATTCGTAGAACAGCATGTAAGGGGGTTATTGTGGATCACAACCGCAGGGTTTTCTTTCTGGCATAGTTATCCCAATCCGGGAATCGATCTGTCGCACGTAAAGAGCATCGAGGAGGCTAAGGAAGTCGTGGAAGCGGCATTACGGCAAGAGGAGTATGAAAAGCCCGTGCGATAGAAACAGACGGACGCTTAATGCTGTTTGATACTTTAACGAGGCTTCAGGAAATGTCTTCAATCAGGAACTCTAAATGCTGAAGCAGGCGAAATGGGCATGGATTCGTGATGCATAAGTGTTCGTGTGAATTCCTCGTATGCAGCACCTTTGCATTTCCTGGCACCCGTTACATCAGACATTTTATTTTCCACAATTGCTGTGGATAAGTTTGTTGATAAGTTGATGAAAGGAAGAGTAAGTCATCCTCCTGTAACAGCTTTTCCTTAGCTGGCTATTTTTTGAACATTTCTAAAAAAGCTTTACTATCAACAAATTAAAATAAAGTCAAGCTCTGCTGCAACCTCCGAAGAGCAGGCGATTCCAGATCATGAGCTCAGATCGGAACTGTGGATTACTCTAAATGTCAAGAGAAATATCCCCGGCAGATATGTTTCTCCGTCGGTACTCGTATGGATACAATGAAAACATGCTTGTCAAGAATGTGTGCTAACGAGCGGTTTTAGTTACAGCTTTCCCCTAACGTAGGAACGTGGCGCAGCGCGGTTTATGCGCAAGCCAATCGCGTAAACTGATACTTCATTAAATGGGTCGTCCAATATTAAATGTGTTCCTTTTACGGAAGTTTAATACTGGATGAGCAAAGAAGTAGCTTGGACTAGGGCCTGTTGACGTTTTGATCTAAAGGTTTTGTGATTAGGAAGAAAACTCGTATTGTTAAAGCTCTCATACAGTAACAACACGAGTTTTCGATGCCCCGATTGCTGCTCAGTGACGAGTATTGGTCGAAGCTGCACAAGATTCTGC
>JAFKJB010000018.1 GCA_017306155.1 Nitrosospira multiformis
GGTCAGGGACGGCAAGAAACTGGACCCGTATCGATGGGGTCAATCTCAATCCGGAAAGAAAAGAAGCGACAACCGTCGGCCGGAAAACAACCCTCAAGCGGGCGGCTTGAGATTTATCTACAGGCGACAACTAGCTTGACAACCGCCGCGCCCGGACATAACCACGGCCACCGCTAGGCCGTGTTTTTCAATGGTAAACGGTTCCCGCTGTACCCAGCATTTCCCTAAAGTTACTTGAAAGAAGCGGTCAAAAAAGCTGGGTATATTGGCGGTTGCGATGCTCAAAGTTTGTGCGACAAACGTTTGTTCAGAGAACACGGAACTAAAATTGCCAAAAAGGTGAAAGGAAGAATCCCGGAACACTCACAGTCTTCGTCAGGCACATTTCCGACGTCATGCGCACCATTCGGCGGTATCGAATGGAGTTTTGGTCATAAGTGTGGGCTGGGCTTGTAACTATTTTTCCCAATGCGCCCGAAGCACCTCGGAAATCGATCGTGGTCGTTCTACTATTGCCCAGTGACCGGCTCCATGCTCAATGTAAAGCTCGGCTCTATGTTTCTCGGCAAAACGACGGGCAACAAGCAACGAAACGTAAGGATCCTCTGATCCCCAAATCAGTAGCCCGAACTTCGGTAGGTTTTCAAGGCGTTCAACCCAGTCGCCATTAAATCGGAGCGCATTGGCGGAGCGATAAAGCGTAAGGATTGATTGACGCATATATGGATGCCAGGCGGAGGCTTCCTGCTTTGCAATGTCCCGAGGGAGACCGCTTAGCCGAAAGATAATTTCCATCATTTTCTTTGGCGAAAGAGCCATCGCAACTTCACCTGCAAGTGGAGTATTCCAAATACGTGCGACAGCGTGACCTCGGTAGCGTGGATCAATCGCACCCCCCGAAATCGCCCATGATTTGATCAAGTCTGGCCTTAGAGAAACAGCCCTCAGCGTCAGTAGCGCACCCCAGTCGTGTCCGAATATATCTATTGGTCCGAACTTCGCATATCTTTCCTCAAGTAATTGGACCAACCATTCCGCGTATTCGTCCTTGGTACATTGAAACCCCTCGGAAGGGAGAGTGGAAAACCCTGGCAAACAGGGTGTCAGCACATCCTCGCCAAGTGCTTCCAGCAAAGCGCTCCAAATCTTGGGCGTATCTGGCACTCCATGCAGAAAAACACGACTGCTCATCTGAGCCTGATCTGTCCTACAGTTTCTCTCTCGCATTCATTTGAGTTTTTGAACGCTAATTTGGCGGGTATGGCTCGGCGCGTAATACCTATTATTGAACGCCGCCGTGCTTTGAAGGGGCAAGTAATATACCGGACACGATAAAAGCGATGAGTGGGTATGCAGGAGTTCCAAGCTTGGCTCGCTGGGCCGCCGCGGTTCGCAGTCGCATTCCAGCCCCAGGAATGCTACAACTACTTCGCCAACTCCGGATATTTATCTAATTAAACGAGAATGCTCTCTAAATTCGTGCTGCCGTCTATACCGGAGGCTATGTTTGACGCCTGTTTTTGCTACTTCATATGCGCTGACCATGCACCTTCATGAACCAAGAGGAAATTCTATGACCACCTCGAGCCCTGACGAAGCATGCACAGCGTTCAGCGTCAAACGTCCGGCGTGAAGCAGAACGATCTCACGGGCAATCGCAAGACCAAGCCCGCTTCCACCGGAGCGGGAGGATGAGGTCCGATAAAAACGCTCGATGGCTTGCTGCCGTTGTTCATCAGGAATGCCTGGCCCATCATCCTCGATCGTCAGTATGAAATGACTGTCATCCATTTTGCCCGCAACATGGACATATCCTCCCTTCTGATTATAGCGAATTGCATTGTCGACAAGATTGGCGAGCATCTGTTCGAGCATGTGCCTATTCCCAAGGAGCGGAGGTATTGCATCCGCAAAATCGATGGTGATGTCGATTTCCTTGTTGAGTGCTTCCGGCACGAACCATGCCACAGTTTCCCGGGTGGTATCTGCTATATCCAGTGGCTCCATTGCGACGGTCATGGAATGGCCTGCTTCCGCGCGACTGAGATCAAGTAATTGATTTGTCAATCGTGCGAGGCGTTTTGATGCAGAATCGAGTTTGCCAAGAATCACCTGCATTTCCCCTGGGTCGCGTGTACGTAACGCCACCTCGACTTGCGTTCGCAGTGTTGTTACCGGTGTGCGCAATTGATGTGCCGCATCAGCTATGAAACGACGCTGGCTATCGAGCATTACATTGAGACGTGCCATTAAGTCATTGATGGCATGAACCTGCTCATGAACCTCAGCAGGCAGTGATTTATCGTCGAGGGGACTCAGATCGTCATAAGTTTTATGGGTTATGGCATCCCTGACCCACATCAGGGGTGCTATGCCATGTCCGACACCGGTCCACATCAAAATGACAATACCGGACAGAAACAGGAACTGCGGCCCAATCATATAACGAAGCACCTCGTCAGCGAGGATATTTCGTTTTTCCAGCGTCTCTGCGACACGGATCGTAAGGTATCCCGTCTCTGCTGTGCCGCCCAGGGTGCGTTCTGCGACGCGCACAGCTCGTTCATCTACGGAGCTGTCGTAAAACATCGTCTTGTTCGAAAGCAGGGCAGATCCATGAGAGGTCGGCACCATGCGGTTGCCCACGTGAAGGGTTCCCCGCTCATCCGTAATCGAATAATAGATGTGATCCACTTTATCGAATTTGACCATTCTGTTGGCGGCCGCCGGAAGGTCGATACGAAAATCTCCATGCTCTACGCTTACCTGTGCTGCCAAGGTTTCGACGGTATCTTCAAGGGCATGATCATAGGCCATGCCAGCAAAATATATGATAATAGCGTATGTTGCCCATATCCATATCCCTGTCAGAAGCATGATCGGGGGCAATAGCCAGAGCAGCAATCGCTGTCGTAATGAAAGCCGATCAGACCGCATCATGGCGTTCCATCAGATATCCAAGCCCGTGAATGGTCCGAATGCTGATGCCATGGGGTTCAAGTTTTTTCCGCAGACGATGGATATAGACCTCGATATTGTTGGCGCCAATCTCACGATTCCATTCGCTGATTTGCTGGGTGAGCCGTGCCTTGATTACAACCTCTCCGGCTCGTTTCATCAATGCTTCCAGTAAGGTGATCTCCCGGATGGAAAAATCGATACGATTGCCGTTCATAAACACCTGTTTGGTTGCAGGATCAAGTTTGAGCGGGCCATTCATCAGATGCACCATTCCGCCGGATGAACGCCTGATTAATGCCTGGATGCGAGCTTCCAACTCCGGTAAAGAGAATGGCTTGACGAGGTAATCATCGGCACCGCTCTTCAATCCAAGGATGCGTTGATCAACCCCATCTCTTGCAGTAAGAATCAGAACGGGTGTTGAATCCCGCCGTCCGCGCATCATCCGCAGTAATTCCATTCCATCAAGATCCGGTAGTTCAAGGTCGAGAACCACGAGATCATAGGCGCCGACCGACAATGCCGTTATCGCCTCCGAAGCGTTGCTGACCGGATCGATTCCATATCCCGCAAAGGACAATGCCTGAATCAGCGTATCTCGAAGATCATCGTCATCTTCGATCAGCAAAAGTCTCATAGAAAATACACTCGTTAAAGTACATCTGATTATCATATGGCATACCGGCTGCACTCCCTCACTCTTTTAGCTGCACTTGGTCCTTACCAGAGAGGCTTACTTTATCGATTAGTCGTTGGTATCCGGAAAATACCGCTAGGCTCAGTCCACGTCATCTCGTCGGTTGAGTTCCGGCCGGTTTATGCAGTCATTCGTGACTTGTAAGAACTTTTTAAGGTCAGATTCATTATGCTTTTACTAATTTACTGGATTGTCTAGGCAGTACAGATTTGATCAAGGGCTACATTAACCATGAGAATGGATATGGACAGGAATCACGAGGATTGGCGTTCATTCTGGGTGCTTGAGATAGCTTCCCGAACGGCAGTACATCAATCCGGCATCATAGCGCGAGTAACCCGCTCACCAGATAATCCAAAAGTTGTCAGTATTTTCATTGAAAATACTAACAACCTGGATTTATCCCGCTGGAACTTGGGGGATATTTCCACGCAAGCAATAGCATTATTGCTGGAAAGAAGTTTTGAACGTGCTTGAAGGCGTATGAGAGGCATTTTCGTAGTGCAAGAATTATCCGGACAAATAGATCAGAGCCGTGCTTATTGATCCGGCCAGAAAATACCATGAATCTCGTCATTCCAGGCTTGACCTGGAATCCAGCCAAATCAATAATGGCGCGCTTGAATGTCACCAAGAGATGCATCCTGGAGTACGAGTTGATCGTGAGCGAGCCGATGTGCTTAATCTTCTGAGCAGTGTGTTGCCTGCGGTACGAATTGTTCTGGGGGTCATGCTGTTTTCGTGTATATCGGCAATGCTTCACGCAGCTTCTCTCCCGATTCAGGCAGAACCTGCAAAAGAGGAATTTTCCGTCACCGAACAACAGGCGATCGCACTGTTCTATCAGCGCAATCTCAGCCTGATTGCGGCACGGCTCAATATCAATGTTGCCGAGGCCGAGCAGATCATTGCCGCGGCAATTCCCAACCCAGTGTTCAGTTTCGCTGTTTCCGAACTGGCCCCGAAGGCATTCGCGCGGGAAAGCCGCGGCCTGGCGGTGCCGGCCTTCATACCAATGATCGAACAACTCATCGTGACGGCGGGAAAACGACGCCTGCGGATAGAAAGCAGTGAACTTGCCACCGAAGCCGTGAATTTTGATGTGCAGGATGTTTTGCGCACGCTCACCAACGAAGTGCGACGCAGTTTTTACACTCTCCTGCTGGCGCAAAAAACCATCGCGGTCGTCAAGGATAACCTTGAGCACTATCGCGAGATCCTGAGAGTCAATGACGTCAGGCTGCGCGTGGGGGATGTCGCCGCGATGGATTTTATCCGTATCGAAGTGGAAAATCTGAAGGTTCAGGGTGATCTGGACCAGGCACAGGCGGCATTGAATCAGGCGCGCGCCGATCTCCTTCTTCTGCTGGCCTGGCCCGAAAACAGCATAGAGATCAGTGCAGTGGAAGCCTGGCCCAAGGCAGCTCCCGAGATCACGATGATCCCCCGGGATGAATTGATTCAACGCGCGCTGGACCGCCGGCCCGATATACGCGCCGCCCGGACGCGCATCGCCCAAGCCAGGAAAGTGCTGACTCTGGCGCAGCGGGAGGTGATTCCGGATGTGACCATAGGCGCCTGGTATGACCAGGATCAGGGTAACCAGTTCGCCCGTACCGGCGGCTTCAGCGTCAGCATGCCGATTCCCCTGTTCTATCAGCAAAAAGGTGAAATCTCCAGGGCGCGCGCAGGTGTTTCGAGCTCTGAACTGGGGTTGGCTCAGGCCGAGCAGGGCGTGCGTGCTGAAGTCATGAAGGCCTTTTCGTCATGGCAAAGCACCGACGCCATAGCCAGGCGCTTTGAAACCTCCATCGTCCAGAGGATTGAAACCTTGCGCAAATCGCAGGAACTCGCGTATCAGAAGGGTGCGGTAGGCGTCCTGAATCTGATCGATGCCGAGCGCAGTTACAAAGCAATAATGCTGGATTATTACACCGCGCTGGCAAACCGCAGCAAAGCCTGGGCTGATTTGCTGATGGCATACGGTGAGGAAATCGGAAATCCGCGCTATCAATCCGGCAGCAACCAGGATGATTGGCAGTCGACGCGTTCGCGGCAGGTGAATTTCGGTAAATAACCCTTTGCAGCCTGGCGTGGCTTTTATCCCATCTGCCTGATCCTGACAGTCCGCATCCTGCATCATTCCTCCATGAAGCTGATCCACAGCCCCGCCTGAACGGCTTGAATATGAAATGAAATTACACCTTGTCATTCAGCTTTCGACAGGATTGCTGTGCCTGTCCCTGCTGGCCTGCCAGCAGCAAAACAACGGCGAACCGCAACAAACGGCTGTTCCTCCTCCCGCAGACGAGGTGATATTGCGGCCGGAATCGCCCAAGCGTCAGCATATCGAGGAGGCCGTTGTCGAACCCGTTCAGCGGCCATTGATGGATCCCGTCACGGGCAAGATTACCTATGACGAAATTCACACTGCGCGTGTCTCCTCGCCGATTGCCGGACGCGTAATCGGCGACATTGTCCCATTGGGAGCATTAGTTCGCAAAGGCGACACGCTGGCGGTGCTGGATAGCCCGGACCTTGGAGAAGCGCAATCCGCTTACGCGAGCGCCGTGGCCGATCTGAATCTCGCCGAGAGGAATTTTCAGCGATTGCAGGAGTTATATGATAATGGCATTGCGCCGCGCAAAGAGCACGAGCAGGCCGAAGATAATCTGACACGCATGCGCAGCGAGGCCGAACGGGCCAGGCTCAAGCTCGCAAACCTGGGGGCGCGTCCAGGACGAATGGATAACCGCTTTTCCCTGCGTGCACCCATCCCGGGAACGGTCACGGAACGCGCTATCAATCCTGGAATGGAAGTCAGGCCGGACCTCGCTGCACCGCTGTTTGTCATTTCCAACCTGCGCCAGTTATGGGTACAGATGGATATTTTCGAGAAGGATATTGGCCTGATTCATGTGGGTACCAAAATTCTGCTTAAGGTGCCAGCGTATCCCAATGAGAATTTTACCGCAACCGTCAGCTACATCAGTCAGGTGGTGGACGAAAGCTCGCGTACGGTGAAAGTGCGCTGCATTCTGCCTAATGAGGATGGCCGCCTGCTACCCTCCATGTTTGCCACCATCGATGTCCAAAGCGATCCGGGCGATTTCGCAATTGTCGTGCCACTGACGGCACTGTTTACCGAGAACGAATCCGACTGGGTCTATGTGAACATCGGAGATTATCACTACCGCCAGCACCCGGTTAAAGTAGGTTTGCGTCTCAAGGACCGCGCCGTAATTCTTGAGGGTTTGAAGCCGGGTGAGGGCCTGGTCGTGCACGGCGCCCTGTTGTTGCGCACCGAGCAGGATGCCGTGCATCAAACCGGGGAAAACCACCCGTGACTTATAAAATCATTGCGTTCTGCCTCCAGCAGCGCCTGCTGGTCCTTATTGCATCGGGATTGCTGGCGGCTATCGGCCTGTTATCGTTCGAGCGTCTGCCAATACAACCCTTCCCGGACGTACAGAATGTTTTCGTACAGGTCGTGACGCAATACCCGGGACAGGCCCCCGAAGAGGTGGAAAAGCTCGTCACCCTGCCGATCGAAAAGGAAATGAATGGCCTGCTCGACCTGATCAACATACGCTCAGTATCCATTTTCGGCTTGTCGGTGGTAACGCTGACCTTTGACGATGCCGCCGAGGATTATTTTTCACGGCAGCAAGTGCTGGAGCGGTTGAAATCCGTACATCTGCCAGCGGATACCAGGCCTCTGCTCGGACCCCTGTCAACCGGTACAGGCGAAATCTATCGCTACCGTCTGGAAGCCCCCGGGGTTCCGCTGGTGGAACAGCGCGCGCTGCAGGATTGGGTAATCGAACGTACGATTCGCTCCGTCCATGGCGTAGCGGATGTGGTGGCCTTCGGCGGCGGCATCAAGGAATACCAGGTTCAGGTGGATCCAAACAAACTCAGGAATTACAAGCTGACGATTACCGATGTCTATGCTGCCATCAACGCCAACAATGCCAATATCGGCGGCGGCTACATCGACCATGGCAGCGAAGCATTGGTGGTTCGCGGCGCGGGCCTGCTGAAATCACTGGAAGAAATTGGCAATATCGTTATCGCCAGCAACCAGGAGGGAGTTCCCGTTTTTGTCAAGAATGTCGCCGAGGTGGTCATCGGCCCTGCGCCCCACACGGGACTGGTCGGTTTCAACGAGCATGACAGCGTGGTTGAAGGGATTGTCCTGCTGATCAAGGGCAAGGACGCGAATGAAGTATTGAAAGGCGTCAAGGCCAAAATCGAATTTCTCAATAATCACGGACTGCCGCCTGGCATCAAGATCATTCCCTTTTACGACCGAACTGAACTGGTGCGGCACACCGTTCATACGGTCGAGCACAATATGTTGCTAGGCGCAACACTCGTGCTGGCGATACTGGTTATTTTCCTTCGCCGGTTATGGGCCGCGTTGGTAGTGATCATCGTCATTCCGATGTCCTTGCTGTTCGCGTTTATCCTGATTGAAACCTGGCATATTTCCGCCAATCTCATTTCGCTTGGCGCGATCGACTTCGGCCTGATTGTGGATGCGGCGATCGTGCTGGTCGAAGCGGTGATGGTCAAGGTAACGCTGGAAATGCGCCAGCACGCTACTGCGGCGCACATGCGGCAATCGATGCTCATCACTGCGGCGGAGATGTCCCGGCCCATGCTGTTTTCCCAGGCTGTCGTAATCGTCGCTTTTCTGCCGATTTTCACCTTCCAGCGGGTTGAGGCGAAAATCTTCTCTCCGATGGCCTATACGCTCACTTTCGCCATGCTGGGTTCCCTGATCATCAGCCTGACCCTGATACCTGTACTATTGAGTTATATGCTGGGGCCAAAGCTCACGGAGTCGCATAATTCCCTGGTGCACGCCATGGAACAGCGCTATCACAAATTACTGGAAGCGGTATTGGCTAAGCCCAGAAAGTTGTTCATAGCCGCGGGCGCGGCCCTGGCTTTGGTACTGGCTTCCACGCCGCTGATCGGCACCGAATTCATGCCCAAGCTCGACGAGGGAAATATATGGCTGACCATTACCTTGCCCACGCCTGTTTCATTGGACAGGGCAAAACGGCTGGAGGAAAAGATACGGGCAAGCATACTCGAATTCCCCGAGGTCAAGTCCGTGCTCACACAACTTGGGCGTCCTGAGGATGGCACCGACCCCAAAGGTTTTAATAATCTGGAACTTCTCATCGATCTCAAGCCGAAGGAAACCTGGCGGTATGGCAAGAAAGACGATCTGGTCAAGGCCATGAATAAGCGCCTGCAAGTATTCCCTGGCCTGCTGCTTAATTTCTCACAGGTGATCCAGGACAATGTCGAAGAGGCAATTTCGGGGGTGAAGGGCGAAATCGCCATCAAGATTTTTGGCCAGGACCTGAAGATACTCCAGGAGAAAGCCAATCAGATTACAGGCATTCTGAGAACCATAAAGGGCGCTACTGACGTGGCTGCTGAACAGCAATCAGGACTGGCTCAGCTCGTTATCTCCATAGACCGGTCTAAAATTGCCCGCTATGGTATTAATATTTCCAACGTAGAAGATGTAATCGCCATGGCCGTCGGCGGCAAGGCGGCAACGCAAATTCTTGAAGGAGAGCGGCGCTTCGACGTCACTGTGCGGTTGACTGCGGTGACGCGCGATTCAGTGGGCGCCATTGAGGATATAACGGTTTTATCGCCCAATGGCGGGCGCATTCCGTTAGCCGAACTGGCCGAGATCAAGGTCAATCAGGGGGCTTCCCGCATCGGCAGGGAAGATAACATGCGGCGTATCGCCATCAAATGTAACCTGATCGGGCGCGATCAAGGGAGTTTCGTCGCAGAGGCGCAAAAAAAAGTCGCGCAGCAGGTTCAACTGGCGCCAGGTTACGACATTGTCTGGAGTGGCCAGTTCGAGAATCAGCAGCGCGCGATGAAACGGCTGTCGTTTATTGTACCCGTCAGTCTGATTCTGATTTTCCTCTTGCTGTTCTGGACATTCCGGTCGGCCAAGCATGCATCGCTCATTGTCATGAATGTGCCGTTCGCGCTGATCGGCGGCCTGGTCGCCCTCCTGCTGACAGGCATTCACCTGAGTGTATCGGCAGCGGTAGGTTTTGTTGCCTTATTTGGAATCGCCGTGCAAAATGGGGTGATCCTGATATCTAAAGTCAACCTGCTCAGGCGGGAGGGGCTTTCTCCATATGAAGCCATTCTGCAAGGCTCCGTCAGCCGCCTGCGGCCGGTCGTGATGACGGCCCTCGTGGCGATGCTGGGGCTGCTGCCTGCGGCGCTTTCCACCAGCGTGGGAGCGGAAGCTGTCAAACCTTTTGCGACGGTCATTATCGGCGGCCTCATGAGCTCGACCATTCTTACCCTGACCATGCTTCCTGCGCTCTACTCTAATTTTGAAGAATAACCAAAACCCGCCCTCATGAAAGAAATCCGCGCATACATTGAGCCTTTCATGTTATCCAAGGTAACGCAGGCGTTACTCGAAATTCCGGATTTCCCAGGCATGAGCGTCTCCGATTGCTACGGTTTTGGCAGAGAGCGGGTCGCCGATAGCGGTTTCGATCCTTATATGCTGAAAAAACGCATCGAAATTTTTGCTTCCGATGAGCAGGTGGACAATATTTTCAGCACGGTGATGCAGGCCGCTAATACCTATCAGCGCGGGGCAGGCAAAATTTATATCATAGACGTGGGCGGAAGTGGAAACATCAGCAGCGGAGAACGTTATCAGAAAGATCCCCCTTCCAGACCGAAGTAACGATCATCAAAAGATGATGTATTCATGTTTTTAATCCATTATCTGTAGCAGTCCAGACTTGCTGGCCGTATCGCCCGCCTGCATTAGCTCGTTGGACGTACAGCTCATCGCTGCAAGTCCTCTAAAAAAGAGACCGGACCTGCTATAAATCATCTGCGGGAACGCGCTCTTGTGCCCCAATACCCTGATTAGCGTAGGAGCCCGCCATTCGGCGACAACTCTCGGCGCACTCGCGGCAGGCTTTGATACACTCTTCCATGTCACCCACCTGTTCACAACTCCTGGCACAAGCTTCACAGGCCTCGGCGCAGACTCCGCAGAGTTGGCTGCTTAAAGTGGAACTGCTCAGCATGAAATTGGCCGAGGTCTGACAGATCTCGGCACAGTTCACCATGAGCCGCATATGCTCCGGGGAAACATGCTTCCCCCCTGACTCCAGGCAATGGGTCATCGCTTCGTGCAGGCATGTTTGATGGCAGCGATTACACGCATCGATGCATGACTGCATTTTGGAATCGAGAGTATGGGTCATGGGGAGCCTCCTTTAAATTGGTAAATAAATTGAATCCTGACTCTGCTTCCATGAAAAATCCGTACGATAACAAACAGACATGCCGGGATTAAACGCCGGAACAAATACGCCAGAGCTCTGATCAGCCGTTTGGAAGACGAAGCAATGCGATTGGGTTACCAGGAGCTATACCTCAAAACGGAGCACAACAGGAACAGCTATGAGCAGCTTGATGGAAAAGTTTTTGATGTAATTTCAGGAATGACCTCGGCATCGTTCCTGATGAATAAAGCCCTTGCCAGATCAATTCCTCTTGATCTATCGACATTTCCGGTTTCCAGCGCTTATAAATCTCCGGGCCCGACCAGACAGCAGATTTTCGCCTTCAGTGAAGATATCCCCTTCTGGCTACAGATTGCCGGAGGGAAGGATATCCTGTCGAAAGCATCGAGGGATCTTTTGTTCTATAAATAAGCTTCGTGCAATGAAAGGATCACAGGATTCTCGAAATTGCGATTTATGGAAAGCTCTTTAAAGGAGTTTATATAAGAGAGGAAACGACATGGAAAAGCTCAGGATAACGCTGGCAACAGGGATAGGAACCACAGTGATCATCCTCCTCTTAGTCAGTACAGTCTCCGCCATAGAGGCTGTAAATGAACCCGCTGCGCCGCGAGCCGCCAAGGATCAGGAACGCCACTTCACTATTGCGTGCGAGATGCCCGGAGACACGGCCAATTTCTCATGGGTGGAAGGCAATCTCGCCACTGCCCTCTACTACAACAACCAATGCTCGCATCCAGTGAAGGTCACAGCCCACCTGGGTGATCTCGCAGATTTTACGAAATGCCTCACGGTTAAGGCTGGCATGAAAGACAAGAGGGTTTATCGGCTGAGTCAGAATGGGAAGCTCTACAGGCTCACCAGAGGTTGCTGACCGTATCGCCGGCTTGGGGCGGGTGCTACGGCAATAACCCGCTACGCATGTGACTCATCGTCGATCTGCGAAGCAATCTTCCCGTGCCATCCAGCTACAGTTACAGGCCCTTCTCAGGGCCTGTAGTCAACATTCAGTGAGCTATTCTCCGCACCATTTCTTTTCAGCATTCTGCAAGCTTCCCTGTTTATAGCGGCAAATCTCCATATAAAATCAGGCAAGGTAAATATTTAATAAAAATTAACACCTTAAAGGTTGACTTGAAGCTCTATTTTTAATCCACCTGAAAACTATTCGACACAAGCATTCTTAAACAATAAAACGTCTTTTCAGGAAACAGGCTGCCTACACCGGTCAGGATCGAACTGGAGAACATATAAATCCTTTGCCGCGAATTGCTTGATCGTACCGTATACTGGCTTAAATCCAGCCCGCCTCTTTACCGATTTCTTTCAATATCATGTTGTATCTCTACCTCTTTCTCGCTGCGTTCCTGGCATTTTCAATTAGCGCATTTTGTGGAGGGGGTGCCGGATTATTACTGATTCCCATTCTTGGCTATTCTCTCCCGGTAAATCAAGTTCCAGCAGCGCTTACCCTCGGAGCCGTAACAAGCTCATTTTCCAGAATCTGGATATTTTTTAAAGCCATTCGTTGGGATATGGCTAAACTGTTTTTGCCAACAGCCATGGTAGGAGTGGTTCTAGGCGTAGAAATGCTGAGTTATCTGGAGCCGATGTATTTAGAGTTGTGCATGAGCATATTTCTTATCTCCAATCTTCCCTGGCTTTTCAGAAAACAGGAACGAAAGCACGCTGTATTGTCTCCTATTCCCCCATGGCAGCTCAGAATGGTCGGTTTTCTGGCTGGTTTTATTTCTGGTTTGACCGGTGCGGTGGGTGTCCTGTTTAACCGTTTTTATTTTCGCTACGGCCTGGATAATGATGAAATTATTGCAACCCGTGCTGCGAATGAAATCTTGTTGCATTTAATCAAGCTTTATCTTTATGCCGCATTGGGTTTGTTTCAGCTAAAAACCATAGGAATCGGCCTAATAGTCGCCCTGGCTGCCGTTCTATCCTCCAGTTTCATGAAATTCGTCCTGCCCAGGGTATCCAGAGGATTATTCATGCGGGCTGGCTATAGCGCCATGGTGATCTCTGGCGTATTGATGCTGAACAGCGCGGTTACTCATATCCAACTGGCAAACGATCCTCATCTCAGGGTGATTTTTCTAGCTGAAGAACTGGGTGCCAGCTTAACGTGGAAGAAGTTGATCTATTCGGTAGAGTTCGATTACAACAAAGGATTAGAGTTCGAAAAAGTCGTTCCCCTGTCATCTCTTTCGATCGAACGACAACGCTACGTCCAATCCTTGCAGGATGGAGCCGCAAAAATCGTTATCGAAAAAGTGTATAGCTTGACAACGATATCCTATGAGGTCAATTATTTTGATGAGCAAAATCGCTGGATTAAGCAAATCGAATTCGATTGAGAGCATCAAAGGGCGACTGAATAATACTGCAGCCAAGGATTCTCCCCAGGCCCATCCGAATAGTAAACAGAGCAAGACTGCCGTCAGAAAGCAGCTTGCATTTCCTGGAAGTGGGATAGAAGTATTCCGATCGACTGAGCAACGCTCATTTTGAAACCAGATCCTGATTCAGTCGGTTTTTTTGTTTCTGCCTTTTCCTAATCAGCTGCTTTTCGTACTTCGGGATGCGGGGCAAAGCCGATACTAGGGCCTTCAGGGTTTATCCAGAATACGGTGTTTTCTGGAAAGCCCGTGAGTAATTCTTGATGGAAATGGCGCTTCAAAAGATCGTGGGGATAATTGCTGGAAAAGTTTCTTACTCGCTTGACATGTCCTGTATGCGTTCTCGTATAGACGGCGTAATTAGGCATAACTTCTTCCGGTTATATCGAAGCTTCTATTTTGACGACGGTTTATTGCAGTATTAGTGCATTTGATCCCTCATCGGCATTGATACAAGCCATCAGATTAACTATTACATATATATACTATATATAAATAAGATATGCCGGCTTCGGGAAGCCATCATTCAGGAATGCCGTTTGGAGTCCACATTGTATGAATGAAAGACAATCTTCAATAAATTAACCATGCGGGAAGTACCTGGCTTGATTGCTTGTGAAGAATGCGATGCGGTTTACCGCAGGTTACCACTGGGCCGCAGCGAAGTCGCATTCTGCCGTCGCTGCGGCGCCGAGCTGGAACGCGACACGCGTACTCAACGCAGGCATGTTCTACCACTGGCGATCGCCGGTTTGTGTATGTACCTCATTGCACACGTCTTTCCAATCCTTGAACTGGAACTGCGGAGTGGTTTGTCCAGCCAGACAACACTTATAGGCTCGGTCCGTTCCTTGAGAGGCGAGGGGATGATCTTCGTGGCATTGCTGGTGCTGGCTACAACAATTCTGTTTCCCTTGATTCAGCTTCTGGCTTTGATTTATTTGCTTACCTTCCCGATCAGACTTAGAAGATTTGGACACCCAACAACGTTTAATTTATCGGGACGCCTGATCCAGGTCTTGCGACCTTGGGTAATGGTGGAGGTATTTCTGCTCGGTGTCATCGTTGCATTCGTCAAACTGACGAGTATGGCAATTGTACTGCCTGGCGTTGCGCTGTGGGCATTTGGTGCGCTTGCTTTCCTGCTGACCGCGGTGTTTTCGTTTGACCCGCGCTGTATCTACATGAGCAGAGGTAGTTACAAGAAACAGGAGAAATAAAGCATGCCGGTAAATAGAGCTGCTCAATCAGCCAGCCAGTCGGCGGAGAGTGCATTGCGCGTAAAGACTGCGGCCAAGCTGGGCATGGTGTCATGTCCTCATTGTGCGACCTTATGGGAAGCTGTAAAAGCTCATGATCGCTGCGGACGCTGCGGTGCAGGATTGCACATGCGTAAACCTAACAGTCTCCGCCGGACCTGGGCTTTAGTGATCGCCGCCTACATAATGTATGTTCCGGCCAACATATTACCGGTCATGATCACTATTCCTTTCCTCGGACAGGAACAGCAAGATACGATCATGAGCGGCATCATATATTTCTGGAATTCCGGTTCCTGGGGATTGGCGCTGATTGTTTTTACTGCGAGCTTTCTCGTGCCCCTATTCAAGCTGGCGGTCCTTACTCAGCTATTGATCGCAGTACAAGACCGCAGTAAGCGGCACCTCTTGCTGCGAGCGAAACTTTATCGCGTTGTCGCGGTAATTGGCCGCTGGTCGATGCTGGATGTTTTTGTTGTAACGCTGATGACCGGGCTCATACAGATCAAAGGCTTTGCCACGGTGCATCCCGGGGAGGGTATCGCTGCTTTTGCCGCCGTGGTGGTACTGACCATGCTTGCTTCGATCAGCTTTGACCCCCGTTTGATGTGGGATGCGGCTGAGCATGAGCCTGGAAGGTCACATGAATCAAGACGAGGCAAGTGATCCCGCGCAGGGCGTTTCCTTGCCAAGGAAGGTGGGTCAGCGAAACTGGGTCTCCTCGTTAATCTGGCTGGTTCCGATACTTGCCGCAGTTATCGGAATCTCGCTTATAGCTCAGGCCTGGATTCAGCGCGGCCCTGAGATCACCATTACATTCCTCTCCGGCGAGGGACTCGAGGCAGGCAAAACCAAGGTCAAGTATAAGGAAGTCGAGATCGGCACAGTTCAGTCAATCGCGCTCAGCGAAGATCGCACTCACGTTTCGGTAACCGTGCGTTTGAAGAAGGAAGCCCAGAGTTTCACCGCAGCCGACAGCCGTTTCTGGGTCGTGCGTACACGTATCTCGGGTTTGCAAGTGTCCGGGCTTGCGACCCTGGTATTGGGCTCCTACATTGGAGCGGATGCGGGCATTTCAGCCGAACAGACCGACAAATTTGCGGGACTTGAGACGCCGCCAATAGTCACTCGCAGTGCTTCCGGAAAGCAGTATTTTTTACATGCGGCCGATATCGGCTCGCTGGATATAGGTTCGCCTGTCTATTTCCATTGGATCAAAGTGGGACAAGTCACCGCATATGATCTGGATGAAAATGGCAAAGGCATTATCATGCGGATATTCATTAACTCGCCCTATGACAGGTTTGTGGGTATCAATACCCGCTTCTGGCACGCCAGCGGCTTCGAGGTGCAACTTAATGCCGACGGGTTAAAGATCAGGTCGCAATCACTAGATACTGTTCTGTTTGGCGGTCTTTCCTTCCAATCCCCCGATCACAATCCCGGCACTCTCGCCAAAGAGGACACGGCCTTTATCCTGGCTGAAAATCAGGCTGAAGCATTAAGGGAGCCGGATGGCGACGCGCAAATAATATTGCTTAATTTCAAACAATCCCTGCGTGGTTTAAGACCAGGTGCAGAAGTGAGTTTCCGGGGACTGGTATTGGGACAGGTTAAATCGATAGGCATTGATTATGATCCCAAGCTGCGCGAATTCACTATGCCAGTCCTGGTTCAGGTTTATCCGGAGCGCCTGGGCCGGAGATATGCGCGGTTTCGAAAAGAACCGGCGTATACGGCCCAGCAGCGTTTGCAGTTCATGATCGATCGCGGCTTGCGCGCACAGTTGCGAAGTGCCGATCTCCTTACCGGACAACTTTATGTTGCCTTCGATTTCTTTCCTGGCGTTGTCACAAAAAAAGGAGATGTTTCGAAGCGCAAAGCCGATGTAGCTGCTTCCCAGGCGTTGTTGGCAATACCCACCATTCCCAATACGGCAGAGGAAACTCAAACGCAGATTTCCGAGATAGCGCGAAAGTTGAACAAGGTACCTTTCGATCAAATTGGCAGCGAATTGCAGGAGTCGTTAAAAACTCTCCAAAGGACGCTGAACAGCGCCGGACAGCTGACGGAGACATTGAATAATGATGTGGCGCCCGAAATAGCCGTAGCAATGAAGGACGTGCACGAGACTCTAAATGCCGCGGGGCGCACATTGTCCGAAGAAGCACCTCTACAGCAGGATTTACGTCAGACATTGCAGGAATTATCGCGCGCGGCGATTTCACTCAGGGTTGTAACGGATTACCTGGAACGTCATCCTGAATCGATAATTCGCGGCAAGCGGGAAGAAAGACAATGACGATCCTGGGGCAAAGCGCATTTTTTATGATGGTAGCATTCTTGACCGTTGGTTGCGCATCGGTTCCGGAGACGCGGTTTTATACGCTGTCGGCCGGATCGGAGTCCTTCGAGATAAAGGCCCTGCCACGAGATCTGTCCACCCCGATTTTCATTGACATATTGCCAGTCGATGTTCCAGAACGGCTTGCGCGACCGCAATTGGTTGTACATTCCAGAGATTCTGGTCCGGCGACACAGCTTTTCATTCTTGAACAAGATCGCTGGTCATCGCCGTTCAACTATGAACTGCGAGATGCGTTCGCCTCCGGTATTGCTAACTTGACCGGGGCCGTAAACAGAGCACGGAGGGGCCGTACTCCCGATCAAATCGTCTACAGAATCGCAATTGAGCTTAGCCAGTTCGACGCAATAATCGATGACAGCGTAAAGGCGAGATTCGGTTGGACGATTACGCGTCCTGCCGATGTTCGCAGCGCCGCATGTTATGCGGTGATTACGGAGCCTGTTGCGCCGGGTATCGAAGGTGTTGTAGGGGGCGTGCAACGCGTAGTGGCAAGCGTAGTTGCAGGCATTTCAAAGAACGTGATCGAGCTGGATATGGGCAATGTTCCAACATGCGCGGCGCAGAAAGAAGCGCTTTGAATTTTCGCCTTGACTTTGATATGACAACTTCGGCCGGGGTTGTACTCATCACATCACATAATTCCACTAGTTATCTTTCGTATGGATAAGCCACCCGGAGTTGATTCGTTAACCGGCTTGACTCGCGATGAAGCCGCGCGGCGCCTTGCGGAGAATGGATATAACGAACTTCCTTCAGCAAAGCCGCGCAATGTGCTCGCTATCGCAATTTCAGTGGCGCGTGAGCCCATGTTCATCCTTCTGATCGCCTGCGGCACAACTTATCTGCTCCTGGGAAGCAAGCAGGAGGCCCTGATGCTGCTTGGCTTCGTATTTGTTGTCATGGGCATCACTTTTGTTCAGGAACGCAAGACCGAACGGGCGCTCGGTGCGCTGCGTGATCTTTCCAGTCCCCGTGCGCTGGTTATCCGCGGAGGAAAGCAAGAGCGCATTCCTGGCCGCGAGGTGGTTCGTGGCGATCTCATCATCCTGTCTGAGGGGGATCGTGTTCCAGCAGATGCCATTCTTCTGGAATCTGCTCATATGTCTATCGATGAATCGGTGCTCACCGGGGAATCTGTCCCGGTGCGCAAGCGTGCAAGCGATGGTCATCCCCAGGAAATGAACGCGCCGGGCGGGAATGACTTGCCGTTTATCTTTTCCAGTACGCTTGTCGTGCAGGGAAAGGGAATGGCGGTGGTTACCGGGACGGCCACGGACACTGCCATTGGCAGGATCGGCAAGGCACTTGCGAGCATAGAGCAGAAACCAACCCGTTTGCAAGGCGAAGTCGCGCGGGTAGTGAAGCGCGTTTCCTGGATCGGTTTCGCGCTGGCGAGCATTGTTGCGCTTTGGTATGGAGCCACTCGAGGAGATTGGCTGAATGGCTTTCTTGCCGGACTAACGCTCGCGATGGCACTTCTTCCCGAGGAGTTGCCGGTTGTCCTCACGATCTTCCTGGGATTGGGGGCGTGGCGCATATCGAAGGAAAAAGTGCTGACCCGGCAAATTCCTGCCATCGAAATGCTCGGTGCGGCGACTGTCCTTTGTGTTGACAAGACAGGGACTCTCACCCAAAACCGGATGGCCGTTGCACGGATATTCAGCGCTGGCCAGATCTTTGACGCTGCGGGAAAAGAATCATCCGGTCTGCCGGAAACATTCCATGAAACCCTTGAATTTGCCGTTCTGGCAAGCCACCGGGCTCCGTTCGACCCGATGGAGATCGCAATCCGCAACGCAGGGCACAAACTGCTGGCCGATACCGAGCATTTGCATAGCGATTGGCGGTTGATGAGCGAATATCCTCTCTCGCATGACTTACTGGCCATGTCCCGTGTCTGGCAGTCTCCTGACCGGGTGAACTATATCATTGCCGCCAAGGGATCGCCCGAAGCGATCATAGACCTGTGCCATCTTGAAGCGGATTCTGCGCGAGGAATCATCACTCAGGTCAACAACCTGGCTGAGCAAGGCTTGCGCGTGCTGGGAGTCGCCAAGGCTGAATTCAACCAGCAGCCTCTACCTGATCTCCAGCATGATTTCACGTTTCAGTTCCTCGGTCTGATTGCCTTGGCGGATCCCATCCGGCCGCAGGTTCCTGCTGCAATCGAGGAAAGCCGCGCCGCCGGGTTGAGGGTCATAATGATTACCGGGGATTATCCGGCCACGGCAATGAATATTGCGCGACAGATCGGGATTCAATCGCCGGAAAATACGATCTCAGGGTCTATGCTGGATAGCCTGAGCGATGCCGAGCTTCAGGAACGCATCCGGGCGGTAAATATCTTCTGCCGAGTCGTGCCCGAACAAAAGCTTCGCATCGTGAACGCACTCAAGGCGAGCGACGAAGTGGTGGTCATGACGGGTGATGGCGTCAATGATGCACCTGCACTGAAGTCGGCGGACATCGGTATTGCCATGGGGAAGCGCGGGACGGATGTCGCGCGCGAGTCTGCCGCGCTGGTGCTGCTAAATGACGATTTTTCTTCGATCATCTCGGCAGTGAGACTCGGGCGGCGGATTTTCGACAATCTGCAAAAGGCCAGCGCTTTCATCATTGCGGTCCACCTTCCGATCGTTGGCCTGTCTGTCATTCCCGTGATGATGGGCTTGCCCGTAATTCTCATGCCAGTACATATTCTATTCCTCGAATTGATCATCGACCCGGCATGCTCCATCGTTTTCGAGGCGGAGCCCGAGGAGGAGGACATCATGCGGCGACCTCCGCGATCGCCGGACACCCCGCTTTTCGATCGTGATCTGTTGATCCTCGGATTTGGGCAGGGCTTGGTTCTGCTTTTGATCGTGCAGGCGATATTCAGCTTTGCGCTCTATCGGGGGCTTGGAGCCGATGAGGCGCGGGCAATAACTTTCATGACTCTGGTCATAGCGAGCGTGGGTCTGATTTTTACAAACCGGTCTCGATCAAGATCGGCACTTGCCTCCCTTGAATCGCGGAATGCGGCTCTCTGGTGGGTGACAGGAGGAGCGATGGGCGGCCTCGGGCTGGTTGCCTTCGTTCCGGCACTAAGCGAGCTGTTCTCTTTTGGCAGGCTAAAACTTGCCGAGGTCGCATTTTGCCTTTTTGCCGGCCTGGTAACATTCGGCCTATTTGAAACCATGAAGCTGATCCGGGCACGCAGGCAAGTATCGTCGTGATCCGGAGCACTTCACGTTGTGAGGGGGATTGCGCGGTGCATGTTCGCAAAACAAAGGTTTGATCCGACATCGATCCGCACACGGGTGATTTTATTATCTTAACAGGGGTGCACTGTCCCCGTGGCCTGGCTCAACAATAATAGCGGGTAAGACGGATAATATATGGGAATGCCATTGAGGCAGTGCGCTTCATTACGCTCAATTTTCTCTGTTGAGCTTCTTGGCCTTCGAGGGACTACTGGGGTTGCGGCGGCCAGGCTGTTCTGGTGCCTGGCCGTCAAGATTCCATGAATATCGGGCTAATTGATATGGATCTGCATTCCCCTGGTGTTGCGGATGGAGCTTCAGTTCATGCTTTAGCCCTTGCCATGATGCCTGTTCTTCTCACGCGTCTGTTTCATGTAGTAGTCGCAACTACTACAACTATATCTGGTTCATGATTTTCCTTCCAGTGCGTCGCGGAGGTTTTCAATAGCGCCTTCAAGCAGCTTCAATCCATTTACCAGATGCTCCTCGTTGACGTCCATATACAGGAAACTAACAACTTCCTCAGCCGCTCTCCTGAGTTTGTCATTGGCATCACTGGCATTCAATCCATTATGAGAAGCAACGTGCCTTATCCTATGCTCGTGAGGATCAATCTCCTGAACTGGCATTTCGCAATAATCCAGCGCCTTCTGCCATGGATTGCTTGCGTTGCTGAGCTCGCCAATATCGATGCCAAGACGTTCCGCTATCGCATGGGCCAGTTTATTGGCCCATTCTGTAGCATCGTCCCGCTCGCTTGCAAGCTGCCACATTTCAGGTTCGCTGTTCTGTGGTGGCAATGTCGAAGCATTCTCCGCCTGTTCCTGATAATGTTCGTGCGGAGATCCCATTGCATTTCTGATGGCATCCTGCCACCATTCCATGCTCTGGTCCTCCTGAGCAGGAGAGATCTCAGCGTGGAATGGTTCAGGTGCAATTGAATGCACCGGGGGCATCGGGGCCTCGGCAATGACAGCCCGGATAAAGCGAGCCGCCTGAGCAGGGGCGCTCTCTGGGTGGCATGGATAATCTGTCCCGTTGTTCACTCCAACAGTTTTCGATTCCGTCTCAAGAGCATCGGCTACGTCTCGCAAAGCTTCTTTATCGAATCCAGCTGGTATATTCATTCCATTTCCTCGTCATCAAGAAAGCGACACCTCACGCAGCGCTGCACTCATAGTGCCTGCCATTCATATTCAGGCATTCGCGCTCTTTTTCCTATGTGGGCAGTTCCAAAATTCCCTATCGATCTTACTGCATTCTTGTACCCGGATACCCTGGAGGACCCCGTTTCGCCTTCCTATTGCGGCTTTACCGCAGATTCTCCCTGTATTTTAGTAAAAATGGGGGTGTATACGCATGCCGTGCAAGACCATTTGTCTTATCAAGAGTTGGTCGTCGCCAATGTATTTTCAAAAGGTTAAAATAAAGAGATTCTGCCGTTTATTGTGAAAATCAGTCGAAATTTTACCATCGCAATGAATTCCTTTTCGAGTCATGCTATCTGCTGAACCTGTCGCCATTTTTACCCGGTCCTGGTCGCTCTATGATCTGATCACGGAGCACAACTACATGTTTCACCGGGAGATCTATGCCGGAGTTGGGGAGCTTTTGGGGTCGCGCGCTGATCGGGGGGAGTATCGCCTGCTGGATCTTGGCTGCGGCAACGCCCGTTATCTTGCACCTTGCCTGAAACGTTCTCCTCCTTTGGTATACGAGGGCTTGGACTTATCCGGGGCTGCTTTGACGGAGGCGAAGGAGTACCTTGCAGGATTGCCAGGAGAAATCAACCTGATCCAGGGGGAACTCCTGCAAACCATCGAGTCTGCGAATCAGGCATGGGATGTTATTTTCTCCGGGTTTGCCATTCATCATCTGAACCTGGATGAAAAGGCGCGGTTTTTCCAGGCAGCGGAACGCTGCCTCTCAAAAGAAGGCTGGCTGATACTGGTGGATGTGGTGCGTGAAGAAAATGAGGCTCGGGAGGACTTTTTGAAAGGTTACCTCAATTTCATGCGGGAAAAGTGGACGGGCGTGCCGCCGGAGCAGCTGGAAGAAGCATGCGCGCATGTTCGCGACCACGACTACCCCGAATGCCTTTCCACCTTGCGAAGAATGGCCAGGGAGGCGGGGCTTCGTTCTACACGGCTGGTCAGCCGTCACGCGCAGCATCATACGCTTCTGTTTTCACGAAACGATGGATAGCAGCCAAGGCAGCTTTACCAGAATACCAAGCTCCATGTTACAGAAGCTGACCCTCCTGTTCCCCCTCTGGATGATTCTCTCGGGACTGCTTGCCTTGTATGCGCCGGAATCACTGGCCTCGTTCAACCAGGGTCCTCTGATGGTTGCGGTTCTTGCCTGCATTATGCTGGGCATGGGGCTTACACTATCCGTAGAGGATTTTCGCCGTATCGCGCGGAGCCCGCGAGCGGTAGTCATCGGCTTCGTCGCGCAGTATTCCATCATGCCTTTGACGGCATGGATAGTAGCCCAGGCGTTGAGCCTGCCGCCTTATTTCGCAGTAGGACTCATCCTGGTAGGGTGCGCTCCGGGTGGTACCGCTTCAAACCTGATCAGCTACATCGCAGGCGCCGATGTCGCGCTTTCAGTCGTCATGACAGTCTGCTCCACGCTTGCAGCCGTTATGCTCACGCCCTTGCTGACCCAGCTTTTCGCGGGCGCTCTCGTGCCGGTCGATGCCTGGCTGCTGTTCAAGCAGACTTTTCAAGTCGTGATTATTCCTATCTTTCTGGGCGTGCTGCTCAACCGGTGGGCACCTCGCCTGTCATGCGGGTTCTGCCTGTCGCTCCGCTGCTTTCAGTGGCGGGCGTGGTTTTTATCTGTACAGTGATATTTGCCGCCAATGCAGAGGCTATTCTTGCCTATAGCGGGGAGCTTATTCTGGCGACTGCGCTATTGCATGGGGCAGGCTTCCTGTTCGGTTATTACTTTGCCCGCTTGTTTGGCTATCATGGTAACAGCGCGCGCACAATTGCAATCGAGGTGGGGATGCAGAACTCGGGACTTGCCGTTGTGCTGGCCAAACAGGCTTTTCCATTGTTGCCGCTTGCACCCGTCGTTGGCGCGGTTTCCGCCGTAATGCATTCGCTATTGGGCAGTGTGCTTGCGGCGTTGTGGCGTCAAAACCCCGCTCCAGCCCAGGAAGGATTCATTCCGCCTGTACCGCTGACAATCTCCGTGCGGCAGGAGGAATAGTGCTATCTTCATGACGTGCAGGAAATTACAGTAATATAAGGCTCATCAAGTGCAGACCGAGCGAGCTGAGGGGGCAGTGATAAATGGATAGCAGCTTTGTAACGGCCAGCATCCTCGTTCTGGCAGGTTTTTTTCTACTGGTCGTGTGGTTCTTCCGAAAAATGGCGAGGGGAGAAATCGGCATGGGCAGCCACGTCGCGCTTCTGATACTGCTCGCAGCCATGCTGCTCGTGCCCTTCGCCATGAATTTTTCCGCTCATCTGATATCCAGTATGGAACATCGTTCCGGCCACTCGGAAGAGGCATCCTCTCAGGGGGATTATTAGCCGGCGGCGATTTACTTTTATCTCGCAATTGAGATGATCCACGTGATAAACCGGCGAACCGATATGCTTCATACCATAAAGGCTGGCCGTTACTGACGGGAGCGATCCGTTATGAAAAGACCATTTCGACCCGTAACCGTGGACACGGGGAATTTATCGAAGCGCCGATTCCTGCCTATTTGATCGAAACCTCGAATGGATGCATCTTATATGACGTGGGATGCAACTATCGCAAGGTTTCCGATCCCATTTTGCGTGCAAGTCATTTTGATCCCACGCTTCCGCTGGTTGAGCCGCCCAGCATGTGGGAAAGGCAGCGTATTCCCCGTTACCTGAAGAGGCTGGGCTTCGGGCCACAGGATGTGGATGTCGTGCTTATAAGTCATTTACATTTCGATCATGTCGGGGGTCTCCATGATTTGCCAGGTTGCGCTGTCCATGTCCAGGCGGAGGAGCTTGCCGCGGCGCACACGGGAGCGGATGGAAGCGTTTTTACCGACGAGTCGGCCAGCTCAAATCAGTGGGAAATCAAGACTGCGGCAAGGCGATATTCCTGATGCTTTTACTGCGCTGCGCCCTCTGCTTACTTCGAGGAATGCGCACGATTCTCCGTGTTCACCACCTGCCCTTCACGTATGGCAAATTCACGTTTCGCCTGCTCTACCGCCATTTGCCGATGGGCGGCAGCTGCCCTGATATTTTCATCCGCATTCGCTTCATATTTGTGAAGGAGGGCCGCAGTATGCGACTTCAAATCCTGCGCCTGGCGTCCATAGAGATAACCCTTCTCTTCATAATGCTCGAGTAATTTTTTCTGCTCATCAGCCTTGGTCTGCATTTCCCGGGCCGCGTTCTCAAAATACTTGCCCAACGCATCATGATCACTGGGGGTTCTGGCGTTCTGCGCCACCCTGCGAATATTCGCGTTCTGGACGGCCTCATGCGGGCTCATTTGCGCACATGCCGCCAGTAAACCGAAGGATAAAACTGCGAAAATTCTCCTTGTTGTCACGTTGCGCTTTCCTTTAAAATCAATGCGGTTAATGCCAAAAGATAGCGAAAAGATTACCAAAAACAGTGGAGTACAAAAAACAGGGAGATAGGATAGATCGCAATTCCGGGACAACTTCGCCTGAAATTGGAGGTAAAACCGGATCAAACAGAATCGAGGCGAATCAAACCTCGATTATTCTTTATTTATGAAGAAATAATAAGGAATCATGGGTTATTTTGTCAACTATTTTATGTTTAAAGTGTCTTAAGACAAGACACAGGCTCTCAGTGGTTTATAATGAAGCCGGTAATTCTTATTTCTTATGACGGGGGTGGAAGGGGGTATATCAGATGCTAAATACGATGGGTGAACGGCAGAAGCAGTTGCTTAAGCTTTTGCGTGGAAGCAGGCCAGGCCTGAGTGTGGATGAACTTTCAAAAGGGCTGGAGATTACAAGAAATGCAGTTCGGCAACATCTCTCTTCTCTGGAGGGAGCAGGTCTGGTAACGGCTGGAAGTACGCGTCCATCAGGAGGCGGAAGACCTCAACAGCTTTACATTCTTACCGAACTGGGCAAGGAGAGTTTTCCCCGCCAGTATTCCTGGCTGGCACAACTGGTATTAGCCTCGGTTCGGCGCGAAGAAGGTGTTGAGAACATGGGTAAGCGCTTGTCTGAAATCGGTGCAGGCATCGCAGAGCAGATACGGGGCCAATATCCGGACTTGAATACGAGGGAGGAAAAAATCGACAAGCTGACAGAGGTAATGGATCAGCTTGGCTACAACGCGAAAATTGCTGCCTTGCCGGATGGAGAAAAGGTGATTGAAGCGGATAATTGTGTGTTTCACCAGATGGCCGCAAAAGATATCGAGATTTGTTACCTGGACCGCGGACTAATGGAAGCTTTTACCGACAGCAAGGTCGAGCAACATGAATGCATGGCTCGCGGGGGAGAGTTATGTCGATTCAGGTTTGTATCCAAAAAGGAGTAGTTTCTACTCCTTTTTTTTTGCCTCGATTTTCTGTTTTCTTTTTTATTTAATCCTATTGCCCTTTCACCGGTAACAGTAACGCCGATTCCACGAGTACATCCACACCGTTTTCCCCCATTATCGCCCTGGCAGGTATTTTTTCCCCGGCCCGCCATCTTGCCACTGCCTTATGCTTTGATTCACCGTTTACCAGAAATATTATCCTTCGCGAGCGATTTAAACGCGCTGCACTCAGTGATACGCGCTGTGGCGGTCGCTTGGGGGAGTTGAATACTGCAAGCGTATCGGGCGAATCCGTCGCTATTCCCCAATCGTTGTCCGGGAACAGGCTTGCAGTATGACCATCTGCTCCCAATCCGAGCAGCGTCAGGTCGAAATAACCTACGCCGCGCAGTGTTTGTGCATACGCTTCCGCAGCTTTATCTGCGCGGGGACCATTGGGGATGGCATGAATCTGGGCCGGCGGAATGGATACATGGCTGAGCCATGCTTCTTCTGCCATATGGGAATTCAGTTCTTCCTGAGTGGGAGGCATGCAGCGTTCGTCTCCATAATAGATGTGCCAGAGAGACCAATCCGCTGGCGCGCTGCATAATCTCCGGTAGATTTCGCGAGGCGATTCACCCCCCGCAAGAACGAGGTTGAAGCGCCCACGCTCTTGAATGGCAGAGGCGGCGCTATCCAGGATTGCAGCCACGGCCGCATCCTGAAGGGCTGCCAGGTCGGCATATTCATGCCATCTGTATTGTTGGAGATCGGCTGATTCCATCGGGCAGAGATTCCTTTGTTATTTTGATGTAACCATCATGAGCATTGACGGCGGCTTGCTTCATCATTCCGGGCGGATGGCCCATCTTCCGCTGCCCAGGAAAAATATCGCAAGGCCTGAAAATAAATAAAACCCTTGCAATTCAAGCGCCCATCCCCCAGTTTTGGTGAACGTAGATAACTGATCGGAGTGCGCCAATACAAGCGCAAAAATCATGTTACCAAAGATCAGCAAGCCGCCGAGACGCGAGAAAAAGCCGAAGATCACCATTAGCGCCGCGACGACTTCACCGAGATAGACTCCGTAGGCCAGTACTGGTGGTAAATCGATACCCGTCAATTGCTTGCTGATGAAATCAAGGGATTCCGGATTAAGTATTTTGTGCAACCCGTGAAACAGCATCAATACCCCTACAGTCAGGCGCAGAATCAATTTGCCTAAATCATCATTTCGGAGGAAATTTTGCATAAATGTCCTTGAGAAGTTGGATATAGAAGGCCCGGGGACTTCGCTTCCTGTTTGTCCGGACTCATCGCTTCACGGAATTATTGCGGCACTATTCCAGTTGTAATTATTGTGACTTATATTCCAGATGACCTGTCCAGCATATCATGACTGGAAGGCGAATCGGCAGGTGACAGGGCAAACAAACAGTTTTTGCGGGTATCGGGTAGCTCCCAGGTTATCATTATTTCGCGAAATTTCAGCCGGTTCCAATGAGTGTCAGTAGAGAATCCCGGGAAGATATCTTGGGGGACTGGAGCAGGACTGCTTGTCGTCCGTGAGGACGGACAGGAAAAACGGAAGTTATGGCTATGCCGCTACGGAATTTCTCCGTATGCTCCTACCTTCCTTGCTCTTATTTCGATAAAACAGCGGGGGGGTAGGATTCAACAACGCTCAGCTTTCGAGTTTTTGACGCAGGGTGATTTTTTTCTTTAAGCGTCAAAGCAATTTGACGGTGAGAGGCAGCTTCTCTTGCATCTGCCTTTGCAGCTTCTTCATGTTTTCTTACCAGGGCTTCAGTATGCGCCTGCAGGTCCTGCGCTTTTTTTCCGTACAGGTAGCTTTTTTCCTCATAATGCGCAAGCATTGTCTCCAGTACCTTTACTTTTGCCCGCGACTTTCTTGCTTCCTCCTCGTAGTATTTGGCAACCGTTGCATGTTTTTTCATGAGCTCGTCTTCGAAATATCTCTCGACTGCCTCGTGTGCATTTGAATTCTGCTCATCATTCTGCGTAATGGTCCGGGTATCAGAAGGGTCGGCCGCCTGGGTGATGGGCGTCAGTAAAATCAATACGGCAAGCAGGGCGCCAGTCTGTTTCATTGTTTTACCAGAAGCAGGAATTTCAAATGGTGTTGCTTTTAACAGGCGAAAAGCAGCAGGCATTGAGCAAGCATTGCTTAATGCTAGTTTATGTAAGCCCACTTCGTCAATTTTTTTATGTTTAAAGTGGTTCGTGCAAGAGTACAGGCCGTACCTGCGCTCAGGGCAACAGAGAGACAGGGAATAGACCCGAATGCCTGCATCGGTTATTCGAATGATATATGCATCCAACAGCAGGAGTGCATGGATTTTGCTGAAGGGAAGTTACGAAGAGGAGCGCCGATGCAATATGGAGGAAAATTCACTCGAATATTGCATCGGCGCCTTTGTTGCTATTTTGGAAAAAAATCAGCGAACTTCTGTTTCTGCAAGTGCTACGGGTTTTGTAAGGTGGCTACTTTGTAACTGTCCTCATCAATAGTTGCGATGGAATAGCTGTTTTCTTTAACAGTGGTGACACCCGCAGCATTAAGCGCAGCAAAAACCAGCGCAACAGTCAGGCTCATAGAATAGAAAAGGCCAAGTGCTCTACCGTTAATCATCATACCCTCCCGAAATCGATAGCGAAAAAAGGCTACTTTTAAAGCTACTTTTGCTACTTTCTACTACGTTTGTGAAGCATATGTGAAGAATATGTGAGGAATTCACATTTGTAAAGTATTTTTTGACAGGAATCTGCTTTGATTGAGCTCTGTCAATCTTGCATTAATTTCCGTTTTTAGATCAGGTGAAGAATGATTTATCCGGCATGAATCCTTCTGCTGGAAAGGTGCTTATTGCGACGTTGTTCCAGAGTGACGCAGGAACCAGTTTTATTGAGGGATGTGCAGCGAATTTTGTTACGGGGTTTAGATTCCGCAGCAATTTAGAAAGAGAGGGGAAGTATCCTCGAATCCGGGAGGTGAACCGAGGGGTAAGATAGTCCGAAAGGTATGAAATATTGGCAGCAATATACGGATGTTCATCCGTACATTGCCGTTTCTGATTACATTACTCTGAGATTAACTCAGACAAGAATAGATCCTGATTCCTAATGCAAATCGGAAATCGTGCTCAGCTGTTGAAGGCTGTCACTGTGGGTGAAGTCGCTCTCTTCGATCTGCAAGGCCATTTGCCGGTGCAATGCCGCTTCCCTGGTATTGGCTTGCGCCTCCTTCTCATACTTGCGTGCCAATGCGTAAGTATGGGCCAGCTTGTCCTGGGCTTCTCTGCCATAGAGGTAGCTTTTATTCTCGTACTGCTCAAGCAGGCGTTTCTGCTCGTGTGCTTTTGCCTGCGTCTCCATGGCCGCGTTGTCGTAATACCTGGCGACGGCTTCATGATCACTTCTGGTCACTGCGTTACGCGACGCTGCATCGACATCAAAACCTTCCACCTCGGCCGCCTGGACAGGCAAGCTCATTGTTGCCATGAACATAAGGCTGAGCAGGGAAAATTTGGCGATAATCTTATCGATCTTCATTATCACACCTCTTCAGGCGCCATCATCATTCATGGAATAACTGGATCAATCGGGTTATCGGTATCCAGTTTCTACATGTGAAGAATATGTGAACATCGGAACTTAGTCAACTTGTTTATGTTTTAAGTGTGATTAGGATGATGCTTGTCAATTTTTGTTGATTTATCGTTGTAGATTTCTGTGGACTTATCCTGTCTGGCTCGTTCAGTTCTTCGACAGGCATGTTCCGTGCTTGCAGAAAATACTTTGCTTCCAGCAGAGGGAGTGAAGGCTCCGAGGGAATCGAGAGAGCTGAGGGGAAGGAAATGCTCACCCAGTCGTGAGGGGATGGACTGGATGAGAGAGGCGGGACGGCCAGGCTCGACAGGACGCCGAGCCTCATATCGAGGAGAGTGCGGACCTGCGGGCTTGAACATAGAGAGGCCGACTATTACGCAAGGAGCTAAACAGTCCACTTGCTGGAAACGGTACGCACCCTCCTTCCACGATTCAGGGATTTCGGGGATTTCAGGAATTTGAAAGGCGCAACTACTCCTTCTTTATCGCATGTCCGCCGAACTCGTTGCGCAGCGCGGACAGCAATTTGTCGGAGAACGAATCGGAATCACGCGATCGCAATCGCTGCAACAATGACAAGGTAATGACAGGCGCGGCGACGTTCAGGTCTATCGCCTCGGCAACGGTCCAGCGTCCCTCCCCGGAATCGGCAACGTAGGGGGCAATGCCGTCGAGGCTCGGGTTTTTTTCCAGTGCAGCGGTGGTCAGATCGAGCAGCCAGGATTGAATCACGCTGCCATAACGCCAGATTTCCGCCACCTGGTGCAAGTCCAGCTTGAATTCCTTCTTATGGTGCATGATTGCAAAACCTTCGCCGTAAGCCTGCATTATTCCGTACTCGATACCATTGTGGACCATTTTGGTAAAATGACCTGCCCCGCATGGACCAACGTGGCCCCATCCTTTATTTGGGCCGGGAGCAAGTGTTTCAAAGAGGGGTCGCAGGTGCTCCACCACGGTATCTTCGCCACCCACCATCACACTGTAGCCGTTTTCAAGACCCCAGACACCCCCGCTGGTGCCCGCATCGACATAGTGAATCTTGTGTGTTTTAAGCATTTCTGCCCGGCGTTGGGTATCCTTGTAATCCGAGTTTCCGCCATCGATGATAATGTCATCCGCCTCCAGCAGCGGTATTAAAATGCCCAGAGTTTCATCCACCGGTTTTCCTGACGGAATCATCAGCCAGATGATGCGCTGCGGCTTCAGCTTGCTAACCAGGTCCTCCACCGAGGAGGCGGCGATGAGGCCTTTTGCTTCCAGCTGCTTCACCGTATTAGTACTGCGAGCGTAACCGGCCACCTGGTGTCCCGCCTGCATCAGCCGTTGCGACATCGCGCCTCCCATTTTTCCCAATCCAATCATTCCCAGTTCCATGATCCCTCCCTTGCTGATTGTTTGTTCTCTGCTGAATAATAATCTTGAACCGGTTCAGGCTGTCTGGTCGCTGGTGGCGAGAATCTCCTGGCGCTTTTTCTTCAGTGCGGCAAGCAGCTTGTCATAGGAGACAGCGAACGAATCCACCCCATCGTTTTGAAGTTTTTCGGTAGCTGCATTGAGATCGATCCCCAGCTTTTTAAGTTGCGCGACATCGGCTTCAGCTTGTGCGAGTCCTTTTCCAAGGGTTTCGCTAACTCGCCCATGATCCCGGAATGCTTCCAGCGTTTTGAGTGGCAGCGTATTGACGGTATCGGAGCCGATCAATTCCTCGACATACAGCACATCCGAATATGAGGGATTTTTGGTGCTGGTGCTGGCCCACAACGGCCGCTGGACGTGTACGCCTTTCTTGCGCCAGGAATCAAATGGCTCTCCGTAAAATGTCTCGCGGAAGCGTTGATAGGCAAGCTTGGCATTGGCAATGGCAATTTTCCCGCGTAAGGCGAGCGCTTCCGGGGTCCCGATCTTTTCCAGCATGGGATCGATTACGTTATCCACCCGGCTGACGAAAAACGAGGCGACCGAAACAGGCCATGTCTTGTTTCCACCCGGTGAATAGGCCTCACGGCGCTCAAGTCCCGTGAGGTACGCGCGGGCCACGGCATCATAGTGGCGCAGAGAGAACATCAGGGTGACATTGACATTGATGCCTTCGCTTATCAGTTGCTCGATTGCTGGAATCCCCTCGTGGGTACCGGGAATTTTAATCATGAGGTTGGGCCGCTCCACGGCTTGCCACAGGCGTTTGGCTTCCGCAATACTGCCTCCGGTATCCCGTGCCAGATGGGGTGATACCTCCAGGCTGACGTATCCGTCTCCACCATGAGTTTCATCATATACGGGCCGCAACACATCTGCGGCCATGCGAATATCTTCGATAGCCAGCGACTCGAACAGGGTCTTTTCGGTTTGTTTTTCATTGGCCCGCAATAGCTGGCGCAGCGTATCGTCGTAAGCATCGCTGTGCCCGATTGCCTGCTCGAAAATGGTGGGATTGCTTGTCAGGCCATGCAGCTTATCGCCGGTTACCAGGCGCTGCAGTTGCCCGCTCTTGATGAGATCGCGGCTGATCGAATCCAGCCAGACAGATTGTCCGCATTGCAATAGCTGTTCCAATGGGTTCATGTGTTGTTCTCCGAAAACGTGGCGCCGCTGAGTGAGCGGCGGGGTGGATTAGGTCATGGATTCAGAAATCCAGCCCTCCATGACCGGAGCGCACTAATCTTGCTATTTTTTGCGTGCGTACAGGGATTGTAATGAGTTCCCTAAGTAAAGCACAAAGCTAGGACAACGCAATTGCTTCACCATTCAAATTTATTTTCGGACAGGCTTTTGGAGAATCGGCTTGTAGAAAAAGGTGATGTCAAAAGTGATTTTTCCATTCCCGGATGGCGGCAAATACGCTGACACGATCGTTTAGCGGCTTTCCTGCATGGCTGCTGGCGCTTGCGATGATTTCCGCTTCAGTACAGCGCAGGAACGGATTGGTCGCTTTTTCCAGCGCAATGGTGGAAGGCAGAGTGGGCAGGCCTTCATTACGCAATTCTTCGGCTTCCACTTCGCGCTTCGCCAATGCTTGATTGCCGGGTTCGATTGTTCTTGCGAAGCGGATATTGCTGAGCGTGTATTCATGGCCGCAATAAATCAGGGTGTCCTTGGGCAAATCCGCCAGTTTTTCCAGCGAGTCGACCATTTGCCGCGCTGTACCTTCGAACAGCCGTCCGCACCCGCAGCCAAACAGTGTATCCCCACAAAAGAGCATGTTTGCGCCATAATAGGCGATATGTCCGGAGGTGTGACCCGGGATATCGAGAACCCGGAAGCTGAGTGAGAATTCTGGAAGATATACACTGCCTTCTTCGTTTTCTATATCACTGCATTCCTTGAGACGATGGGTGAGCATTGGAATCGATTCTTTCGCCGGACCAAAGACCGGTACGGCAAATTCCCTTAACAGTTCAGTATTTCCGCCCACGTGATCGGGATGGTGATGAGTATTGAGAATAGCGATGAGCTTCAGCTTTTCGCGGTTCAGATAATCCAGAACAGGGGACGCATCGCCAGGGTCTATAACGGCAGCATGATAATGATCGCGGATGAGCCAGATGTAATTGTCCTTGAAGGCATGAATCGGAACGATATTGGGAGTAGTAGTCATGATGGCGCTATTCCGGTATTTTAGAGCGGCTGGCAGCAGGCACATATCCGAAGGGTGAATATAAGTCAGGCGTATATTTCTGCTGATTCATGAGTTGAGCGATTTTACGTAGTCGAGTCGAATCATAGGTATTCCTGATGATTGAACGCCAGTTGACGTAAATATGCAAACCAAAAGTATAGTCGAGTGGTTTGAAACCTGCCTGGGTCAGTATTTGCTGGAACGGGAGCAAAACTATTTCGATAGGGCGGTGGCAAACGTGTTCGGTTACAACGCCATGCAGATCGGGTTTCCGCAATACGATTTCCTGCACACAAGCCGCATCCCGCTCAAGTTTTGTGCGGCCCCTGAAAAAGGAGCTGACGTTCTTGCCGCTCCTGACTTTCTGCCGATCGAAACGAACAGCACTGATCTCGTGCTTATGCCCCATATGCTCGAATTCAGCTCCAATCCTCATCAGATACTCCGTGAGGTGCAGCGAATATTGATGCCGGAAGGCAACCTGATTGTTTCCGGTTTCAATCCCCGCAGCCTCTGGGGCATAAGAGGCCTGTTCGGCTCACCGCGAGAAGGGAGTTTTCCGTGGCGGGGTAATTTCATCGCATTGCCCCGGCTCAAGGATTGGCTGACATTACTGGATTTTGAAATTACGGAAGACCGCTTGTGCTGCTACGCACCCCCATTCAGCCAGGAGAAATGGCTGAAGCGTTTTCATTTCATGGAAGAGGCAGGAGACCGCTGGTGGCGCTTCTCCGGGGGTGTCTATTTCCTCACGGCGGTGAAGCGTGTTCATGGCATGCGTGTTATCAAGCCCGAGTGGAAAGAGGTGAGGGCCAGGAGGAGGGCAATGTCGCCGATTGCACGCAAAATCAAAGACACAGCCGCCGCGGATGAGCCGCGCAGGGCTGCGCGCAGTAGAGCTTTACCGCGAGACGGAAAGTGAAAGCGAAACGTGCCGAGGTAGTCGAAATATTTACCGATGGAGCCTGCAAGGGAAATCCGGGGGTGGGCGGGTGGGGCGCCTTGCTGCAATACAACGGGCATAGACGCGAGTTGTTCGGTGGAGAAAAAATGACCACCAATAATCGCATGGAGCTGCTCGCTGTCATTCGAGCACTGGAAGCGCTGACCAAGTCGTGTGAAGTACGCTTGCACACCGACTCATTGTATGTGCAGAAGGGCATCAGCGAGTGGATACACGCCTGGAAAAAGCGCGATTGGCGTACTGTCGACAAAAAGCCGGTAAAGAATAATGACTTATGGAGAGAGCTCGATCTGTTGACACAGCGCCACAGAATAGAATGGCTATGGGTGCGGGGGCATTCGGGCCATGATGGCAACGAATATGCCGATATGCTTGCCAACCGGGGCGTGCAGACGGCGCTGCAGGATGTTTCCGCAAATTAGACGGGTAGCAGCGATTTTCTGTAAGGCGAAGAGGGAAGAGAGTTAAACCGGGCGATTATCCGCAACAGAAGGGAAGGACTGGCTGATGCGTCAGATTTTCATAGATACGGAAACGACGGGACTCGAGCCTAAGCTCGGCCATCGAATCATAGAAATCGGAGCGGTGGAAATGATGAGCCGGCGATTGACAGGACGCCGCTTCCACCATTATCTCAATCCGGAACGCGAGATCGAGGAAGGCGCCTTGCAGGTGCATGGAATAACCACCGAATTTCTTCAGGACAAACGAAAATTCGCTGAGGTCGTGCACGAGCTGCTTGAATTCATCAATGGTGCCGAGCTGATCATGCACAATGCAGCGTTCGACGTCGCATTCCTTGATCATGAATTAGGGCGTGCCAGCTTGCCCGCTCTCTGCGAATGCTGCCGTTCGGTTACCGATACGCTGAAAATGGCGAAAGAGCTGTTTCCCGGTAAAAGGAACAGCCTTGATGCACTATGTGAGCGGTACGAGGTGGATAACTCGCGGCGCGCGCTGCACGGAGCGCTGCTGGATGCGGAATTGCTCGCGGAAGTTTATCTTGCGATGACACGGGGCCAGGAGAGCCTGCTCATGGAACTCGAAGCGCCATCGCCGCTTGATCTCGAGATCAGCCTGCATGATTTGCAGCTGGTCGTTCTGCCTGCCAGCGCTGAAGAACTGGAAGCCCACGCACTCCAACTGGAAATGATCGAAAAGGAAAGCAAGGGTAAATGCCTGTGGATGAGGCTTGATCCGGCGGAGGTTTAGTGTCTTGGAGATACAAGGCAAGCGTGGCTACGGCGAAACAAAAGAGAAGCAAGCCGAGGAAATAGGCTGAAGGAAAGTAAGTCAGTTCTGCCGAGCGATAAGTGTGTCGTCGGGCATAATCCGGCTTATCAGCGTTGTTCTTCACATCTCTGAATTATTTTGCCTGTTGTGCCATCGCTTTCATGGCGAAAGAGCGTACCCGTCGAGCCTGGACCCGTGCCTTTCGTCCACCATTCAAGGCCTCCGCCAATGTAGCGTGCACCGCTTGCCGAAATGCCGATGGTCATTTCGTGTGATTTGCCTGCGTACCTTACGATAGCGGTCGTAACAGAGCGATAGATGACGTCAACGTCATAACCGCTTTCACACCGGTAGGAAATGATTTTCTCGTCAGCAGCGGTTTCAGATGCGGTAAACGTGTTGGCTGGAGGAAAATGTGCGCAACCGAATATGACAATCGCCAAGAAAGGAATAATGCGCGGGAGCATTTTTTTACGTATGAACATATATACATACCGGAACAGGTTTCCACAAATCCGCTTTCACATCGCGAGAATATAAAGGCAGTTACCTCATCGGATAATCCTTGCCATTTTGTTCCATCAGTAATTCACTTCGAACATCGGCCGATTGCGTCATGTCAGGGAGCATTCCATCAGAAAAGCTCAAGCTGCTCATCCGGTTTCCCTTTTTTCTTCTTCATTTTCCTATGCTTCTGTTCCGCCGTGGATTTTTCGGTCGTGGGTGATTGGACGGCTACTGGACCGGCAGAAGGCGGTCGGAAACGCGAGCTATCCAGTCCCTTGAACCGGCTTGAATGGGCGCTGAGCCCAAGGCGATCCACCGTTTTGTCGAATCGCTGCCGAATCAGGTCGGCCCAGATGCCCTCGCCGCGCATGCGTTTGCCAAAGCTCGAATCGTAATCCTTGCCGCCCCGTAAGTCGCGCACCCGATTCATGACCCTGGCAGCGCGATCAGGAAAATGTGCTTCCAGCCACTGCCTGAACAGCGGGCTGATCTCCCGGGGCAGGCGCAGCATGACATAGCCTGCGTTGACCGCTCCAGCTTCCGCTGCTGCGGCCAGTATGCGTTCCAGATCGGGTTCGGTGACAAACGGAATCACTGGCGCAACGCTGACGCCGACCGGAATTCCGGCATCGGTCAGTTTGCGAATTGTCTGCAGACGGCGTGCCGGAGCGGTTGCCCGGGGTTCGAGCGTACGCGCAATCGCAGGATCGAGAGTGGTGATTGTCACCGCAGCCACAGCCAGTCGCCTGGAAGCCATGTCGGAGAGCAGATCGATGTCACGCTCCATCAGCGATGACTTGGAAATCAGCGCGACCGGATGCTCGCACTCGCCCAGTACTTCCAGCACACGCCGTGTCAGCCGCAGATGGCGCTCGCAGGGCTGGTAGGCATCTGTATTGACGCCAAGCGCGATGGGTTCCGGCATATAGGATTGTTTTGCCAGCTCCCGTCTCAAAAGCTCCGGCGCATTGACTTTGGCGAATATTTTGCTTTCGAAATCCAGCCCGGGCGACAGGCCCAGGTAACTATGAGTGGGGCGCGCGAAGCAGTAGATGCAGCCATGCTCGCATCCGCGATAAGGATTGAGCGAAACGCCGAAAGGCACATCCGGCGACCGGTTGCGGCTCAGTATGGTTTTGGCATGCTCTTCGATGACCTGCGTCTTCCATGTCGAGCCTGCATCCGGCTCGTCATTTCCGGCTTTGTCTCTGCCGCCGGTTCCGATGATACCGCTGTTTCCCCAGCCATCATCAATGGCTTCGCGCGTCCATTGCTCGTACCGCCCCTGAAGATTGGATACTGCTCCTCTCCCTTTTTTTGCTTTCAAGGGCGGCTGCACCAATGGCGGCTCAGCTTCCCTGCGTGAACCAGAGTCGGACATGGGAATGCATTAGAAATAGACGCTGTATGGCCATGATCAGGAGTCGATGAAACCAGGCTCGATCGCCAGCATATGCTATTCGCTTGCGTTTGGTTTATCGCTTCCATTTCCGAGGAGCATCGATTTCAGTCCGAGATAGCGCGGAGGCGGCTCGGGGATGGGCTCAGGGGTGAGTTTTGCCAGTTCTTCCTCGAGTTGCGTATTGCGCTGCTTCAGGGCAGCCTTGTCTTCCTCCAGCTTGCTCACCTGGCGGCGCAGACGCGTACTCACCCATTGATTCTTGATGACGCTGGGCCACGAGAGCAATACTGAAATGGTTGCTCCTATGCCCGCCGCAATCACCAGCATCATGGCGAGTGAACTGTCGAAGCTCCATATGCCAAACGCCACTGTCACACTCATATCGTTTTGCAGAGCGAATGCTATGGAAATAATGGCGAGGGCTATGGCGAATATTAAATAATATTGCATGATTTTTCCCGCAATGGTTGGTCAGTCAGGGGATCGGCGGAAACAGGAATAAGCTTAACACTAAACATATTATGTCGAGACAGCCAATTCATCATTCATGGAGCTGCATCCCCGGACGGTCACCATATCAGGTTTATACATGCTATCTTTGTAGAAGAGCGGCAGTCAGTTGCTGCCGGGCTTTTTTTGCCTTTCCTGATTAAGCATAATGGATATGACGGCAGACAGCGAGAATGCCGGTCAGCGAACAGATGCCAGAAGAGTATCTGCAGGGGTTGCCATGCTGAAGACGCGATCTCAGGGTTTGCAGTAGTTCGCCGTAGTAGTTCGTAATAGTCAAGAGGAATTATCCGGGCCACATGAAACCTATTATTCTTGCGCTGCTGCTGCTTTTTTCGGAAGCGACGGAGCCGGCACACGCTCAGGCTGTGCCAGATGCCACCAGGAAATCGGATGTTAAACCTGATCCCCGGTTGGCGCAGCTTGAGATGGCTTTGAATCACCTGAGCCAGGAACAGCAGGCTGTTTACCAGCAATTCCAGATGATCCAGGAATTGCGGCGCAACGAAATACAGGATAGCCAGCCGCTCACCGCGCAGGGTTACCTGGCAATGGGCGGAGTGAAGGATGCGCCGCCGGCAAGTTATGATGACAACATCCGCCTGCAGCGGGAGCGCACGGAACGCATTCAGCAATATACCCGTGACCTGAATCAGTTGTATGCGCGCTATGCCGAATTGGGAAATCAGAAGAGGGCGCTTCTGGACCAGCTCACAGAACTGGCGCAACAGGCCCAGGCTGGCCGCTAGGGTTCTTTCGGGAATCCCGCGCACAGCGATGAAAGTACAAATTGACGAGCATACCGCCAGCATAACAACAAGAGGACTGGACGAACTGGAAACGTACATGAACGGACGCCCGCTTGAAGCCGTGCGCCCTATCAGCGATGGAGCCTATCAACTGCCCCGGCCTGGTGGGGAAATAACCGGTTTTGTTGGTAGTTTGCTGGCTATGGCTATGGCAATGGCGAAATCTGTCAGCAGTGAAGGATGACGTTAAATGACAGCTGAGTTGGCGTATCCTCAAGGAGGGATTGGAGAAGTTCTCGCAACCACCCAAACCACGCCACTGGAAATCCTCGACTGGCAGGGGGTTCTGGCCGCGGATCCGGCTACCGTAGGCGGCAAGGCATGGCACCTGGCACGATTGAAGCAGCTGGGCCTGCCGGTGCCGGAGGGAGTGGTTATCCCGGCTGGGTGGCAAACGCTGCATGACGATGAGGCCAATGAGGCGCTCGCTCCTGAATTGTCGGCTGCATTACATCAGGTTCTTGCTGCCCGTGGCTGGTTGAATCAGCCGTTGGCGGTACGCTCTTCAGCTGCCGGTGAAGATTCAGCCACGGCCTCGTTCGCGGGTATTTACCGCACCTGCCTGAATGTATGCGGGTTCGAACAGGTGCAACTCGCGGTGCGGGAGGTGTGGGCCTCGTTATCCTCTTCCACCGCTATTGCTTATCGTCAAAGGCTGGGTCAGGGCGCCCCCATGCCGGGCATGGCAGTAATCGTCATGCCGCTACTGCCTGCTGTTGCTTCCGGCATCGCCTTCACCTGCGACCCGATTACCGGACGTGACGACAGGCTTGTCATCCATGCGCAATGGGGATTGGGCGAATCGCTGGTCGGAGGACAGGCAACTGGCGATGAATATGTTTTTGGCGAAGACTTGCTCGATGATCACTGGGTATTACTGCACGAGCAGATCGGCAGCAAGGCGGCCAAGGCGGTCGCGCGACCGGAAGGCGGAACGGCAATGGTCGCGACATCCGCTGCCGAAGCAACGGGATCCGTTCTTTCGTCCGGTCAAGCGCTAGCCCTGGCTGAGCTGCTGCGCGACGCGGCGGTGGCTCTGGATTTCACCCATCCCTTCCATGATCTGGAATGGGTGTGGGACGGCGAACGGTTCTGGCTGACCCAGGCCCGGCCAGTCACTGCACGGCCCCATTACACCTATCCCGCGCTGCAAACGCAGCCGACCTACTGGACGCGCGGCAACACCTGTGAAGTAGTCCCCGAGCCGCTGTCACCGATAGACTGGTGCAATGCCCGAAAGCTGGTTAACGAACTGCTCACACAGGGTTACATTCTGGCCGGATATCCATTGCTGCCAGGATTGCAGCGTACGGGACTGTTCCATGGCCGCCTTTATTTACAGCTTTCCCTGTTGCAGTGGGAAGTTTTCGATGCATTAGGAGTGATTCCCCAGCTGACAAATGCGCTGATTGGCGGCAGGCAGCCGGAAATCACCTTGCCGCCCGCAAGCCCTGCTGACAGCTTTGCACGTTTGCGAAGGGTGGTGCGTTATATGGTGCGCTCTCCAGGCCAGCGTCGCCGCGGCCAGCGCGCCGTAGCGCGTGCCATGGCTGAGGCGGCCCAATGGCGCAAGCAGCCGCTTCCTGAGGATGCGGCAGGGCTGCGCGCTGAAATTCTCCATCATTTTCATGTCGCCCGCAGTGCGGTCGATCTGTTTTTCCTGCAGGGCTCAGGCGGTGGAAGCCTTGCCATGCTGGTCGAGCAACTGGATAAGGGCTTTCCGGGTGAAGGATATGCATTGGCTACCGCTTTGCTCGCCGGTGGAGAGCCGAGCGTTACTGCCCGCCAGTCGTATGAGCTGATGGCCCTGGCGCGTTTGCGGCGGGAAAACAAGGAAAGCGTGGAAGCTTCCAGCCATCTTCCGCATACGGAGAACCCCAGGTTTCAGGACGCCTTCAATGAGTTTCTTGAGCGTTACGGGCATCGAGGATTGTATGAAAGTTACTTCCGGAACCCGAGATGGCGGGAGGCGCCGGAATATTTACTATCGCAACTGAAGCAACTGGCCGAGGTGGATGAGGCGGCGTTGCAGGCTCGCCAGAAAGCAGCCGTGGCCGAAGCGCGGGCGCGCATCCGCTTTTGCGTACCGTTCTGGAAACGCGTATTTATCCTGAAATTGGCAAAAGCAGCGGCACAGGAATGCAACCAGCGTGAAGCTGCGCGCAGCGCCCTGATAGCACTGATGGAGCCCGGACGCGATCTTCTGCTCACAACCGGACGCTATCTGGTTGAACGTGGAGCGCTGGTGCAGGAAGCGGACATTTTCCAACTTATGCTCTCCGAGATATTGCGGGTGCTGGATGGCGATATTCCCGCGGATGGAGTAAAGGCTCGCGTGAGTGAACGGAAGAAGCTGTTCGAACAATGGTCGCGGGAAACCGCACCGGATATTCTGGTCGAGGCATCGAGGCAGTCAAGACGGAGATGGCAGGCACATGAGTCTGCCTCAGCCACAGCATCAGTTACAGCCCCGGATAACGCGCGTCGCTACCAGGGCATACCGACCGGCACAGGCCTGGCGAGAGGTAAAGCGCGTCTTTTGCTCCACCCGTCCGACGGCTACAAATTGCAGCAGGGCGATATTCTGGTCGCTCCCTCCACCGATCCCGGCTGGACGCCGCTCTTCCTGAGAGCGGCAGGACTGGTTGTAGAGACGGGCGGTTATCTTTCGCACGGAGCGATCGTTGCCCGCGAGTTTGCCCTCCCTGCGGTCGTTAACCTGACAGGAGTGTTGGCCGAACTGAAGGATGGGGATATCGTGGAAGTCGATGGCATGAGTGGCGTGGTGACGTTGCTTGAACGTAATGGACAGTAACAGGCCGCCTTGGCTAAAAGAGGAAAACAGGATGGATCGTCCATTTGCGCTTGTATCAGACCCGATTCCTCATGAGGCGAGTGAGACGCTTAAAGGACGCTTATAAGACATGAACCGTGTGAGATAATCGGGGCGGTTTTCGTCACGACTGTTCAGACAGAGAATTTTATTATGCCAAGGAAATCATCCAAGTTTGCCTTTGTCTTCATGCTGCTATGGTTTTTTTCTCAGTTTGCACAGGCTCAAGCAGGCAGTGAAGTTCACGATAATAAAAAAGCAATCATTTCATTCGTAGAAATGCAATCAATCGATCTATCGAAACAACCCCCTGTCCCGTTAACTATTAAAGGCAAATTAAAGTTGCCGGTTAATTCCAGCTCACAGCAAAGCTATTTCACTCCCGCAAAAAAAGCGCCGGCTGTAGTCATACTTCACGGTTCGTCAGGCATAGATTCGCGTGGCGACTTTTATGCCCGTGCGCTCAATGCCGCAGGAATCGCCACACTGGAAATCGATATGTGGGAAGCACGTGGAGTGACCGGTGGCGGAGACCGTCCTCCGCTTCCAATATATACTTATCCCGATGCATTTGCTGCTCTGGCATTTCTTTCACAGCACAGCGCTATCAATCCGGACCGCATAGGGGTTCTAGGATTTTCGTGGGGCGGAGTTATTGCGCTGGCCTCGGCAGAAAAGCTTTATGCAAAACAATTTGGACAAGGACGTCGGTTCGCAGCGCATGTAGCCCATTATCCTGTTTGCTATGGGTACAATAATCCCGCTATCCCGCCTCTGAATCCGCCGGCTCAGCGAGGTACCCAGTTCCTCCACCTGACAGGTTCACCTGTTTTGATCCAGATTGGTACGAAAGATGATTACGATAATGGTTCGAATAACTGCAAGGCTCTATTAGACGATCTGCCGAATCCTCTTGAGAGGCAGCTAGTAGAAGTAGTTGCCTATGAAGGTGCCTTTCATGCCTGGGACAGACTGGAGGTTCCCATTACTGTCCTTGATCCCTTCGGTGATGAGGGGAGTCTTTTTTCAACTGGTATCGTACCTAAAGTCAGGCTTGTACCGGATGTTGAGAAAGCATATGCTTCTCGCATGAAAGCTCTTCAATTTTTCTTAAGAAATCTATCGATCCACTAATCCGCTGGATAGCGCAGCGGGACGGCCTTTATGTCATGGGGTGATGTATGTCCGATCCACCTGAAACAGATGAGCGCGGTTGATCCATCAGTCGTTGCGCTGTGGCCTCCTGACTGATTTTCGCGATAATGCCATTTTCACGCAAAAAATTGCAACTCCATGATATCTGGCGCCGATTCAGAACTCCTGCTCTGGGATGCTTCTGATAATCCTCCACGATTGAATGTGCGTGGCAACTGGACACTCGAAAACTATGCCGTGCTGGGCGAGCAGATCGCCCTGCTCCGGCGCCGTTCAGGGGGTCTGGCCGCAGCACGGCGCAACGTGGACCTGGACGGGCTTGCGGCGCTGGATACCGCGGGTGCCGCGCGCCTTTATGAACTGCTCGGCACGGAACTTGCCGGAGAGCTCGCCGCTTCCAGTCCGGCGTTGAGCCGCGAACGGAGCGCGCTGCTGCTGACGGTGGCCAATGCGATGGGTGCTGCCGGCGAGGCAGCCGGAAAGCGGCAGCGTGGCGCCTTTATCGATATATTCGGTCACGCCGGCGTTGCGCTGGATATCTTCCGGCTGGAAATACTGGCACTGCTGGGCTTCATGGGTTTCACGCTCGATGCGCTGGCCCGCAGCCTGCTGCATCCGGCACGCTGGCGCATCACATCGGTCGTGGCGCAAATCCACGAAACCGGCCTGAATGCCGTACCCATCATCGCCCTGCTCAATTTCATGGTGGGCGCTGTGATCGCCTTTCTGGGTGCAACCGTGCTGGCCAGTTTCGGAGCAAGCATCTACACCGTCAATCTCGTGACCTTCTCTTTCCTGCGAGAACTGGGCGTCCTGCTTACCGCCATCCTCATGGCCGGCCGCACCGCAAGCACGTTCACCGCTCAGCTCGGCTCCATGAAGATCAATGAGGAGATCGACGCAACCCGCGTGCTGGGCCTGAACCCCGCCAACCTGCTGGTGCTGCCGCGCGTGCTGGCATTGTTCGTATCCCTGCCTATCCTCACCTTCGTGGGGATGATCTCGGGAATCCTGGGCGGCGCGCTCGTCTGCGCTCTGCAACTGGATATTTCACTGGCGATGTTCCTCACCATTTTCCAGGATCAGATCGAGCTGCGGCATTTCCTGGTGGGCATGTCCAAGGCGCCCGTATTTGCCTTCGTGATCGGGGTCATCGGCTGTCTCGAAGGGCTCAAGGTCAGCGGCAGCGCATTGTCCGTGGGACAGCATACGACAGCCAGTGTGGTACATTCCATATTCGTCGTCATTTTTCTGGATGCAATGGCGGCCCTGTTCTTCATGGAGATGGGATGGTGACGGACGAGGCGCTGTTTCCGCGGAAAGCCGGGCAGGCGAATCCTGAGAGCCAGGCAGCCGGCACCCCGGCGTGGAGCGGTGAAGCGATTATCCAGGTGCGGGGCCTGACCAACCGTTTTGGCAACCAGCTCGTGCACGACAAGCTGGACCTCGACGTCTATCGCGGCGAGATTCTCGGCGTCATCGGCGGATCCGGCTCGGGCAAGTCTGTCCTGCTGCGCTCCATCGTCGGCCTGCAAACACCCGCTGCGGGCAGCGTGCACATTCTCGGCACGGATCTGCTCCAGCTCGCGCCCGAGCAGCGCGCGCCGCTGGAGCAGCGCTTCGGTGTGCTTTTCCAGCGCGGCGCATTGTTTTCCTCTCTGACCGTGGTGGAAAATATCGCGCTCCCGCTCATCGAGAATGCCGGCCTCACCCGGGCCGATGCCGAACACCTGGCGATCGTGAAGCTGGCGCTCGCCGGCTTGCCGGCGAACGCAGCCACGAAATATCCATCCTCCCTCTCGGGCGGCATGATCAAACGGGCGGCATTGGCGCGCGCGCTTGCGCTGGACCCCGATATCCTCTTTCTCGACGAGCCCACCGCAGGGCTCGATCCCATCGGCGCGGCGGAATTCGACCAGCTCATCATCACCTTGCGCGATGCGCTGGGCCTCACGGTCTTTATCGTGACCCACGACCTCGATACGCTTTATACGATCTGCGACCGCGTTGCGGTGTTGTCGCAGAAACGCGTTCTCGTGGCGGGTCCGCTCGAAACGGTCGAAGCTGTGGAGGACGAATGGGTGCAGGAGTATTTTCACGGACCGCGCGGACGCGCCGCAAGCCATGCGGCGGAGACGAGCGACGCGATGGTCAGAGCCAGTGAGATAAGGAGATAACCAATGGAACCGCGCGCGCACCATGTACTGATCGGATTCTTTACCGTTATGACGGTAACGCTCGCACTGCTGTTCACCCTGTGGCTGAGCAAGGCCCCGGGCGACGCCCTGCAGCGCTATTACACCGTGGTCTTCAATGAGGCAGTCAGGGGCCTCTCCATAGGCAGCGCCGTTCAGTACAGCGGCATTACGGTCGGTGACGTGGTCAAGCTCGCGCTGGATCCGCAGGACCCCCGCAAAGTGATCGCGCGGGTGCGCGTGCAGGGCAGCACGCCGATCAAGGAGGATACCCAGGCGCGGCTTGCGTTGACTGGCATCACCGGCAATTCGGTGATCGAATTCAGCGGCGGATCCCCCGACAGCCCCGATCTCGTGGCAAAGGATGACCACAAGGACCCGGTCATCATCGCCACCCCATCGCCCATTGCCAAGCTACTGGAGCACAGCGACAACATGATGGCCGATGTCACCCAGCTGGTGATACGCGCCAAAGAGATTCTTTCCCCGGAAAATGCCCAGCAACTGAGCAGGACGCTGAAGAACCTGGAGCAGACGACCGGGGTGATCGCCAGCCAGAACGATAACGTACGGGGAATCGTGGGCGAATTGGCCGCCGCCAGCGCACAGGCGAATTCCGCCCTGCGGGAAGCTACGCAATTGATAGCGTCAACGAATACCCTGGTGAGCGAGAAGGGCGTTCCAACTCTTGGCAACCTCGATCGCGCCGCCGCTTCTTTGGCGCAAGTCAGCGCGTCGGCGGATCAGTTGCTGCTGGAGAACCAGGCCGCGCTGGCCGGAGGCATGCAGGGCATGAACGAACTGGGACCTGCCTTGCAGGAACTACGCTACACCATGTCTGTACTGGCAAGAACCGTACGCCGGCTCGATGAGAATCCTGCCGCTTACCTCACGGGCCGGCAAAAAATCGAGGAGCTTGAGCCATGAACCCCACCTTGGGCGAAAGCTGCTTCCGTTTGCACCTGCTTCGTCGTTTCGGGATGGCGGTGGCGGTACTTCTCTTCGTGTCCGCCTGCTCGATACTGCCTGCGACCGAAAATCTGGAAATCTACCAACTGCCCGCGGCCGAGCCTCCCTCCCATTCTTCCGGCGATTCCCTGCCCTGGACACTGCGCCTTGCAACACCCTACAGCAGCTATATCACGGACAGCCCGCGCGTGCTGGCGCTGCGCCAGGGTAACCAGCTCAGTTCGTACAAGGGCATCCGCTGGAGCGACCCCGCGCCGGTTCTGCTGCGCAACCGGCTGGCAGCGGCTTTCCGGGCAGATGGCAGGTTCAATTCCGTCAGCAACGGCAGCAGCAACAATCTTGCTACCGACCTGGAACTTGGCGGCGACCTGAGCGCGTTCCAGGTGGAGTACACAAATGGCGGGCCGCAGGCCACCATCCGCTTTTACGCCACCCTGTCGCAGCCGCTGCGCAACCGCATCGTGGCAGCGCGCGGCTTCGAAGTCAGCGAACCCGTGCAAAGCCGGGGGACATCGGAAATCATTACGGCTTTCGGCCTGGGCGCCGACAGACTCGCCGCAGAGATCATCGACTGGACAGTGCAGCAGGGCAGGGCCCCGCAAACCGGGGCAAAAGAATGAGTCTGTGAGCCAAATAGCTCGGGATCAGACAAGAATAACAATATCAGGCATTTCTACTGCATCACCTGGAAACGTTCCCTGGATTTCCTGACGGAGCCCGTTTCACCTTGCTCATGGCCTTGAGGTACGCAATGATTTCAGTCGTAACCTGTTCCCTGTTCGAAATTTCTTCCGCAAGCGCCGGCATGTGCGTGTTGTACCGAATGGTCTGCGGCGCCAGTATCCAGCGCTTGAGGTATTCAGGCTTGATGTACTCCACGATGCTTTCCGGATAATTGAGCTCCGGCGCCTTGCCCCCGCCCTCCCCATTTATCGTGTGGCACGCCGCACACTGCATTCGGAAATGATTAAACCCCCGCTGCACGTCTTCTGAGGACCCAGGGGGTGGAAGCATGTTCGGAAACCCTTCTTTCATCTTGAGGTCGATAGTCTTGATCTGGTAGGGCATATCAGATACCCATGTCTCCAGCAACTCCTTTGAGTTGGTATTATCCCAAACCAGGTAGAGCGGACCGAGCGTTACAGCTTCGTCGTTCTGCAGCTTGTTGGTCAATGTGAATGATCCGTTGTTCTCATTGGCAAAGGCGAAATAACCATCATGATGCAGGAATCTTTTTACAGGTACGCTCGGCTGAAATCCATCGATCGCAGTAAAGACGATTTCCCGTGCTTTTTCCCAATCCTTGCCGAACACCTCAGCGAATACCGCTCGTGCCGGGAGTGCACGATAAACCCGGTTTTGCCGCTCATGCGGCTCGAACACCTCGAGCGATCGCTCGCGGGCGAGAGCGCGAAGATCGTTCACGGAGATAGTCCTGACGGCTTTACCCTCTTTTTTGAACTCCACCTTCTCGAGATTTGCTGCAAACGATGCAGCAGGAAGGGAAGGCACAAGAAAACCTGCGGATAGCAGCAGATATTGCACAATCCTTTGAATACGCATATGCATGGCAGGGAGATGGACTGAAACTGTTATACCTCTTAACCAGTTGCCACGCAAACGCCTTTTTCCTCTTTTTCCTGTATCCGGATTCTTCTTGTCTGCAGAAATCCCTTAACCGGAACACCTGGCCGCCGCATGCCCGCGATTGTCTGTCGTCCGCGAGTCGCTAAGGTATTCGTTGTTTCGTCTGGTCGATGCGATACGGCAGCATCATTTGGTTGTCTTCGTGCTCGAGGACATGGCAATGCCAGACATATTGACCTTCTCTGACGAAGGTCATGCGCAAGCGCGTGACCTGGCCGGGGTAGGCAATAACCGTATCCTTGCGCCCCAGCTCCCAGGGTTCAGGGGATACAGGAGACGATCCCGCTTTCAGCTGCACTGTCCCATTTTCTTCATTTACAAGTATGGCCTGCCTGTTGACCAGTTCGAAGGACACGGCGTGGACATGCATGGGATGCGCATCTTCCGTCGTATTGTAGAGCTCCCAGATTTCCGTTGTCCCCACTACCGGGTTCTGGGTGACGGAATCCTTCCATTCACGGGCGATGCAGGGTGCCGGACCCGTTCCAGGGTCACCCTGAACGATACCTAAAAAGGCGGCGGCGGGGGACTCGTCAAAGCTTGAGGATTCCTTTTCCAGCAGCGCCAGGCGGCGGACAAATGTCTCCCGCGGGAGGGGAGGGGTATTCGGAAGCAGCAGATACTGTGGCGGCGTCGAATGGTCCCTGCCTTGAGCGGGAGTCACGTGAAACTGCATGATCAGTCCGCTGGAGCGAGGGTCCGCCATTTGAAAATCGGTGCCCGGCACTCCTCCGCCAAATGGTTCATCCGGACCGATATTTTTCAGTACATGTCGTCCGACGGGCACCCGGGTGAAATCCACGATCACATCCGCCCGCTCGGAAGGGCCCAGGAGAATGCGGTTTGCATTCACTGCCGTCATGTTTGCGGGCGCAGAAAGAAAGCCGCTGTCGCCCCCTATCATCCAGACCTCAATACCGGGAATGCCGTCAAAGTCGAGAATGAGAAAACGCGAGTTGCAGGCATTCAACAGCCGATACCGATAACGGGCCTGCTCAACCGTCTGGAAGGGCCATGTATTGCCGTTTACCACCATCATGTTGGCGAAAAACTCCGGGTTCCAGATGGGTGGAATATCGGTGTCAGGAATGAACGGTCCCGGAATCCCGTCAAAAAAGGCCCGTGAATGAGGATAGAAGAGAGAGCCGTCGATATTGAATGACCGGTCCTGTATCACGAGGGGAATTTCACGGATATTCCTGTGCTGCGGAAGATGCGCTGGACCATGCGGGGGAGTGGAGCGCGGCAGGATGCCGCGCGTGCCGCTTCGGGCATCTCTTATCGCACTATCTCCTTCGGGGCCGCCGCGGATGATATAGAAGCCTGCCAGGCCGGCATAGACGTTCGTGCGTGTCATCCCCAACGCGTGATCGTGGTACCAGAGTGTCGAAGTCTGCATGTTGGGATAAGTGAACGTAGCGCTGCCCGGCTCCCAGGCCTCCACATCGAGGCTCGCCTCGCGATTGAAGAATTGATACCAGGTTCCAAACATGGCGTATTCCGAAGGAATACCTGCCGCCGCCGGCAGGTACCACGCTTCAGGGTAGCCGTCGCTATGGCCGGCAACCCCAACCGCGCCATGCAGATGGGTGACAATCGGCACAGGTCCGCGATAGGAGGCGGGTGTAGTCTTGAAAGAGGGACTCATGTCGCGATGTGCCGTACCGCCTGGCGGGTTTGCCCAATGCAGCGTGGGATCGACCGGCAGCAAGGGCGGAAGGAAGCCAGCAGTGGCATCATCCTTGAGGCCATTGATCCATTTTACGATCACTGGTTCCTGCCATTTTGCCTCAATAGTAAAACCTGGGGCGCGATGAGCAAAAGATCGCCGCTTTCCAGGAAAGGCCGGGCCGTATCCCCATACAGTTGTCGGAGGAAACCCGCGAGGCAATATCTGCTGGGAAAACTGTTTTACCGAAATTTCGTAATAATCCACATGGCGTCCATCCCCAATGACTTTTTTTCCAGCGGCAGGCATCGCCGGTGGAATGAATAGGGGTGTCCGGAATTTGTCGACAAGTTCCGGGTTGAGTGACCCGCCGGGAATCGCGGCAATCGCTCTGGAGATGCCGTTAAGCCGATCAGATCCAAAAAGGGTTAGCAAGCCGCTGGCGGTATATTTAAGGAATCTACGTCGCGAAACCATTAGAAGCTCCTTCTGATCCACGTATCCAGCAAAACGCCGAGCCATTCTTCTCAACCTGGACGCGCCAGCTTCGGAGATATTGGGAGTTATGCGGCATTTATATTGTTATAATAATACGAATGAGTCGCATTATAATTTAGGAGCGCAATTATGCAACTTTTTTCTGGAATTCCGGTAGGGGCAGGGGTCCGTAACGGGGCAGGCGGGTGCGGTCGCCGGGAGCGATTGCAAATATTTATACTCAGAACGTCGGTTGTCGAACTGCTTACAGTCCGGTTTCATGCGTCCCGGGCAATCCGGGATTCGGGACGATGGAATGCTCTATGATGCCCGCTTCGGCTCCAGCTCCAGTCTTGTGATGTAACGCTGGATCAGCGACAGCGCATTTTCCCCTGTATCGACAAACTCGCAACTCACGCGCCGGGATTGGAGATCATGCACCCGCCCGGTGCCAGCCGGTTCCACCCGGATTATCCGCATGGATACAATAACCGTACCGATATCCGGTAATGCAATGCGGCAATTTTCATAAACGCTTCCTTCCGCGAAATTGCCCCTGCCGTTCGAGTCGATGGCAGCCATGCCACCGCAACTAAGGTCCTGCAGGATAACTTCCACGGTGGAAGGCGACTTTTCCAGAAGTAGGGGAACCGCACATTTCACGGGCGCAATCGTCGGCGTGGCAACGCGATAATATTCCCGTTTTTGCATACGCAGCAGACTTTTGGGGATCTGTGCAAGGAAGGCATCGCGCCCCTCGAACCTTGTTTTCCCGATTTGCTGGCAGGAAAATTGAACCTTCACCTGGTTGGGAAATGCAACAACATTCCATTTTCCAGCCTGCAATGCCTGCTGATTGATCTCCTCATCCGGGCCATAATCGAGCACCATTTTCCCGTGCTGGCTGTCGAGATTCAAAAGGGCGGTCGGGAAAAAGCTGCCGGCATCACCAAAATAACAGGTGCTTTGCGAATTGTTCCGTACCATCAACCGCAGCACGGAGAGAATATCGTTTTTCGACGAAATGCGGTATTTCTTGTTGCTATCGGGAAGATCGGGTCTGCTGTCTGCCATGATGTCTGTGCAGGTTCTGCTCATTCATGTTGGGTTTCGCAATGTGCGAATGATCGTTCTCCCTGAGGTGCTGTCACTGTAGGTGCTGTCACTGTGGGTCACTGTAACATCGACGCCGCATCCGGGAATTTTCCCGGCCATGTGCGGATGGCGCGACGAAGGATCAAAGGCAGCGCGCAACAGGCCCAAGGGGTGACGACTATCCTCGTTATAACGACCACAAAACCGAGTACCGTAGCAAAACAGCTTTTTGTTGACAAAAAATCCTGGGCATTGAAAGCGCGCGAACTCTCAGAATCGAACCCAAAGCCAGGGGGCCTTATAAATCATTGATCACGTTTTCCTTGACATTTCGAAATAATCCACATTTTTTGCCTGGGTTACATGCTCAATTCCAGTACTAGCTGTCAAAAGCCCATGGGGCTTGATTTTTATTCAAGTATTTGATAATAAATATATTTAAAAAAAGTTCAAAAAATAGCCGACTAAGAAAAAATGTTACAGAAAGATGACTTACCCATCGTTTACAGAGCTTATCAACAAACTTATCCACAGCAATTGTGGACAATCGAAAGGGGGATACCATTGACCGATTTTTCCGGAATCTTCCTGCATAGGGATGTATCTTCGGCTCCCGGATAGTGAAATCATCGAGAATCATCCAGCCTGTGCTTCGGCAAACGGGCGGAGGTGACACCCCGCGTAGCAGGTTGCTACAAGCGGGTTGTGGCAAACGTCAAGTGGGAGGACCTATAAATGTCAACGCGGAGCAGGTCAGCCGGGGAATGGCCTGAATATACCGGAGATACGTCGACAGAAACTATCATTTCTATCTTCTGGAATTGAGTGCGAGGCTGGCGAAACGCGGGCTTTGGGCTGATCCCAATCCTCTTGCACCTGGCAATGGCGAAATCACAGAAAACGGAAAGGGTGGCGCTTTGGGCGAGCGGGAACGCAGCAGTACTACGTCGTCGTCCCTCGGTGCTTGACACAAGCAACAGCAGGGATTGGCAGGGAGACGAGGGGGATACAACGTTTATCCCACCCTTTATCCGTGGGATGATCATGCTCCAGAAAGGGGAGATCTATTGTAAGGAGAACGTCAATCGGAGAGATGTAATATCTCGCAGAGTTAGCGCTTTCTTTTTTTAATTCTATACCGTCATTCCGGATTCAAACATGATAAAGAAATTATTTGCTTTGGATAATTCAGTGTTAAGGGGTGATTTTTTTCAAAGCCCAAATCTGCATCAGCAACTGGATTTACACCGTAAAGCAAGGATTCACAGAGTTGAACGAAAGCGAGGGGTTGGGGAAAAAAGCCAGCTGGTAGTCGTAGATTGTGCACTCCGCTAAACTGTAGATGAGATGGCGTATGCGCCGTAGCGTCTCTATCATAATCAAAGCGAAGATGTGATGTATTTGTAGGATTCTGACCTTTCAATTCCATAAGTTCAATCCAGTTATACAAGTACTCGTAAATATCAAAATTATCTCTATCTACTGCATCCTCAGCTGCACAATAAATATCCTCCATCGACTCTCGGGTCCCCACGGGTTTCGGATAGAAAGCGAGCCTCGCTTTTACCAATCTATCCTCATCATCAAATTGGTAGAAAAATTGGAAAAATGATCCATCCGCGAGGAGAAGTGAGTACTGATGAGAGTCTAATAAATGCTGATACTCTAAGGGATAAAATACTCTCTTTACAATTCCTGGCACACGTTCCTGCCAAGTGATTAAACGCTTTTCCCCGTGCACTAACGTATTATTGACCTGCGTAATATTTGATAGATGTTGCACCACGTTGTTCAATCCCTGCTTGGCGTGCGCGAATCGCATAAAGTTACCACTCTCGGGCTACTGATCCAATCTTTGATCTAGGAGCAATTGACGTATCTCTGGGTTTTTTTCTACGAGTTCAATAAGTTCTTGGATCTTGTCGAGTTCTTTGTCTGATTTATTCAGAAAAGATTTACTCTTTCGCACGGACTCTTTGCTAGGACAAGTGAAGCAAAACTTTGGAAAATCCTTTTTAATTGCGTCAATTTCTTTGACTAGTTGCGCCATCGGTTCTCCGTGACCGCTTATATAACACCAGCCACGTGATCGTGTTACGGCAACAAAGAAAGTGTTTCGGGCGCGTAAAGTGAAGTCGTTAGTTACATACTGCGCATTCATGACAAACACGATATTCGCTTCGTTCCCTTTAGACCTAAAAGGAGTTGTAATGGTTACGAAGCCTTTAGGTTTAAACACATCCGCACTTTCCACATATCCCGGTATCACCGAACGAACCCCTACTGACGTAAGAATTCGCTGCACCGCAAACATTGATTCCTTATTGTTCCCTCCCTTTAAGTTGATTATGATAATTTCTTCTGGAGCGACTCCTTGAGTAGATACCAGGTCCATCAACTTGTTTTTTATGAAATCCAATTGCTCGCTATTGTCGTTACAGTTCTGTACCTGAACAAGATTGAGTGGTTTTTTGTTGTTTGCACGTAAGATACGTTCCAAAAGATTTTTACTATTTTCGTCAGGTCGCTCGATCTCGACCCGGTCATTTTCCTCGATCATCAAAGCGCGCGGTTCATTCACCCGGTAACCAATTGCCTCCCATTCTGCAGGGTGATAAAACATTTCAGTTGGCCTATTCGAATATAGGCCCATTGCAACACCATGCGCTGTCATCAGGACTGGTCTCGGTGTTCTATAGCAGTTGGGAAGTACGAAGTCTTTGGGAATATCTCCTGCATATTTCCCTACGAGTACGCTGTCCGGAAGATTAGGACCGCCATCTGGCTTTAGTCCAAACAGCTCCGACGGGCCTTTGATTTCTATATCTCGTAAGGACTGAAATTCATCATAAGCCCAAATAATCCTTTTATCTGCTTCCTCCTGTTTCGCTAGCTTATATACGACGTGAAAGACCTCGTTCGGAAAATCTTGAGCCTCATCAATGAGAATCAGATCATAATCCTGTTGGAGAGAATCACCTGCTCGATTCAGAAGATCCCCATAGACGTATGCAAGAGGGTCCCCCCTCCCTCTAGCATCTGAAAGCGTAAGCGGAGTTATGCCCAATTTCTGGCACAGAGTGGAATATAACCCCGGTTTTTGCTTACCACCCCAAGCATGAAAAACGTGTACTTTATCCTCAAAATCGGGAGCACGCTTTGCCTCAAGTGTGTAGTACTTTGATATCAGATTTTGAACATGTTGATACAGGCTTTGGGTGTTAAACAGATAGAGTATTTTAAAGTCCGGAAATCGCTTATGAGTGATTGCTGCCTTCAGACATAGGACGATTGTTTTTCCCGTACCTGCCAGCCCACGGATGCGCTGTGGTCCTGGAGGCAATTGCATCGCCGCGAGTCGTTGGGCATTATCTTGTCGGAATGTTGCGTGTAAGGACTTTTGTATATAGTCATTTACCGTTTTTAGAGGACCTTCTTCAATGCCACTCTTTTTTGACTCATAGATAAATGTTCCCTCAAGCAAGGCATAGATACGATCCAGAGATTCAGAATTACACTGATAGTCGGTAGGCAATCCACGAAGCCAACCCTCTAAGCAATCAATAGAAAAGGATTCGATCGAGAACTCTTCCTGATCTACAAGTTTAGAGATTTCGTTCTGCGAATTGGCGCAGAAAACAATAGCGCTTTTAATTGGGACTTTTGACCGCCGTGTTTTTCTGTCGTACAAGAATCGATCATTCTTCAGTCTGCTTTGAACTTCTTCTTCATATATATCTAAAATCAGACTCCGGGGTGGTATGGCGGCTCCGGAATCCATCTTCCAATACTCGAGTTCATCTACCTCAATTACACCTGCTACACGTTCCTCAACTACATCAACTAAGATAATTCCTAGCTCTTGAGAGACGACGATAAAGGATGGTACATCCTCGTCCGACGCTCGACCTAGTGTTGTTAGCTTATATCCGACATAACCGTTATAGTCTGCATACACACGGCGAATTACGTTCGCAACTCGAAGTTGAAACGGTTTATTCTCAAGCGCGAGAGAGCCTGAAAGGAAAGAGAAAGTTTCACTCATGATTTATCTAACTTCAATGCAATTCGCAAGGCCTATTTGATTACCGGCTAGTGCGCGCCAGATATGGCCGAGACAACATGCTACCCGATTTACTCGGAGCCTTCATGACTTCCATGAGTTGTTTTTTTGGTGGGCGGTACTGGGATCGAACCAGTGGCTTCCACCGTGTGAAGGTGGCACTCTACCGCTGAGTTAACCGCCCATTGCTTGACGTTATCTGAAATCGATAACGGTTGAGGGAGGCGCAATTAGAGCATAAATCGAGGATTTTGGTCAACGCGCACAAACGTATGGGGTTACGGGATATGTGTATACAAATGTTAAGTCACGCTGACTTGGCATTAACGTAAAATAACGGATTCTCATATTCCACAGTTGGGTTTGCAACCTGACTTCCACTTCATGATCCGCACCCGTTTCGCTCCCAGTCCCACTGGTTATCTTCACATTGGTGGCGCCCGCACAGCGCTGTTTTCCTGGGCTTATGCCCGCAAGCACGGCGGTAAATTCATCCTTCGGATCGAGAATACCGATCTGGAACGTTCCACTGCCCAGTCCACGCAGGCGATTCTGGATGGGATGGCATGGCTGGGGCTGGATTACGACGAGGGGCCGTTTTACCAGATGCAGCGGCTGGCGCGCTATCATGAGGTGGCGGAGCAGTTGCTGCGCACGGGCCATGCCTATTACTGCTATTGCAGCAGGGAAGAGCTGGACGCCATGCGCGAGCAGCAGCGCGCGGCGGGTTTGAAGCCCCGCTATGATGGCCGGTGGCGCGATTCCAGGGAGACGCCGCCTGCCGGTGTGAAGCCCGTGGTGCGGTTGAAAAACCCGCTGGATGGAGAGGTAACGTTCAAGGATCTCATAAAGGGTGAGATAACCGTTGCCAACAGCGAACTGGATGATCTCGTGCTGCTGCGCGGGGATGGCGTGCCGACTTATAACTTTGGCGTAGTGATCGATGATCTCGATATGAACATCACGCACGTGATTCGGGGTGACGATCACGTGAACAACACGCCGCGGCAGATCAACATACTGAAGGCACTGGGTGCGCCTCTGCCGCAATACGCGCATGTGCCGATGATTCTCGGGGCGGATGGCGAGCGCTTGTCGAAGCGGCATGGCGCGGTTTCGGTGATGCAATACCGGGAAGATGGTTATCTGCCGGAGGCGCTGGTGAATTATCTGGCGCGGCTGGGTTGGTCGCATGGTGATGAGGAAATATTCAGCCGGGAGCAGCTGGTCGAGTGGTTCGATTTATCCAGCATCAACCGCTCACCGGCGAAATTCAATCCGGAAAAGTTGCAATGGCTCAACCAGCAATACCTGAAAACGGCGGATAACGAGCGGCTGGCAGAATTGGTGAAACCTTTTCTTTCAGTGAATGACTGTGATGTTACTGGCGGAGATGTCCCCGATTTGCGCAAGGTCGTGAATCTGCTCAAGGAGCGCGTCAATACCGTTGCGGAACTGGCGGATGCGGCTGTTTATTTCTTCCGTCCGCTGGAGCCTGCGGAAGAACTGAGGGCGCAGTATTTCGTCGCCGAGGCTAAAGCTCCGATTCTCGATTTGCGGACAAAACTTGCAAAGGTCGAATGGGAAGGCCATGCCATCAACGACATAATCAAGGCCAGCGCTACGGCACACGGCGTGAAGATGCCGAAGGTGGCAATGCCGCTGCGTGTCATGGTTACAGGAGAGGCGCAGACTCCGGCGATCAATGTCGTGCTGGAATTGCTGGGCAGGGAGGAAACGCTGCGGAGGATGGACAGCCAGCTTGAGTATTTTCCCGGCTGATATAGGGGGGCAAGTTTCAGCTTCGGCATAGATAAGGCTAAACGTGGTCGGCGATTCAGTGTTCTCTCTCCCTTTCAGGGAGAGGGAGTTTTATTCGGATGAAAGAGGGACAAAGGGTTCAGGCCGTTCAGCAGGCTCAGACGGACGAGAGCCTGTCAGGGGATGATGAGGATGATATACTTCCACCTGTGCATTGACGGGAAAAATCGCGCTCAGTATAATTCGCCTTCTTTTGCCGGGGGTATAGCTCAGCTGGGAGAGCGCTTGCATGGCATGCAAGAGGTCAGCGGTTCGATCCCGCTTACCTCCACCAGTTTATGGCAATACACAAACTGACGGCAAACGGCTTTTAAGCATTTCAAAGTCCTCTGGTCCCCATCGTCTAGAGGCCTAGGACATCACCCTTTCACGGTGAGTACGGGGGTTCGAATCCCCCTGGGGACGCCACAAAATCCCCAGTTTTAGCTTTATTTGTAATAAATACAATAAGCTATACTGGAGAGTTTCAAAGTGATGCGGTCTATCAGGCCGGGCAGCATGCCTTTTAACGATTCCCTGTCACGTCCTCATAAGAGGGAGGAGGCGGTGGCAGCCAGTCATCCATCAGCAGATCCACGGAAACTTCCAGGGCAGAGGCAATAGAGGACAGTATCTTTATTGTCCCCACGCGCTTTCTGTTTTCGATCTGACTGAGGAAGGCCTTACTGATCCCAGCTTTTTCTGCAAGTGCCTGTACAGTCAGGCCCCGATAATTTCTCCACGCCTGGATAGGATGAATGCCATCAAGGATCGGATGCAATACCTCTGCTGGAATTCTTGCCCCGTCATCCGCTTCCTTGGCAGCTTTGTAAAGGGCAATATCCTCTATGTCCTCTATCGCATCCACCAGGTGATCAAAAATCTGGATAGGCACGATCGCATATTCTTTCTTGCCGTCTTTTTCAATAAACTGAATTTTGCTCATTTGTAAACACCTCCACGCGGAGCCACCGCTATAACCAATATCACAAGGCGGTCATCGTATATTTCATAGATTATTCTCCAATCTCCCATGCCGCTAACATAATAGCAAACATTTTATGCTGGGGTGGGGCGTGCAATTACTGCAAAATTTGCATCGGTTCAAAATTATGAATTTCGGACAACAAAACCCGCTGGGAGCAGGTTGGTGAAGAGAGGGCAGGCCAATGTGCTGCTGGTCTGGAGGAGATTATCAATGTTGGCAGGCATCTTCGAGCTTGCTGGAGTGCAGTCGCCACAAAATCGCAAATTGATGTGCCGGACTGTGTGATAAATACAACAGTTCGGGATTTGCCGGTTAAATCCGAATCAAACTTGTTTCGGTCTTTCTGATATGCGGGTTTCTTTACTGAAGTCGTGGTAAGAAATGCGGAAACCGGAAAACAATAAACCCAAGCTGCTGATTAATAGCTGGTTCTATTTCCTTTTCCTGGTATTTTCCTGGTAATGAGGTGACAAGGGAGATTTCGGATAATCATGATTGCGTTGAAACGAGGATGAGAATTTTTTCACCAAGTCAGGAGTTGATGAAAAAGTGGCTCTTGACATTCGACGTCATCCCATCCAAAGTATTGGTTCAGAAATGCCATCTAATTAAAACCAACTAAACTCTGAAAGGAAACTAATGATGAAAATAAACAAGGCAATGTTTGCAGGTCTGGCTTTTGGCATGCTGTTGACGGGAGCGGTGCATGCAGCAGAACAGAAATTCACGGTCGTTATCAATGCCTATGACACGACGATTCCTGAGCTCAACGTTGAAGGGGTTACGGTCAAGAACATCCGGGCTTTCAATGTTCTCAACGAGCCTGAGGCACTGGTTGTCAAGAAAAACACGACAGTGAAGATTACGATCGAGAACAAGTCCCCCATCAGCGAAGGATTTTCCATCGATGCATTCAAAGTCTCGGAAGTAATCAAGGCGGGCGAAACCAAGACCATCAGCTTTAAAGCGGACAAGGCCGGGGCCTTCACCATCTGGTGTCAGCTTCACCCCAAGAACATCCACCTGCCCGGTTCTCTGAACGTCGTCGATTAATTCGATTGACCTGAAAGACGGCCAGTTGCAGTTAATTAAAAACCCGCCGAATGGCGGGTTTTTAATTTATGCCTTCAGCACAAAGTGAAGTATTTTTAACGGTGGATGCAAGCCCGTAAGACACGTAGGGAAACGAAAAGCCGAATTGCTTTCAGCACGCCACGTTTCCCCAAATGTCTTTCATTACTTGGCTACACATATTCCTTTGCAGTCAAGCCCATCCCTGGTGGGGTCGCAGTTATCCGATGGGTCGTCGATGCAAATCATCCCGCCTGCGCATTTGATCCTGCTGGGGCCGGCGCAAGGTTGCTTGATTTTTGTTTCTTCGCTCCCGCCCCCGCCCGCCATGCACTTGCCCGGACAGTTCAGACCGTCTTTGGTGGGATCGCACTTGTCAGACGGATCATCCACGCAGGCCATACCCCTGGGGCATTTAATTACGCTGGGTCCGCCGCAGGGCAGTTCCTTTTTATCCATATGACGGGATTTCGAATCGGATTCATGGCCTTCATGCATCCCATCCTGTGCCTGGACATTTCCTCCCAAACCTATAGACAAGCCCAGAGTCAACGCAAGCAATATGGTGAATCTGGCAGCCACGCTAAAAACAGAATAAGTTTTCATGTCAACTCCCCTTGAAATGAAGAAAAAACAAATGACCGAGAACTCCCTCTTGTTGACGCTATTGCTTATCATTGATGATCCCGTTTCTTATAAAAGAAATGAAGCGCAAAAAATCATGACAATTTTAGGAATGGAAAATTGCTTCGTTCTGTACGGTGACACACTTATTACAGAGGTTGAATTTGCACAGGTGTGAGTGCCGCGTCATAATCCTGTCTATGGTTGATTAACTGGCAGAAAAGTATGAATAACGTTTCCTGGAGCGATGAAGAGCTGAAGGCCTCCGTTGAAGCTTACGTTGAGATGCAGCACAATGAGCGCACGGGACAGCTCATTGTAAAGAAACAGTATTACAAAAAGCTGGTGGAAATGTTCGGCCGCAGCGAGCAGGCTTTTGAATCCCACATGCAGAATATTTCCTATGTCCTTTCGCTGATGGGACGCGGATGGATGGCCGGGCTGAAGCCGGCAAAAGATATCGAGCCTCTGGTTGCTGCGCGGATCGAACAATTACTGGAGCAGAGCAGTGGACAAAAAGTGGCTCCAGTAGCCGCCTTTGAAATTGCGGTGCGCGAGGCAGCAGAACAGAAAGATCTTCCCAGACCCAGCGGTAATGCCCGTCCTAAACATAGACGCATATCCGTGGGGCAATTGCAGCGTGATCCCGGCGTGAAGGCATGGGTGTTGCAGCAGGCGGCAGGCATATGCGAATCATGCGAAAAACCTGCTCCATTCCAGGGGCTGGATGGATTACCTTATCTCGAATTGCATTATGTTCAGGGCCTGGCTGATGGCGGAGCCGATGCTGTTTCCAACGCAGTGGCGCTATGCCCCAATTGTCATCGCGAGATACATCACGGCGCTAATGCTCACGCGGTGGAAGCGTGGCTGTATGACAGCGTCCAGAGACTGGAGCAGGATTAAATAAAGGTCCGGTCGAAATCATGAACTCGGGGAATAGCTGATGCTCTGGCAGGCCATGACTGCGGCGCGCGATCTCGGGCGCCTGCACGAGATCGCCTCGATCCTAATCCGGCACGGCTTTGGGGATGTGGTGCGCCGGCTTGGGTTTGCTCATGTGCTGGAGCGTGCCGGACGCGCGTTGCACTGGAGCGAGGCCACCGAACTGGCGCAGCTTGAGCCTCAAGCGAGTGTGCGGCGCGCGATGGAGGAGATGGGCTCCACCTTCGTCAAGCTCGGCCAGGTTCTGGCAACACGTGTCGATCTTTTCGACCCTGACTGGATCGCTGAATTCAGCAAACTGCAGGATAGTACACCCGCCTCCCCCTATTCTGAAGTTCATCAGCAGCTCACTGAAGATCTGGGCGCTCCACCTGAGGAAATATTTGCCGCCTTCGAGCCGGAGCCGTTTGCCGCGGGGTCTATTGCCCAGGTGCATCTCGCACGCCTGGAAGATGGTACCGAAGTTGTAGTCAAGGTGCGGCGACCCGGCATTCGAGCGGTGATTGAAGCTGATTTGCGCTGGCTCTCAAGGCTTGCGGAACTCATCGAAACCAGCAACTCCGAACTGCGCCATTTCCACTGGCAGGAAGTAGTTGCGCAATTTACCCAGTCGCTCCGGCGTGAGCTCGATTTCGGCGCCGAGTGCCGCAATGCGGAACGTGTTGCCTTGAATTTCGCCGGCTATTCTGACGACGCATCGCCCGTTTTGCCTCTGGCACGCCCTCCTGCCGGCGAGGATGAATTTTCTTCGTTACTTCCAATCATCGTCATTCCCAAGGTTTATTGGCAATGGACGGGTGAACGCGTGTGTGTGCAGGAGTATATCCGCGGCATCCCTGGTCGCGATGTTGCGGCTCTCGATCAGGCTGGGCTCGACCGCAAGGTTATCGCGCGCCGCGGGGTGGCGGCAGTGATAAAAATGATTGTGGTGGACGGACTGTTCCACGCAGACCCGCATCCCGGCAACTTGTTTTATCTTCCGGGCAACCGCATTGCCTTCATCGATTTTGGCATGGTCGGTATGCTCGGGCAAGAACGGCGCGGTGAACTGATCCATCTTTTACTCGGGTTGGTCCAGCATGACTCCGTCGCGGTGGCCGATGTGTTGCTCGACTGGACCGGGGAGGATGATGTCAATGAAGAAGCGCTTAAGACCGAAATCCAGTTGTTTGTCGACCAATATCTGGGGGTCCCCCTAAAGCAGCTCAAGCTTGGCTCCATGCTTGCGGATCTTGTCGCCATTCTGCGTGGACATCGGCTGCATCTTCCGCCTGATCTTGCACTTTTTTTCAAGGCATTCATCACGCTTGAAGGTATGGGAAGAGAGCTCGATCCGGATCTGGATATTGCAGGCGAGGCACTGCCTCTGTTGCGGGATGCAATGGCAATCCGTTACGCGCCGGCCGCGATGGCAAAGCGCGGATGGCGCGCAGCTATCGAGCTGGCAAGTCTGCTAAGCAGTCTGCCTCGCGATCTCTCGCGATTGTTGCGTTCTGCCCGTCGGGGCAAAGTGGATATTCATATCGAGGTGGCGCATCTCAAGCACGTAGGTGATCAACTGGATGGTGCGGTCAATCGTCTGGTCGTGGGTATCGTGGTTGCTGCTGTCATCGTGGGTTCCTCGGTCGTGATGGCGGTCTCCACCGGGCCCACTCTATGGGGTCTCCCTTTTTTCAGTCTGCTAGGGTTTGCCTGTGCAACAATTGGCACAATATGGCTGTTTTCGGCGATTTCCCGTGCCAATAAGGCCGATCGCGAGAGAAAGCCGCGAGGCGACTGATCGCAAAATTGCGCCTTGTATTCATATGCCGTCTATTTTATTCTTATTTCCAGAAATAATGGGTATAAAAATGAATACAATCAATTACTTACAAACCATCTCTTTGGCAGCCGTCATCGTGCTGGCGGCCGGTTGCACGACTACTCAGCGCAACACTCAATCATCAAGAACAGCTGTCGAACAGCTCCTCCTGAGTGAGGCAGTAAAAAGAAGCTTTCCCAGTGATCCAGGTGAATTTCTGCCCATTCCCCGCGGAGCGGGTGTTGCGATCAACACGGTAGGGATGACGGCTGATCAGGCTTTTCTGCAGCAGGTCTTAGCCGGATGGCTGGGACAGCAAGGCTACCTGGTGCAGAAAGACGGCAAGGACGCCACGCACCGGGTCGATGTGGTCGTAGAGGCGCTGGGAACAGAATTGTCGGGGACATTCATGGGAATGCCCCCGATCCAGAGTCAGTTCATTCCATTTGCGCTGCCCGAACTGGCACTCTATAAATCCCAGTATCAGACGGGATATGCCAAATTTCACCTGAATGTCTTTGGCTTGCCGGCCGGAAATTTTCTTGGATCGACCTCTGCTTTCCTGGCGGATGCCTACTACAACGACTACACGTTTCTTTTCGTGTTGTCGCATACTTTCACAGACCTTCCATCCGTTCCGGAAATGGGTTCCTTCAACCGCAAACCCGCCGGTCCCCGAATGGAGAACCAGGCAGAGTAGGCAGGGGCATTGCGCGCAGTTCTTGTGCAATCTCATGCAGCGCATTCCGGAAGTCGGCATCAAGCAGGTGGCGAATTTTCAAAGCCACGATAAGCTCATGCCCGTTTCGCGTTCGGCTCCAATTTTCCATCCGCAGGCTTTTTTCGATGGCTTCCGCGCGTCTGGCGTCGGACAGATAGAAAAAATCGCAGCAGCACTTCCGTTCTGAGTCCGGAGCGGGAGGTGTCCGGCAGGAAGCGCAGGCGTTGAACAGTGCCGGTGGGGGTGCCAGGAGAGATTCGAAGCCAAGCTGTTCCGTATTGGCAGCAGAATGCTCATTGGCCGGCTTTACCCCGGTAATCAATGCCGCAAAGCTTTTTGTGGCGGCGTCGTTTCCGTTTTTATCCGGAACCTGACCGAGTGTCGCAGCGCAAATTCTGATTTGCAAAAGAAGGGCCTGCAATCCGTAGCCTCTCCATTCTTTCTTTACGTAACACATCCCCAGTTCTTTTTCGGCCGAATCCGGCAGGTCGAACACGCCAGCGCCTGCCATGAAACTACCCACGGCATTTTCTATGACAAAAAACAGACCGTTCTCGACTGCGGTCTTGAATTCATCATAAGGGCGCCACAGAAGGTTTGCGGATTCTTTCAGTGGCAGTTCTGTGACGGCTTGCCGATATTCCGCCAATATGTGCTCAACATCCCCAAGGCCTGCTGCCCGTATGGTTGCATGAGTAATACCTGACATCTCGCTCTCCTGTCGCGCTTGTGAATTCCCGATGACGAAAAGGAAAAAAGGAGGCGTTGCGGTAGATACGGCACACCGGAACACATCTCCTGGAATAGCGGCTGTTAGATGGGAGCTATTCCACAGAATTCAACCTGATAATCAAATCCATGGACATCGGCCTGTTTTTGAACAGCCATTGCATGTCTCAAGATAATGACTTGACACAAAACAGAAAAGAATATATAAATAATTGCATAATGCACGAGTGGTGCTTTGGATTTTTGGTAAGGGATACAGAAAGTGATGGTTACGGTAGAACAGTATCGGCAGCTTTGCGCGGAATGGAGGGGGGATGCAGCCGAATTTTCCTGGCTGGTCCAGCATGGCGATATTGCGGGAGTCTCGCAGCGCGCCATTGCAGCCGAGTTCGAATTTGCTCCGTCCACGGTTTCGCGATGGGCAGCGGGTGAGGCGCTTCCTCACAGGCGTGTCCAGAAGCTGGTAGTGGGCGCGCTGGAAAAAAAGGCGCGGCGGCTCGAACAGGCTTGCGCCAGTGCTTTTCTTCCGGTTAAAAAAGATGTAGGCACCCCGCAATCCCGCCCGCGGGCTTAATCTTCGGGCGATAATGTGCGCCCAGACACTCGATTGCAAAGCGATGAACGCTTACGAAGTCAATTTTGACGGATTGGTAGGCCCCACGCACAATTATGGTGGACTGGCGGTAGGAAACATCGCCTCTGCGGAAAGTGCGCTGACAGTTTCCAACCCTCGGGAAGCTGCATTACAGGGGCTGGAAAAAATGAAACGGCTTTCTGATCTCGGCATCAGGCAGGGCGTTTTGCCGCCACAGGACCGTCCAGCTGTCTCAACACTCCGAAAGCTGGGATTCGTCGGGGAGGATGCTGTCGTCCTCCGGTACGCGGCAACGGTTGCCCCTGGGCTTCTGCGCGCGTGCTCGTCGGCCTCCAGCATGTGGGTGGCCAATGCCGCCACTATTTCGCCGAGCGCCGATACCGAGGATGGCAAGGTGCATTTTACGGCTGCCAATCTGCCCTCGCAACTTCATCGAAGCATTGAGGCGCCTGTTACGAGTAGCGTTTTGAAGCGGGTGTTCGGCGATGAGCGCTATTTCGTGCACCACGATCCCTTGCCGTCCAATCTTTATTTTGGCGATGAGGGCGCTGCCAACCATATGCGCTTCTGTCCGCATCACGGTGAAGCCGGCGTCGAGGTTTTTGTCTTTGGCCGCTCTGCCAGCCGCGATATTCCCAAGCCCCTGCGATTTCCTGCACGCCAGTCGCTGGAGGCCAGCGAAGCGATTGCAAGACTGCACCGAATCAAGCATCGAAAGGAACTGTTCGTGCAGCAAAACCCTGCGGCCATCGATGCGGGAGCGTTTCATAACGACGTGCTGGCGGTGACAAACTGCAATGTCCTGTTTTATCATCATGCGGCATACCCGGGGTGGGAAGAGGCCGAGGCTAGAATTACAAAAGCATGTGATTGGCCGATTCACTTCATCAGGGCCAGGGAAGAAGATATTACGCTTGCGGAGGCGGTCAGGACTTATCTCTTTAACAGCCAACTCCTTACTCTGCGCGGTAACGAGATGATGATCCTCGCGCCTGCGGAATGCCAGGAATCCGACTCCGCCCGGGCCTTTCTCGAACGAGTCGTACAGGATGCGGCTAATCCCGTCGCGCATGTCGAGTACGTAAATTTGCGCCAAAGCATGAAAAACGGGGGAGGGCCTGCCTGCCTGCGACTTCGTGTCGTGCTGACCGAACCGGAACTCGAAGCCGTGCAAAAAAACAGTCGTGTAGTTCTTGACGAGCGTCTCTACAATGAACTCAAGGGGTGGGTCGAGAAATATTATCGCGAACGCCTTTTGCCAGCCGATCTGGGGGATCCCGCTCTCCTGCGGGAAAGTCGCGCTGCGCTGGATGAACTGACGACTATACTGGCATTAGGTCCGCTGTACGATTTCCAGAGGCCTTAAACTTTGTCAGCATTTTTAGCAGCAATCGACAGTGGAGCTCCGAAGCGCTGCCGAATTGAACAAACAACCGCTGCCAATCATTCCCGGAGAAATTCATGGCTATCACGCTCAATCACACCATCGTACCCGCGCGCGACAAGGAGGAATCCGCGCAGTTCTATTCGAGAATATTCGGTTTCCGGTATGTTGGCCCTTTTTCCCGCTTCATCGTGGTAAAAGTGAATGACACACTTTCTCTGGATTTCGATAGCAGGGAAAAATTCGATTCGAACCATTATGCATTCAAGGTAACCGGGCAAGAGTTCGACGAGATCTTCGCCAGGTTGAAAGCGGAGAATGTCAAATATGGCAACGGTCCCTTCGATCCGGAAAACATGAGCATCAATCACAACGATGGTGGGCGCGGCGTCTATTTCCGCGATCCGGCAGGCCACCTGCTGGAAATGCTGACGGTGGATTACAAGATTTCTTGAAGCATAAGTGTCCTGATATCCCGCCTTGCCGATATCTTTTGATGGCAGGAGAAGCGGTTAATCTTCCATATTGGTGAGCTTGCGAACGATGGCTTGGAAATCCATGCCTGAGGAGCATCGGATCGGTCTCGTGCTGCTGCCCGTCATGTTTGCCAACCTTGCGGAATATCGCATGGGAAAACAACAACCTGAAATTGGGGGTACTATGAAAAAAAGCATCTGGTTGATGGTTGTTCCTCTAATCATCGGATTGGTCGGATGCAGCAGCATACCGGAAAAGAGTACAAAAAAGAGTGCAAAAGCTACTCATGCACCCGGAGTTACTCATGCACCCGGAGCCAAGGTAAACCTGGAAAATACTTCACTGGTGAAGAAAATGCTGTATGAGCAGTACAGTCAGTGGAAACATACCCGATATCGGATTGGCGGCATGAGCAGGAGTGGCGTCGACTGCTCCGGTTTTATTCAATTGACATTCAAGACCAAGCTGGGTGTGATATTGCCGCGCTCGACCGAGTTCCAGGTGCAACTGGGAGAGAGTGTCAGTAAAAGCGAACTGAAGGCGGGAGATCTTGTTTTTTTCAAGACCCGCTGGAGCGGGCGTCATGTAGGTGTCTATATCGAGGACGGCAGATTTCTCCATGCTTCGAGCACCTACGGCGTGACCATTTCAAAATTGAACGAGAGCTACTGGAAATCCGCCTACTGGAAAGCGAAGCGGCTGGATATGTAAGAAACTCTTCCTGTCGTTTCCGCTGTTATATTGCGGCTGCATTATTGTCCCTGGAAAATCCAGGGTCGCGAGATAGAGGCAGGTGGAAGCACCGGCCTTATTTTTAGTATCGATCCAGCCCAAACCAGTAATGGCGCGCTTGAACGCCACTGGATACCAGCTTTCGCCAGCGTGACGTTTATACTGTCTGCTTACCGAATCAATAACAAATACAAATCGTCAAAAGATTCTATCCGATGGTATTATTCAAGCAGGCAGTCTGATACGTGCCTGAGTTCTATCTGCACTTGAGCATTTTCTTAATAGTTCTCCCCTTGGGCATGAGGATAAGGCCTTTGCCCGATCTATCCGTATCTCACCTTGAGAACTTCCGGACAGCTCCTTACAGGGTGTGCACCGGAGGCTCCTGGCTGGTCGCGCTCTTGTATCTTTCTTCGGAAAGTGCCGATCGGCACGGGTGGGACTTGTTCGCAGCAAATCATATCAATAGTCCATGTCGTTGATCTGGATAGTTATCCTGCCCTTCATCGGTAGCCTTTGTGCCGCATTTCTGCCATCCCATGCGCGCAATGTCGCCGCCTGGCTTGCAGGTACGGTTGCAGTGGCGTGCGTCGTTCTCACTGTCCGGTTGTATCCACCAATAGCTGAAGGAGAGGTGATACGGGAAGCGGTGCACTGGATTCCTCAATTGGGCCTCGACTTCACGTTTCGCCTGGATGGCTTTGCCTGGCTGTTTGCAATGCTGGTGACAGTGATGGGAGCCCTGGTTGTACTGTATGCGCGCTATTACATGGCAGCGCAAGACCCGGTTCCCCGTTTTTTCTCGTTCTTTCTTGCCTTCATGGGCGCGATGCTGGGGGTCGTGCTGTCCGGCAACCTGATTCAACTGGCGGTGTTCTGGGAGTTGACCAGTCTGACATCTTTCATGTTGATAGCATACTGGTATCACCGGCCGGATGCCCGCCATGGCGCACGCATGGCATTGACCGTGACGGCGGCCGGGGGTCTTTGCCTGCTTGCAGGAGTCCTGATGCTCGGATGGGTGGTGGGGAGCTACGATCTGGATCATGTGCTTGCCTCGGGCGATCTGATCCGCGCACATTCCTGGTATGTGCCCATGCTGATCCTGATCGGATTGGGAGCGTTGACTAAAAGCGCGCAATTTCCATTTCATTTCTGGCTGCCCCACGCCATGGCGGCGCCTACACCCGTATCTGTCTATCTCCATTCGGCAACGATGGTCAAAGCCGGTGTTTTCCTGCTCGTCCGGCTCTGGCCTGTGCTTGCGGGTACCGACGAATGGTTCTGGATGATCGGCACGGCAGGTCTTCTTTCGCTCGTGCTAGGGGCATACGCAGCGGTGTTTCAGCAGGATATGAAGGGTGTGCTGGCCTATTCCACTATCAGCCATTTGGGTCTGATTACGCTGCTGCTTGGGTTGAACAGTCCCCTCGCGCTGATAGCCGCGATTTTTCATATCATGAACCACGCTACGTTCAAGGCATCGCTTTTCATGGCGGCAGGCATGGTCGACCACGAGACTGGCACGCGTGATTTATCGCGCTTGAGCGGTTTGCGGCGTGCCATGCCCATCACCGCCACACTGGCTGCCGTCGGTGCCGCCTCCATGGCGGGGGTGCCGTTGTTCAACGGTTTTCTTTCAAAAGAGATGTTTTTTGCCGAGACTGTGTTTGTCAGCGGGCACCCGCTCACACGGATCGGCCTGCCGGTAATGGCTGTGGTTTGGGGAATATTGAGTGTCGCCTATTCGCTGCGTTTTATTCTGCAAGTGTTTTTCGGGCCTCCGGCGGAAGACCTGCCGAAAAAGCCTCATGAGCCGCCCCGCTGGATGCTGTTTCCGAGTGCGCTGCTGGTCACGGCTTGCCTGGTAGTCGGAATGTTTCCCGCCAAGACCGTCGGGTCGTATCTGAACATGGCCGCGCGGTCCGTACTCGGAGAAAATACGCCGCTCCATAGCCTCGCAGTATGGCATGGCTTCAATCTCCCTCTCATGATGAGCCTGGCTGCGATGGTAGGCGGGATCCTCCTGTATCGGGCGCTGGGAGAATATCAGCAGGGCACGACAGTAGTACCGCTGATCGAGCATTTCGACAGCAAGCGTATTTTCGAATTCATGCTCGAAAAGCTTGACAGGCTGGCAATGCGCCTTTTGCGATGGTTTTCCACTGAGCATCTGCAAGTCCAGATGCTGCTGCTTATCATCGCCGTGTTTGCCAGCGCGCTGATACCGCTCTCCAGGGGCGGCCTGCCCGAGGGCGATAAAACGCCGCTTCCGGTTGAACCGGCTTTTGCGATGCTGTGGCTGATCGGGGCGGTCTGTGCAATCGCGGCCGCTGCCCAGGCAAAGTATCACCGGCTTGCTGCATTGACTCTGTCAGGCGTGGCGGGGTTGGCAACCTGCATGACTTTCATCTGGTTTTCCGCGCCTGACCTGGCGCTGACGCAGTTTATCGTAGAGGTCGTCACACTTGTCCTGCTTCTGCTGGGTCTGCGCTGGCTGCCGCCGCGCGATAAATCGCTGGACCATGAAACAATGCCGCTGCCGGTGCGTATGCGCGCCGAGGGTCGCCGGTCGCGGGATCTGGTGATCGCGGTTTGTGCGGGTATCGGCATCACCGGATTGAGTTACGCAATTCTGACCCGGTCTGCCGGGGAAGGCATCTCGCCTTTTTTTATCGAGAACTCACTGCCTCTGGCAGGTGGATCGAACGTCATCAATGTGATCCTGGTTGATTTTCGCGGTTTCGATACGATGGGCGAGATTACCGTGCTGGGCATCGTGGCATTGACTGTGTTCGCTTTATTGCGGAGATTCCGCCCGGCTGCCGAGGCCATGACGGTGCCTGTAAAACAGCAGGAGCAGGATGCGCAGAGCGGAGCATTGCCGCCGGATCCGCATGCGTTGTTGCCCGCTGGGCCAATGATGGTGCCGGCGGTGTTCGTGCAGTTGCTGCTGCCGGCTTCGGGCATGGTGGCGATTTATTTTTTATTGCGCGGGCACAACGAACCGGGTGGGGGCTTCGTGGCGGGGTTGATCGTTACGACAGCGGTCATTCTGCAATACCTCGTGGGAGGCACTGCCTGGGCAGAATCCCGTACTCGTATTTTTCCCCAGTACTGGCTTGCAGGGGGGTTATTGTGTGCTGCCGGCGCAGGTATGTCGGCGTGGCTGGCGGGGCGTCCATTTCTTTCCGCATTGGCGTGGCATGGCACTTTGCCAATAATCGGCGAGATGCACCTTTCAACGGTGTTGCTGTTCGATCTGGGAGTCTTTTTTCTGGTGATTGGCGCAGCAGTATTGATCCTGGTGGCGCTTGCCCACCAGTCACGGCGCGCGCACCGCAAGCAGGAGGTTGCAGAAGTCGAGACGCCGGTGGAGGTGCCGGGTTCGCCGGCAGGGCAAGGCGCCAGCGGTCATGGCTATCCGCCTGTGGAAGCCGAAAGACAAGGACTTCCCCATGTTTTGCCCCTGAAGGAAAGGGAGGATTGATGGAGGCAATCTATGCGCTTGCTATCGGCGTTCTGACCGCCTCGGGTGTGTGGCTGGTGCTGCGCCCCCGCACCTTCCAGGTCATCATGGGACTTTCTCTGCTGTCTTACGCGGTCAATCTGTTCATCTTCGGAATGGGGCGGCTGATGATAGGAGGTGCGCCAATCATTGAAACCGTGGCACAGGCAGATCCTGCCTTGTATGACGACCCCGTGCCGCAGGCGCTTGTGCTTACCGCAATCGTCATTGGCTTTGCCATGACCGCGCTTTTTCTGGTTGTGCTGCTGGCTTCACGTGGTTTGACGGGCAATGATCACGTCGACGGGGATCCGGAAGCATGAATGGATGGGTGAATCATCTTCCGATATTTCCGATAGTGATCCCATTGGTTGCGGGAGCAGTCATGCTGCTGTTCACCGAAGCCCGGCGTGCTGCGCGTACCATTATCGCTCTTGTCGCCACCCTGGCGAATTTACTCGTGGCACTCGCGCTCGCTTATATTGCAAGCGATGCTGTCCCGAGCATCTGGCCGGACGGAATCGCGGTATATCCGCTCGGCGGCTGGCAGGCGCCCTTCGGCATCGTGCTGGTGCTGGATCGGTTGTCTGCTCTGATGCTGGTGCTCAACGCGGTGCTGGCATTGACTTCCCTGATTTACGCCCTGGCGCGCTGGCGCAAGGCCGGTCCTCATTTCCAGTCGCTGTTCCAGTTCCTGATCATGGGGGTAAACGGCGCTTTCCTGACCGGCGATCTCTTCAACCTATTTGTATTTGTGGAAGTGCTGCTGGCAGCTTCGTACGGTCTCCTGCTGCACGGCCTGGGCGAACCTCGGGTCAAGGCCGGCCTGCACTACATCGCGATCAATCTTGCAGGTTCGTTTGTCTTTCTGATCGGTGTTTCGCTGATCTATGGAGTAACCGGAACGCTCAATATGGCGGACGTGGCTGCGCGCGCCTCATTGCTCACCGAGGACGAGCGCATACTTTTCGAAACCGGTATCGCCATTCTCGGCAGCGCATTTCTGCTCAAGGCGGGGGCATGGCCCCTGAATTTCTGGCTCCCGCCTGCTTATGGCACTGCCGCCCCCCCAGTGGCCGCGATTTTTTCGATTATGACCAAAGTTGGGATTTATGCGCTGCTGCGGCTGGGGTCACTGCTGGCCGGCGCTTCGGGGGCGAGTGTTCCGGCGCCATTCAATGACGGCTGGCTGTTTGGCATCGGCATCGTTACACTTGTGCTGGGGACAGCGGGCATACTCACTGCCAGCCAGCCACAGCGGCTGGTTGCGTATTGCGTCATCGCTTCTGCCGGCACGCTGCTTGCGGCGCTCGGGTTTGGTGGTACGGCAATGAAAGGGGCGGCCCTGTATTACTTGACAAGTTCAGTGTTGGCGACAGGTGCTTTTTTCATGCTTTGTGAGATGATCGACCGCACACGGCAAACCGGCGAGGATATACCGCTGGAGATGATGGAGCCCGTCGGGCAGGAGCCGGTTGATGCCGATTTTACAGATGACGTGGTAGGTATCGTCATTCCCGCGGCGATGGCATTTCTGGGTATGGGCTTTCTCGCGTGTGCCTTGCTCGTGGCGGGATTGCCGCCACTATCGGGTTTTATCGCCAAATTCCTGATCCTCTCCGCCACACTGACCGATACCGCACCGGGGCCGGTGCCCGTTACGGTATGGGTACTATGGACAAGTGTACTCGGTTCGAGTCTGATTGCGATCATTGCCCTCTGCCGGATGGGAATACTTTTGTTCTGGAGTTCGGATGAGATCATGATCCCAAGGTTGCACCTCGTGGAAGCGGCTCCAGTCGCGGTGCTGCTGCTGCTCAGCGTTGCGCTCGCGATAGAGACGGGTCCGGCAATGGATTACTTGAATCTTGCCGGTAACTCGCTATCTTCACCGCAGATATATATCGATGCGGTATTATCGGGCAACCGGCCGTCCGGGCCTTTGCCGGCGCCTTCAATCCCAATGGAAGGAATCAGGCAGTGAAACGCTGGCCGTCGCTGACATTATTTACTGTCATTCTGTTCGCCTTGTGGCTTCTGCTGAATGATTCCTTGGCGCCCGGCCAGCTTTTGCTGGGTCTGATCCTCACAGTGGTTATTACCGCATCGACCGCGGCAATACGCCCGCTGCGTGCGCACCCGCACCACCTGCTTACCGCATTGGGGCTGTTTTTTGTAGTATTGATCGATATTATCCGCTCCAACATCGCCGTGGCCGGAATCATTCTCGGTCCGGCGAAGAGACGTTTCAGTTCGGGTTTCATGAAAATTCCGCTGGACCTGCGTGACCCGTATGGCCTTGCCGCGCTCGCCTGTATAATCACGGCCACGCCTGGTACCGTCTGGGCCGGCCTTTCGCCTGATGGAGGCACGCTCACGATTCACGTCCTGGATCTACAGGACGAGGGGGCGTGGGTTCGCACCATCAAGCAGCGTTACGAGCGGCGACTGATGGAGATATTCGAATGAATGGAATGCTGCCATGGGCAATATCCTTTGCCCTGATTGCTGTCGCGCTTGCCATGATTTTTGCGGCGATTCGTCTTCTGCGCGGGCCTGCCGCGGAAGACCGCGTACTGGCGCTGGATACCCTGTATGTAAACAGCATGATCATGGTGCTCACGCTGGGAATTCAGTTCGGATCCCGGTTTTATTTCGACATCGCTCTGTTGATTGCGTTATTCGGGTTTGTGGGTTCAGCCGCCATAGCTAAATTCCTTTTGCGTGGCGAGGTGATCGAGCCATGACAATGGATGAGATTCCCTTTTGGGCTGATCTGCTTGGCTCGCTGCTGCTGATCTCGGGCAGTCTGTTGACGCTGATCGGATCCCTCGGTCTGCTTCGGCTGCCCAATCTGTTTTCACGCATGCATGGCATAACACTGGGAAACACACTCGGCCTTGGGTGTGTGCTGCTGGCATCAATACTGATTGCTTCGATATACGCTGAGCGGTTCGTGTTTCAGGAGGTGCTGATCACACTGTTCATGATATCGACCTCCCCCGTCACCACGATTCTGCTCATGCGCTCCGGGATATATCGCAAGCGCGCGGATACCGGAAAAAAACCAGAGGCTGGCCAGGATACGAACTGAGCCTGATTCACTCTCTCATCTGTCCATCTGTTTTACCACTTCCCTTTTTTCCATTGTTACCGCTCCCCTTTTTCCATTGCAACTGAATAGGTCCGTCAATCATGCTGCCATCCATTGAACAACGTCTTTCCCTTGAACTCGGCGCGAAGCCTGCACAGGTTAATGCTGCCATTGCCTTGCTGGATGAAGGTGCCACCGTGCCCTTTATTGCACGTTACCGCAAGGAAGTGACTGGCGGGCTGGACGATATCCAATTGCGCCTGCTGGAAGAACGGCTGCGTTATCTGCGTGAACTGGAAGACAGGCGTGCTGCGATCATCGCATCGATAGAAGAGCAGGGGAAAATGACGCCCGCGCTGCTTGCTTCCATCCTGCAGGCTGAGGACAAGACACGGCTGGAAGATCTGTATCTTCCCTTCAAGAAAAAGCGGCGCACCAAGGCGCAGATCGCGCTGGAAGCGGGACTGGAGCCGCTGGCGGACGCGCTGCTTGCCAACCCGATGCTGCAACCCGAGGAAGAGGCCATCAAGTACTTGAAACCGCCCTTCACCACCGAGCAGGGAGATAATCCCGGGGTGCCGGATGTGAAAGCCGCACTCGAGGGAGCACGCCAGATACTGATGGAACGCTTCGCGGAAGACGCGGAATTACTTCAGTGGCTGCGGGAGTATCTGCTGGACCATGGGGTGGTGGAATCGAAAGTTGCGAGCGACAGGAATGGTGGTAAGGGTAAGGAAGAGGAGGGCAACAAGTATTCCGATTATTTCGATTATTCCGAACCACTCAGCGCTATTCCTTCACACCGGGCGCTGGCGCTTTTTCGGGGGCGGCGTGAAGAAATTTTGCGTGTTGCCCTGCGTCTGGATTCCGAGGCGGAAAAACCGAAATGGGATGCACCGCACAACCCGTGCGAGGCGCGCATCGCGGTCCGGTTCGGCATTGTGGACAAAGAGCGGCCTGCCGACGCGTGGCTGATGGATACGGTGCGCTGGACCTGGCGCGTAAAGAGCTTTCCGCATCTGGAAATCGATCTTATGGGCGCGTTGCGCACGCGTGCCGAGACTGAAGCGATCCAGGTCTTTGCCCGTAACCTTAAAGCCTTGCTCCTGGCGGCCCCCGCCGGTCCTCGTGTGACGATAGGGCTCGATCCCGGCCTGCGTACCGGCGTGAAGGTTGCAGTAGTGGATGCGACGGGACGAGTCATGGAAACGGCCACCATTTATCCACACCAGCCCAGGAATGACTGGGAGGGGTCGCTTCATGTTCTCGGCGCGCTTGCGGAAAAATACCGGGTGTCGCTGATAGCGATAGGCAATGGCACCGCTTCGCGCGAGACCGACAAGCTGGCAAAAGACCTGATCAAGCGTCGCCCCGATCTCAAACTCACCTCTATCGTGGTTTCGGAAGCGGGAGCTTCCGTTTATTCCGCCTCCGATCTGGCATCCAGAGAGTTCCCTGATATGGATGTGTCGCTGAGAGGCGCGGTTTCCATTGCGCGCCGTCTGCAGGATCCGCTGGCGGAACTGGTCAAAGTCGATCCGAAATCGATTGGGGTCGGTCAATACCAGCATGATGTCGGGCAAACCCAGCTTGCGCGCTCGCTCGACGCCGTAGTCGAAGACTGTGTGAACGCGGTAGGCGTAGATGTCAATACCGCCTCCGCGCCATTGCTCGAACGCGTTTCCGGGCTAAACGCAGCTGTGGCGCACAGCATTGTTGTCTATCGTGAGGCAAACGGAACGTTCACTTCGCGCGAAGCTTTGCACCAGGTGCCGCGCCTGGGTGAGAAAACCTTCGAGCAGGCGGCGGGTTTCCTGCGTGTGATGAATGGCGAGAACCCGCTCGACGCCTCGGCGGTGCATCCTGAGTCGTATCCTGTAGTGCAAAGGATACTTTCCGACTTGAAGCAGGAAATCAGGTCCGTCATCGGCAACGGCAAATTATTGAAGTCGCTCAATCCAGGGCGGTATGCGGATGAGCGATTCGGCGTGCCGACCGTAACCGACATCGTGAGGGAACTGGAAAAGCCGGGCCGTGATCCCCGGCCGGAATTCATCACTGCTGCCTTCAAGGAAGGCGTGAACGAGATTTCCGATCTGCAGCCGGGAATGCTGCTGGAAGGCGTGGTGACTAACGTGGCCGCCTTTGGCGCATTCATTGATATCGGTGTGCATCAGGATGGATTGGTGCACATCTCCGCGCTCGCTGACAAATTCGTGAAAGACCCGCACACGGTAGTCAAGGTGGGACAGGTGGTCAAGGTCAAGGTATTGGAAGTCGATGAAAAGCGCAAGCGGATTGCGCTGACCATGAGACTGACAGATGCACCGGCACAACAAGCACAGGAGGCGCAGGGCACCGGCAAGCGTGAGCAGTCAGGAGATCGAAAAAACCGCTCAGCCAGGCCTCAGCAGAAACAGGAAGCCAAGCCTGATACGGCGATGGCGGCGGCTTTTGCGAGGTTGAAGGGTTAAATGAAGTTTTGATGCTCTTATTTGAATGCAGGGTGCTCGCTCCTCTGCCGGAACTGCCTCCTCGGGCAATGAAAGCACATTGTCCGGAAAGGCAGCATGCAGTCCAATCTTTTTCCACCAGCCGCCGCCGTGACAGTGGAAAGGGAAGTCAGGAGAGCGTTTTGCATGAAGAGGAGATCAGTTCATTTCTTGCAACGCGTAATGGAGCCTGCCAAAAGACCAAGCCCTAGAAGAACCAGTGTCCCTGGTTCGGGAATCTCCTGAATCTCCTGGCTTGAAGCTCCGACGTCAACCAAGGCCACGTTATCGAATTCAAAGGAATATCGCGAGCTTGAGGCTATCACCCTGTTAAACCTGACATCCGAAGTAATGTTTACATAAAAAGTGCCGTCTACTCCCCGATCGCCATTTGGCAGACGGGTAACATCAAGGCCCGTGAAGTCGAAAAGGAGCGTATTGCCGTCGTAGAAAGACAACGTGTTGTAGCTGTCCACTGATCCCCACAGAAGACCAAAGTATTGATGATATGCGTTCAGGTCGAGCGTAACCGAACCGATGCCGGTGACCAGATATTGTGTAAGATCTGGCCCGTCTTCCTGAGGAATATCATTGAACAGATGATCGCTGGCACTGGCCACGTAAGGGGCGGCGTATTTTCCAGAAACGTCTGGGAGGGCTGCCGTACCCGAGTCTATCCCGCTGAACGTAACGTAAATACCCTTACTGGAAAGCCCCCCCGAGGAGGAGAGGTTGTTGAAATTTTCATAAACTGCACCACCGATGATGGGAACTCCCCCAACGGAAGCGCTGATAAGAGCCGCAACGCTGACGGAAGAGGTCAGGCTCATGGCAGTGAAAAAAAATCCTGTCGTTACACGGATCATGGTTTTTTTTGTTGGCATTTTTGCTTCCTCTTGTTTGTTCATTACGAATATAAACAAGCTGATTGGCAACGGCCTCACAACTCTATTTAATGGTAAGCAAAAGCCATGCCTATTTTTAAAAGACTTTATTTTCAAATGCTTGACAGATGACCTTCTTTCTTCATTCGATTATGTGAAAAGTCTTCCGACATCAAAGGGAAAACAACAGCCTCCTGCAGAAACGACATCCCGCATGGGCTGACAGGTTTTTGAAAAGCCCACACACGGTTTCCAAGGCGGGACAGGTGGTCAAGGTCAAAGTGCTGGAAGCCGATGAAAAGGGCAGCACATTGCCCTTACAATGAGGCGTGGATAACGCGTCTCAAGAAACCCGGTGATAGCAAGCCTGCACAAGGCGGAGATCGGAAGAGGTTTTTATCTGAGGTTCAACAGAAACGAAAATAAAAACAGGAACTGAAAGCTGATACTGCAATAGCTACGGCTTTTGCGAGGTTAGGGAGGAAATAGGGAATTGATTACGGTGACTACAGTTTTGTTAGATTCTATTCGGTATATTAAGGAAGGTTCGAAAATTATAGCTATTTCCCCTCTTATTCTTATTCTTGACTAGCTTAATCTTTCGTATTAACCTCCTCCTTTCTTAATAAGAAAGGAGGAGGCAATGCAGTTCATCGAAGTCGACAACGACGTTTTTGCATATTTGCAGAAACATGCGCAACCCTTTATTGATACACCCAGTTCGACTCTTCGCCGTTTGTTGGGTATCGATAGTATTAATCCGCAGATTGCTACAACTCACAAAGAGTTTGTGGAAGATAGTGATTCCCAAATAAAACAAAAGCTGACTGAGTTTTCTGATGCTAATGGAATATCAGGCAAGTTTAAGGAATCATTGACGGAAAGCTCTCGAATTGCTTGGCGGCTGAAAAAGCCGAAGACCGATTTAAGTAAATTGATTCAAGCGAATTTTCTTCGGGACGGGCAGAAGTTATATCTAGTCGACTACCAAGGAAATCGAGTTCGACAATTCTCTGCCACTCTTTCTGTTAATAGTTTGATCTACAACAATCGCAAATATTCCATGAGCAATCTTGCTCAGAAGCTACTTACTGAGGTGGGCTTTCAGAGCTCTTCCGTATGTGGTACAGCTCGTTGGGTAACGGAGGAGGGAAAGGCTATCCAAGATCTTTGGAAACGATATCTTGAGGTAAATCAGTCAAATCGAGACTTATAATTGTAATGGTTAAATGTTAAAGGGATAAATGTCTAGTTGGTGCAACCATTATCGAATGATTCAGGGCAGATTAAGTGGGATTTAACAATAGGGTCAATTTCGACTGATCATCAAAAAGAGCTGGCAGGACCGTTTTGATCAATCGAGTCTGACCCTATTGGTTCCTACGGCCGGCCCATTAGGTTGCTAAACCACTGGAACCGGGACTGCGCTACCTGCTGCCCCGCTTCATCATCCGGTGTATGCCGATCCATTGCGATACGAAGTCCGGCAAGATTTTCCCGTGTTATCCGCGCGGTAGGGTGATCGGCGCCAAGAGACTTTTCACAGATCGACAGGGCCCGCTTGTAAAGCGGTTCCGCCTGTGCATATTGCCCCTGCTTGTGATGGATGAATGCGAGGTTGTTCAGGATAGTGGCAACATCAAGGTGCCTTCCCGCAACTTTTTCCAGGATTCCCAGTGAACGTTCATAAAGGGGCTGCGCCAGTGCATAACGGTCTTGCGTGCGATAAAGTTCTGCAAGAATGCTCAAATCCTGCGCCACGTCGGGATGATTCCGGCCCAAGGTCTTCTCCCGGATAGCCAGCACACGCTTGTAGATCGGTTCCGCCTGTTCATATCTGCCTTCATTCTGATGGATCAATGCAAGATTGTGCAGACCTGCCGCCAGGCCGGGATGGTCAGAACCGAGTGCTTTTTCCCGTATCGGAAGCAGGCGCTCGTAAAGCGCTTTAGCCGGTGCGTACCGTTCCTGGACGCAATACAGTTCCGCGAGATTGTTCAGCGTCTGCGTGACATCCGGATGGTCTGACTTATGGGATTTTTCCCGGATGGCCAGCGCCCGCTTGTAGAGCGGCTCGGCGTCCCCGAAACGGCTCTGGGCGCGGTAGAGCTCAGCCTGCCCATTCAGGGTTCTTGCAAGCAGGGAATGATCCGGTCCAAAGTGCTTCTCCCGGATTGCCGCAGCACGCTTATACAGCGGCTCCGCCTGGGTAAACTTTTTATGGTCGCGGTACAGCTCCGCAAGATTGTTCAGGCTCGTCGCAGTATCGGGATGATGAGGACCGTACTCTTTTTCAGCCACCGCGAGCGATTTCTTGACAGCATCTACCGCTTTGTCATACTCGCCCTTCTTGTAAAGCGATATCGCCTCCTGACTGAATGTCCGCCATCTGGTTTCCTGCGCGCGGGCAACGTGGGATATATCGAACAGGAGGAATATAAAGAAAGCGGTCGAGAGCCTTTTCATGCGATTCCTCCTCGGCATCGGGTCCCGGTCAGGGATTGGGTCAGGGTTAAAGAATCAAAGGATTGAAGAGTCAAAGGTCAAGTGACTTGCAGGAATAGATGTTAAACCAGTATCTCCATTATGATTCAAACATTTTTTCCATCTTTTTTCCATCTTTTCAGTTCAGACAAGCCAATGAAGAATTCTTCATGCGTTGCCATGAATGGAGCGTGGATCAAATCCCTTTCGGCATCGCGCTAACTGGCCACCGCTCGCTGGTCCCGGCTGAAATCCGTCACCGTCGCGGTACGAAAAAGCGTTAGCAAGCGCTGAGTCGATCGTACCATCATATTTTCACTTTCGAATAACACGTTTGTCATCTGTGCCCTTTAGAGTTGCCAGGTAATCTGGCTCTGGAGCCTGCGGAGATTCGCACCTGCGCGTGGAAGGCAACTGTCGACCGGGCGCAGCAGATTGCGGCAAATTCGAGCTCAATGGAAACAAATCTGGAATATCGCATGGGCAGCCTTCACCGCGACGCATTCTGGAACTCCTGGCATCCCGATAATTATTAAATATTTGATTTTTTCTCATTAAGGAATTTCAGATGAAAGTTTTTGCAAGGAAAGCGATTTCGCTATCGGTGGCACTCGCTGTGGGGGTTGCTCCCATGACGCCGGCCTTGGGCGCGGGTCCCACAACCGGTGGGGCAGAATCGGTGCAGGATTGGTTCATCGCCGGCCAGAGGTTTATCGCGGAGGGCGAGGGTCTGCAATCACACGAGGGTCGCGCCAAGAACGTGATTCTGTTCATCGGTGACGGCATGGGCATTTCGACCGTAACCGCAGCACGCATACTCGAAGGGCAGATGCATGGCAAAACGGGCGAGGAAAACAGCCTGTCCTTCGAAACGCTGCCCTACGTCGCACTGTCGAAAACCTATTCCTGGGATCAGCAAACTCCCGACTCGGCACCGACCATGACCGCGATGGTCACCGGTTACAAGGCGCGCGAAGGCATGTTGTCGGTCAATCACACAACCGCGCGCGGTGAGTGCAGCACCGCAGTGATCGCCTCCAAGTCTCTGCCCACCATTCTGGAGCAGGCGGCGTCCATGGGCAAGGACACCGGCATCGTTTCAACCGCCCGCGTGACGCACGCCACTCCTGCGGCGACTTATGCGCATACTGCCGTTCGCGACTGGGAAGCCGATTCCAACATCTCGACCTGCGGCGCTAATCCCGCCGCAAACCCGGCCGTGGTCAAGGATATTGCGCGCCAGCTCATCGAAGTGTCTCCCAAGGTCAAAGCGAGTCTCAAGGTGGCTCTGGGTGGCGGACGGACCTACTTTCTTCCGAAAACACAGTTCGATCCGGAATATGGATCTACCAAAGGCCGGCGTAGCGACGGGCGCGACCTTACGGCGGAATGGGTGAGCAGCCGGGGTTCCGACGCGGTCTTCGCATGGAACAAGGCGCAGTTCGATGCCGCGAACCCGGCCACGACCAGATATCTCCTGGGCCTGTTCGAACCTTCGCATGTGCAATATGAAGCTGACCGTGCCAATGATCCGGCAGGTGAACCTTCGCTGACGGACATGACCGAGAAAGCGATCAGGATGCTGGAAAAGAACAGTAAAGGTTTTTTCCTGCACGTCGAAGCCGGCCGTATCGATCATGCGCATCATGCCGGCAACGCCAAGCGCGCCTTGATCGATACGATCGAATTTTCGAATCCGATCAGGAAAGCGATGGAACTGACCGATCCGCGCGAGACACTGATCATCGTTTCAGCCGATCACAGTCATGTGTTCACTATCGCTGGTTACCCGCACCGTGGCAACCCGATCCTGGGTCTGGTCAAGGAAGTACCGATGGTGGATGGCCAGAGCGCCGTTCCGGCCAAAGATACTCTCGGGCTGCCGTATACCACTCTCGGCTACCAGAACGGTCCCGGCTGGCGTAACGCGATTACCGCCGGCATCGCACGTCCCAACCTGGCGGCGGTGGATACAACGGATGTAAATTTCCTGCAGGAAGCAGCGGTTCCACTCGATTCCGAAACCCACGCGGGTGAAGATGTCGGTATCTGGGCAAAGGGTCCGAAAGCCCACCTGGTCCATGGTTCCATGGAGCAAAACTGGATCTACCACGTCATGAGAGAAGCATTCGGAAAGAGTGATGACCAGCAGGGTGATCAACAGGACGGCAACGATCGGAACGACCGGAACGACCGCGACTGATACCAGTCATGAGGCTTGAGGCGCATGCGCACCTCAAGCCATTTTCTTGAAAGCTTATGAAAAATACATTACATTTTCTTGCCGGGCTTGCCTGCGCCCTACCACTACAGGTATTCGCCCATGGTCCGTCCATGCATCACGGACAACCCGATGCCCCCAGACAGGTCAGCGCGACAGTTCCTGCCGATGCGCCGCTCGAACCTGTCGCAGCACGCTATACCGAACGCCGGATCGATAGCAAGACCCGCAGCACACATACCGCTGCCTGGTATTTCTGGCGTGACCCGACGCGGATAGAAACGGCAAGCCCTGAAGGCAGGATCGCCGAGGCGTGGGCGCGTGACGCGCATGGCCGCATCAGCCATGCGCGCTATTTTCATGAGGACCGTCGTGTGATCGAAGCTACCACCGGTGAATTGAAGGCGCGCGGTATCGAACCTGACTGGCAGGAACTGGGCAAGATACTGGACCCACGTGATTTTCCGGGCATGCGCCGGGTCGGAGCGACGTCGGTGCTAGGACAGCGTGCCAGCATCTATCGCGGTAAATCCGGCAGTGACGATCTGGAAGTGGTGTGGCTCGATGCGGTGCGCCTGCCCGCGCGCATCACGCGCTACACGAAGGCGAGCCGCATGATCCTGCGCCTCGAAGAATTTCATCGTGAAAATCCGCCCGGCTGGCAGCGCGTCGACACGCATGTGACGGAAGATTATCAGCGTATCGACCTCGCCGACCTCGGCGACATGGAAAACGATCCGTTCGTACGCAAGGTATTGCGTACAAGCAGCGGGCAGGGCGGTCATCAGCACTGACGGGCGAGTGGAACATCGCGTTTATTCCGCTAATAAACGCCAGGAAACGTCAGGGTTATTTCAAAGCGCAGCGAAGCTGAGTCTAGGTCCCTGAATGGGTATTCAGAACCCCAGAACCCCGGAACCCCGGAACCCCAGAACCTCAGAACCTCAGAACCTCAGAACCTCAGAACCTCAGAACCTCAGAACCTCAGAACTATTCATCCACAGCCACCGAGCTGGGGCAGCACTGCTTCATTCAGTATATGATTGAACCTTGCCGGTTCCTCGAAGGGCGGGTTATGCGCAGAGTTCTCAAACCACACCAGCCGCTTGCAGGGTGCTTCGATCTTTTCAAAATATCGCTCTGCCAGTATCGCAGGAACATGCTTGTCATAACGCCCAAGCAGGAAGAATATGGGCACCTTGAATGAGCGGTAGTGATCGCTCAGATTGAGCCTGGAGATTTCATCCTCCAGTTGCACGAGAGAAAAGCGGTTGCCCTGACCAAACCTGATAAGGTCAAGCAGGTTCGCCTCATCGGTATTGAGTGCCGCCCCTATCAGCTTGCCGGTCGATAGATTGGCATGGAACATGCCGCCGAACCGCTCTACCCATTTGCCGGTTGTCAATCTTTCATCGACAGAGGCGTAGGGCGGCGGACCGACGGCTTCCAGCTCTGAAACCGCCTTGGCATTTCCCCTGTTTTTCGCTTCGGACAGGGCAAAATCGTAGGATAAGCGGCGACCTTCCGGTACATCGACCACCTGGGCAATGCCCACATAAGCGGAGATTTTTTCGGGGTGCTGTGAAGCATGGATTATCCCTGGCACTGTGCCCCATGAATGTCCTGCCAATACTACCTTTTCCTTGTTGAACCGGTGCCTGACGTATTCCACGACCTCGTCCAGATCGTGCACGAACTGCGCAATGGACATGGATTCAGGAGGTATATCGGAATGGAATGATCGGCCCGTTCCTCGCTGCTCCCAATACACCACCGTGAAATGCTGTTCAAGCTCCGAATTATAATGGCGAAAGAGCGCCGACTCGCTTGCGCCGGGCCCGCCATGCAGGAGAATCAGGGGAGGATTGGAAGTGGATACTCCGCGAAACCAGATGCTTTGAGGAATCCCGCCGATGGTGATCTTTTCCATGCTGGCGATACTGCCGGGAATGACATTTCCGGTTGCGTCCCGGAATGGCATGGTATGGACGCAGCCGCTGCATAAGAGGAACAACGCCGCGGCAGCAGTATGACGAAGAAAAGCGGGGTCTGGCACCGATGTCTCTCTTCAGAGCATTGTTCCGTCGATATGATGTGGTATATGTTAGCTTAAAAACAGCCGGTGCTCAGTCGTGGGTGAAATCTGCCTGGAAAAGCGGGGGATAAGGCCTGGAGCCGGATGAATAACAAGAGAGGGGATAATCATGCCAAAAGTATACAACTCCATTGTCGTCGATGCTCCAATCGAGCAGGTCTGGTCCAGGATACGGAACTTCCACGACTTCTCCTGGGCGCCTTCACTGATCAGGTCGTGCAAAAAGGTAGGCGGGGGTGGTGGCTATTCGGTGGGGGCAAGGAGGTTGTTAAACGGAGAATTCCTGGATACGCTGATCGCCTACAGCGAGATCGAGCGTCGGATGATGTATTCCATGGACGAAGGGCCTTCCCCGGTTTCATCAGGAGAAATTTACGATTACGTGGGTCATCTGCATCTGCTCCCGGTGACGACTGAGGGCAGGACCTTCGTGGAATGGTCCGGGTCATGGGAATCCGCGAGCACGGAAGCAGTGGAATACATGAACAAGGTGTACCGTTCCCTTCTCGCCGACCTGGCGGCGGAGTTTCGCCGGTGACTTCGGCCACGATTGAACGAGCGGGCCAAGGTGAGAGCTACAATTTTCTCACAGATCAGGAGGCGCGCAGCAAAGGATCCGTGCTGCCGGAAGTGTCACCGCGGTCAAATTATGCATACCAGCGCAAGAATGCGGCGGCGGACAGCGCCGTTACACCCAGCAGGCTGAGCAGCCCCCAGGCATTACGGCGTCGTTTAGGCGTCCAGGCGGCCGACTGACGCAAATACTTTACTGCAATGACTACCCCGCTGGTAGCACAGAGAATCTTGACCAGCAATGCAGCAAAGGCGATGCCATGCAGATCGGGGAATGTCTGGTAATAGTAGTAACTCACTGCACCAAATCCTGCACCACTTATCGCCTGAACTGTCCAACTCAACCCGACTATCCAGGCAAACTTGCGCAGCACAGGGCTGGCCTGCCCCGAGATGTACCACCCAAGGACTGGAAAGCCCACCACGGCAGCGGCGCCGAAATTATGCACCAGCTGCACTATGGCATAGTTGAGATTTTCAAACACTTATGCTTCTACATTGACGTTGACGCACTTTTGCGGACCGATGGGCGTATGCGCCTTGTTTACCACCTTGACGCATATTTCGTGTTTTCCCGCTGCCAGCGTTCCGAGGGACTGGCTTCCCTTCAGATTACGCAGCGTCAGGATTTCCTTTTCATCGATATAGAGATGGGTGTGATCGCCCTTGTCTCCCAGTGAGATGTCATAGATCAGCTCGACGTCCGTCTTCGGGCTGATTTTGGCGCCTTCCGCGGGTGAAGAAATTGCAACGGTTCCTTCGGCGGCAAGTGCCAGCGGAATGGAGCAGGTGAAAGCGAGTGAAACTGCAAGGGCCTGGAATTTACGCATTAATCGTTCTCCTTGATATTTGTTGGTATCAATATTCTTTAATAAAACATAAGGGAATGGAAGATTCAGCGTTACTGAACCTGAGTTCGTAAAATCACAAATAGGCAGTCTTCTGGACTTTACCGCTCAATTATATCTCAACCTTGCTTCTTAGGACGCGCCAGCATATTGTAGCTCTCCTCACCCTGGATGAACTACAATGTCTAGGAAATGGCTCTTCTATTCTGATTGGTTGTAGCTCCCTCTCTCACCCCGGATGAACTACAATGAACCCAGCGCGATAGCCGCATTGCCGTAAGTTGTAGCTCCCTCTCTCACCCCGGATGAACTACAATCTACCTTCAATGAAAACTTCATACGGGCGTGTTGTAGCTCCCTCTCTCACCCCGGATGAACTACAATAGCTTTTCGGATGCAAGCTGCTCGAAGTACGTTGTAGCTCCCTCTCTCACCCCGGATGAACTACAATTGGCCGATTTCCTCTGCGAAACGCATGGTTGTTGTAGCTCCCTCTCTCACCCCGGATGAACTACAATCTGGCCGCTGAAATGGCCGGATATGAGAGCGTTGTAGCTCCCTCTCTCACCCCGGATGAACTACAATTTCCGGGTCGGCCTGCATGCGTTGTTTATAGTTGTAGCTCCCTCTCTCACCCCGGATGAACTACAATAAGGTGGCTGAGGAATAGTTGGCGACTTCTGTTGTAGCTCCCTCTCTCACCCCGGATGAACTACAATTCAAAAGACTTGTTGACGTTCTTGCTGATGGTTGTAGCTCCCTCTCTCACCCCGGATGAACTACAATGTCTGAATTTTGCGGACGTGCGGGGACTCAGTTGTAGCTCCCTCTCTCACCCCGGATGAACTACAATGTCGGAATAACGCTCTTGATCTCGATTCCGGTTGTAGCTCCCTCCCTCACCCCGGATGAACTACAATAGTCCTCAAGCAAACACCCGTCCAGCCTAAGTCTGGCGGGTGTCGTGCTTGAAAAATATTTATCAGAACAGCAGCATTTGGTTAGCTTTAATCGTTTTTTCCTGGAAAAGCGGCAGACCGACGAGGAGCTTCATGCTTGCAAACTGTTTTTCTGTCACGCTTAGGCACCGCACGGAGCCTTCCGGCGGTAAATTATCGATCAGCCGCTTAAAGTGTTTCTCCAACGCATCACTCCCGTTGAGGATCCGGCCGTATACCGAAAATTGGATCATGTCGTAGCCGTCGTTAATGAGAAAACGGCGGAACAGCGTATAGGCCCGACGTTCGGCTTTGGTTACAACCGGCAGATCGAAGAACACGAGCAAGCGCATATATCTTCGTGTCTCTGCACTCATGGTTCAGCACTCTAAGCGGTGCTGGTCTGTCCTAATGAGGCTGGGTAGTTCGAGGAAGGTTTCATTGCCGCCTTCATAAACTCGGGCAAGACTCTCCACCGTTTGCTCAATCGCTGATATTACGGACATTTTGCCGCGCGGCATTTGTACATCTATATTGAGTATTCCGACCAAAGCTGCTTTGTCTTGCGGGCGCAATTGGTCATCGAGCGGTGTGGCTAATTTCTTCACAAACAGGTCAATCACCGGGCGAAATGGCTCAATTAAATCGTCGGCCAAGTTGAAGGCATTCTGTTCACTTGCGTGGAACAAGCCTAGCGATGGCATGAGGCCATGTGCTACCAATCCGCGCGCAATGGTTCCACGTAAAACCGCATAACCGTAATCCAATGCCGCATTTGGGAAGCAGGCTTGACCGCGATAAAAGTCTTTGCCGAAAAGACGCGAAAAATAGAAAGCTGCCGCTTGCCCTTCCAGGTTGCCACCATCACCGGAACGCACCCGTCGTGAATAGGACTCCAACCGATCCGCGCCCTCGCAGCCGGCGAGTCGTAGACAGGCTGCTTGATTGGCGATTTTCTTCCGTACAACCTTTGCCCACGATTGCTTAGCCACAGGTCTTGGTAAATCCAGTTGCAGACGTAACCAGCGTGTTGCACGAGAGTGGGATAGGAAGGACAGAAAAATTCCGCTGGGGTGGTGGGTATCGCCGGTAGCGAACAGACCGATGCCATATTCGCCGCAGGCCGACAGCACCGGATGCGTGAGTGTAATCTCGCGATGATTGAGTACGATTACTGCGATGTCCTCCAAGGGAACAAATGCTGTGTTCTCCTGCTCGATAGCTAGCGAATAATGTTCTCGCCTGAGCTTCGCGGGACGCGAGATGACTATACTACGCCAAGTCACGGCGCTTCTCTGGGGCAGCAGGATAAACGCGGCCAAGGATGTCAACATGGAACTTAACAATCGACTTTGCGCTCGCAATCGATTTTCGAAAGAAATACTTCTCAAGCTGTGGTTGGTCGTGCGCACGTAATCTCATCCGACCATCGCTTTCATACAGGACGAAATAACCCCGAACAATTTCGCTGTCAATGTTGATTTCAACAAAATCATTTTTTGTGAGGCTAAAACAAAAGGTGTATCCAGCCCGATTTCCTGAAGCTCCCCGTATCTTGTCGACACCTGCTTGATACCAGGGTACTGCTGAATATCCCTGTGTTTCATGTCGAAAGATATCCACCCACATCATGTTGCCGAGATCGGCAATTCCTCCCCGAAGCATTAGCCCCGAATTTTGTGTCACTTCCACCCGAATCGAACGAATTTCCGGAGCCTTGTCTCCAACCTTACTGGGTTTAAGCAGTTTTGGTTGTTGTGACCCGAATGCTTTATCCGGATCGTTGTCGAAGCTATTCAGCCGGTCTTTCAAGACCTCATACAATGCCTTATTCCGTGGATCATGCTTGCCCACCATTCTTTCCAGCTTGGCTAAAGTAAGAGAGCGCAGCGGAACTCTTTCGAGTGCTTTGGTAGAATTATTATTTTTTACTGAGAATATCTGGGCTTTATGAATTTCCCCGCCCCCGCGCCGACTGATGGCACGTGAGACGAACAGTGGACGCAATGCGTCGATCGCATCTGGCGAGTAGGTGCCAAACTGTTCCATTTTTTCACGCAGCAATCCTGGATCATTTATTTGCAAGCGCGCGAGCAGTTCATCTCGAAAATGGGACCAGGGCTGGGGAAAATGTTCACGTAATTGTTGAAGCATTGCAGGATTAGTGGGCTCGCCTGTTGCAGGATCAATGAAGCCTTCTTTGACGTAAGCAAGTTCTTTCCGGCGCGAATAGTCAGATAATCGTTTAACCATACCATGGCTACATGCAGCCACAATTGTGGCGTCCAGCGCATGATGCCGATCACTTTCTTCTCGTGATTTGGAGAATCCCCATCGGGCGCGCAGGAAAGACGTCAGTTGGCCGCTGAGCACGACGCAGCGTTTTTCCTTACTACCGGTAGCCAACTGGAGATATTGTTCAATGTAATTTTTGAAAAAGCGGCAGATATAACGGGTATCGTTGAGATTCCGGTTTCGAAATTCCTCAGCCTCCTTTTCTCCAAAGTTCTTGCGCAGTAACCCGTTACGTTTTGCAATGCGGTAGGATTTGTTCGATTCGACAAAGGTAACATATCGCCGCCAGCGTTCACTGTTCTCTGCCCCGCCCAGATATTCATAAGGGGTGCGATTACCCTTGTTTTGGTTTTCCTTGGCAAGTACCAGAACTTTGTTATTCTTGCTGTAATCAAAGCTCCGGGAGCGGGGCAGGGCATGGTCTATTTCTACATACCCTTGTTCAAACAGGCGATTAATATCAAGCGGCTCTATGGAATAAGCGCACTTGCATTGCTGTTCACGATAGAATTGCCATTTTTCGAGGTTTTTGCCGTTAAGAGCGGCAACAGAGTCAAACTCCTTCGCGAAGCGAGCCCTATCATTTTCATTGCGATTCCGAAACTCCTCTTGTGCTTTTTGAATCTTTTTGCGTTCATCCAGAGGACGCGATAAGTCGCGTGCCATTTCAATGTGTACTGCGTGAGGGGAACCGTACTTTCGGATGAGAGCATTCACCAATTTCCGCGCCTGGTTGAGCGCACGCAAAACGACTGGATTGCGAGGAATATCGAGATCGTCATTAGGAACCATGCAGCCGTTCTCATCGCGGCCGGCATAAAGCGGCGGTAAATATTTGTCTGCTTTGTCTACTTTTTGCAATTGGCTATGGTGGTAACCTGCTCGTACACAAGCTTCGTCGTAGCGTAAGCCTGATTCCATATGCGGTACGATCTGGTAGAGGACTTTTAATGAAAGCGCGTGAAATTTATCGAAACGGATATCGAGGAGAGCATTTATCATCCTCTCCGGATCGGGTAGAGGTAACTTGCGCAACTGCTCAGCTACCTCATCATCTTCCTTATAGATGCTTAGCACGCAGGTTATTTGATCGAGCAACTGCGGCTTTCCTTCTACCGCAGCTGCTGCCATGCTTTGCCACTCCGTTTCCATTCCGGCCTTTTTTAGTGCTGCACGCAATTGTTGCCAGGCTGGAAGCTTTACCAAAGCGGCAGTTTCCGGATTTTTTGCTTTTCCTTCAGCTTCCTGCTTCCCGCCAGGAGATGTCAGGCCAATAAAAAGAAACGAATCTGACAAGCAATCCGATTTCACTAGCGCGGCTCGTAACTGCTTGTAGCTCAGATCCCCAGCTTGCTGATAGGGAAGGGGTAACGCAATTTGCCGCTCCTGCTCGTTTAGGCCTCGAACGATGCCTTTGTCAATAATCCTTAAGTTATTGAGCCGCGTCAGCCAGACATGACGTTCAGCAGTGAAGCTGGCTTTGGGTGCACGATATTCCGTCTTATCTAAAGTGCATTTTCCCAGCATTTTCAACAAATCTTTTCCTGCCAGAGCGGGTTTCTGTTCCCAGAACAAACCAGTTTTCTTGTCACCGTTGCCAAGAATTTTCTCTTCCATTGCCTTAGAAGCAAAAACATTGCCCAGCTCACGCTGATGCTGGAAAAGCAACGCCAACTCCTTTGCGAGTAATGTCCGAGAGAGTGCCTTGCTGTAGCCTCCTTGTTTGTTCCTTTGAGCCTTGGGAAACTCCGCTAATACCATTTCGGCAGCCGTACGATAGTTCTTTTCCCGCATTAGTTTTTCTGTTCCGGCAAGGCCATCCTTGACCTTGCCACCTTCGCCCTTGCTATCACTTTCAGCAGCTTTTTCCTCCGCACGACTAGTCCAGTGGAAGCCGCGATGTTTACAAAGATGGTATATAACTCTTGCCCACTCTTCCGCATCCAGCCTACGGTTTAATCCTTCCACTCGCAGTTGCCACAACGATTTATGGAAGGTTTTTTGTTCTTTGAACAGGCGGGCGTTGTCAATTAAGCTTTCATGCTTCAGTAATTTGGCAAGCTCAAGGAGTCGCGAGGCGCGACGACGCAGCCGGCGTCGTGCCAGCCGAGCTGTTCGTCTTGCAAGGTTGAGCGGCTTGCCGTCTGTCGTTTCAGCCTTGTCGAAAGCGCGCACCCCCAAATCTATAATCCGCTCGGGCGAAAGTACTGCCCATCCAACGGAAGCAATCCCTATATCCAGCCCGAAAGTTAGCGGCTCTGCACTCTTCTGTTTTTTCGACTTGCTCGGCAAAATTTTATCCCTCATAATGTCGTGGTTGTAGCTCATCCGGGGTGAGAGCCGTTGCTACAATAAGTAAAGGTCGAAAGACCCGAACGTACCCGCCCGGCGGCCACCCGCCGGGCTTTTACTTTTTTGCTTATTGCTATTACCTTCTCAAAAATCGATTCCTTATCAGGAGGCGGTTTGAACTGTACCGTCCTCTGTCAAGATCTGCCTCATCCCTAGTTTACTAATATCTTTAAGGATTCTGCCCACATTTTCCATTGGACTAAAGTGCACTGGTTCTGACATCACATCCCAATGGCGTTGTCCGCAATTCCTCTTGATAGAACAAGTTTCCATCCCGAAAATTACCCAAGATCGTACAAATCACAATACGGATAAAGCGCACGCGCAATTCGATTGATTCTATCTGCTGTTTTCCTTGCTTGTATTTTCTTATCTCTTGATTGCATAGCTTATCAATAGCTAACCCCACGTCCATCGCGGGCAATACATCCATTACCTCAACAGAACTGATATGATATTGGGTCAACTAAAATCGGAAGGAATCGTCTGAATGGAGCTTAGTCGGAAAAGAGGGAATCGCTTGAGAGCGCGTTTAGTCCCCATTGCATTGGCGTTGAGCGTCGCCGCATGCGGTAATGGAAGCGGGCCGGCAACAGGCGGCAGCGGCAGCGGTGGGGAAAAAACCGCAACGGGCCCGGCTACCGGCAGGCTGCTTGACTCCGCGGTAAGCGGTGTAGGTTATGCCGCATCTTCGGGTGCTGCCGCCAGTACGGATGAAAACGGAATCTTCAAATACAGCCATGGTGATACGGTGGAATTCAAGCTGGGCGGCCTGGATCTGGGGAAAGTGAAGGGAGCAGGCATTATCACTCCCATGGAGCTGGCGGGAGAAAGTGCGAATAAACTGCAAAACCTGCTTATTCTGCTGCAATCGCTCGATATCGATGGCAATCCCGATAATGGTATCTCCATTCCTCCCAGTGCCGCGGCTGCTGTCCCCGCTTCCATCAGCCTGGATAGCGATCCGGCCGCGTTTGCAGCTTCTGCTGAATTGCAGAAGGCCAGGGAGGCGGGGGGGGTGAGTGGTGCCGTGAAGACGGCGGATCAGGCCAGGGCACATTTCCTTTCCCAAGGCATTCCCATGCTGAGTTCCAATATCTGGGTCAAGCATGACGGGACATCCGCCTCTGTAATTCGTATCTCCACCAGCGGAGGGGGTGAGTACCTGAACGGTGAAGCCACGCCGGATGATTCCTGCGATGCCAACCGCGTCTGCGGCGGTAAGCTGGTCAGCAAGGCGGGGGTGGAGTACGGTGTGGCAGGTGTATCGGAATTTGATACCAGGGGATTCAAATTCGTGAGCAAACCGGCGATCGATACCAACCTTCAGGCCGGTTTGTCCAATCCCCGGCCGACAGTGCGGGTACGCACGGACGGTTCCGACCTGATTAATTCGGATATCGTGACGGTTCAAAGAGAAAAGAAGCAGGCGAGCCTGTTTGGGGAGCTTTTTCACATTGCGGGAACCCTGGAGATCAGTTCGGACAAAGAGCCGATCAAGACGGAGATCAAGGAGAGCCGCTATTCAGCCATGGAAAATGAACCGAAGGGCATCGTGGGGACGTGGGCGGCGGACCGGACGAATATCAAGACCCAGACCTACTTTTTCTTTTCCAACGGAAAGTTCATGATGGTCGATCCTATCGGCAACCCGGAGCACGCTGAAAATTGTGGACCCGGTATCGAGTTCGCCTCGTACACGTACGATGCCGGAAGCAAGGCTTTGAGCATCAAAGGGTTTACCTATGATACCAACGGATGTGCCGGCTTCTCGGAAACTGGCGCGAGCTCCTTTAGCCTGAATGCCGATGGCAATACGGCTACCCTGGAAAAACAGGATAAAAGCAAGATTTCTCTGTACCGCGTATCGAAATAGCGAGGCTCGACAAGAGGGATAGGAAACCGGTTTCCCGAATAAGGGTTGAGTTCCGCAAACCGGGAGAATGCCGGGCAGGAGCGTGTCTCGCCGGTTCACCCTAGCTAGTCGGCTCTGAATAATCCAATAACTTACTGATTTTATTGTATAGATCGATGAATTCGCGTGGTTGAACTTGCCGGTTTTTGGTAAAATTACTGCAATTTCCTTGCAAATTTAGGGGGTTGTGGTGGGACCAAAGCCAAGCACAC
>JAFKJB010000019.1 GCA_017306155.1 Nitrosospira multiformis
GGACACAACCTGCGCATGATTCTGAGGAAGCTGCGGCTTCTTCTCGCCCTGATTCTCGTTCGGCTGCAGGCGCAAACAGCGAATGATGACAGAGATGGGCACCAGCTTATAGCAGCCTGTTCCTGAAAATCAAATTATTCAGGGATGACCAGCTATCTTTCATACGCCAGAACAGGCGCCAGCCACGTCTCTGTTTCTTCCAGTGTCCAGCCCTTGCGCCGGGCGTAATCCTCCACCTGATCCTTGCCGATCTTGCCCACCGCGAAATACCTGGCTTCCGGGTGGGAAAAGTAAAAGCCTGATACTGCGGCCGTGGGTACCATGGCAAAGGATTCAGTCACGATGATGCCCGCATTTTCAGGCGCTTTCAGCATTTCAAACAAGGGCCCCTTCTCGGTATGATCCGGACAGGCCGGGTAGCCCGGCGCGGGGCGAATCCCCCGGTATTCTTCCGCGACCAGTTGCTCGTTGCTCAGGTTTTCATCCTGGACAAAGCCCCAGAATTCACGCCGTATTCGCCAGTGCATATGCTCCGCAAAAGCTTCCGCCAGGCGATCCGCCAGCGCTTTCAGGATAATTGCGCTGTAATCGTCATGCGCCTCCTCGAACACCTTTAACCTTGCCTCGATGCCCACTCCCGCGGTCACCGCGAATGCGCCGATGGTGTCGTCAATGCCGCTTTCCCTGGGGGCAATGAAATCGGCCAGGCACAGGTTGGGCTTGCCGTCCGGTTTCATGGTCTGCTGGCGCAGGTTGTGGAAGGTCATCGCTACGTGCTTGCGAGTCTTGTCCGCGTAGATTTCGATATCATCGCTGTTGACCGTATTGGCGGAAAACAGGCCGAATACGGCATTTGCTGCCAGCCATTTCTGCTCCACGATCTTTTTCAGCATTACCTGCGCATCGCGGTAGAGATTGCTGGCAGCCTCGCCGACCACTTCATCTTCCAGGATGGCGGGGAAACGCCCCGACAGTTCCCATGCCTGAAAGAACGGTGTCCAGTCTATGAAGGGCACGATTTTTTCCAGGGGATAATTTCGCAAGGACCTGACACCGGTAAAGGCGGGGGCAGGAGGGGAGTAGTTTTCCCAATCGGTCTTGAACGCATTCTTGCGCGCGTCTGCGATCGACAGCAATGGCGCGGGTCCTTTCTTGTTCTTATGCTGCGCCCGCACTTTCTCGTACTCGGCCTGGATTTTTTGAATATAGTCTGTCCGTAAATCCTCCGACAACAGATTGCTGCACACGCCGACCGCGCGGCTGGCATCCGGCACCCACACGGTGACGCCGCTGTATTTGGGTGCCACCTTCACCGCGGTATGAACCCGTGAAGTCGTCGCGCCGCCGATCAACAAGGGGATGGTAAAACCTTCCCGTTCCATCTCTTTTGCCACATGCGCCATTTCTTCCAGGGAAGGCGTAATCAGGCCGGACAGGCCGATCATGTCCGCATTTTCGCGCCTGGCGGTCTCCAGGATCTGGGCACTGGGGACCATCACCCCCATATTCACTACTTCATAATTGTTGCACTGGAGCACTACCGTAACGATATTTTTGCCAATGTCATGCACATCGCCCTTGACGGTGGCAATGACGATCTTGCCTTTGGGTTTGGAATCGCCCAGCAGCTTTTTCTCCGCCTCGATGAACGGCAGCAGGTGCACCACCGCCTGTTTCATCACACGCGCCGATTTCACCACCTGGGGCAGGAACATCTTGCCTGATCCGAACAGATCGCCGACGACGTTCATGCCGTTCATCAGGGGGCCTTCGATCACCTGGATCGGACGTCCGCCCTGCGCGGCTATTTCCTGCCGGGCTGCCTCGGTGTCTTCCACGATATAGGTAGTAATTCCCTTGACCAGGGCATGCGTCAGCCGCTCCTGCAGCGTACCGTTCCGCCAGGCAAGGTCTTCGGTGCTTTCCTTGCTTTGCCCCTTGAAGCTCTCGGCAAATTCCACCAGGCGCTCGGTGGCTGTAATCTCTCCGTCTCCCGGAGAAGTGCGGTTAAGCAGCACATCCTCGACCCGGTCCAGCAGGTCCTTGGGAATATCGGAATAAACGCCGAGCTGGCCGGCGTTCACGATGCCCATCGTCATCCCGGCACGCACGGCATGGTAGAGGAAGGCGGTATGGATCGCTTCCCGCACGGGCTCATTACCGCGGAAGGAGAAGGAAACATTCGAAACGCCGCCGCTCACCTTCGCATACGGCAGTTTCTCCTTAATGGCGCGGGTCGCTTCGATGAAATCCACGCCATAATTATTGTGTTCTTCTATGCCGGTGGCGATTGCAAAAATGTTGGGGTCAAAAATAATATCTTCAGGAGGAAAGCCTACCTGATCAACGAGAATGCGGTAGCAGCGTACGCAAATCTCCACCTTGCGCGCCAAAGTGTCCGCCTGGCCAGTCTCGTCGAATGCCATCACGATGACTGCAGCGCCATAACGCCGCGCGAGTTTCGCATGTTCGATGAATTCGGCTTCACCTTCCTTGAGGCTGATGGAGTTGATGATAACCTTGCCCTGCACGCACTTCAGCCCGGCTTCAATGACCGACCACTTGCTGGAATCGATCATGATCGGCACACGACTGATATCCGGCTCCGCAGCGACGAGGTTCAGGAAGGTAACCATCGCCTTCTGCGAATCGAGCATCGCCTCGTCCATGTTGATGTCGATGATCTGCGCCCCATTCTCGACCTGGCTGCGTCCGATGCTCAGTGCTTCCGCATAGTTGTTACCGAGTATCAGGCGGGCAAAGGCTTTCGAACCGGTGACGTTGGTTCGCTCCCCGACATTTACGAACAACGAGTCGTCACCGATGGTGAGCGGTTCAAGGCCGGAAAGACGAAGCTTCTTTGGAACATCCGGCACGGCCCGAGGCGGGATACTCGCTACGGCATCCGCAATGGCCTTGATATGCGCAGGGGTGGTGCCGCAGCACCCACCGACGATATTCACGAAACCGGATTGCGCATACCCCTTGATCAACCCTGCAGTATATTCCGGGGATTCGTCGTAGCCCGTTTCCGCCAGCGGGTTGGGCAGGCCTGCGTTAGGGTGAGCGCTCACATACACGCCTGCGACCCTGGAAAGCTCCTCGACGTAGGGGCGCATCAATTCCGCTCCCAGGGCGCAGTTGAGCCCTACGGACAACGGGCGGGCGTGAGATACGGAGTTCCAGAATGCTTCCGGCGTCTGGCCGGAAAGCGTGCGCCCCGAAGCATCCGTTATCGTGGCCGAAATCATGATGGGAACACGCACCTGATGCGTTTCGAAATACTGGTCTATGGCAAATAGCGCCGCTTTTGCATTGAGGGTATCGAATATGGTTTCCACCAGCAGAATATCCGCTCCGCCATCGAGCAGGCCGCGAATGGATTCGGAATAATCCTCCACCAGCTGGTCGAACGTGATGCCGCGGAAACCCGGGTCGTTCACGTCCGGAGAAATCGAAGCGGTTTTGGTGGTCGGCCCCAGCACGCCTGCGACAAAGCGCGGCTTCTCGGGCGTTTTTGCTTCCATCGCTTGTGTTGCTTCCTTTGCCAGCCTGGCGCCGGCAAAGTTGAGCTCATACACCAGATCCTGCATGTGGTAGTCGCCCATCGAGGCCGCAGTGGAATTGAAAGTGTTGGTTTCGACGATGTCTGCCCCCGCCTCCAGATAGGCTTCATGAATGGAACGGATCACCTGCGGCTGGGTGAGCGTCAGGAGATCGTTGTTGCCCCGGAGGTCATGCGGAAAATCGGCAAAGCGCTCCCCGCGATAGTCCTTTTCGCCAAGCTTGTGGCTCTGGATCATGGTGCCCATTGCACCATCGAGCAGCAGGATGCGGCCGGCCAGCAGGTCTTCCAGTAATTTGGTGCGAGGGTGTTCGTTCATGGCAATACCAAGGTTCAGGTGGAGCCTGGATTCTATCATGCCCTTGTCCAACGATTCCTCCGGTCGGCTCGTGACAAGCAGCCGGCCGAGAAGCATGTTTTGATCGCGCGCCAAAGCAGCTTCTGGACGAAGCGCGAACCATACATTTGGCATTCGACTGCCGACTCGGGGTTATGAGGATTATGAGGACTATGAATTTCGGAATTGTGAAGAAATTGTGAGTGCGGGGGCGAACAGAAATATCATGTCCTGAGCGTAGCATTCAAGCATCCTTCTCGGCTTGGCGAAAGCCGGATTGCAGCCAGACAGCAAAATCAGCGACGCGTCGGTTATCCAGACCCCAGGATCACACGGAGACTGCGAAATGAAGGGAAATGCCAGATCGGTCCGAAGAGTTCGGCAGCGCATGGGAATATGGACTGAGAACGGACCGTCCCACTGTGCTCGAAGCCGGCAAATCTATTAAATCTATTTTTAGCGAATCTCTTCTTAAAAAAGCACCCTGGTTTTCTTTGGAGAATGGAAAACATGAACAAAGCCGCCGGACATAAACGCTGGGTAATTGCCGATGGTTACATTCCGCCTGGCAGCACCGGCAACAGCAGGCCACTGGTGAGCCACGATGCTATCTGTATTCTCAACAGCGGTGATCAGGATGCGCATATCGAAGTCACCATCTTCTTTGCCGATCGCGAACCCGCCGGGCCGTATCGCATGACTGTTGAAGCATTACGCACCAAGCATGTTCGCTTCAACGAATTCACCGATCCCGAACCGGTTCCACATGATACCGATTACGCCAGCGTAATCGACTCTAACGTTCCTGTCGTCGTACAGCATACCCGCCTTGATTCCCGTCAGCCCGCGCTGGCATTGATGAGCACGATAGCTTTTCCGGTATGAAACTGCTTGATAAGCGTGAACGCAGCCTGTCAGCTTCGACCGCAATCTGACCGGGCCGTCGGCCACGTTTAGAAAACTCGGCGGAGACAGCCCGTTCGCCACAGTTACCGGGCCGGCTCATATACTCATACTCCAGCGCGTGATTAAGCCTTTGATCATCTTCTGAGTTCCTTCACTCTGGACCGAAAAACCGGATAACCCATTTTTAAAAATGTGATGAAAAAATCTTATGTCCACCATTCCCAAATAAGCCCGATCGGTGCCTTCGAGAGTACGAACTTTCCCATCGCGCCGATATGTGATAAAAATCATGCATCATATCTCTGGAGGGTGTATGAGAATTGTACAGAAAACCATCACCTTGTTGACTGACAGGCAGGATGACTGGATCAGGATACAGATTGAAGCAGGACATTACATCGATGCGCGGCCATGATCCCCTATACCCGATCGAGCCGATTAATCGTCGGCCTGGCTGTCTATGCCTTATGCGCCTGCCTCGCCCAGGCAGAAATCCTGAGGGGCAAAGTCGTCAAGATCGCCGATGGCGATACCCTCACAGTCCTCGATAAGTCAAACCGGCAGCACAAGATCAGACTTGTGGGCATCGATGCGCCTGAACGCAAGCAGGCATTCGGCACGGTATCCCGGCAAAACCTGGCTGATCTCGTCTTTGGCAAGAAAGTTGATGTGGAGTGGCACAAGCAAGATCACTATCAGCGTGTCCTGGGAAAAGTGCTGCTGGATGGCCAGGACATCAACCTGAAGCAGGTCAAGGCGGGACTGGCATGGCACTACACACAGTATGACAAGGATCTGCAACTGATTGACAAGCTGCTTTATGCCGAGGCCCAAAAGGTAGCCAGTCTCAAGGGCACTGGACTGTGGAGTGATCCGGCGCCTGTCGCACCATGGGATTTCCGGCACAACAAGCCTGCACCGGCAGTTGCGGACGAAGCGTGCGAGATCAGGTTTGCTGGATTCCGGTACAAGATCGATCCCGTCATTTGCGGGATTTGGCGGAATGCCCTCAAGTCTGCCTCCACCCTGCCCGGATTCATGGAGCTCGTGCGTCTTGCAATGCATCCTGGCTCCGACAAGGCCCATTGAATCGAGGCCGGCGTGCTTATGCAATACGATGGATCAGGCTAGCGGGTAAAGCATTGCGCGCCTCCTTGAGGGATTGTTGAGCGTGTCCGTTACCCTTCGCTGGTTACGTTTTTTCATCCAGGTCAGCAATTTCCGTAGACACGCATCGTCGTTCATAAAAACATTTCCTTTGGCAAGGAATCTGCTTCCTTGAGTTCTTTGAGCTTCCGGACCACGGCCTGTCCCATATTTTTGGTGCTTCTGGGATTCTGGGCCGTAATCAGGAGGCCATCCTCCATCACGTGGGAGCCAAACGGCATCATTGCCTTGCTGTATCGTCCCCCTCGCTTTTGTAGTTCTTCCTCCAGATTGAACGGAACCGCCTCATCGCGGTTTGCCAGTTTTTCTTCCTTCCACGAGAAGCCCGTTACCTCCTTACCCTCAACAAGATATGTACCATTACTCAGTTTCACTTCCAGCAAACCGCAAGGTCCATGGCACGCGGCTGAAACAATCTTGCCGGATTCATAGAACCTGGCAGTCAATTCCGCCAATGATGCGCTTTTTGGGAAGTCGAACATGACTCCGTGCCCGCCCGCCATATAGATGGCCTCGTACATGGCTGGATCCACGTCCGACACTTTCAACGTATTGTCCAGCAACTTCATGAAGGCCTTGTCTTCGTAGCGCCTGGAAAGACTGCCGTTGAGACTGATGGCATCGCCAATTTCGGTGATGAGCAGGCTTTCAGGATCAAGGGGGATTTTGCCGCCCGATGGACTGGCAATATCCATCTTGTAGCCTGCTTCTTCAGCAATGTCCCAAAATTCGACAAGTTCGCTAAGCCATAGTCCCGTTCTGTATCCTACCTTTTCAAACAGATCACAGTTGGTGACGATGATAAGAATCCTGTTGGTCGCAGTCATTTTTTTGCTCCTATGTGTAATGGCTACCAGTCAACTGGTCTGGTGCGGTTGCGAGTCTATTCAATACCACGAGTCTTTCAGACCGATCTGCTCGGTTAATAACATAATTCAGTAGAATGTTTGCAGGTTGATGTCGAGGTTGCGAATGGCTTCCATCTCGGTCCAATTAATCCAATGTGGTTTTCCCCTGTTACCGGGGATAGACCGTGGATAGGGTTGTGGATAAGCTTATTAAGCCTCTGTTTCAGTTTGCTCTACTTGGATTGGCCAGATTTGTTGCAGTGTTGGGTAACAACATGCCGCATTGCATACGCTCTCCGGTCCACAAGAATAGGGCTATCCAGTGCCGCTAGCTTTTTCGTCTGTTCCGCTGTCGTGTTTCCCGCGCTGCCTGGCGAGCAGCAGAATCCCGATCCAAATTATCGTAATCGGTTGGCAGCTCATAATTCTCTCCTGCTAAATCGTCAGACAGCATCGATGTGGTCTCGCGATAATCTATGCTCGATACAATCCTTTATATGTACGCTGCCGCACCCGTTTTCCGGGCCGTCGCTTTCGCTGGTTCAAAAGCGGCGTCCAAACATGATTAATCCCCAGGTTTAACCACTGGCTTTAGAGCATTTTCGTATCAAGTGTTTACACTTGCTTTCTCGCTAATGCCGCTCCTCGCTTGCAAGGCGAAAGGATCTGTTTATGTTTGCACCAAAATTGCCCTGGCTCGTTGGTTTCAGCATCTCCGTGCGTTATTCCCCTTGTTTTTTGGAAAGCGTGATCTATTTTTAATAATGTTTCCTTACCCCTGACAGAAAAATGGTAAATGGCGGAATTTTCCCGATCAGCAAGGAAATACAGGCAACATTAAAAGAATCATCGGCATAGGCGCTATCCACTCAAGGGGGATGCTAATTGCCGGGGTGCTGAAAAAGAGCTGTGGGTGACCCGCTCTAGGAGTAACTTCACCAGAAGGGAAGAAAGGGTCGGTTACGTGACCTTGTTAACTTGACTATTGGTGAGAGGAAAAAATGAAGAAATTAACTCATGCTTTTCTATTGGGAGCAGTACTGCTGGGTTCCGCCGCCGTTATTGCCCAGCAACGTGATGCGGGCGGAACCAGCGGTGATCCGGCAAGCCGTGCTGTGAACATTAACCTCGGCAGCACCGGAGGTGCACTGGATAATTCCGCCCTGGCGACAGTTCGCCGGCAGATCGGCAAGGCTATCTCTTCGGAGGCTGTCGATACTTTCATCGTCTACAGTCCAAGAATCGGCGGTCCTATACCACGTGAAGGTGGCATCCGTGCCTGTGCGGAGGCGGGATTCAGCGCGAAACCTAACCAGTTCAGGGAATTTGTACACAAGTTGCGCGAGATTCGTCCACGGGCAGGTACCTTCCTGAACGTTGAGTTTACAGACCGGTGCAAACCTGCTGGTTCCGGGGCGGGAGAGGGGAACGTTTGTGGCGGCATTGCTGGAAAACGTTGTCCCGATGAAGAACAGTACTGTGATTTTGGCGCCGGCCAATGCAAGATCGCGGACGCGCAAGGTACCTGCAAGACAAAACCAAGAAATTGCACACGCGAATTCCGGCCCGTTTGCGGCTGCGACGGAAAAACGTACGGGAACGCCTGTACGGCGGTGGCTGCAGGAGTATCAATCGACCATGAGGGTGAATGCAGGCCGGAGCAGCAAGCGTGCGCAGGAATCGCAGGGATTCGATGCCCCGAAGGCAAAACCTGTGTGGACGATCCTTCCGATGATTGCGATCCCAAACGGGGCGGAGCCGATTGTCCGGGGATTTGCAAAGATAGATAGCTTATGCCCTGTGAGAAACCCTCATGGACGGGTAGCAAACACCATGAACTGGGATAACGAGAACTGGCGTTCACTCTGGACGCTTGAAGTGATTTCCCGAACCGCAGTACATCAATCCGGTATCACGGCCAGAGTGGCGCCCTCACCGGATGATCCAAGGAAAGACGGTATCTTGCTTGAAAATACGGCTAACGTGGATTGGTCACGTTGGGATCTGGACGAGCTTGCCGACGAAGTAATGGCGCTGTGGCTGGAAGGAAATTTTGAGCGCGTCTGAATGCGAGAGATTTTTCGCACGTGCGAAAATATCCTATCAGCCCCCTTTGCCGGTTTTTATTTACCACTGCCGCTCACAACTGCCTTTAGCGTTGCCCCCGGCTTGAATGCGGGAACCTTCGACGCGGCTATCTTCAATTCTTCCCCGGTTTTGGGATTACGCCCTGTGCGCTCGCTTCGATCGCGCACTTCAAAAGTGCCAAAACCAGGGAGCGTTATAGGTTCCCCTTTTTGTAGCGTTTCCGAGATCGTCTCAAGCAGGGCCCGGACGCAGCGTTCGGCCTCTGCCTTGCTCGCCCCGGTTTTTGTGGCGACTGCCTGGATGAGTTCGTTTTTGTTCATGGTTTGAAATCTCCCGTTTTATGTTGCTAAACTTATTGCAAGGAAAAGGTCAGTTCCTATCGAAAGCTCTCATGGTTCTTTTAAGGGTGTTTTCTTTATTTCATTGGAGCGTCTGGTCCAGTCGCTGACGGTTTTCCTGGCGGTGTCAGGATCAATAACGTTTTCCAGGGAAATTTCAGGAAAACTATAAAGATTCTCCGCGGTTTCTATCGAAAATAGCCAGCTTGCCGGGTTGTCGAACCCAAGACAGGTCTGAATTGTTACTGGCTTTACTTTTGCAGTTTCTGCGAAAGACCTGATGATAGGCCGAATGTGGTCTGGCTTGATTGTACCAGTCCATGTATTGATGATTGATGCTCTGGCCTCAGTGACCGAGTCATAGGCGTGCAAATGCACCCGCTCGTACTTCACCGATTTCCACAAGCGATCAACGAACACATTATCTCTCCAGGCCCCGCGCCCGGGTTTAAAAAGGCCTGCGGTGGGGCAGTTTCTGGGCGAATTTTGAGAATGGCATGGCAAATTCTTTCTCCAGCGCTTTTGCCGTTGCTTGCAGTTTTTCCCAGACGGCTTTTGCCGGCGCCTGCTTGAAAGCAAACACGATCAGGTTGCCATAAGGCTCCGTCAGTATGGTGGCAATACGCCCCGCGAAGCTGTTTTCAAGACGCGCGAGATATTCGCGAACTCTTCCGTCCCGGCTGAGCAGGTTGACAACCAGCACGCCATTTCTCGTCAATGCTTCACTTGCCTGGTCATAAAAAGCCTGCGTGCATAGAGAAGCCACTTGCCTGCCATCGTCGAAACCATCGACCATCAGAATATCTGTGCTGGCCGGATGGGCGGCAATATACTCACTGCCTTCCGCGATCAGCACCGCCAGGCGCTCGTCGTCAGCCGGTACATGGAATTGGCTGCGCGCGACCGAAACCACCTGAGGGTTGATTTCGATCACGGTCGTATTGACGGTTGGCAGTTGCCAATAAACAAATTTCGTCAGCGAGCCTCCTCCCAGACCGATCATGAGAATATTTTTGGGCCGTGGGCGAAACAGCAGAAAACACATCATGCATTGGGTATAGGCCAACTGCAGCTCATTCGGGGCAGCGATGCGCATTGCGCTCTGTACCATGCTGCTCCCCAGGTGAAGCGAGCGGATACCGTACTCTTCGCTCAGGTGAACGAGACCGGTATCTGCGGGGGACGGATTTCGGCTGACGTTTGCCTGCCATTCACGGCGTTTCAGAAATCGGTTCATGAAGTGAGCTTTTCCTTATCCCATTGCTGTTGCTCCTGCCCCTGCCCTCGCCCCTGCCCTCGCCCCTGCCATTGCCACGGACAAGCTTTACAAGCCGTTCTTTTTGGCCTAGGTTTAGAGTAAGCGGATATCTGCACGATGTAATCCGGTCCGGGTTCTTGTCGAAGGGGAGGCAGAGTTTTGCAGGCAGGCATCAAATTGATCACGGTTCTGGTCTTCCCTTTGTGCGGGGGTCTGCTGGCGGCATGCGCGGGCATCGGCTGGGAGGAGTCCTCGTTCACTCACGGAGGAAAGGTTGGCGGAAATCCCGCCGCACTTGCCCGCTGCATTGTCGATCAGCTCCAATCCGATAGTCGATGGATGATCCGCACCCTGCAATATCAGGTTTTCAGCTACCCGGATATTGCGGCAATGGAAATCTATGCCTATCCTGAACATGCACTCGCCGGCACCTATGCGCGCAACTCGCCTTCCAATCCCGATGCAGTGATCAGATACGGCCTGCCTACCCCCATCATCCATCCCGGCAGACCCGGCGGCACTGCTGACAAGGAAGTGGATCCCGATTATTCTTTCGTTCTTACCTTGAAACGAACGGATAATGCTACGGCATTTGCTACCGTCAGTGGAAGGAAATATGAAAGCCGGATTGCATGGGACACGCTGAAAGCCTGCTCGGCTCCCGAATAACTCCTGCTGAAAAAGCTGAAGGAGGGCTGCATAAAACGTAAAAAGCATAAAGCCGGCTTTCCTGATTCTTCCCTCGAAGCAAGCATAAAAAAACAATCTCGCGAATAAAAAATTGCAGATGCCGCGATACCTGTAACTTCAGGGGCGCGCCGGGTAGAATGCGCGGGCAATATAGAATCGGGAATTGAAAGTGAAAATGATGCGCCTATCCAAATCAGTGGCAACATCCAGGTTCGCAACAGTCGGCCCGGTGTTGATGTTGCTCGCCTCTCTGGCTATCGCGGGGGACTTCGAGGATGGAATGAAGTTCGTTCTCGGCAAGGATTACGTCGGAGCAGCGAAATCTTTCCGCAAAGCGGCCAACGAAGGCAACCCCGACGCGCAGTTCAATCTGGGCGTGCTGTATTCACGGGGTCACGGCGTGCCGCAGGATGATGAACAAGCCGCCAAGTGGTACCGCAAGGCGGCGGAGCAGGGGGACGCGCCGGCGCAATCCATGCTGGGGTACATGTATCTGAAAGGCCAGGGCATTCCGCAGGATTATCAGCAGGCAATGTTCTGGTATTTCCGGGCGGCCGACAGCGGGTATGCCGTGGCGCAATACAATCTCGGAGTGATGTATGCGAAAGGCCAGGGCATGGAAAAGGATTATCGGCACGCCCTCTCCTGGTACCTGAAAGCCGCGGAGCAGGGACATGCGCCTGCGCAGGCAATCATGGGATTCATGTATCTCAAGGGGCAGGGAGTCGAGCAGGACGACCAGCAGGCCGTATCCTGGTACCGCAAGGCAGCCGAACAAGGGTACGCAGAGGCGCAATATGCCCTTGGCGTGCTCTACGCCAAGGGCCGCGGAGTAGCACAGAGCAACCAGGAATCCGCCTCCTGGTACCGCAAGGCTGCTGAGCAGGGGAACGCGGATGCGCAGTTCAATCTCGGCATGATGTTCGCTGCGGGAGAAGGAGTCGCGCAGGATTATCGCCAGGCGGCATCCTTGTATCGCCAGGCGGCCAATCAGGGATATGCACGTGCCCAGTTCAAGCTGGGGGTGGCAAATGCCAAAGGGCGGGGCGTTCGTGAGGACGCTTACGAGGCGGCGGCATGGTATCGCAAGGCGGCCGAGCAGGGCTATGCTCCTGCGCAGTTCAATCTCGGCGTGATGTATGCGATGGGTAAAGGCGTCATTCAGGATGATCGCCAGGCGGTGTCCTGGTATCGCAAGGCAGCCGAGCAAGGAGATCCGGATGCGCAATATAACCTGGGAGTAAGGTATGACACAGCGCGAGGCATCGAAAAGGATGAACAACAGGCAGCAGCCTGGTATCACAAGGCTGCCGATCAAGGATATGTGCCGGCGCAATACCGCCTGGGTGTGAAGTATGACAGCGGGCAGGGAGTACCGCACGATTACGCGCAGGCGTCAGCCTGGTACCTGAAGGCAGCGGAGCAAGGGCATGCGGGCGCCCAGACCAATCTCGGCGTGCTGTATTACAATGGCAATGGCGTGAAACAGGACTACGTGGAAGCCGACAAGTGGTTCAGCATCGCCAGCGCCGGCGGCTACGAGGATGCCAAGGAGAATCGCGAACTGATGGAAAAGCTGATGACACCGATGCAAATCGGGGATGCGCGGCGCGAGGCGGATGAATGGGCAAGAACAAACCAAAAGTAATTCTGCCGCCGTTACCACCTCTCCTTTACCGTTTCTATCAGCCGGACTCGATGGACGAACAGTTCCCTGTTCATATTGAAACAATCAATGCCTTGACCATTGCAATCGGTAAAGTGTACCTTGGGCTCAGGTTGATTCAGAAAGAGGTTGACTCAGAAAGCGCTTTGAAAATACGACTTTTATAATCTCCAGCCATCGAGCGGGTGCATCCCATTGGAATCGGAATCGCGAGCCGGGAATCAGGAAATGCGGCCTGTAGAGCCAGCCGTGGCCGGCAACCGGACGCGGCGTCTGGCGACTGCACTGCTGATTGTGATGCTTGCGGTTCTCGTTCTGGCCAACGTATTTCTTTCAGTTCATCCGTCGGTGGGATACGTTCGGGCTTTTGCCGAAGCTGCAGTAGTGGGTGCGCTGGCGGACTGGTTTGCCATAACAGCGTTATTCCGCCAGCCCCTCGGCCTGCCGATCCCCCACACCGCAATCATTCCGCGTAACAAGATTCGAATCGGTGAATCACTGGGACGCTTCGTGGAGAGCAACTTTGCTTCTCCCGAAGTGGTTGCAGCCAAACTCGCAAGTGTGGACTTGTCCGGAAAACTGGCTACATGGCTGTCCGAGCAGGGGCGTGCCGACCTGTTTGCGGATTATGTGACGCGCCTGATTCCGGAATTGCTGGATTCGATGGACGAGCGCCACGTGCAGCGTTTCGTTTCGGCCGGCATGCTGGAAAAAGCGGCCCGCGTCGATCTTGGCCCTTTGCTCGGCGAGGCGGTGAGGATGCTCACTGCGGAAAAACGGCACCAGCGATTGCTGGACAAGCTGTTGCGTGAGGCTGATGAATATGTAACCGCGAACGAATCACGCATTCACCAGCGCGTGCGAAAAAACACAGCCTGGTTCTGGCAACGGCTTTCGATGGATGACAAGGTGGGGGAAAGCGTGGTAGCGGCGCTGCGAGAGGTTGTGGCGGAAATTGCGCGCGACCCCGCGCACCCTCTGCGTTTGCGACTGGATGCTGCCATCGGCAAGCTCGCCTCTGACCTGGCTACTTCGCCCGAGTATCGCGAGCAGATTGCCGCCCACGCCCGCAAACTGATGGAGCATCCGGCCTTGCGAGACTACGCAACTGGAGTCTGGCGTGACATCCGTAACGGGATGCGCGAGGACATCGACAGCGAGGAATCAGCAATCAGAGCGTGGATGCGGAGCGTCATGGGATCCGGCGCCAATACGATACTCCAGGACCCTGGCTTGCGAGAGCGGCTCAATAACTGGATGCGGGACATGCTGGTGGAGACGGTGCAGTCTCACCAGCGCGATGTGGGGCGACTGATTGCTGACACCGTGCGTGAATGGGATACACAGACAGTCACTCGCCGCATCGAGCGGCAGGTAGGCGAAGACCTTCAGTACATTCGCATCAATGGCACACTGATAGGCGGACTGGTTGGTCTCGTGATCTACACCATCGCCCACGCGTTCGCTTAACCTTCATCCTCCAAACAAGCTGCCTCAGCAAACTTTCGAGAACAACACAAATACGGCAGGGTGATATACAATAACGTATATCATTTTTGAGGGAAGTCATGAGCCGTACGCTGGTGGACATACCCGCGAACATGCTGACGCAACTTACAGAACTGGCAAGTAAGCTGGATATTTCGCGCGCGGAGTTGATGCGGAAGATACTTTCCACGGAGTTGCAAGCGATAGAGGCAGTGCTTCAGGAGCACTATCAAGCCGACTCGATGGATAAAGCAATGGAGCTGCACAAGCACTTGCTGGAGGAGGTGGCTCTTAAGCTGCGCATTCAAGCGGATCCGCTGGAAGCCGCATTTGGGTTGTGGAAGGACCACGCGGTGGATGGCGTGGAGTATCAGTGCAAGCTGCGCGCCGAATGGGACCGTCATCAATGAAAATGATAAACGGGGCCAAGGTGCTTTTTGATACGAACATCCTGATCGATTACTTGAATGGGGTGCCGCAGGCAAACGACACGTTGAAACAAAACCGGGGTGCTGCCATTTGCCCAATCACCTGGATGGAGGTCATGGTTGGAACGCTAAAGGAGAAAGAGAGGGCCACGCGCGCCTTTCTCGGGTCCTTCAGGCTTTTCCCATTCGATGACCGCATTTACGAGGAAGCCGTAACTTTGCGCAAGAAATACGGGATGCGTCTGCCGGATGCACTGGTATATGCCACGGCACGCGTATACAAATACGTATTGACTACGCGCAATACCAGGGATTTCTCGGACAAAGAACCGGATATAACGATCCCATACCGTTTGTAGCACCATTTCACCCGAACCAGAAGCCGTTCCGGCAACCGCAGCGGATTTTTGTTGTGAACCCAATATGGGCGCACTCCTAGTGTAGTGAGTCATTCTGTTTGGAGCTTAAGTGGTGATTGGCGCGGATGACTTTTTGCAGTATGTCGTTAGCCTTGGCGGTCCAGATGAAAGGTCTGGGGGATTGGTTATGCATGGCGATGTATTCCTTGATAGCGGCATTGAGTTCGGGGACGCTGCGGAACACGCCATGGCGCAGGCGGCCTGTGGTGATGTCGCGGAAGAAGCGCTCGACCATGTTCAGCCACGAAGCCGAGGTAGGCGTAAAATGCACTGTAAAGCGAGGGTGTTTCTCCAGCCATTCTTTCACCTTGGATGTTTGTGCGTGGCGTAGTTATCGCAGATCAGGTGCAGCGACTTGTCTTTTGGGGTTTCCCGGTCAATCTGGCGCAGGAAATCAAGCCATTCGGCATGACGGTGACGTTGCTCGCAGCGGGAGATGATCGATCCGTCCAGGGTGTTGAGCGCAGCGAACAGGGTAGTTGTGCCATAGCGCTTGTAATCGTGAGTCATGGTGGCAGCGCGTCCTTTCTTCAGGGGCAACCCCGGCTGGGTGCGATCCAGCGCCTGAATCCGGCTTTTTTCATCGCAGCACAACACCACGGCATGCTCTGGCGGGGACATGTACAGACCCACAATGTCTCTGAGCTTCTCGACAAACTTCGGATCACGCGAAACCTTGAAGGTCTCGATTAAATGTGGCTTGAGTCCCTGCGCGCGCCAATGGCGCGACACACTCGATTGACTGACGCCCAGCACACGAGCCATGCTGCGCGTGCTCCACTGCGTCGCTTGCGACGGTGCAGTTTGCGTGGTCAGTGCCGCCAGGCGCGCCGCGTCTACCTTGCGAGCGGGTGCACCTCGCGGCAAATCACGCTCAATCCCGGCCAGACGCGACTCGGCGTAGCGCTCGCGCCAGCGCCCCACCTGCACACGCCCCACATCCAGCTCAGATGCAATATCCTTGTTCTGCATTCCGGTACTTGCCAGCAACACGATCCGCGCACGCTGCGCCAGCCGTACGCTGGTAAGCCCCGACCGGGTCAGCTTCAGCAGCGCTTCATGCTCTTGCAGCGTCAAATTGATTTCCGATGCAACTCGCATTTTTCCCTCCAACAAATGTTGCCCTGATCATTGGAGCGAAAGCTAAACCATAAGTTCCATCAAGAACAACTCACTACACTAGGATCATGCGCAAGGTGGCGGTGCACAAGATGAGGCAGAGAAGGTCACGAGCCCGTGACAAATGCGGCATCGATCCTAGCTTCGATCCATCTTCCGGTACTGCACCGCTTCCGCAATGTGGGCGCCGCTGATCTCCGGGTTTGCAGCCAGGTCGGCAATCGTGCGCGCGACTTTCAGGATGCGGTGATAAGCCCGGGCGGAAAGATTCAGGCGGCTGATAGCCTGCCTGAGCAGATTTTCCCCCGCCTTGTCCGGAATACAGTATTTATCGATATCCTTTACTGCCAGATGGGCATTCGCCTTCCCCTGACGCTCCAGTTGCCGCTGATAAGCGGTTTCCACGCGCTGCCGGATGGTTTCGCTGGATTCCCCCTGCGCCTGCCGCATCAGATCCTCTTCGGGTGGAGCGGGCACTTCGATCTGTATATCGATCCGGTCCAGCAGGGGGCCGGAGATTTTTCCACGGTAGCGCGCCACCTGGTCAGGCGTGCAGCGGCATTTTCCGCTGAAATGCCCGAGGTAGCCGCAAAGACAAGGGTTCATGGCTGCGACCAGCTGGAAGCGCGCAGGAAATTCGGCCTGCCGTGCCGCGCGTGAGATCGTGATGCGTCCCGATTCCAGCGGTTCGCGCAATACTTCCAGTACCTTGCGATCGAACTCAGGCAATTCATCCAGAAACAATACGCCGTTCACCGCCAGCGAAATTTCGCCTGGGCGGGGATTGCTGCCGCCTCCGACAAGAGCAACGCCCGAAGCCGTGTGATGCGGGGAACGATAGGGGCGCTGCTTCCAGCTGGCAGCCCTGAAACCGCCGCTGCCGAGGGATTGCATTGCTGCCGATTCGAGCGCTTCCTCTTCGGTCATGGCGGGCAGGATGCCGGGGAGGCGCGCTGCCAGCATGGACTTGCCTGTGCCGGGAGGGCCGATCATCAGGAGACTATGACAGCCTGCCGCCGCAATTTCGAGCGCCCGCTTGGCCTGTGCCTGTCCCTTGACCTCTTCCATGCCGGGATAGCGAAGCGCACTTTCTCCATTTCCGCCCGCGCCTGCACCTGTGTCCTTCGCTGGATGAAGCGAATAAAGCTGCAGCGGTTCACGCCCGGCAAGGTGGGCGCAAATCTGGAGCAGGGAAGTTGCGGGGTAAACTGCGGCTCCTCTGACCAGCGCCGCCTCCGCCGCATTTTGTTCAGGCAGCACGAAGCTGCGGCCCGAGCGGGCGGCGCCGTAAGTCATGGCAAGCGCGCCGCGGATGGCGCGCAGTTCTCCCGTCAGCGCCAGCTCTCCCGCCCATTCATAAAGGCCGAGCTTGTCCGATGGAATCTGGCCGGTTGCAGCCAATATGCCTAATGCAATCGGCAGATCGAAGCGGCCGCTTTCCTTGGGCAGGTCAGCCGGCGCAAGATTGACTGTGATGCGCCGGGACGGAAACTCGAAGCGTGTATTCTGCAGCGCGGCCCGCACGCGGTCCTTGCTTTCCTTTACTTCCGCTTCCGGCAGGCCCACAATGGTAAAGCCCGGCAGGCCGTTGGCAATGTGAACTTCCACTGTTACCAGTGGCGCCTCCATGCCAGCGATAGCACGGCTATAGAGAACAGCGAGCGGCATGCAAAAAAATTCTCAACCGGAATGAATCGTCTGATACAGATAATAAACGGCAGGGTTGAGCATTTCTTGCGTGTTTAAAAACTAACGGGCCAAAATCTGGATGAGGTCTTATTCCGTCTCCGACAGATCGTTCAGCGTCTCCGGGGGGACATCCAGAGTGTTGGGCAGGGGGCCGCTCTTCGCAGCGCTTTCCAATGCTTCCACCCGCGTTTCCAGCGCGATCAGCTTTTCGCGCGTGCGCTTGAGCACCTCCTGCTGTACCTCGAATTCCTCGCGCGTTACCAGGTCCAGGCGGGTGAACACTGACCCGAGCATGACGCGAAGATTTTTCTCGACATCCTTCACCGGGCTTTGCGCCACCAGTTCATTGACTTTGGTTACAATTTCTTCCAGCACCTTCTGGTTAACCATGATTCCTCCTGTTTCTGCTTCGCCACCGACCGGTGAGAAGCGATACTTGATGTTAAAATCTCATACTTCGATCAAATAGGCAATCAGCAGATTATATGGAACGCTACCGTCTTCTGGAAAACTGGCTCGTCGCACAGTTTCCTGACAGGCAGTTTACCTTGTCGCCCGCTTCGGCGGATGCAAGTTTTCGACGCTATTTCCGCATCAAGTTCGACGACGGCAGAACCTTGATTGTGATGGATGCGCCCCCGAAGCAGGAAGATTGCAGTTCCTTTTTGCAGGTGGCCGGCCTGTTTTCAGCGGCAGGTGTCCATGTGCCGGAGATTCTGGCGCAGAATCTGCCACGGGGCTTTTTATTGCTGTCCGATCTCGGGAACACGACCTTTCTGCAGGCGCTGAATGGTAATTCAAACGGCATCGACAGCGCGGCCAGGAATGCTGACGCAAGCCGTTTATACAGCGATGCCACGAATGCGCTCCTCAAGATCCAGCTTGTGAGCCGGCCGGGCTTGTTGCCTGATTACGACGAAGCGTTGCTGCTGAGGGAACTGAACCTTTTTCCGGACTGGTATCTCGCATACCATTTGCAGGTGACGCCTGTGGCCAGCCAGAAGGCGCAGCTCGACGCGATTTTCCGGCTCATCCTGCAAAATAACCTGGCGCAACCCAGAGTTTTTGTTCACCGTGACTATCACTCGCGCAACCTGATGGTAACGTCTCCCAGTCCGGGAATTCTCGATTTTCAGGATGCAGTGTATGGCCCCATTACTTACGATCTTGTATCCCTGTTCAAGGATGCATACATCCGGTGGGATGAAGAACGCATACTGGACTGGCTGATCCGCTACTGGGAGCAGGCGCGCAAACTCCAGTTGCCGGTTGCAGAGAGCTTTACGGATTTTTACCGCGATTTCGAGTGGATGGGCGTGCAGCGCCACCTCAAGGTCCTGGGAGTATTTTCGCGCCTGAATTATCGCGATGGCAAGAGCGGTTATCTCAAGGACATACCGCTGGTGGCGGATTACCTGCGCAAGGCATGCGAACGCTACCGCGAGCTCAATCCCTTGCTGACGCTGCTTGACCGATGGGAGATCAACAAGCCGGAACTGAAAGTTGGCTACACTTTCTGAGAGAGCCGGAACCGGCTTCGCGGCCATGATTCTTGCGGCCGGACGCGGGGAACGCATGCGCCCCCTGACCGATACTTTGCCCAAGCCCTTGCTGCGCGCGGGAGGCAAGGCGCTGATCGAATACCACTTGCAAAATCTTGCACAAGCTGGGTTTCACGATATTGTCATTAACCATGCCCATCTTGGACAGATGATCGAAGCGGCGCTGGGCAATGGCGAGCGCTTCGGGATCCGCATTCACTACTCGCCTGAATCCGCCGCGCTGGAAACTGCAGGCGGCATTGCGCAAGCCCTGCCTGCTCTAAGAGCGGGCGCTGGCAGCGGAAAGCGTCAGCCTTTTCTTGCCGTGAATGCCGATATCTATTGCAGCTTGGACTTCTCGACCCTGCTGCCGGTCCTGCACCGCATGCGGGACCAGGCGGACAGTGCGCTTGCGCACCTCGTGCTGGTTGATAATCCTGCGCATCACCCGGACGGCGATTTCTCTCTCGAATCCGGCAGGGTTACAATAACCGGAAAAGAGAGGCTTACATTCAGTGGCATTGGCATATACCAGCCCGAGCTTTTTCAGGATATTGTGTCCGGAACCGTGGCCAAACTCGCCCCCCTGCTGAAGGAGGCCATGGCCAGGGAAAAAGTGAGCGGACAACGCTACCGCGGATCATGGGTGGATGTGGGTACGCCGGAACGTCTTCGCCTGCTCGACATCGATCTGATGCGGCCAGTATCCTGAGCTGTCTTCTGCTACCTCCGCTGTCTTCCGGCGCTCCGGAATCAGGCGGTCGGGGATCGGTGAAAGAATGAGCCGATTTATTTTGCTTTATACACTCAGATATTGTAAAAATCATTGCTAAATGACTCCTGTTAAATCCTTCGCCGATCGTCGCCACTCCCTGGCATGGCAAATGCAGGAAGGTGTTGCCATCATCCCCACGGCCGCTGAGCGCGTGCGGAACCGGGATGCGCATTATCCTTATCGCTTCGACAGTTATTTCTATTATCTGACGGGCTTTGGCGAGCCGGAGGCGGTGCTGGTGATCGTAGCGGGGCCGGTGGACGGCGTATCGAAACACATCCTGTTCTGCCGCGAGAAAAACGCCGAGCGCGAGATATGGGATGGATATCGCTATGGCCCCGGAGCGGCCCGGGAAGCGTTCGGGTTCGACGAGGCCTATCCCCTCTCTATGCTGGATGAACGGCTGCCCCAGCTGATTGCGGGACAACCGGCGATCTATTACTCACTGGGTCATGATGCAGCCTGGGACAAGCGTGTAGTGGGATGGATCAATGAAATCCGGCAACGGGTGCGCAGCGGCCTAACCCCCCCTGAGGACATTCGCGATATTCGCCGGCTGCTGGATGAGATGCGTTTGTTCAAAAGCCCGGAAGAGCTGCAAGTCATGCAGCAGGCGGCGCGGATTTCGGCGGATGCGCATCGGCATGTCATGCGGAAAACCCGCCCTGGCATGAAGGAGTATGAAGTGGAGGCGGAACTGTTGCGCGAATTCCGCCGCCATGGAGCCCAGGCGCCGGCTTACACGCCGATTGTTGCCGGCGGAGCGAACGCATGCGTGCTTCATTATGTCGAAAACAAGGACAGGCTGAATGAGGGCGAATTATTGCTGATCGATGCCGGCTGCGAACTGGATGGCTATGCGTCCGATATCACGCGCACTTTTCCGGTCAGCGGAAAATTCAGCGCGGCACAAAAGGATTTGTACGAACTGGTGTTATATGCGCAGGCGGTGGCAATAGCCGAGGTAAGGCCGGGTAATTCCTGGGATGCGCCGCACAATGCAGCCATTGCCATACTCTCGCAAGGCTTCATTGAATACGGCCTGTGCCGCGGCAGCCTGGAGGAGGTCGTGGAAAAGGAAGGCTACAAGCGTTTTTATATGCATCGCACCGGTCATTGGCTGGGGCTGGATGTGCATGACGCCGGTGAATACAAGCAGAATGGAAGATGGCGCACCTTACTTCCAGGAATGACCCTGACGGTGGAGCCAGGGTGTTACATCCGCGCTGCGGATGATGTACCCGCCCATTTTCATAATATCGGCATCCGTATCGAAGACGATGTCACCGTAACGGAGGAGGGATGTGAAGTATTGACATCAACTGCTCCAAAGATGGTGGATGAGATTGAAGAACTGATGCGACGGAGGAAATCTAAATAATGGATGAAAACCCCCGAATAGTTATCAGACGCATAACCCGCGACAAACGCACCGGGGCGTCGGAAGAGTCCGTCTTCAAAACAGGTGGAGGCGGTAGTCGCTTGCTCACCTATCTGTTTCTGGTCCCCGTGTTTATCGTCATGGCGGTTCTTGGCATTTTCTTTTTTACCGCTTTTCTTGCATTATTTGCAGTCGCCGCTGGCGGTCTCGCGTTCCGGATATGGTGGTTGCGACGCAAGTTACAGAAATCCGCGCAGGCTGCGGAAGGAGATTATGTTGTCATCGAAGACGCGGAAATCGTCGAAGAGCGGGTTGACAGGACAAAAGGCCGCCAGGGGCATGGCAGCCAGGAGTACCGGGAGTAGTCAGGGGTATAACAGAAACCAGCTTTGGTCATCCGCTTCAGTCAGCTTTCCATGGTCGACGCTCAATATCAATATGACTACGATCTGATCATCATCGGCGGCGGTCCGGTGGGCATGGCATTGGCTCTCGCGCTGCGGAACAGCGGATTGTCGATGCTGCTGCTGGAAGCGCGCGGACTGCCGGAAAAAGCGGAAGACCCGCGGCCTCTGGCATTATCCCAGGGCAGCCGGCTTGTCCTGCAACGCCTGGGTGTCTGGAAGACGTTACCCGACGTTACTCCTATCTCCACCATTCATGTCTCCAACCAGGGAGGACTCGGCCGGACCGTCATGCTGGCCCGCGAAATAGGCGTGCCCGCCCTGGGATATGTGGTCAATTACGATGACGTGTTCCGTGCGATGCACGGAGCCCTCCAAAAGTGCGAGATGGATTACCTGGCAGGAGCCCAGGTAGCCCATATGGAAACGAGCGACGGATTTGGACGGGTGGAATTCGAGCATGGGGGAATAACGAAAAAGGCGACAGCCAGGCTGCTGGTGGTGGCAGACGGGGGCCGCCTCACTGCGCAGATCGAAGGCATCACGCAGCAGGTGCATGACTACGAGCAATGGGCGATTGTTGCGCGTGTAAAGACCGAGCATTTTGAGGAGCATCTGGCGGAGCAGGTTCCTGCAATGGAATTGTCGGGTGCGGAACAAACATTTGCCCGGATTCGAATGAGACCGGGAAGGCAGTCTTCGCAGACAAAGGCTGCGGAGCGCGCTCCCGGAAGCCGTCAACCGGGTGTGGCTTATGAACGTTTCACCGCGGAAGGCCCCGTTGCACTGCTGCCTGCGGGTGATGGCTTTGCGCTGGTATGGACCGTTTCTCCCGACGCGGCGCAGGAAATTCTTGGCCTGGATGACACCGCCTTTCTTGAGCGGTTGCACGGCCATTTCGGCGACCGCCTCGGCAAATTCATTGAAGCCGGCAAGCGCTCTGGTTTCCCCCTTGCACTCAAGTATGCGACTCCCGTCACCGCCTCTCGTACCGTATTGATTGGCAATGCTGCCCAGACGCTGCACCCGGTTGCCGGGCAGGGCTTCAACCTGGGGCTGCGCGATGCATGGGAACTGGCTGAGGAAATCATCGCGTTTCCCGCCGAAACCGGCATGCCTGCCATGCTTGCCCGCTACAGCAGCAAGCGCCGCCTGGACAGCAGCATGGGACGTACCTTCACAGACTCGCTGGTGAAACTCTTTTCCAATGACAATCCCCTCTTGGGCACGATGCGCGGCATGGGGTTAAGCGCGCTCGACTGCCTGCCGCAACTCAAAAAATTCGTTGCGCGGCGCATGATGTTCGGTGTGCGAGGTTGATCCTGAGGATGGAATTGAGATCGCGCAAGCCTTGCTCCACGTCTTCCGTTCCTGCGGAAATCGCAAAAAATAAGGATCAGAGTGATTGACGCAAGATAACGTGCCGGAAAAGGCTTCGCGTGCATGGCGAAATCCGCTTTCCAGCAATGGATTTGCCTCGCCATAAATCGTCTGGTACTCTCGTTGCCGCGCGGCTCTTCTCCGGAGGCCTTATCGAAAGGGACAGGCTGCTCCTCTAATCCGCAATAGCTGTTAGAATTACGTCCATTCTCATCCCTTGCTCGTCACCGCACTTTGGCGGGCCAGTTCAGAATCATGAAAATCGGTTCTCATATTCTCAAAAACAATCTTATCGTGGCGCCTATGGCGGGAGTAACTGATCGCCCGTTCAGGCAACTGTGCAAAAACATGGGCGCTGGAATGGCTGTGTCCGAAATGGTGTCGAGCAATTCGCTCCTCTGGGGCTCCGAGAAGACGCGGCGCCGGGCCAATCATGAAGGCGAGGTGGATCCGATCTCGGTGCAGATTGCTGGCGCCGACCCGGCGATGATGGCGGAAGCTGCGCGCTACAATGTCGCGCAAGGGGCCCAGATCATCGACATCAACATGGGTTGTCCCGCCAAGAAGATTTGTAATGTCATGGCAGGCTCCGCATTGCTGCAGGACCCGCCGCTGGTGGGACGTATCCTGGATGCCGTCGTGGGGGCGGTGAGGGTGCCTGTCACCCTCAAGATTCGCACCGGGTGGGACACCCAGCACAAGAATGCGCTCTCCATAGCCCGCATTGCGGAGAATGCCGGCATCCAGGCGCTTGCCATCCATGGACGTACTCGCGCCTGTGCTTATACCGGCCATGCCGAATACGATACCATTGCGGCAGTAAAGGCCGAGGTGCAGATTCCCGTTGTCGCCAACGGCGACATTACGACCCCGGAAAAAGCAAAACACGTTCTTGACTATACGGGAGCGGATGCCGTCATGATCGGCCGGGCAGCACAAGGCCGCCCCTGGATCTTTCGCGAGATCAGTCACTATCTCGCTACCGGCTCACACCTTCCGCTGCCCGAAGTGGCCGAGATTCACCGTGTACTCGTCGCACATTTGCATGATCTGTATAGCTTCTATGGCGAGTATTCGGGGGTGCGCATCGCCCGCAAGCATATTTCCTGGTACACCAAGGGACTGGTCGGGTCTGCGGGTTTCCGCCATGCCATGAACCAGCTGCAGTCTGCTGACCAGCAGCTGTCTGCGGTTAACGACTTTTTCAGCGAGCTTGCCGGCTACGGGCGGCGACTGACCTACGTCGAGGCTGAGGAGCTGGTGGCATGAGCATAATCAACGAAAACGATATTGCGCGGTGCGTACGCAAAACAGTCGAAGATTACTTTAACGATCTCGACGGCGAAAAGCCGCATGCCATCCATGAAATGGTGATTCGCAGCGTGGAAAAGCCCCTGATCGAACTGGTCATGGAACGAGCCGAGGGTAATCAAACCCGTGCGGCCGAGTTGCTCGGCATCAACCGCAATACGCTGCGCAATAAAATGAAGCAGTATCAGATCAAATAGACGATCGGACAAAGCTGCCGTTACACGCCTGAATGGTCGGTTGCAAGCGGCCACTCAATGGTTGTAATGCATCACGTCACAGACCCGATCCTGATTCAGTAAAAATACGAATGTCGATTAAACAAGCCCTGATCAGTGTTTCAGATAAAAGCGGTATTGCCGAACTCGCCCAAGAGTTGCGCAAACTCGGAATAGCCATCCTGTCCACCGGCGGCACTGCCAGGCTGCTGAAGGGTGCCGGCATTGAGGTGACCGAGGTCGGGGACTACACCGGGTTTCCGGAGATGCTGGATGGACGGGTCAAAACCCTGCACCCCAAAATACACGGGGGAATTCTGGCAAGACGGGATTTGCCCGAGCATGTGTCCGCGCTGGAAAAGGCGGGAATTCCCCCGATCGACCTGGTAGTGGTGAACCTGTATCCTTTCAGCCAGACAGTGGCGCGGCCGGATTGCAGCCTGGAAGAGGCCATTGAAAATATCGATATCGGCGGCCCGACCATGGTGCGCGCTGCTGCCAAGAACTACCAGAGCTTGGCCGTAGTCACCGACCCGGCGGATTATGCCGCGTTACTTGACGAGATGAAGGCCGGCGGAGGCGAGGTTGCGCCTGAGTTCCGGTTCCGGCTGGCGTGCAAGGCGTTTTCGCATACAGCCGCCTATGATGAGGCAATCAGCAACTATCTCACCTCCATCGAGGGGGAAAATGCACAACGCTGTACCTTTCCGGAACGCCTGAATCTCAATTTCAGCCTGGTGCAGCCTCTGCGCTACGGGGAAAACCCGCATCAGGAGGCCGCCTTTTACCGCGACCCGCAACGTGTTCCCGGCAGCCTTGCAAGTTACAGGCAGTTGCAGGGCAAGGAGCTCTCTTACAACAACATCGCCGATGCGGATGCCGCCTGGGAATGCGTAAAGACGTTTGATTCTCCAGCCTGTGTCATCATCAAGCATGCCAATCCTTGCGGCGTGGCAGTCGCCGATTCGCCGCTCGCGGCTTACAGGCTTGCATTTGCCACCGATCCCACTTCCGCGTTCGGCGGCATTATCGCTTTCAATCGCACGCTGGACGCCCCCGTTGCCGAGGCGGTGATGAGCCAGTTTGTCGAAGTAATCATCGCGCCGCAAGTGACCGAGGAGGCAGGACAGATGCTCGCGCTCAAAACCAATGTGCGCGTGCTGACCGTGTCGCTTGACGTTTCCTCTGAAACGGGGAGCAACGCCTGCGACTTCAAGCGTGTGGGAGGAGGATTGCTGGTGCAGACTCCGGACAGCCTCAACGTTACCGTGGACCAATTGAAGGTGGTGACCAAAGTCCAGCCGACGGCGCAGCAATTGCAGGATCTGCTGTTTGCCTGGCGAGTGGCGAAATTCGTCAAATCGAACGCAATCGTCTTTTGTGCCAATGGACAGACGCTCGGCGTGGGCGCCGGGCAGATGAGCCGGGTGGACAGTGCCCGCATTGCTTCGATCAAGGCGGGGAACGCCGGGCTCACCCTGGCAGGTTCAGTGGTGGCTTCCGATGCTTTCTTCCCTTTCCGCGACGGGCTGGATGTCGTCGTTCAGGCAGGCGCGGTGGCGGTGATCCAGCCGGGCGGCAGCGTACGCGACGAAGAGGTTATCGCTGCGGCGGATGAACAAGGGGTGGCGATGGTGTTTACCGGCGTGCGTCATTTCAGGCATTGAAGCATGGAAAAAGGCTGTTCGCTGCGAGAGCGGCCAAGTGTGTTCACAGCGCTGGATGCCTTGTATGAATTTCCCAGTTCCCTCCAGGTTATCGATTTTTGCTTTTCTCATGAATACCTCGATCAATGCAGCCAATGCCGCCAGGTGCAGTTAGCCCAGGTCAACTTGCAAGGCTATCTTCAGTTCTGAATTAAGAGATATGAAACTACTTGTAATCGGCAGTGGAGCCCGAGAACACGCGCTGGCGTGGAAACTGGCAGAGTCCTCGCACAAAAGGTTTCCCGCGACCGTATTTGTCGCTCCCGGCAATGCCGGCACCGAGCTCGAAAAAGACCTGAAGAACCTGCCCATCACCGCGATCCCGGACTTGATCGAGTTCGCCAGAAAGGAATCGATCGCGTTCACCGTCGTCGGGCCGGAAGCGCCGCTGGCGGAAGGTATCGTCGATGCTTTCCGTTCCGCTGGCCTCAAGATCTTCGGTCCTACTCAAAAGGCGGCGCAACTGGAAACTTCCAAGGATTTCGCCAAGGCCTTCATGGTCCGCCATGGCATTCCTACCGCAGACTATGCCACCTTCAATTCTGCTGCCAAGGCGCACCGGTATGTCAACAAGAAGGGCGTTCCCCTCGTGATAAAAGCGGACGGGCTGGCGGCAGGTAAAGGCGTGGTCGTGGCGGCGACGCTGGAAGAAGCGCATGCCGCCGTGGACAGGATGCTGGGCGAAAAACGGGCACGCAAGGCAGGGCCAAAGATTGTGATCGAGGAATTTGTGGAAGGCGAGGAAATCAGTTTCATCGTCATGAGCGATGGCCGCCATACCTTGCCGCTGGCCACGAGCCAGGATCACAAGCGCCTGGAGGAAGGCGACCAGGGGCCCAACACCGGCGGCATGGGTGCCTGTTCGCCCGCTCCATCGATTACACCCACCCTCCATGGAAAAATAATGCGGGAAGTGATCCAGCCCGCGATAAACGGAATGGAAAAGGAAGGTGAGCGCTACATCGGTTTTCTTTATGCCGGGCTCATGATTACGCCTGGCGGCGGCATCAAGGTGCTGGAGTTCAACTGCCGCATGGGCGATCCGGAAGCCGAGGTCATCCTGCTGCGCCTCAAGAGCAATTTTATCACCCTCATCGAGCATGCCCTGGCGGGGAATCTGGACAAGATAGAGGCCGAGTGGGACCGGCGCGCCGCGCTGGCGGTGGTCATGGCGGCAAGCGGATATCCCGATTCTCCCCGCAAGGGCGATGCCATCCAGGGGCTGGCCACCTTGCCTGCAATGTTGCCTGAGGAAAAGGATTATCATGTTTTCCATGCGGGTACCGCTACCGCAGGGGGTGGTGAAAACGGGGAGGAGATCGTGACGGCCGGTGGACGCGTCCTCTGTGTCGCTGCCTTGGGCGACAACGTCAGGATGGCGCAGCGCCGCGCTTACCAGATTGCCGGGCAGATCCATTTCGAGGGTTGCCAGATGCGCCCTGATATCGGGTATCGGGCCATTAATCACCGAAAGTAGCAGTGGACGGAGTGAAAGAAAAGAAGAACCAACAGCAGACAAGTCTATGGGAGATCGCATGAGCACCGCGCAACAAGCCCGGGAGTTCTTTACGGGACTTCAGCAACGCATCGTGGAGGGACTGGAAAAAGTCGATGGCAAGCACTTCCGCCGTGATGAATGGGAGCGGCCGGAAGGGGGCGGAGGCCTGAGCTGCGTGCTGGAAGAGGGTAACGTGCTGGAGCGCGGCGGAGTGAACTACTCGCACGTGTTCGGGGGAGGACTGCCTGCCTCCGCTACCGCTGCGAGACCGGAACTGGCGGGAAGGAGTTTCGAGGCAATGGGAGTGTCGCTCGTGCTGCACCCGCGCAACCCCTATGCCCCTACCGTGCATCTCAATGTGCGCTATCTGGAAGCGCGCAAGGAAGGCGCCGAGCCGGTATGGTGGTTCGGCGGCGGCATGGATCTCACGCCCTATTACGGCTTTGAAGAAGATGCAGTGCATTTTCATCAGACCTGCAAGGATGCGCTGCAACCGTTCGGGGACGATTACCATCCACGCTTCAAGAAATGGTGCGACGAGTATTTCTACCTCAGGCACCGCCGGGAGCCGCGCGGTATTGGCGGCGTTTTCTATGATGACCTGAGCAAGCCTGATTTTGATGGCTGCTTCAACCTGACGAAGAGCGTGGGCGATCACTTCCTGCATGCCTACGTCCCGATCCTGGAGCGGCGGAAGAGCACGCCCTACGGGGAGCGCGAACGCGACTTCCAAGCTTACCGCCGGGGCCGCTACGTGGAATTCAACCTCGTGTGGGACCGGGGAACCCTGTTCGGCCTGCAATCAGGGGGCCGCACCGAATCCATCCTCATGTCCCTGCCCCCGATCGTGAAATGGCGTTACGACTGGAAGCCGGAGCCGGGCAGCGCGGAAGACAAGCTCTATACGGATTTTCTGATCGGGAGAGACTGGGTGTAAGCCGTTATAGATAGCTTGTCGCTTCGCGACGGCATACTACAGCACAACGGTTTGTTATAAAATATGCAATTAATGGGGACGTAGCTCAGCTGGGAGAGCGTCGCGTTCGCAATGCGAAGGTCGGGAGTTCGATCCTCCTCGTCTCCACCATTTCACTGTTCCAACAAGTCCCAAGAAGTCCTAAAAGCCCGCTAAATGCGGGCTTTTTCATTAGTTTATCGTCCTGCAACGTCCCACGAAGTTCTATTGCATCTAGCCTTTTATGGGGGTATAAATCGGGGGTACATGCTATTCTTCCCTAAGAGATACCCCCAATGCCACTCACAGACATAGTTATTCGGAATGCGAAGCCAGACCCTAAGGCTCGCAAACTAGCTGATGAAAAAGGATTATTTCTCCTAATCCACCCTAACGGCTCCAAGTATTGGCGCTTCAAATATCGTTTTGACGGCAAAGAAAAGCTGCTTGCCTTGGGGGTATATCCGGATATTCCGCTTGCAACCCGTTTCAAGAAAAATGAGATAGGCGAGTCGGTCAAAATAAAAGGCGCCAGAGAGTTGAGAGATGAGGCTCGCGAGCTTCTAGCCCAAGGCATAGACCCGGGAGCGAATCGTAAGGCACATAAAGCCGCAAAACAGGGGCAAGCAGCAAACAGCTTTGAAGTAATCGCGAGAGAATGGTACGCCAAGTTTTCTCACGAGTGGGCACCAAGCCATGCGGACAAGATCATAAAGCGACTGGAGAAAGATGTTTTCCCCTGGATGGGAAACAGGCCTATTTCAGAAATTAAACCTCCTGAACTGCTGGCAGTCATCCGTCGTACCGAAAGCAGGGGAGCACTGGATACAGCGCACCGCGTCAAGCAGAACTGCGGGCAGGTATTCCGATATGCTGTGGCTACAGGAAGGGCTGAGCGGGATCCGTCTCAGGATTTGAGGGATGCGATACCGTCAACAAAAAAGAATCATTTCGCCTCGATCACCGATCCTGTACAGGTAGGGGAGCTTTTGAGGGCAATAGAGGGCTTTAGAGGCACTTTTATTGTTCAGTCTGCCCTACGCCTTGCCCCAATGTTTTTCGTGCGTCCTGGGGAGCTACGGCGCGCCGAATGGAAGGATTTTGACTTTGATAAGTCTGAATGGCGCTATTTTGTAACCAAAACAAAGACAGAGCATTCCGTTCCATTGGCCGCCCAAGCCGTGGCTGTCCTGCGGGAACTGCAAGCTTTGACCGGCCATGGGCGCTATGTATTTCCCGGGCGTGATCCAAAGAAGCCTATGAGTGATGCGGCCGTAAACGCTGCGCTGCGGCGTATGGGATATGACACCAAAACCGAGATAACAGGACATGGTTTTAGAGCAATGGCCAGGACAATCCTGGCGGAAGAGCTTCACCAGAAGCCGGAGGTTATCGAGCACCAGTTGGCGCATAAAGTGCCCGATGTTTTAGGGGCTGCATACAACCGGACCAAGTTTCTGAAAGAGCGGCGCGCGATGATGCAAGCCTGGGCGGATTACTTAGATGGGTTGAAGGTCGGAGCCCAAGTTATTCCTATGAGGCCGGGGGCATGAAAACCATGAAACTTACTATTAAGTGGCCTGAGGAGGATCTGGGTGACGATCATTTATGGCGGGTATCTCGCGATTTGTGGCAAAAAGGCGATGTTACAGCCTTTCTTAAAGAACAAGTTATGGGGTTGAAAGATGGCAATGGGAAGCCGCTTCCGGATCATGCAAAACAATTTCTTCTGGATGTTTTGTTTCAAAGAATAAGGCTTCCCAAAACAACAAAGCGAGGAGTTTCAGCCACTGCAGTCAAGCAAGTCTTCAAAGTTAAATTGCAATTTTACGAATCTGAAAAATTCATAGAACAACGAGAAGGAATCCGCGGCACAACCCCGAGCCAAGAAGCGCTAATAGAGACTGCGAGAATCTTTAGCGTTTCAGAGTCAGTGGTGAGTCGTATTATTTATCCGCGACGGTCTACCATAAAGAGGAGGAAATAACAACGTCTTTTTTGGCGCAAAAACGCCGATGACGAGGCTAAATCAGTAAGTCATAGTGCTATCCAAGCCCTGCGGATTGGGGCGAACTCCAACGCATACGGAAGGATAGCCCGAAATGAAACTTATCAAGTTGACCCCGGTATTGGGGCTTACCGCAAAATCTCGCACTGCCCATTACAGCGATATAAAAAATGGACTTATGACGCCTCCTGTTCAACTGGGGGTCAATTCGGTCGCCTGGCCTGAGCATGAGATTATCGCCATAAATGCAGCCCGAATAGCGGGAAAGAATCACGACGAAGTTCGCCAATTAGTTTCTCATCTAATAGCTGAGCGAAAAAACTGTGTTGCATCTCTCAATATTAAGGGGATGCAACAATGAATCAGCCGGCAGCCTACACAATCCCGCAGTTTTGCGCGGCCTATCACTTTAGCCGCGTTCATTATTACACCCTGAAAGAGAAAGGCCTGGCGCCCAAGGAAATTCGACTAGGGCGTCGAGTCATTATTACCCGCCGTGCTGCAGAGGAATGGGAAGACCGGATGACCACTCAGCAATCTGAAGTGGGGATAGTGCCACTGTGAATATTTGCTTGACACCCTCATTCTCCCGAGATTATCCTTTCCACGCCTCTGCAAATTCAGAGGTCAGGTTTGACAGCCTGGAGATAGGCGGACAACGGCCGCCGAGCCGTTTTTTTATGTCCGCAATAAGACACGTCCCCCTATGGGCGGCCCGTGTGGGGAGCCGAGAGGCTCGCCGGTCCTATCCCGGTCTGTCAACCCGCACGGCGCTGCTCACCAGTTTGACAGCTGGTGAAGCGGAACACCTAAACCGCTTTGATAGGAATCACATCATGCCCAAGGCATCCCCACGCGCACTCGCGCCTGTTTCACCCATCCTTCCCGACCAGTTGTCCCCGGTAATTAATGAACTCCACGAGGTTTCTAACCTTGCCGAGTTCCTGTGTACATCCGTAATGCGGGTGCAGGATACTCAAGAAGGAGAATTTTCCCTTTCATTTGGGGAAAGCTCTGCGCTCATCAGACTAATGCAAAGCGTAACTGAGCGTCTCGTTAGTGCAGCTGCAAGTCTGGAAGACCTCAGGTTTGACCTCAAAAAGGAGGTAGCGAGCCATGAGTAAGACTAACCATGCGTTCGCGCAGCCCTTACCAACCAATCCAACTAGAGAACTGGTTAATGCGTCAGACCTTCTTTTAGAAGCCCGTCTCATTGCTTCATTCATTCACTCTATTGGGCTCGGTCCTGCTGGACATGGGATTGAGCTCAATGAAGATCAGACATCAGGATTTTGCTATGTGATGAGAGACATGATGGATCGAATCCAAAAGGCTGACGAATTGATGGGGAGCGCGCTTGGCTCCCTTAGGGACAGCCGGGAGGGCGAATAATGGCCAGACAGAAATTTTATCGGGCTGGCCCGATAAAACGTGTAAGGCGCACAGCAGCCCAAGTTGCGCAGCTCGACAGGCAGATTATTGAGGTCTTGCGTCAAGATCCCCGTCAATCGGTTCGGCACGTTTTTTACCGCATGACCGATCCCCGACTGCCTGAGCCGGTGGAGAAAAGCGACCGTGGATATAAGCATGTGCAGGAGCGCTGCGTGGCTCTGCGACGCTCTGGCGCTATCCCTTATGCGTGGATTGCCGATATGTCCCGGCAAGGATATTACGTAGACACTTTCAGCGGCGCCAGCGACTTCGTAGAAAGAATGGCGGGCCTATATCGGGCTGACATTTGGGCTGATGCTGATTACCGCTGCGAGGTGTGGGCAGAATCCAGATCGATCGCAAGCGTATTGCTGAAAGATTGCCGGGAACTTGCCGTCGATCTCTTCCCTTGCGGTGGATTTTCCAGCCTGTCATTTGTTCATCAGGCGGCTGAGCAGCACAACAATTCGGATGACTGGCGACCGCTCCAAATCTTTTATATTGGCGACTACGATCCGGCTGGAGTCCTGATAGATCGCAGCCTTGAGAAAGAAATGAGGCGGCACCTGAGCGGCGACATCGAGCTGAGATTCGAGCGCATAGGGATCAACCTCGACCAAATAGAAGAGTTCAGCCTGCCTACCAAGCCGCGCAAGGAATCTGATGCGCGCTCTCAGCATATAGCGTTCACGGTGGAAGCAGAGGCCATGCCCGCGGGAATCATGCGGCGAATACTCAGGGAAAAGGTAGAAGCATTGCTCCCTGAGAATGCCTTGGCTGTCGCAAAGGTGGCAGAGCAATCAGAACGGGCGCATCTGCTGGAGATGGCTCAACTCCTCCATAACGCTCCGGGATCGTAGGACGTGAGCAGGTCTAAAAAGCTTGCACTAAGGGATGCGAAGGAAAAGAGAGGGGAAGGTCTATTCATTCCCCTGTCCTTTGATATGTTGCGTAGTGCTGAGTTTGCATCCTTGAGTTATCACGCGACAAAACTGCTATTTGATCTGCTTCAGCAGTACAACTTAAGAAACAATGGCGATCTAGGAATGAGTTTTGAGCACTTCATGAAACCTAGGGGCTGGAAGAGCAAAGAAACGCTTAACAATGCTCGTATAGAACTTCTGGAGAAGGGCTTTATTATCATCACTAGACAAGGTGGCATGCGAGAGTGTTCGTTATATGCCGTTACGTTCTTCGCAATAGATGAATGCGGCGGCAAGTTAGACGTGTCGGCGACGCGCCGGCCGCTTAATCTTTGGCGGAAACATTCACCTTTAAAAATTAAATCGTCCAGTACGCCTGCCGTACCATATACCCCCTCTGTAAGTACGCCTGCCGTACAATAGAAATTACAAATTGGCCCGTTTAGGTACGTCTACCGTACTTAAATGGGCCTTTTTATGCCATTTGTTTGTACGCCTACCGTACACCTTCTAAGAGTTACCATCTGTATACAGGATTTATTCAGAATCTTTCTGCAACTCTTTCCGGCATGATCCTTGAACAACTCGCTGCTGACGGCTTGGTGTTGTCTGTTTTTGAGGATGGCAATCTTGTATTTGCTGGAGAAGCAAACGCGGTCAACCTCTGGCTGAAGGTGATCAGGGAGCGGCTCCACCCAATTTTGACTGCTATATGCAAGCAAAAAATATTTATTTTATTTGTTCATTCTTGTTCATTGCTGTTCATGACAATTTCATTAAACAAGTATATTGACATACTTACAAAAAGGAGTATAAGTATAATAAATCAATATCTTGGAGAAAATGAACATGCTGCACAGTATCAAAGAACAACGCGCCCTGGCTGTCGCAGAGATGCGCGGCATGGTCGAAAAAGCACAAGCCGAACGGAGAAATCTTTCTGCTGACGAAGCAAAAAAGTTTGACAGCCTGAAGGCGAAGATTACTGACCTCGAAGGGCAGGAAACCCGCGCAACCTTCCTGGCTGAAGCTGAGCGGCGTCAGAGCGGCACTCCGGTTATTAGCGGCGACAGGTCTTTTACCGAGCTGGAAAGCAATGTGAGCCTGTTGAGCGTAATCCGGGCTGGCATGGAAGGCCGCGCCTTGTCCGGCGCTGAAGCGGAATACTCGAAAGAGATCGAGCGCAGAACAGGCCGCAAAGCTGGCGGCACGTTCGTTCCCCTCTCCGTTCTTGAGAAGCGGGTAAACACGACAACCTCCGGCGCGCAAATCGTTCCTACCGATCACCGTCCTGACCAGTATATCGACCCCCTGAGAAACAAGCTCCTGGCTCGTTCCCTTGGCGTACGCGTGCTGAGTGGTCTGCAAGGCGACGTATCCATCCCTGCCCACGGTTCCAGTGTTACCTCTGGATGGGTAGCGGAAAACTCTGCCCTCACTGCTTCAGATATGACCTTTGCCAGCAAGTCGCTTTCTCCCAAGCATGTCGGCGCATTGTCTGAAATGTCCAGGCAGCTCATCCAGCAGTCTTCTCCCGATATAGAGCAATTGCTGCATGATGATATGTCATTCGCCATTGCTGCCGCACTCGATAGCGCACTCATCAAGGGTGGCGGAACAGCGGAGCCCACCGGGATCATCGGTACGACCGGCATTCAGACTCACTCCCTGGCTACGCTCGATTGGGCGGGCATTGCTTCGATGCAGGAAAAAATCGAACTGGCAAACGCCACAGCAGGCGCATGGCTCACCTCCCCGGGTGTTACCAAGAAGCTGCGCGTCACGCTGAAATCAACAACGGCAGGAGCAGCCTACCTGTGTGAAAACAACCGCATGGCTGATCTGCCTGTCCACAGCACAAAGCAGGTCCCTCTTGCCACCGCTAAAGGCCAGCTCATCCTGGGTGACTTCAGCCAAGTACTCTTGGGCATTTGGAGCGAGCTGGATATTCTGGTTAATCCGTTCGATTCGACTGCCTACGCCCGCGGCGGCGTGTTGGTTCGGGCAATGGCGACCTGTGATATTGCTCTGCGTCAACCTACCGCCTTTGTCCTGGCGAATGACATAACCGTATCGTAAGAAGGGGCTGCGCAGTGGATAACACTTTCGAGATACGTTCGGGAGGGGCGCTACTGATGGACTCTCCCGGCAAGCTGTGGGGCTACGCGGCGATTTATAACTCCCCCAGTCAAGACCTGGGCGGCTTTGTCGAACAGATACTGCCCGGCGCATTTAATCGGTCCCTGGAAAAACCTGCCAATATCCGCGCACTGCTGGAGCACGATCCGCAACGCCTTCTAGGGCGCGTAGGCTCGGGCACCCTCACACTGCACGAGGAGTGGAAGGGGCTTTACTTCGAACTGTCGCTGCCTGATACCAGCTATGCGCGTGACCTTGGCGTACTGGTCGAGAGGAGAGACATTGCAGGCTGCTCATTCGGCTTTCGCGTTCCTGAAGGCGGGGATCATTGGGAGGTGCGCTCAGGGCAGTTGATGCGTGATCTGGTTAATGTCCAACTGGAAGAAATCACAATTACCAGCAACCCGGCTTACCTCGATACCACTGTTGCCAAGCGCAGCATGGACCTTTGGCGCAAGAAGGAATACTTCGAAAGTATCGGCCATCACGTGCTAGCTCTTGAGGCGTACAAATGAGCCTGCTTAACCGCGCCCTGAATTTCATCGGCCTGGAGCGGCGCACCTATAACGCAAAAGACCCATCATGGAATCATCCCCTGCTACGCGGTGGAAGCATCACACCCGGCAGGGCAGAAAGCCTCTCGACCGTCTATGCCTGCGTATCGGCCATCAGTGAAACGATTGCATCCCTGCCCCTGATCCTTTACCGGCGCACCCCTGATGACGGCAGGGAGCGGGCCCCGGATCATCCCCTTTATCGCGTATTGCACGAGCAGCCGAACACACTCCAGACTGCCCTGGAATTCCGCGAAATGATGCAGGCCATGACGCTGTTACGCGGTAACGCTCATGCTGAAATCATAAGGGGCAATGATGGGCAGGTGATAGCCTTGGTTCCCTTGATGCCAGACCGGGTAACAACGCTGCAACTCGATAATGGAAGGCTTGCATATGATGTTACGGACACAAAAGGCAGAGTAAGGCGGCTGCTGCAGGAAGAGGTATTTCACCTGCGCCACCGTTCGGACAATGGACTGGTAGGCGTAGCACCCATTACCGCAAGCCGCGAGACTGTTCAACTGGCACTGGCCGAGCGTGACCACGGCAACTCGACCTTTACCAATGGAACCAAGCTATCAGGAATACTGAAGTTTCCAGGCAAACTGAATCAGGATCAGCGTACCAGTATCGCGGATAGCTGGGCCAGTCAACATGCCGGGGGAGCGAATGCCGGAAAGACAGCCATTCTCGAAGAAGGCGTGGACTACACCACCATATCGATGAGCATGGAGGATGCGCAATGGCTTGAAGCGCGTCAATTCTCTGTTGAAGAGATAGCCCGCCTGTTCCGCGTACCACCTACCATCATTGGGGACCTGCGCCATGGCAACTACTCCAATAGCGTAGAAATGAACCGCGTGTTTGTAGTCCACACCCTGCGCCGTCACATGACCATGTGGGAGCAGGCTATCAGCTCGTCACTGCTCACCCCGGCCGGTAGGAGAATCTACTTTGCAGAGCATAGCGTGGAAGGGCTACTGAGGGGAGATAGCAGCAACCGGGCTGACTTCTACAGTAAGGGGATAGCTGATGGATGGCTACTCATTGATGAGGTACGCAAGTATGAAAACCTGCCCAAGTTAACCGATGCCGAACGTAATCAAACAGCACAGACCAAACGTGCCGAGACTGAAGGCGGACAGAAAGAAGGCGCTGACCCCGAACAGGACGCTGGCGCTTAATGGAGCAGCCTGGGCACGCCTTAGGAGATTTGTACTCAGCCGACAGCCGCTATGTGCCGAGTGCGAACGGCAGGGACGTACCAGGGCAAGCCTTGACGTGGATCATATCGACAACGATGCGAGCAATAACGACCTTGGCAACCTGGAAGGGCTGTGTCATAGCTGCCACTCAAGAAAGACCCGGCGGGATTACAGCGAAAAATCACCAGAACGAAAAGCCTGCGAACCGTGCGCACACCCAGGGTTCCGGCAAGTCGCTGACCATGGTAATGCTCGCCAAGGCCCTGGTGCTGGAGTTGGACATCCGCACCCCGCGCATCGTGCTGGTCACCGACCGGGTGGACCTGGACAAGCAGCTCGGCAGCACCTTTGCCGCCTGCGGCCTGACGCCGGATCGGGCAAAATCGGGTCGGCATCTGGTGGAGTTGGTGGCTGAGCACAAGGCGCACATCGTCACCACGCTGATCCATAAGTTCGACAAGGCACTTTCCATGCGCCGCTTCCGGGACGATTCTACGGAAGTCTTCGTGCTGGTGGACGAGACCCAGCGCACCCAGTTCGGCATGTTCGCGGCACGCATGCGGCAGATGTTTCCCAACGCCTGCTACATCGGTTTCACCGGCACGCCGCTCTTGAAGCGCGAGAAGAGCGACGTAGCCAAGTTCGGCGGCATCATCCACACCTACGCCATCAACCAGGCGGTGGCCGATGGCGCCATCGTGCCGCTGCTCTATGAGGGGCGCATGGTGGAGATCGAGCAGAACCAGGCTGCCATCGACGTCTGGTTCGAGCGCCACACCCAGGGACTGACGCCGGCGCAGAAGGCCGACCTGAAGAAGAAGTACGCCCGGGCGGAAATGCTCAACACGGCCGATCAGGTCATCTTCATGCGCGCCTTCGACATCAGCGAGCATTTCCGCCAGAACTGGCAGGGCACCGGTTTCAAGGCGCAACTGGTCGCGCCATCCAAGGCGGCGGCGCTGAAGTACAAGCGGTTCCTCGACGACATCGGCGAGGTCACCAGCGAGGTGGTCATCTCGGCCCCCGACGAGCGGGAGGGCTTCGACGACTTGGACGACGACGAGTCCAGCGACGAGGTGGTCGCCTTCTGGCAGCGCATGATGAAGCGCTACGGGGATGCCGAAGCCTACGAGACGCAGATCATTAACGCCTTCAAGCATGGCGACGATCCGGAAATCCTCATCGTCGTCAGCAAGCTGCTGACCGGCTTTGACGCCCCGCGCAACACTGTGCTCTACCTCGCCCGCAAGCTGAAGGAGCACACGCTCTTGCAGGCTATCGCCCGCGTCAATCGCCTCTATGACGATGACGAGGGTGCAGGGCCGAAGGAGTTCGGCTACGTTATCGACTATGCCGGCATCCTCGGTGAACTGGACCAGGCGCTCACTACCTATAGCGCGCTGGAAGGCTTCGACGAGGGCGATTTGGCTGGTGCACTGGCGAGCATTAACGAACAGGTGCGCGAACTGCCGCAGCGGCATGCCGAACTGTGGGACGTGTTCAAGACCGTCGCCAACCGCCAGGACGAGGAGGCTTTCGAGCAATTGCTGGCCGACGAGAGAATCCGCGAGAACTTCTACGACCGGCTTTCGGCCTACGCCAGGACGTTGGCGATCTCCCTCTCGTGTGAAGCGTTCATTACTGTCACGCCCGAGAATCGTCTCAAGGGCTACAAGGCCGACCTCAGACGCTTCGCCAATCTAAAGGCGGCGGTGAAGCTGCGCTATGCCGAATCCATCGACTACCGGGACTACGAGCCTAAGATACAGAAGCTACTCGACACCCACATCTCGGCCAATGAGGTATTGAAGCTGAGCGAGCCGGTCAACATCTTCGACAACGATGCCTTCCAGCAAGTGGTCGAAGAACAGGGTGAGGGCAAGCCGGCTGCCGCCAAGGCAGACATGATCGCCCATGCAACCAGGCGGTCGATTACCGAACGCCTTGATGAAGACCCGGTGTTCTATGAAAAGTTCTCCAGGCTGATCCAGCACGCCATTGATGATTACCGCACGGGACGCATCTCCGACCTGGAATACCTGAACCGTGCCGGCGAAATCCGGGAGTCTGTCGTCAATCGCAAAACTGGCGATGTTCCGGTAATCCTGCGCGGAAACGATCATACTATTGCCTGCTTCGGAGTCCTGGAGCCATATTTTGGTCGGCATGCTGCGGACCAGGCGGGCGCGAAAGCCTTGGCTGCTGAAGCGGCGATCAGCATCTGGGCCATCGTCGAGCGCAACCGCGTAGTGGGCTTCTGGGACAATCTGGACGCTCAGCGCCGGACGATGAACGACATGGATGACTATCTTTACGACAAAATTCGGAGCGAGCGCGGGATTCCGCTGACCACCGAGGAAATGGACGAGATCATCGATCGGTCGATGCAGTTGGCCAAACACCGGATGCCAGCGTGAAGGCGGAAAACTGCGCGATGACCTATGAATTTGCTTACGGTAAGGAAAAGATCCGCTATCGGGTGCAGCGGGTTTTGACCCGTCGCACCTTGGGCATCGAGGTGCATCCGGACCGGAGCGTGGTGGTGCGGGCGCCAGTAGGATGTGCCGATGAGGTCATTTCAGCGCGGGTGAAGAAACGTGCCGCGTGGATCAGCCGGCAGATTGCCGACTTCCAGCGCTATAGCCCGCGCACGCCGCAGCGCCAGTATGTGAGTGGAGAAACCCATCTTTATCTTGGCCGCCAGTACCGCTTGAAGGTAATTGCGGGCGAGCAAGCGTCGGTCAGGATTGGTCGGAGCCAACTGATGGTTACAGTGCCGGGGACGGTCGATCCGGGTCGCGTGCGGATGCTGCTGTACCGCTGGTACCTTGATCACGCCCGACGAGTGTTCAGCGAAGTGCTGGAGCAATGCCTGCCACGGTTGGACGGATGCCAGCCACCACGCCTGATCATCCGGACAATGCAGTCACGGTGGGGCAGTCTTTCGCAAGCGGGCTGCATGACGCTGAATGCCAGCCTAATCAGGGCACCGCGTAGCTGCATCGAATACGTTGTGACCCACGAGCTATGTCACCTTCGGCACCGGGACCACGACACCAATTTCTTTCGGTTACTTGGACGTGTAATGCCGGATTGGGAGAAGCGGAAGCGGCGTCTCGAGGCGGCACTGATCTAACTGTTTGAACTTCTAGTCATGACCACGGAAAACTCGTCATCTACTGATCCAGCGCTTTCGCCGGAGCGGATCGAAACCCCGCTGTCACGCGAGGCGCTGTACGCACTCGTATGGTCGGAGCCGATGCTCAGGGTCGCCGCGAAGTTCGGCGTTTCGTCGAGTTACATGGCGAGGATCTGCACCGTCATGAACGTTCCGCGCCCAGAACGAGGCTATTGGGCGAAACTGGCAGTCGGCAAGGCGCAGCCAATAGTGCCCTTGCCAGATCTGCAACCCGGCGATCAATTGACTTGGTCGCGGGATGGGGATCATGTGCGTGTACCAAGGGCTTTGCCTAGCCCGCCCGCTCGGGTGAAGCACGTGGTGAATGTTCCAGCAGCACTACTATCCAGTCAGCATCCAATATTGAATGGCGCGAAGACACAATTCGAAGCCGGGCGCGAGTCTTACGAGGGGAAGTACCTCAAGCCGGCCAAGAGGCTCCTAGTGGATTTGGCCGTCACCAAGTCTGGCCTCGAGAAGGCGTTAGCGTTTGCCAATCAGTTGTTCCTCTCGCTTGAGGACAACGGTCATCAAGTCGTAATTGCGCCGAACGATGAGCACTTTCAACGCGCAGCGGTCGATGAACGGGAAAAGCCCCACAAGGGCCACCTGTACAACAATTTGTGGTCACCTGGCCGGGTGACAGTCATCTACGTGGGAACCGTGGCCATCGGCTTGACGATTATCGAGATGTCCGAGGAGGTAGAGGTCCGCTATGTGAACGGTGAATACATCCGTGTCCAGGACTACGTTCCACTTAAGCGGGGACGTTACGCGGCAGATCACACGTGGACGACGACGAAGGACTTCCCGACGGGCCACTTATGCCTACAGGCGTACTCGCCGTATCCGAGGGCCAAGTGGATACATCAATGGCGTGAGAGCAAGGATCGTGACCTGTCGGGCCAAATCAGGGGCATTGCTAAGGAATTGGAGCAGGCTGCGGTGGAGATCGCCGATCTCATCAAGGAAGGGGAGCGTCAAGCAAGGATCGAGCACGAGAAGTGGGAGGCCCAGTGTGCGCAATGGCGTCGAGAGGAGACGGAACGATTGGCGGCGAAAGCATTGAAGGATGCGACGGACGACATCCACCGCCTCATCGATCACTGGGCCGAGATGAACCGTATAGAACAGTTCTTCGCGGCAGTTGAACGGCGAGCCGACGAACTAGGGAATGAGGAAAGAGCCCACCTGATGGACCGGCTGAAGCGTGCCCGTGCACTGATCGGCTCGATTGATGCACTCGACTACTTCTTGGACTGGAAAGCGCCGGAGGAGCGATAGCCTCTGTCGGTCTAGGTGTACCGTGAACCGCGTGATCTATCGAGTCATTGGGAATCAGGTCATCATTTATCTGATTGCCGATGATCGACGGAATATGCAGTCGGTTCTGGAACGCAGGTTGCTGAGCGGGTAGTTCGCAGAAAGGGTTTCTGATTTTGGTATGGGTAGGGATAAATTTTCATTGGGCCGGGGATACGAGCTAGCTAGACTGGCAGAGGATTGGTGGAATAAAGTCTTCCCCATTTCGGAAGGAAGGCGCGCGGCGTGAACTTCGCCGTACAGTTGACGCCCAAGGGGCATCTCCAGTTCGGCGCGGAACCGGACGCATCGCTCTTGCCTGATGCGCTGGCTGATCGGCTTGTTGCGGCCTTTGCGCGAGGTGCGGGGTGCGGCCTGCTGCACCTGGGTGCGTCGGAAGTCACCACCGCGCTGCCTCCACTATGGGCCTTCTGGCGCGATTTTGCGGCGCGCTTCGTGACGGCGCTGACCGCGACGCCGGAAGAGGGCGAGATCGCTGTCGCCGCACCTGACGCGCTGGCCCTCGAAACCCTGTGCCTCGATGCGCCGCCGATGACGGGGTCGGAGTATCTGGCGCCGGAAACCTTCCGCACCCTCTGGACGGAGATCGAGGCGGCCGTGAAGACGGAACTGGCCGCTTCTGGCGCGACGCTGCTGGATTTTCTCAAGTCGAAACATCCGGCCTGGAATCTCGTGGGGCGCGTGCATTTCAACCTCGCCGAAAACCGCAAGGATGCGGAATGCCCCTTCGCTTTCCTCGCCACCTACACCTCGCGCCTGTCGGCGCATGGCCAGCCGCAACACCTGCCGCTTTCGCAAGCCCTGGCGGAATTCTCCGGCGGCAGGAAGAAGACGCAGCTTCTGTCCCTGCTCCTGCCGGTGCAAAAGGCAGCGGACAGCTGCGCCTGGCTGGCAGAGATGGTCGACGAGGGAGATATCTATCATCCCTTGCGCTGGGGTGTCGAGGAGGTTGTGCGCTTCCTCAGGGACGTGCCGCATCTGCAAGGAGCGGGCATCGTCGTACGCATGCCCAAAACCTGGGCCGCGGATCGTCCCGCCCGGCCCAAGGTGTCCGCTACCGTCGGCACGAAGAATCCTTCCCTGCTCGGCATAGATGCCCTGCTCGACTTCCGCATGGAAGTGACGCTCGACGGGCAGCCGCTGACTCCCGCCGAAATCCAGTCTCTGCTGGCGGCGAGCGACGGCCTGCAATGGATACGCGGCCAGTGGGTAGAGCTGGACCGCGACCGTCTCTCCCATCTCATAGCCCGTTTCCGGGATATCGAGGATGCGGCAGCGGAGGGCTTGCCCTTCGACCAGGCCATGCGCCTGCTGGCAGGCGCCGCGCTCGATGATGCCGTACCTACCGATCCGGACTGGTCGGAAATCGTCGCCGGAGACTGGCTGGCCGAGATGCTCCAGGGATTGCGCTCGCCGGAAGGATTGGCCGCCGTCACCCCCGGCCCGGCACTGAAAGCGAGCTTGCGTCCCTACCAGCAGGCGGGGGTGCGCTGGTTGCACCTGCTCACCCGAATGAGGCTGGGAGCCTGTCTCGCCGATGACATGGGGTTGGGCAAGACGATTCAGGTTCTGGCGCTGCTGCTCACTTTGCAGCGGACGTGCCCCAGCCTGCTGGTGGCTCCGGCCTCGCTGCTCGCCAACTGGCAGCAGGAGGCGGAACGTTTCACTCCCTCGCTGCGCTGCCTCATTGCGCACCCCTCGGCAATGACCCAGGAGGAACTGCGCGCGCTGGACGCCGAACGGCTGACGGGCACCGATCTGGTCATCACCAGCTATGGTACGCTGATGCGCCTGCCGAATCTGCTGGCGATGCGCTGGCACCTGGCGATAGCCGACGAAGCGCAGGCGCTCAAGAATCCATCCGCCAAGCAGACGAAGGCGGTCAAGCAACTCCAGGCCGAGACGCGCATCGCACTCACCGGCACACCCGTGGAAAACCGTCTTTCCGATCTCTGGTCCATTTTTGATTTCACCCATCCGGGCCTGCTGGGGTCGCAGAAGACCTTTGCCGGATTAACGAAGAACATGACGCATTACGGCCCGCTGCGCACGCTGGTCAAACCCTACATCCTGCGCCGCCTGAAGAGCGACAAACGCATCATCGACGATTTGCCGGACAAGACGGAAATGACCGCTTGGTGCGCTTTGAGCCCCGTCCAGACTGCCCTTTACCAGCATGCAGTCGAGGAACTGGCTGCCCGGCTGGAAACGGCGGAAGGCATCGAGCGCAGGGGGCTGGTGCTGGCCTTCCTGATGCGTTTCAAACAAATCTGCAACCATCCGTCCCAATGGCTCGGCGATGGTGCATGGAAACCGGGAGACAGCGGCAAATTCGGGCGGCTGGCCGAAATCGCGGAGATCATCGCGGCCAAGCAGGAAAAGATGCTGGTCTTCACCCAGTTCAGGGAGACCACTGCGCCGCTGGCGGCTTTTCTCGGCAATATCTTCGGGCGTGAAGGCCTGGTGCTGCATGGCGGCACGCCGGTGGGCAAGCGTCGCGAACTCGTCAAGCGCTTCCAGGAGGATGAACAATGCCCCTTCTTCGTCCTTTCGCTCAAGGCAGGCGGAACCGGGCTGAACCTGACCGCCGCCTCTCATGTCATCCACTTTGACCGCTGGTGGAACCCCGCCGTGGAAAACCAGGCCACTGACCGCGCCTGGCGCATAGGCCAGCACCGCAATGTACTGGTGCACAAGTTCGCCTGCCGGGGCTCCATCGAAGAGCGCATCGATGATCTGATCCGCTCCAAGCAACAACTGGCGGGGGATGTGCTCGAAGGCGGCGCCGAAATCAATCTGACCGAGATGAGCGATGTGGAACTGCTCGATCTGGTCAGGCTCGATATCCAATCCGTGGGAGAATGAGTGCATGAGTTACGAATACTGGAAACCTCATGTGCCGGCCGCCGAGCGGCGGACGCAGGCCGAAAAGGCGGTCACGAAGGCAAAGAAGGCCGGCCAGGATATGCACCCGGTGCGAATTGAGAGCCGGGCTATCGCCAGTACTTTCTGGGGCAAGGCCTGGTGCGACAATCTGGAAGCTTACAGCGACTTCGAGAATCGTCTGCCGCGGGGGCGCACCTATGTGCGCAATGGTTCGGTCATTGATCTGAAGATCGAGCCGGGCAAGGTGCGCGCGCAGGTGATGGGGTCCAGCCTGTACAGGATCGAAATCCACATCGCTGCTGTGCCGGCTACTCACTGGAAGTCGCTGGTAAAGGAATGCACCGGTTCCATCGCCTCGCTGGTCGAGCTGTTGCAGGGGAAGCTCTCGAAAGCCGTGATGGAGCGCATCTGTCAGCCGAAGACAGGCCTGTTTCCCGCGCCCCGAGACATCCAGCTTCGCTGTTCTTGTCCGGACTGGGCGATGATGTGCAAGCACGTCGCCGCCGTGCTCTACGGCGTGGGCGCGCGCCTGGACGCCCAGCCCGAACTCCTCTTCACGCTGCGCCAGGTGGATGCCAATGACCTGGTGACTCAGGCGGCGGAATTGCCTGTCAAAACCGGGAGAACTCCTGCCCGGAGCAAGGTGCTCGACGATTCTCAACTTGCCGATGTATTCGGCATCGTGATGGACACCCCCGAGGTATTGCCGGACATAAAGAGAAAGAGCAGGGCGGGAACCCGCCAGACGAAGCTGTCGGAACCGCCTGCACCGCCTGTCGTCGCGGCGAAAATACCGGCCAGGGCATCGGCAAAGAAGAAGGCCGTGGCGGCAACGACAAGGCCGGCAACAAGGGCGACGACAGATCCGCGGCCCGGACAGAGCAAGCGCAGGCCGTAGAGGTGCCTGTTTCCATCAGCAAATCAGTCAACTCCACTCCCGGAAAACGCGCACCCCGGAAAACCGCCTCCAGCGCTCCGCCTCAAACGAAAAGGAAAAAAACACAAGTTTCCGCGAACTAAAACTAAGTGCGTAAGTGCGTCTCAGGTCCTGCCCCGGATTGGGCGACGGCTCGCTGCAATCTGTCATATTCGGTCCGAGCTTCAGCCAGGAGTTGGTTCCAGTCGTCTGGGGGATGGCCGCTTTCCAGCATCCTGCGGAAGACCCGGTATGCGTCGTTGCTGCTCTCGTAGGCTCGTTTCGTGCCCTCGTCGTTCACCCACGCATAAACGATTACTTTGCTCGGCGCGTGATAGCGGAAAAATAGCCGGTACTGCTGAAAGAACTTGGCGCGAACCCAGTGCTTGTGCTCATCCCCTAAGCTGCCGCCCTGGCGATACTCTGGACGGGCCGGGTTCTGCGGGATTACCTCGAAGGCCAGTCTGGAGATGGCCGCGAGGCGCTTGGCGGCATTCCTCTTGATATAGTCGAGGGGGTTCTTCTGCTTCAGGGCCTCGACTTCGCGAGCCAGAGCCTCAAGCTGATCGAGAAACAGGGGATGTGCGAAGATTGTCCAGCCGTCGACGACAAGTGGCCTCGGCTTCCCCCGCTCATTCATCATCTGCCGATAGCGTGGCATCGAGATCGACCTCGACGCCGGCGACCAGCGACTGGATACGCTGAACGAGGCCAGCGTCTACCGACTGGAGCCGCTCGGGATGGCTAGCGATATCTTGCGCGAGAAAGCGGAGGAACTGCTCCAGCAGTGGATCATTGTCCTCGGCGGGCACTGCACGGCTGAGCACCACCTCGCCATCAGGACGGATGGTGTAGTGGATCTTGTCGCGCTTGCTGAGCTTGAGAGCACGGCGCACAGTTTCCGGGACGGTGGTCTGGTATCGATCGGTGAGCGTAGATTCAGCTTCGAGGGTGGGCACAGCACTCTCCAGAGTGAGACAATGAATGTGTTAATAGTAATGCAGTTGCATTGTCTCGTCAATGCAACTGCTAAGGCGCTATCAGCTGGCACGGACTCAGCCGGACAAGCGGTGGATTGGATTGAGGAAAAGCTGAAATGAATATCAGCAAAAAAGGAGTCCCGGAAGCAAGATGACCATCCACTGGATCACAGCCGGTTCTGAAACGCAGGCTGCTGAGCGGGTAATTCGCAGAAAGAATTTCTGATTTTAGAATCGTCACAGGTAATCTACCAAGCGGGTTTGGGCAAATCATTTTGCCCAATGCAAAAATTGCAAACCCGTCATCCCTTATGTGATACTTGTATCGCAATTTACGTCATTTCCAATTGAATTTTTATGGCTCTCTCGATTCGGCTTCCCAGTGATCTGGAAGCCAGGTTGAAAAACCTGGCGGCCAAAACGGGGCGGACCAAGAGTTATTACATTACTGAGGCGATCCGTGAACATCTGGATGATCTGGAAGATGTGTATCTGGCCGAGCAACGCCTGGCCGATATTCGTTCCGGTAAAACCCGGGCAGCGCGGATAGAGGAAGTGACGAAGCGTTATGGCGTGGAGGATTGAGCTAGATCCTGCGGTTGAGCGTGAATTGAGCCAGCTCGAGCCGCCCGTGGCACGCCGTATTCTGGTTTTTTTGTACGAACGCGTGGCGCTGCTTGACGACCCACGCAATATCGGTGAAACCCTGAAGGGTTCCACCTGAATAAATTCTGGAAGTATCGGGTTGGCAATTACCGCGTTATCGCAAATATCGAGGACAGCACGGTGCGGATTCTCATTGTGAAAACAGGCCCTCGCAGGGAGATATATCGCTGAAGGTTTTTTCTCTGTTTTTAGTATTGGAGGAGGAAACTGCACATCAATTCGCGTTTGTCCATTATTTCCATTATGTCGGAATACGGGCTAGACTTAATACATAAAATGAGTGCATAAGATGAGGAGTCACATGAGCTGATTCTCATGGTGAATCAACCCTAGAGGGAGGCATCCGATGGAGATTGCAGGCCAGTCGCAGAAAATAACCGCGCTGACACGTGTGCGAGACATGTTGGCAATACCGCTCGCCGGAATGGCGACATTTTTTTATGTCCTGTGGCAATTGGTGATGGAGCAGCAGTTTTTTCTGCGCACCTTTCTGGTGGAGCGCATGGGCAAGCGCGCTGTGAAGAAACTGCCGCTGGGGTATTGGAATGTGCTGACTCTGAAGGGCATCATGTTGTGCCAGCATCTGTCCCGCAATCCGCGCCTGTTCCGGGATGCGCGCAAGCGTACCGAATCCCGTATCCTGCAGCGCTTGCAGGATCGGGGCATACCGCGCGGGCAGATTCTCTCCATCACGGAATATCAACCCGGCCAGATAGAGCCCAATCGGTTTTACCGGGAGCATGTGAAGCGCGGGGTGCCGTGCATTATGCGGGGATTCGTGGGTAATGCGCCGGTTGACTGGACACTCGACAAACTCGCGGAACGTTTTCCGGATACCATCGTCCAGGCCCTGGACAAGCGGAGCAAGAAGATGGTGAACGCTTCCCTGCGCGAGATCGCGGAGGATCGCCGCTGCAATTACATTCCGCAGCAATTGCTGCTCGACCAGAATCCGGCTTTCTATGAATACTTCCGCATTCCGCGCTCGCACGCCTATTTCCCCGTCATAGGCCGGCCCTCGAAACCGGTTCTGAGCTTTCTGATCTTGGGTTTGGGGGCGGGATTGAACGCGAACTACCACTGTGAGGAAGGACCCAACTGGTATCTTGCCGTTTCCGGCTCCAAGCGCTGGACCTTGATCGAATCCGAATATTCCTGGCTGCTATACCCGGCCGCTCTTGGCAATGGCATGCGCCGGTTTGCAGAGTTCAGCGCGAATGAGGAAGGAGAACCGAGCGATCGGGATGCATATCCCCTGGTGGAATATGCACCGCGTTATGAATTCGATCTCCATCCCGGCGATGTTCTGTTTTTTCCTGCCTGGATGTGGCACAAGACAATCAATCTCAATGAAGAAGGCCTGGGGATCACCTGCCGCTACACCGCGCCCACCGAAATCTCCAACAGGTATTTCCGCGCCCTGCAGCTGCTCTCGGGAGGTTTCTGGAAAAGCTGCGTGGAAGTCATCAGCTGCAGCATAAGAGGTAATATCGCCTCGCTTGCCAGTGATACCGACCATAACGAGCAGGAAACAGTGTTGTACTGAGTGGAATTCCTTCTGCTTCCTTCTGTCAGCGGCACAGCCACCGTTATCTCCCGTGGGGGCTTACGCTTGCCTGTTTACGCTGCTGTGAAAATGCCTGCGCCCGCCAGAATGCTGGCTCTACCTGCGTAGAACCGGGACGCCCCGAACGCCAAAGCCGGTAGCGAAAGCAGCAACTCATTGAAGAGGATTCCGGACCAGTTCCTGAAAGAGCTTTGCCCAGCGGGCAATGGTGCCGGCATCGAACGCGCCTATGCCCTTTTTCAGCGCCTGTTCCTTGACGCGCTTTGCAACTTCAACTCTCCACTCGTCACGTAGCACCAGGTCTTGCGCTTCGGCCCAGGCCTCCACCTGGGCTACCACCGGCCTGCCGTTGACCAGGACGTCCGCAAAGGGCGTATCCGTATTCCTCTCCCAGCGGTCTATCACCTGTGCAAAAAATGGCGCAGGTATCATATCTTCCGTCGTGGAATTGCTGAAGAGAACGTAATTATCCGTCGAAAAGATGCGCTCTTGCGCGCCGCTGTATAAATCCGATTTCAATTCTGCATTGATCTGTTTTCCTGCTTCATCATCCCGCAGGACTACCTTGGGCAGCGCCTCGTCGCGCCCGCTGATAATGCTTGCGATCACGCCTACCGTTTTGCTGCCGCCGGCCGGAGGAAAGAGCAGTTCGCGCTTGGGGGCTATCTTGTTTGCCCCAATGAGCAGTGTCTTGATGGCCGAGAGATAATATTGATCCGAGACGCGCTGCACGACGACCGGCTGGCAGCCTGTTACCATGCTCTCGGCAATATTCAGGTTCAACGCCGAGTGAACCACATAGGCGGCCCCCGCCTGCCGGATATCCTTTTCCACGCTGCGAAGGTCGGACGTCACCTGCGTCGTTCCGTTAGGGGAAACATACACCTTGCGCGCCCGTCCCAGGTGCTCTGCATCCAGCAGGAAAGGTGAATGGGTCGTGTAGAGGATTTTGTTGGCTTTTGCAAGACTGTCGAAGAAGGCAAAAAGGTTACGCTGCGCCAGGGGGTGCAGCGACAATCCGGGCTCGTCCAGCAACAAGACAGCGTTCTGGTGCTCACCCCCGCTTTCCACGAGAAAGACCAGATAAAAACTCAGAAACCACTGAAGCCCCGTGCTTCTGCTTTCGAGCTCGACTTCCTCCGGCCGGCGATCATCGGAAACCCATATGCGGAAATGGCTTCCATCCGCTTCGAAGCGGAATTTGTAATCCCCCTGCTTCCACCAGTTTCTGAACTTATCCGTCAGAAGCCCGCCTGCCGATTGCAGCAGGATGGAACGCTCCCTTTTCTTCATCGCGATTTCCCGGATTTCTTCCACTGTGGGTTCACGACGACGACCCTTGCGCCTTGGGAAGTCCCGCCCGAGTTCAAGGATTTCTCCCGGCTCGAGGCCTACGAATTTAAAAAGGACCCGCAGCGTACGCGACTTGGCTGCTTCTCTGGGGCCAAGGTCAGTGCGTTGAAGATTCTGTACTACATGGGGAAGATAGATTTCAGAATCCAGATTTCCGAATTCAGAGTAATAGACAAATTTCGGGAGGGAGTGGATTACCGCATCCACAATATCCTCTGTGCCTTCCCCCGATGATCTCCTGATCTCGCCAAGCTCTTCCCGTCGGGGGAAGGAGATCGAATAATCCCCGCTGAAGTACCGTTTTACAGCGATGAGGGAGGCCTCTTCACTGGAGATCTCCAGCTTGCCGCAAAGCTCTTCTCCAAGCTCTCCTGCCTCAAATTCCGCCGTTATGAAGCAGAAGTTTTCCGGCGCCTGCCGCAGGGCGGCGAATTGCTTTTTCGGGTAGTCGGAAGCGGGCACGATCTCTCCTCCGACTGCCGGGTTCAGCTTCCAGAGCGGAATCAGCAGGTTTGTCTTGCCGGATTCGTTCACGCCGACGAGCGCAGTAACGCTATCGATCTCAATCCAGCCGCTGTCCTCTACCGAGCGAAAATTCGTGACCAGAAATCGAGTGAGGTGCATAGGGTGTATTATTCTTTCGTTTATTGCTTCGCTCACGACCGCTTCACTCACGACCGGCGAGTCAATGGGGCTTTCGCCATTGCTTGTTGCTCCCGCATGATCCCCGTGGTCTGTTATGTCCGTTACGTCCGGCGCATCCGGTACCTCCGGCGCATCCGGTGTATCCGGTGTATCTGGTGTATCCGGCGTATCTGGTACGTCCGGTGTATCCGATACATCCGATACGTCTGGTATATCCGGTGCGCCTGGTACATCTGATGAGTTCGATATGCGGGGAAGGAGCAGCATGTCTTGCAATGATTGCTTATTCATAGAGTTTGTATCTTCTTCTGTGGCAGGCAATATATGTGCTGTCATTATAATCCACTGATTGCGCGGGACGGGTACTTAAAGAGCGTTTGTTGAGCTGGAATCTTTAATGCTTTTAGACAACGTTGTCAACCTGTCAAAAGCTGCGAAATGCAGGCTGCGTCTTGCCTCCTTATTCTTATCTCCTTGCTTCTTATTCTTTTCCTGTTCCCATTCTCAGTCTGTAAAGCTATGCGCCATACAGTTCTGCGGGGGACAGGCCGAGATCGAGTCGAATGAGCGGCAGGGGCGGAGGCTCCAGTGACAGGCGCAGCTTCTGATAGGCGGCCTTGCTCGAAAAACCATAGGGTTCCGCATCATCGTTGTCGAAAGCGTAATATACGATGTCCACTCCTGCAATCACCATGGCCGCCAGGCACATGGGGCAGGGGTGGCCACTGGCATAAACGATGCTGCCTCTCAGATCAGCGCGACCGAGGTTCCAGCTGGCAGCGCGCACTGCCTCCATTTCCGCATGCGTGGTGGGATCATTGCTTTGCACGACATCGTTGACGCCGGTGGAGATAGCCTGCCCATCAATGGCGAGGACTGCGGCAAAGGGCCGGCCCCCGCGTTCACGGTTGTTCCTGGCAAGGCGCACCGCTTCCCGCAGGAATGTTTCATGTTGAGACATCCGGCCTCCTGTCTGGTTTATCCGTCCTTATCGCCTATCGGCCGTGCCCAGCTGTATCGGCATGATTGTCGCCAGTCCCGGCCATTCATTTCAAAAGAGAATGGATGGCAGGAAGACGCCTGAGGGCTGACTGTAGAGGCCAAGGCTCATCAGATTCATCGGTTGAACTACCCGAAGTCCCTGCTGCAGGCACCAGCGGAACAACTCGCTATTGCGCGTGGGCAGGAGAAAACCGGGTCCTGCAAATGACTCCGCGGCGCCGATCAGGGCCTTGAGGTCTTCATTGCTTTCTCCTGCCGCATGCCCCGTGAAACCGATTAATGTCGCGTAACCGGTAATGCGGCCTCCGTGTTCCACCACCGTTGCGGTCCGCTGCGCAATCGCGTGGCGCAATTCCTGCCCTCTATCGTGGCCGTGTATCTTCCGGCACAAGCGGTCGCATGCGTTTGCATCCTCCACCACTACAGGACGGACATTGTAGCCGGCGATATCGATTCGCAGGGGTGCTCCCTGCAGAGTTGCCAAGGGTTCCCGTACCTCAAACCCGAGCTTGGTATAGAGGGAAAGGGAGTGGTTGTTGTATGCAGCTTGCACCAGCCGTACGCCAGCGAAATGTTTATTCCGGGCATGCGCCAGCACATCCTCCATCAGGCCTCGGCCTACCCTGTCGCTTTGGGCTTCCGGTGTTACCGTCAGCGGACCAATGCCGGCAATGGCAGAATCCTCCCACAGGAAATTGCTGCCTAGGACTCTTCCCTCGCTTTCAGCCACGGCTGAATATACATCGGGTCTCGAAAGCAAAGCCCGCAGGAGATCGCGGGCCACTTCGGGCGAGGGAAAGTCGGGTTTGAAACCGTGCTGCTGAGAAATAGCGTTGAATGCTTTGTAGCAGATCGTCCCGGCCGCCTCGGCATCCGCCGGGCGGCCCTCCCGTATTTTGAATTGCATGTTTCCCCCGCTAGTGGAAGCGCCTGATGGGCGATGGCAACAAACGTGCGTCAGAGCAGACGCGCGTCAGTATGATGATGTTACTCCCGAAAAGAGAACACTCTCGCGCAAACCGCCGTTGATACTCCAGGAAAGGAGTAATCATGCGCTTAAGCCGGAAAAGTGCAATACTGATTCATGGCTATCGCTACATTCCGTTTTTATGAGGAGCTGAATGACTTTCTCGCTCCCGCGCGGCGCAAGCGGGAATTCTCCTGTCCCTGCGCCCGTGCAGCGACCACCAAGCATATGATCGAAGCACTGGGTGTGCCGCATACCGAAGTGGAACTGGTGCTGGTAAACGGAGAATCGGTGGGGTTCGAGCGGATACTGGAGCAGGGCGATCGGGTCGCGGTCTTTCCCAAATTCGAGAGGATCGATGTCACACCCCTGCTGCGCGTGCGCGAGCATCCCCTGCGGGTAACACGCTTCATTGCGGATGCCCATCTGGGGGGGCTGGCGCACCTGTTGCGCATGACGGGCTTCGACACGCTGTACGACAATAATTATCACGACCGCCAGATCGAATTGCTCGCCGCCCAGGAAAGGCGCATCGTGCTCACCCGCGACCGGGAACTGCTCAAGCGGCGTTCGATTACCCATGGATGTTATGTGCGGGCCTTGAAGCCTCCTGCCCAGCTCTGCGAGATTTTCGACCGGCTGGACCTCGCACACAGTATCAAGCCTTTTACTTTATGCCTGAACTGCAACGCACCTCTGCGGCCGGTTGAAAAGGCCGCAGTGCTTGAGCGCCTGCCGCCGTCCGTACGCGAGCGCTTCGACCATTTCAGCACGTGCGATATCTGTCAACGCGTTTTCTGGAAGGGTTCGCACTGGCAGCGCATGCAAACGATGCTGGAGGAATGCATTAAGCCGAATCGATTTGCGGGATAGCGGCTCACGCAGGTGCAGTTGGAAAATCGCATTCGGGACAGAGCTCGCTCCTGCTCATCCGGCTACGGCTTTTGGATCGGTAATTGCTCGATTCTGTAATCCTCCCATTCGAATTTTTTTCCGGATGTGGTAGGATTAGCACCCTCAGATTCAGGCTTCAGGTTCGGCAAGGGCGAGCGGCATCAGGTTTTGCCTCTGTCATGCGTTGAACCTGCAACTGAAATTACTCCGGTTCATTCAATCCGGGTCGTTAGCTCAGCTGGTAGAGCAGCGGACTCTTAATCCGTAGGTCGAGCGTTCGAATCGCTCACGACCCACCAGTATTCAAGCGGCTTTCCGTCATGGAAGCCGTTTTTCTTTCCAACGATTTGTGTAATTCCTGTGTAATTATGTCAGCTGGACTTGCGGTATCTGTCTGCAAGTCTATCCATTGCCGACCCGATATGTGCCCCGTTCTGGTGGCTGATCGTTCTACCATGCTCGAATTTTTGTGCCCTGAAATATATTTTATGGCCGGCAGATCCACCTCCGCCCGGTCCTGAAACAGAATGCCTGTTCGTTATGCCATCAATCCGATGGTTTTTCGGAAGCGTGCCAGCGCGATGCCGAAGAAGACGCCGCCAATCATGGCCAGATAGACGAATTGCGGCCATACGACGCTCAATCCGGCGCCGCGATACAGGATGGCCTGGGCGAGCATTACGAAGTGGGTAGTGGGCGCTGCGAGCATGACCGTCTGGATGAACTCAGGCATGCTCTCCCGCGGGGTCGACCCGCCGGAAAGCATTTGCAGCGGCATCAGCACCAGCATCAACAGCAGGCCGAATTGCGGCATGGAGCGTGTAATCGTGCCCATGAAGATGCCAATGGATGCGGTGGCGAAAAGATTCAGCGCGGTGCCGGCCAGAAAAAGCGGCAGCGAGCCTTCAATCGGTATCCGCAGGACTCCCTGTACCACCACGGCCAGTGCAAATGCGCAGGAAACCAGCACTACCAGGGCCATCGCCCACACTTTGCTCGTCATGATCTCAAAGGGAGTGACGGGCATCACCAGCAGGTGCTCGATGGTTCCATGTTCACGCTCACGGATCAGCGCCGCGCCGGTGAGCACGATCGACAGCATGGTGATGCTATTGATGACCTGGATGACTGCTCCAAACCAGCTCTGGTTGAGCGACGGGTTGAAGCGCACGCGCAATGCGAGGTCCACCGGCGGTTGGGTGGAGGCCCGGTGGTTTTGCGCGAAGTCGTTTATTTCGCCGGTCACGATGCTCTGGATATAACCGCTGCCGGTGAAGGCCTGGCTCATGCGAGTGGCGTCCACATTGAGCTGCAGCGCCGGACTTCTGCCGGCCAGCATGTCCCGCTGAAAACCGGGCGGGATGTCGAGGGCGAAGGTAAACTGGCCCGCGTCCATGCCATCGTCCATCTGTGCGCGCGCAATAAGGGGTGGCCGAATGAAGTACGGCGGATAGAAAGCATCGACAATCCGCTGGGACAGGGGTGAGCGATCTTCGTCCACGATTGCGATAGAAGCCCTGTTGAGCGTTTCCGGCATGGCTGTCGCGGAGACGTACACGGAGAACGAGAACGACCAGACAATCAATCCCACCATGATGGGGTCGCGGCGAAGGCTGCGCAGTTCCTTGATTCCCAGTTGCAGAATATTGACCGCCCGCATCAGGTCTCCTGTTTTTTCAGGAACAGGATGCACAGCCCCAGCAGCAACGGCACGGTGATCAGTAGCGCCAGGAAGGGAATCTGCAGATCGGCGAACCCCAGCGCCTTGGAGAAAACCCCACGGGAGATGGTGAGGAAATGGGTTGTGGGATAGATATGGCCTATCAGCGCTCCTGCGCCCTCCAGTGAAGAAACCGGGTCGATCATGCCGGAGAACTGCGCTGCGGGCAAAATGGTGATAATGGAGGTACCGAAGATGGCCGCGATCTGGCTGCGCATGAAGGTCGATATCAGCAGACCCAGTGCCGTGGAGGAGGCTATCGTACTCGTAGTAGCGTTGATAATCCACCCTGTCCCGTGGCGTGACCGTATCCTCTCGATGCTGTAGACGCTTAGCCTTGCTTGGCGATTAACCCTGCCCGAGAACTTTTTTCTCGTCACAAATATACTTTGTCGCTGCCGACGCTATCGCGCCGAGCCCAAATGCAGGCAAATGCTTCATTCAGTTCTTCACCGCCAGCATTCGTAACCCGAACACGCGCAAGGCCTACCGCTCGGACTGCAGCGGAGTTTGCCGCCTGGCGTGGGAATAATGGACCGACTGAATTGCGCGACATCGGACCGGTACCTGTGGCCGCCTGCATTGAGACATTGCAAGCGTGGGCGCGCTTGCATGAAAAAGGTGGTAAGCGCCATGAGATGCCTTCCGGGTAAAAAACCTTTTCTTGTTTGTGGTAATATTTTATAATGAGAATAATTCGTATTCGCATTCACGAAAAAATCACAAGTATTGCATGAAAATTTCACAAGGCCGCTTTCAATCTCCAGATCATGCGAAGCATTTCCCGGGAGAACTCGCGTTTAAATGCAGATTATTAGGTATGCTGGCATGGCACACGGCAAAAAAACTGTCTCGCATATAGCGGTTCTCCGGTCTATCGCCATTCTTTCGGACCCGGCCTCCCAATATTTTCGCATTTCCAGCCAAAGCTCTTCCCGCCCATTTAACGCCTGGATATCAACTCGGAACTACCTGGCGTCGCCCTTTGCAGCATTGCATGTCGTCCTGCTCTGCCTCGGGGCACTCTTCCTGGTACTGCCATACGCCGTTCTAGCAGAGACCACCGCTCCTGAACAGCCAGCGGTGCAGACCTTCGATATCCTTCCCAACACGATGGAAGAAGCGCTGAAGGGCTTTGCCCAGCAAGCAGGCGTCAGAATCTTCTTCGACGCCGGTGAGGTAAAAGGACTGATGAGCCAGGGGCTGCAAGGTAAATTTACCGTTGAAGCAGGCCTGACTCGGCTGCTGGCTGAAACCGGGCTTGAAGCATCGCCCCGGTCCGATGGTTACGCGGTGAAGAAAACTCCTGGCCCCCTTCCCCCAGCAAGTGCTGCTCCCCCCGGGGGCATAACTGTACTTCCTTCACTCGTGGTTTCCGCAAGCAGGGGCCGCGACTACACCGTTGCCGAAAGCGTGACAGCAACCCGGACAAACACCCTCTTGCGTGATGTACCCCAAGCAATCACAGTCGTCACGCAGGATCTGATCAAGGATCAGGGGATGCTGAGCATGGCGGACGTCGTCCGCTATGTCCCCGGCGTGCAGATGGCCCAGGGGGAAGGCAATACCGATGCCCCGATTTTCAGGGGCAACCAGTCAACTGCTAATTTTTATGTAGACGGGATTCGTGACGACGTCGAGTATTTCCGCGACCTCTACAACATTGAGCGCGTGGAAACCTTGAAAGGCCCGAATGGCATGATCTTCGGACGCGGTGGCTCAGGCGGGGTCATTAATCGGGTCGCCAAGAAGGCAGGCTGGGATCCCATTCGATCCTTCTCGTTCCAGGCGGGCTCGTTCGACACCAAAAGATTGCTCATGGATGTCGGCCAGGGCATTAACGAAGTGGCCGCCTTTCGTCTCAACGCCATGTATGAAAATTCCGGCAGCTATCGCCACGGCGTCCACATAAAACGCCATGGCATCAATCCCACCTTGACACTCAAGCCCACCGACCGCACCAACATCGTGATGGGCGGGGAATATTTCAAAGACGCTCGCACCGCCGACCGCGGTATCCCATCCTTCATGGGACGGCCGATCCATACCGGCGTATCCACCTTCTTCGGCGACCCCAGGCGTAGTCACGCCGACACCACCGTCCTCAGCTTGTATTCCATTATCGAGCATGCGTTCGATAACGGACTTCAGTTTCGCAACCGCACGCGCTATGCTGTTTACGACAAGTTTTACCAGAATATCTATCCATCCGAGGTCACAAATGACGGAACAATGGTCGATCTGGGCGCATACAACAACTCGACCAAGCGCAGCAATGTGTTCAACCAGAGCGATTTCACGTATAGAGTGGACACGGGCCCGCTTGAACATCGGTTGCTGGCAGGTATCGAGGTGGGAGAGCAAATCACCAGCAATTTGCGCAAAACCGGTTATTTCAATAACGATGTCTTCAGTGGCACCGACCATCCGGACGACCCCGAAGATGACGTTGTATTCAGCTCAGTTTCGGTGCCGGTCGTTAATCCGAGAACCGCTGATCCGGTCACGTTCAGGCTGGATCCTACAGGTGCCTCCAATCATGTGGTTACAAATATACTGGGGTTCTATATTCAGGATCAGCTCAAATGGTCAAAATTCCAGGCCGTACTGGGTTTGCGCTATGACGATTTCCAGGTGAAATTTCATAACAACCGTACGGGAGACGATCTCAAGCAGACAAACGGATTGCTCTCCCCGCGTGCCGGCCTGATTTTCAAACCCATCGAGCCGGTTTCCATTTACTGGAATTACAGCCTGGCCTACGTGCCGCGCGCCGGCGATCAGCTGAACGCTCTGGAACCCACTAACGACGCGCTTGCTCCAGAAAGATTCATCAATCTTGAACTCGGCGCAAAGTGGGACATCCGCCCCAATCTGGCATTAACAGCTGCGGCGTACCGGCTGGATCGCACCAATGTGGCAATTCCCGATCCGCTGAATCCGGTCCGGTTACTGCTCGTCAGCGGCCAGCGCAGCGAAGGCATCGAACTGGGTGTGAGTGGACGCATCACCTCCGCGTGGGGCTTAATGGGTGGATATGCGTATCAGGATAGCCGAGTTACCCGCAACCAGGGCGAAAACGGAACGGCGGGCGCCATTCTGGCACAGGTTCCCCATCATACATTTTCCCTCTGGAATCGCTACGATCTCACCTCCTGGCTCGGCTTTGCCGTCGGTGTGATCCATCGCAGCAACATGTTTGCTTCCGTGGACAATACCGTCGTGCTGCCCAGTTATACCCGGGTAGACGCGGCAATGTACACCAAGTTCGACCGGCGTTTGCGCTTCCAGGTGAACGTCGAGAACATCCTCAATACGCACTACTTCCTCTCTGCCAGCAATAACAACAACATTTCGCCTGGCTCACCGGTCGCCATCCGCGGAATGATGACGCTGGATTTTTGATCCCTTGTTAGCCCTTATTGGAAAAAATGAACGAAATCGATTTCAGCCTGGACAGAGCGCAGGAACCCGGACGGAAGCTTTGATCGCCCTCCATTCGCCCAAGCTTATTCCATATATGGCTTGTCGAGTTTGCTTACCCACATCCCTACAAATTTCGCGGATGCGGCTAAGAGCAATAAAAAGCCCGGTATGAACCGGGCTAGAGTGTGTCTGCTGCAATCGCTTCCCCGTTTTGGGAGGAGAGAAACGAGTGAGTAGATTAACAATACAAGACAGGTTCTACCGTTAAATACTTAACACATGGAAATAAAAAACCCGCCGAGGTGGGTTTATGTCTTGTATCTATTTTTCAACCATTCACGCAACAGCTTTCCAGCGCCCGGCAAATGCCTCCGCAACAATCTCGTCATTATCTTGGCGAGTCTCTCATGACCGGCACAGGTTGCAATATTCCATGGAAAAATTACAGGGATGGCAGAGCGATACACTGACTGTTCCGACCCTTAAAGCGGCAACACAGGATACGCCGTGTCAGATTGATGCATCAGATCGAAGCAGCTAGCGGTTCAATGAATGCACCATCTTCTTGCCACCTGTATGGAACAAGTGGTAGAGCATGAAGGCAATAATTGCCAGATTCAGCGTCAAGGCACCAAGGCTCAACCAGGTAACACGCTCATACAATTCGAAAAGCTCAAAAGGCACGTAAATCGCGCCGCTTGCAGCCGCGAACCATTGGGCCCAGCGCCTTGCACGCCAGAGCCCATACGCCTCGATGAATCGCGCCAGCGAGTAGGCGCCGGCTCCAGCCGCGATCAGGAATAAGCGGGTGTTCGTGAGCTGGTCGGCAATATCAATAAAGATGTGGGGATAACGGGAAGCTGGATTCAGGTGAGTGCGTGCCAGCAGGTGCTCGGCGATTTGCTGAATGTCGTGATGAACCAGGGAGAGCAAATCAAATCCCACCAGCAATGCCAGAGCACCTTTGGCGGCTTCAAACACTGCGACTGTGCGTAATGCACCGGCTAATTTCATAAGCGGTAATGGAATATCGTATCGAGCTAGCTATCTCGCCTTGTCAATTACACCAGCGCAACCTGCCCGACGAGCCAGGTCTTCAATTTGGAATCGCGGTAAAATATCTGGCCAGTGATCCAGGCTTCAGAGCGGCTTCAGAGTTCAGGCGGCGGCCGCCAGTGGTTTTCATGCTGACGCAACGTAATCCAGTGCTGGTTTTCAGCTTCAGCAGCTGTCTCTTCCTGGTTTCGCTGAGCGTTCAGTTCTGACAGCGATCGACAACGCAATGTTTTCCAATCTGCCTCATTTCGTAGTCCTGGATCTCGAAACGACCGGAGATTCGCCCTTGCACGACCGCATCACAGAGGTCGCGCTCGTGCGCTTCGAAAACGGAATTGAAATTGATCGCTGGGAAACACTGGTTAATCCAGGAGTCAGTATTCCGCCGTTCATTTCCCGTCTGACCGGCATTACCAATGAAATGGTGAAAGACGCGCCTGCGTTCGATGAAATCGCCCATAAGTTATACGGCTATATCGAGGGGGCTGTGCTGGCAGCGCATAACGTGCGCTTCGACCATGGTTTCCTCAAGAGTGAATTCAGGCGGCTGGGCGCTGTACTCCGGCAGAAGGTGATGTGTACGGTGAAGCTTTCCCGGCGACTCTATCCGGAGCACAGAAGCCACGGTCTCGATGCCATCATGCAGCGTCATTCGCTTGTAGCCCACGATCGGCATCGTGCCATGGGGGATGTGAGTCTGCTGATGGCCTATCTCGAACTGGCCAGACGCGAATTAGGAGAAAAGCGTGTTCTGGACGAAGTTGCCGCCTTGCTGAAAGGGCCGAGCCTGCCGGCGGGCCTGGATGCGGCCTTTCTGGACGAGATTCCGGATAGTGCGGGCGTATATCTTTTCTATGGCGAAAACAATCTGCCGCTCTATATCGGCAAAAGCGTCACGTTGCGCTCGCGTGTCATGTCGCACTTCAGCGGTGATCATGCATCCAGCAAGGCAATGCGTATCGGCCAGCAGATAAACCGCGTGGAATGGATAGAAACGGCAGGCGAATTGGGCGCCCTGTTGCTGGAATCGAGCCTGATCAAGGAGCGCCAGCCGATCCATAACCGGCGTTTACGTTCGACCCGCACCTTGTTTTCCCTGAGCCTCGCAGACGGACCCGATCAAGTTCCCTTGATAAACATCGTAACGGAAGATGACATTGATCCGGAAAGATTCGATCATCTCTTCGGCTTCTTTCGTTCGAAAAAGGCAGCCATGGATGCGCTTCGCAAGATCGCCCTCGACAACAGATTGTGCCCGCGCATGATTGGAATCGAGAGTGGCGGGGCCCAAAGCGCGCGTTCGGGAAGTGCATGTTTTTCCCATCAGATCAAACATTGTGATGGGGTCTGCGCCGGCAGGGAACTGCCGGAGCTTCACTATCTGCGTGTCAAACAGGCGCTGATCCCGCTTCGCCTGAAGCCCTGGCCCTATCCGGGCAGAATCGGCTTTCGTGAGTTTAATGAAGTTACTGCCTGCAGCCAACTTCATGTGTTTGACAAGTGGTGCCACCTCGGAACCGTGCAAAACGGCGAAGAGCTTGAGGATATTTTACAGGCACGCCCATCCCTGAGCTTTGATCTGGACGTATATAATCTCTTGCAGAAGAGCTTGAGAAAGAGTACGGCAATCATTTCGCTGGAACCTCCCGGCTGCTGACACGCGCCGCCTTATTTACTGCGGTTGCCGGCGGCGCATGCCTGGCTCAGGTATGTCAGGACGGGCAGGCGGTTCGAGGGTAAGGTCTATCAAAAACTAGAAACCTTACCCTGCCAGGTGGAGGCGCAGGATGAGTAGTCATGGCGGTTTTGCTACTGCACAGGCTGGGGTACGACTTGCAGCCATCCACCCGGGCAGTTTTTCACGTAAGGATAGTAGCCTTCCGGGTTCCGGCAATAATGCCAGTAGTTTGAGGCCTGAGCCTGTGGCGGTGCTTGCACGACTCCCTGCTGGATATAGACAGGCGGAGCAGCGGGAACCGAGACGACAGGCGCATACCCATAACCGGATGCATATCCCGCCGGAGGATAACTGTAGGCAGGTGGATACGAGGGGCTGCGCGCATAGGAGCTCAGGCCGTAACCCAGCAGGCCCAGCCCCAGACCGATCCCGACTCCATAGCCCCAACCCCCACCTCCGCCGTGACGATGGTGGTGATGCCCATGATGATGACCATGTCCATGTCCATGCCCTCTGCCGGCCCACGCAGGGCTCAAGGGGGCTGCGATGACCAGCATGAGTGCAAAGCACCCCGATTTTATTTTTGTCATGAAGATCTCCATTCCAAAGTAGTCATTAACGAAGAGCCGGGCCTCAGCTATTCAACCCGCAGAAGGTATAACGCGCCACTTTCGAATCGGTTGTCCTGTCGCTACAGAAAATTCACAAAAATTTCACAATATTCTCTCTGACAGTAAACGGACGAGGTAGTATCGCGTTATTGGAGAGTGCAGAAGGAGAACCGGAGTTATTTATCAGATAACCTGTCTTGTGACACTGTACCTAAGTCCAATAGCTATCACTGCAACACACGTAGATAATCGCCACGAGTGAGATGTAAATTCAGTTCAACAACTTTTTAACATGAGGAGATGAAAATGCGGATTCTGGCAATATTACTGGTGATGGCAGTTGCGTACGCAAACCCGGTGCTGGCACGGAACGACGGCGGGAAGCATGAAGGGCATCAAACGGGAGGGGGGGATGAACGTGCAAACTCCGGAGGAATGGCATCCGAGCACAGGGGCCAGCAAGGCATGGAGAACTCGAACGCGCAGTGGTCTACTGATGCGGCACGCGGGCAGGACCGTGCCGACCTGAGAAACCAGAATGAGCGGGGGAATGGGCATGGAGCGGGCGATGGAGATCATGCCGGAAAAGGCAAGCATAAAGACCATGGGGGCGGCGACAAGGGCAAGAAGGACAAATCCGACAAGGGAAACAAGGGTCATAACAACCACGGCAATCACGACAACCACGGCGGACACAAAGGCCATGGCAAGGGGGCGGATTACTAGTGTAGTGTTACACGCTAATTGAAACATATGAAACCCAGTATTCACGCGGTTTATAGCCTGATTATAAGTTTCATTAAGAGCGCTTCACTACACTAGGAACCGCGCTTAGGCGTTTTTAGGCGCCCTGAAGCGCCAGGAAAGACCGGCAGCAGCAGAAAAAGACTTTTTGGAAGGAAGTGTGATGTCGAACGAAGCGGTTAACTATTGGAAGTTTGCAACGATTGGAATATTGCTGGTGGGCGCAAGCGTTGCATCAACTCTGTTCATCACGGGGCGCGATTCCGATTCCAGGCCTGAGTCCGCGGCTCCTGCGGCTCAGGCTGAGGCGGTTTCCCCTGCCGGCGAAGCTCCGGTTTCCGAGGCAGAGAAAAAGCCTGTTGTTTCAGCTCCCGAACCGACGCAAGCCGCGCAAGTTGCGCCTGAGCCTCCAAAGCGCACCAGAGTAGCGCAGTCGAACCCGAATACTACAGTTGCGGTTCCGCCTCCCCCGTCTTATGCTCCCCCGGCGGCATATCCCCCGCAACCGGTACGATCGCCCTACCCGTCTCAGGCCGTCATGAATGAATGCAACCGCTATGCAAGCGAACAGGTGAACAGCAAGGCCGAAGAAGTGCTCAAGAATGCGGCCCTCGGCGCAGCGCTGGGGGCAGCTGTAGGCGCTGCAGGAGGGGCGATCGCCGGGGGTGGAAAAGGTGCCGGCAAGGGCGCGGCGATTGGCAGTATAACAGGCGTTGCCGGGGGAACGCTTTATGGTCTCAACGAGACTAAATCACAGGATGGGCAGTATCAGGCTGCTTACTCTTCCTGCATGCGCGCCAAGGGGTATTAAGGCTTGAATTGCAATCGCTGAACGAATGCTTCGAGAATGCCATTGATCGCCGGATAATTTGCCTTGTTTTTTGGCTGCTCGATGTCATTGATCGGCAGGCTCTGAGTACTCCGGTGGTCAAGATGCCGATCAGGCGCATGCCCTGATTGGCAGAAAAGGCAGCATCGATCATCGAGTGATCGACGCCTGTAACGGGCGTCTTGCTGTCCTGGAGCTTGGCCGAGTCTGGCCGAGTCTGGCTTTGGGTTACTTGGAGTAGGTATTGATGAAGGTCTGCTGATAGAATCTGCCCACGCCTTTGATCATGCCTTAGAAATTGCCCTGGCTGTCAGGAAGCCAGGGTGAGCCGAATTAAACCAGAATAACAAGACGTGCGAAGTAGAGTGCGCTCCACTCAAATGATGACGATGTATTTATTTGGACTGGTTTTGTTGGTTATTTCTGTTTCTTTCCCAATGGTTTCACGAAGCCAGGATCATACGCTGAACAACCCTCACCCAGGGCCAGGATGGAAAGTTGTGGCGACAACTGAAAGGGAGGTCTTTTTTGTCCATATGCCGAGCATCAGGAGGCACGGCAATACTGTGGATGTCTGGGAAATGTCCGACTTCCCTAATGCCAGGACCCCCTCCAAGTCCACCAAGTTTCTATACAGGTACAATTGCAAAAACAGGTCATATTACGCCAGGCAAAGCACGCACTACTCGCAGTATGGAGGTAGGGGAGACATCATGTCTTCCTCAATAGAGGAAGGGCCGGTAACGAAGGTGATAGCAGGCACGATAGGGGAGACAGTGCTGGATCTGGTGTGCAGGAGGTAGTGTCCTCCTGCGGGGCTGTAAGGAGTATCAGGGGAATTCGATAAACTGCTCAAGGATGAATTTATAGGAAATGCTGCCTTTTTGTAAGTGAGTTGCGCTTGAAGGACCGCGCCGTGGTGAAGAAAAAACTTGTTCCCATTCTTGCGGCAATACTGGTTTCATCCTCAGTTTCGTGAAGAAATGCTACTGATACGAACCTTATCTCCGTTTGAAATTCCATCCGGTGGATTTTCGATAATACGATCATCGGACCTCAAACCTGCGCTGAGTTCGACGAGTTTGCCCAAATCACGCATGATCATGACAGGTTTCAGTACAACCCTGTCATCAAGGCCAATCGTTGCCACACTTAAACCTGCCTTGTTGAATATCAGGGCACTTGCCGGTACGCTCATCGTAGGCCTGTTACCAGGAAGACTGAAATTCACATTTGCAAATCCACCTGGAAGCAGCTCTCCCCTCGCATTATCGATCTGGATTTGTATCTGGGTCGCGCCAGACACATTATTGACAGCTTGTGCCGATGCAACAACGGCGGCAGCATAAGTCCTGCCCGGATGCTCCGGCACAGTGATGGTTACCTGGATGCCGGGGGAGATGTCGGGTACGTAAACCTGGGGCACATTGACATATGCACGCAACATTCTTGTGTTCGACACCTCGAAAAGCTCTTGCCCTGCTCCACTGCCGCTGTTTATGAGTGCACCGATGTCTGTTAGCCGGGCAGTGACGAGCCCGTCAAACGGCGCAACGATACGCGCAAAAGATTTCAATGCCTGTAGGCGATCCACATTTGCACGAGCAGCATTAACCAATGCTTGCTTGATCATGAAATCCCCTGTCTTTTCCGCGGCTGCCTGCTTTGAAACATAGCCGGAATTCAATAATGCTTTCCATCGTTCCGCTGTAGTCTTTGCAAGCAATGCAGTTGCCTCTGAACTGGCAAGATCAGCCTTTGCCTGTAACAACTGCTGATCAAGGTCTGGCGTCTCGATCTCGGCGAGCAATTGCCCGCCCTTCACCTGAGTCCCGATATCCGCTTTCCAGCTTTTCAGATAGCCATTTACGCGCGCATATAGGATCGCGCGGGAATATGGCTGCAGACGACCCGGTAAATCAAGGGAGATCGTATTTTCCTGCGTGCCGGGTGTAGTGACTGCAACAACGGGAGCTGCCTGTTCGCTGGTCCAGTTGCGCAGCTGCCTGCTCGCAGAGACGCGACTGATAAGACCCATTGTAACTGTAGCAGCGATGATGATTATCGCGGCTATACCAAAAACAAGGAGCCTTCGAGTTGAGATTCGGGACTCGGAAGAATCAGGTAGCATCGGCTTCCGGGGCGTCGAAGGTGGCAGGCAGGCGTTTTTTGGCATGGCGTTCATGTATAACGCTGAAAACGACAGGAATGAAGATCAGTGTTGCAATGGTGGCAAAAATCAGGCCTCCGATCACAGCCCGGCCAAGCGGAGCATTCTGTTCACCCCCCTCGCCAAGACCTAACGCCATGGGCAGCATCCCTATGATCATCGCAAGAGCGGTCATCAGGACTGGCCGGCAACGCACGAAGCCGGCTTCCAGCGCAGCTGCGGTAGCGTCTCCAATCGCATTTAACCGTTCCCGCGCGAAACTGATCATCAGCACGCTGTTCGAGGTAGCCACACCCATACACATGATTGCGCCGGTCAGGGCGGGCACCGAGATTGGAGTGTGCGTAATGAACAGCATCCATACGATTCCAGCGAGCGCAGCAGGCAATGCAGTGATGATAACGAATGGATCAGTCCAGGACTGGAAGTTCACAACGATCAGCAGATAGATAAATACGATCGCGCCAAGCAACCCGAACAACAATCCGGAGAAAGCGCTTTCCATGGTTTTTACCTGGCCAAGCAGTAGGACCCTCGACCCTTTTGGCACCTCACCCGCGGTATCGGCAAGGATGCGGCGAAGGTCGCTTGCCACCGCGCCGAGATCTCTTCCTTGCGTGGTCGCATGGATTTGTACCATCGGTTGAATATCATATTGGCTGACCAATGCATTACCGCTGGTGCGCGTGAAACTGGCAAGTCCGCCAAGTACTTGTGAATTGCCGTCATTACCCCCGACCGGAATGCCTGCAAGAGCGGCGAGCGTATCGAGGCGATACTGCGGTGTTTGCATCACTATCGGATATTGCACGCCGTTCCGGGGATTTAGCCAGAAGGTGGGTGCAACTTGACTGCTGCCGGCGAGATTGGTCACCAAACTATTCGTGACATCACGCATGGTTATTCCCATTTCCTGTGCACGGGTTCGGTCAACGTCTACGTTAAAAACAGGTCTCCTGCGCGACTGCTGGATACGAACATCCACAACGCCAGAAATCGCCCTGATCCTGGGCAGCAACAATCCGGCATAATCAAAATTTGCTTCCAGATCGGCGCCGCGGATCTGCAGTTCGATCGGCGCAGGCGAACCGAAATTCAGGATCTGGCTTACGATATCAGCCGGGGGAAATGAAAATGCCACTCCTGGAAACTGGCGCGGCAACTCTTCGCGCAGCTTGCGCACATAATCTTCGGTACGTTGATGTCCTGGAGTCAGCGCAATCTGGATATCCCCGTCCTGAGTCCCCATCACCCCCGTGTTGTTGTAGGTCAAGTTGATACTACTCGGAGGAAGACCGATATTGTCCACCATTACGTCGATTTCATCGGGTGGAATGATTTCCCGGATGGATTTCTGGATCTGGGCAAGCTGATTGGCGGTCTCCTCCACGCGAGTGCCGACCGGGGTACGCACATGCATCAGAATCTGGCCGCTGTCCACTGCGGGAAAGAAATTTTCCCCTAAAAAGGGTAACAACAAAAAAGAGGCAAGCACGAATACGAGAAATACACTTATGAACGGATATCGATGCGCCAGCATAAATTCAAGATATTCACGGTAGCGGGCTCGAAAACGTTCAAAGCGTGCCTCGAAGCGGCGCTGAAAATGTACCAGCGGATTGCGTGATGACTGGCTCTCTTCCCCCCGGGATGAATGCGGATGCAACAAATACTTGGACATGGTGGGGACAAGAGTGCGGGAGAGAATGAAAGACCACGCAACTGAAAACATGACTGACATTGCCATCGGTACGAACAGAAAGCGCGCGACGCCTTCCAGAAAGAACATCGGCACAAAAACGATGCAGATACACAATAAGGACACGAAAGCCGGTGTTGCGATCTGCGCAGCGCCATCCATGATCGCTTCCTCAACCTCTTTCCCCTGTTCCAGATGCAGATTGATACTCTCGATGGTCACGGTTGCATCGTCGACGAGTATGCCGACAGCAAGGGCGAGGCCGCCGAGTGTCATGATGTTGATTGTTTCTCCCAAGGCTGCAAGGCAGATGATGGCGCCAAGAATGGATAAGGGAATCGATACTGCCACGATTACCGTCGAGCGCCAGCTGCCGAGAAACATCAGTATCATGATGCTTGTCAATACAGTCGCGATGGCACCTTCCAGCACAACCCCGTTGATTGCCGCACGTACAAAAAACGATTGGTCATTGATGGGCTTGATCTCGAGATTCTCCGGCAGGGCAGGTTTTATTTCATCCAGCTTGGCACGGATGCCGGCAACGATGGCAAGTGTGGATGTCATGCCGTTTTTCAATATGGTCATCACCACCGAGCGCGTGCCATCGACATGCACGATATTGGTTTGCGGCGCATTGCCGTCAAGAATATGCGCGACATCCCGGATATAGATTGTTGCGCCGTTGACAACCTTGATCGGGAGATTACCGAGATCCTCGATTGCGGTGGCTACATTGTTCAGTTGAAGCGTGTATTCAAATGCATCTATTTTCTGTGTACCTATCGGCGTAACCAGGTTTTGTGCGGCAAGTGCGTTTCCCACATCCTGCGCGCTCAATCCGCGTGCCTGCAAGGCTTCCTGATCGAGATCGATCTGTATCTGCCGGGTTTTTCCACCGTATGGAAACGGAATCGCGGCACCGGGTACGGTCACCAGCCGCAAGCGGATGGTGTTCATGGCAAGGTCAGCGAGAGCCTGCTCGGACATGCCCTTGCCGGATAGCGCGAGCTGAAGGATGGGTACTGTCGAGGCGTTATAGTTGAGAATCAGTGGAGGCATCGTCCCTTGCGGCATCTGCCGCACCACGGTCTGCGAGATGGCCGTAATCTGGGCATTGGCGACTGCTATGTCTACGCCAGGCTGAAAAAAGATTTTGACAATTCCGGAACCCGCATAGGAATTCGCTTCGATATGCTCGATGTCATTGACTGTCGTCGTCAATGAACGCTGAAACAGCGTAGTAATACGTCCCGCCATCTCGTCCGGGGGCAAGCCGGTGTACTGCCATACAACCGCAATTACTGGAATGCGAATATCCGGGAAAATATCGGTTGGAGTCCGAAAAACTGTAAGCGGTCCCAGAATCAGGATGAGAAGCGCCAGTACGATGAATGTATACGGGCGCTGTAAGGCAACCCGGACAATCTCGATCACGAGATTCTTTCTATCGAAGCAAGTCTCCCAAGAGGAAGAGTATCAGGAGTCATAGGCGATAGTTTTCGTAAGAAACGGATTACGGGTATCAGGGATTTTTCCAGGAGCGCTAAGCATAGAACAGGGAATAAGGCTCAAATGAGCTTTATTGCATTATGTGGGGAAGCGAACAGTTATCTCTTTGATTTACAGGTAGCCTGGAAAGTGTTCAGGAGGATACTCACATAATCGGGGGCATAGTGGATAATAAACTGCTCCTATCAGGAGTCAGAGTGCTGCTCGTAGATGACGAGGAAGATGCGCTGACGGTCACCAGGCTCATGCTGGAGCTGTATGGCGCAGTAGTGGCTACCGCTCCTGCTGCTGTCGAAGGCCTGGAAAAGGTGCTAACACATGCACCGGATGTAATTGTCAGCGATATCAGCATGCCTCAAATGGATGGCTACCAGTTCATCCGTGCCGTACGAAGCCTGCCTGCGCATAGAGGCAGAGATACTCCTGCGGTAGCGCTAAGCGCACTCAGCTGTTCCAGGGAAGATATCCTGGACGCGGGCTTTCTGATATGCCTCTCCAAGCCTGTTTTACTACAGGAATTGATCACCGGAGTTATAAGCGCTGTAGACTCGGCAATTCCGCCGTAGGCTCGGCAATTTCCTGGGGAGCAAGCCAATGAGCCTTGATTCTCGTTCCTGCCCGCAGGATCACGCTGACCTCCAGCGGCAATTTGCCGTGCCTTTCATGCCCGTACTCTTACAGGCTTAGCCCCACGGTGCTGCCATCGACCCATACCTGTGCCTCTATGCTGGCAACCGCCAGGACACCCGATTCATTATCGAATGGAAGAATGGAATTTTCAAATACTATCTTTTTCTTCCTGTCAGAAATTCTGTAGCACCCAGTCCAGAATCCATTTGTGCCATTCCTCCAGGTACTATAAGAATCTCGTATCCCTTATAGCTGTTATCTTTAATAATTAAACCTCAACTGGGCAAAGTAGGTTCGCTGGGGAAAAGGATGGAATACCCAGTACTTGTCATTGTTGACATTATTAATACCGCCGATCGCGGTCAATTGCTTCGTGATTCTGTATCTTGCGACCAGATCGGCAACAACATAACTGGTCAACCCCGTATAGGCAAAACCGTTGGTATCCGTGTTATTCAATTGGCCGAACTGGCCGCTGCTGTAGCGAACATTCACTGAAGCGCTGAAATTTTCATTAGCCCGATAGGTGACTACCGCGCTTGCCCGCCAGGTGGGAAGTCTGGGCTGATGCTTTCCGGTCGATGGTGCCGCGGCGTTGGGATTGGCTGCTGTAGGGCCTAAGGCGGCTGCTGCCGCATCCGCCGCTCGATTATTCTCTATTCTGGAATCCACCCAGGTGAGATTGCCAAGAATATCCAGCCCTTTAATCACCGCATCAGTTTTCTCTCCTGAGACCTCGACACCGTAGGTATTGATTTCCCCGACGTTTGATATAAAAGTTGATTGAACGGTTTGATTGTTGAGCGGATTGGTGATTAACCCGGTCTGGGAAAAAATGGCATTTTTGATGCGCTCCTGGAACAGGCTGATACGTAACCTTCCCTTGTCCGCAAAATACTCGCCGGACAATTCCGAGGCCAGCGCCTCTTCCGGCTTCAAGTTCGGATTTCCATTAACGGCTATAGCCGTTGTGCCAGTGCCAACTGTAGTGGTCTGGAACAATTCCGTGGCGGTTGCGTAACGATAAGCCTGGCCGATTGCAGCACCAATTCTGACCTGCTGCATCGGAGTCCAGGTCAATTTCGCCTTGGGTGAAAAGTTCACAGAGCTTTTATCAGCCTGGTTTACCGTCTGCAGCGAACCTGCCACTGTAGTCGTGTTTACCCCATCGTAAGCGTGCCAGGATTCCAGGCGGCCACCGATAGTAAAGTTCCAGTTCTCGTGGAAATCCCAGGCATCCTGGATCCAGTAACCTTCAGTCTGAGTTTTTCCGGTGGAATTTGTAAAAATACTTTGCCCTCTGCCGCTTTGCCAATTGCCGGTATTGAATACGGGATTCTTCAGCGTATACAAATCATGGTGAAAACCGAAGCTGATTTCATGGTAACCGAGAAGATCGATCCTGGGCCTCCAAATGCCCTTTGCGTCCACGGTATGCCAACCAGAGCCAGTCAGGCTCGTGATCCTGCCGGGCGCATTGCCGGCGAATGCGAGGGTTGGGTCAACTGTTGGCGCCCGAACCGTATCCTTGCCAAAATCGATCACGCTGCCGGTCAACTCCCAGTCAAAAACTCCTCCAGTACTGGATCGAAGATTGATTCCGTGCGACCAGGTTGTCTGGTCAGTCTGGTTTCCCGCGAAAGTCGGACTATTAGGTACAGAAAGGTTGTAACGGCGACCGCCAATATTGACAAAACCGGCTTGCACAATGTTTCCCGCCGCATCCCTCAAGTAGCTCTGCGGACTCGCCTGCGCATTGTTCAGCCACAGGCCCAGGGTGTACGCCAGCCTGATTGAAGGGGTGATGTCGTAGGCAAGTTTCCACTTGAAATTGTCCTGTACGGTGTGATTGATATTCCCCGCACCGAGCGTCAGGTTTGCGGCGTTGGTGGCATTGGCTCCGGCAAACGCACCCATGACCGCCGTATCTCCAGCACCCGCTGCGGTTTTCGAGATGAGTGCGGTCGCAAACGTAATGGGCTGGCTATGCGCATTGAGATGGCTATAGTCAAAACGGAACGACAGATCGTTGTAGCGATGGCCGACGTAACCGGAGTAGCGCTGCGCATCATAAGTATCCTTCGTGCCATAGAGATTGAACGTCTGCCATGAGGCCTGGGCGTCTGCCCCGAATTCGAATTTTTCCGGCATCCGGGTGGTAACATTGATTACGCCCCCTATGGAGTTGCCGGCATAGGCGGCCGAAAATGGGCCGTACATGACATCGACACGTTCAATTTCTCCCGGCGATACAGTATTCCAGCGGGGCGAGCCGGTATTTCCATTGTTGTTGCCGAGCAATGATGACAACAGGATGCCATCGGCGTAGATCAGGTTACGGGCGCTTGCGGACGTGCCCGAAGTGCGCATGCCAACCGGGGCATTGGTGTCGCCAATATATCTTTTGCGTACCTGAATGGATGGCATGTACTTGATGGCATCCTCGGGATTCGCAAGATGAATCGTATTGTCGATTCTTTCGCGGGTGACACTTTCCGTGGTCTGAGGCAACCGGTACCGTTCCTTTTCGGTCTGAGTGCGAGGCGGCTTTACTTTTTCTGTTACCGTCATCTCCGGCAATTCAACTGCGGGATCGTCAGATGAGGTTTTTCCTTTGGCGGGAGCCCCGGGTGCCGGAGCAACAGTATCCGGTTTCTTTTTCGCCGGCATTGCAGCTTTATTGTTGTTTTTTGACGATAGCGCTGGCTCATCGGCCGCCGCGATAGAAGATATGCAAGCTCCGCAAGCCAGAGTAAAAACGGCGAGTCCTTGCTTGATATTCAATTCATGTTTGCTCGGTTAGCAGCCTTTTCCAGGCTTTGCCTCAACTTTTTCCAGTCCGCTCGCAGAGGAGGGAGGCCGTGATTTCGCTGGAATGGATCTTGTTTTCAGATATGCGGATAATTTCTCTTTCGAGCAATATCTTGTAAATCGAGCGCGAGATTAACCCATTTTGGTTACCGCAGGAATGCGGCAAATTGTCGCAGTTCACGGAGGCCTGCCGGTTCTGCTACGAGTGCAGCAACTGCAAGGCGCTGCTATGCGCCAACCTATTGCTTGTTCTGTTCCTTTGTCCTGTGAAATTGCTAACTCCTCTTGCTTTTCTCCAGTTTTATAAATATAATGAGAATCATTATCAATAATCCTTTCAAAGTTATCCGTTACCGCTGGTTACTCCTTTTTCCAGCGGTCTTTTAGCCAGCCAGCCCGCCCGCGGCAAGCCAGCCATATTTTTATTCAGGGAGCCGCCCGTTATTCGGGCGAGCTTCATATTGTTTAATTAAAAGATATTTCTGAAATCGACCTTCACCACGCAATCGGTTGCCCCGATTATCGTAGCCCTGTGAATCGAATAGTGATGCCGCGAACAGGCTGAAGCCCGTCCGCTAACGGAAGATTAGTGGTTTGCGGGAAAAGTGCGTCCGAGGCTCCACTGGCGTACTGTTCAGAACACATACCCCACGGATGATTTTGGAAGCAGTCTGAATCCGGTCATGAACGCCTGATTTCTGCAAGATAGGTACAGGTGATTCCTTACTGTGAATTCAACTGATGACGGAATGCTGCCTATCCCGGCATTGGTTTTTCTCTCATTCCCAAATTCCCGAATGACTATGTCGGAATGTGTTTCTACCGCAATTGACGCGTGGTAAGGAACTGATTGTGTCATCACCTCTTACGGGCGGTCTGCACGTTTTTGACCGAGAGCTTTTTCAATTTTCTGGTCCGTCTTATACTGGCCCAATGCGTACACTGCCCAGATCGTCGCAGGAATCCAGCCGATAAGCGTTATCTGCAGAAGCAAGCAGATAACGCCCGTAATGGGGCGGCCGATTGTGAAGAAGGTTAGCCACGGGAGGAATAAAGCAATAATCAAACGCATGCGCAGAGCCTTTCAAGGGGGCGTTAATGGCTATTATTGCCCACTCCACAAAAAAGATAAATAAACACGGTAATTCCTTGGTCATGCCGGGGGACTCCAATTGGAGGCGCCAGCAGTTAACGTCAGGGCGCTCAATATGCGCCAATGCAGGATCAGGATACTTAGGCGAGCTCTCGCGGCGGGGGATGGGGTCGCACGGCTACACCCTTCATGTGCTCCCTCGCCATGAGGAGATCCGGGTCAGAGTGCTGAATCGAAATATCGAGCATGGCGCTGGGTGGTTGAGGTCAGCCATTCCTGACTGAATCCCTTCCGAAAACTCAAGAATCGTAGACTTCATCCGCAATTCGTTGTCGAGAGTTCTTACATTCAAATGACAGGGATGCGTAAATAATATTTAAAGTCTTTGTTTTAATTAAATTATAAATACTGGCATAGTATTTGCTCAGAGTCTGAGGAAGATTCTCTGATGTGCTTGCAGGAAAGGGAAAAATAAAAAACAATCCTTGGTATGGCCCCGCAGCTGCCGCATTGGCAATGCCGGGCACCTGGAAGGCAAACTGATTGGTCCTCCCATTAATACTGACGGTATGTCCCCGGAATGCGATGCATACTTACCTTGGATTGACATCTTCGGGGGAAATATCAAGAGGCATTCAGGCGGCCCATGCGCCAATGGATTCCTGCCACTAAGTCTGTTTATTCACTTGCGGTTGAGTTGAATCGATTATGATAAAAAAAGCAAAATACAAGACAATCGTAATGCTTGGAACATCGCCTGAAGCACATGGTGGAATCGCAACTGTGGCCGGCAACTACGAAGATTGCGGAGTGCTGGAGAAATGGAAGGTCAAGTATGTAGTGACGCATGTGCAGGGTTCGAGATTTGCCAAAGCATATGCGGCAGGAGCAGCGATGCTACAGTTACTCTACATGCTGGTTACTGGTCGGACTGGATTGCTTCATGTGCACATGTCCTCAAGAGCAAGCACATGGAGGAAGTCACTTTTTCTGCTGATGGGGATGATGTTTCGGGTCCCGTATCTCATTCACTTGCACAGTCCGGATTTCGTTGATTTCTTTGAGCAGGAGTGCGGAGAACGTAGAAAGAAGTTCATCAGATTTCTGCTATCGCGAGCGTTATATGTTATTGCCTTATCCCCGGGCTGGGCTAAAGATATCAAGAAGATTTCTCCTGCTACACGTACAGTAATTCTTTTTAACTCCGTACCGCTACCTGCTGCGGTGTTACGTGAGAAAGAGATAGACGAAAGTAGCAGCGATCCAGGTGATCCCCCGCTTATATTATTTCTTGGTCATGTTGGTAAGCGTAAGGGTACATTTGACCTGATTCGAGCGGCAGCATTGCTGAGTGAAAATTTCAGGTTAATTATCGGGGGCGATGGCGAACTACAGCAGGCACAGATGTTGTCGGAAGAACTGGGTGTCAGTGACAAGATTCTGTTTGCAGGGTGGCTTGGTAAAGAAGAAAAAGATCATTTGCTTGCTCGAACAGCTATCTTTGTACTTCCTTCATACCATGAAGGAGTGCCTATGGCGATCCTGGAAGCGATGTCCTGGGGTATTCCCATCGTAACTACCCCTGTTGGAGGCATACCGGAGGTGGTAACGGAAGGACAAGAGGGTCTGCTGGTAAACCCTGGTGATATCCCAGGACTCGCACATGCGTTAGCACGTCTGCTTGCTGCGCCATCCCTTCGCTGGAAACTTGGAGAAAGAGGAAGGAACAAGATCGAGTCCAGGTTCTCCATAAAGGTTCTGCAACCGCAACTGGAACAGCTGTGGATAAACTCGGGTGTGTCAGAGCCAGCGCCAGTGGTGCAGAGAGGCGGACGCATATCCCCGATTCAGTCTGAAGTATGACCTTTGTAGACCTGCTGCTGCATCCAGATAACTGCAAACTGAACTCGAATGCCTGACGTCGCGCTCCCGAGTTTCCGAGTTGATTTGTGGAAGCGATCAACCTGCTTTCGCTAAAATATATTATACGCCGGGCTGGCTGCAAGACCGCTCGGTGTTCTACTCCATTACCGCCGGCAGCTCGGTAGCCAGTGCATTCTTTTCCTTGGTAGCTGCCCCCAGCAGGGCGTAGCCGAGCAGTTTGCCCTCGGCGGTTTTATACAGGGCCTTCACGCCGCTTTCATCTTCCTCGATTATCCATTCGCCCTGCACGCCGGCCGCTGGCGGCGACACGACGGCCGGGCAGGCTGGTGTTTTGACCAGGACAGGCATGGCCGGATAACGTATCGGAGTGGGCGTTTCGGCGAGGGTCGGCGCCAGCCCGCGGGCGGCATGCATGATCGGCATGACGAAGGGTAAAATTCTGCCTTCCACCTCTGCACAATCGCCCAGCGCGTAAATGTCCTCATTGTGCGTTTGCAAGGAGCGATTTACCACTATTCCGCGGTTCACCCCGAGGCCCGCAGCCTGGGCCAGGATGGTGCGTGGACGCAACCCGACGGCCGAGAGCACAATATCGGTCTGCAGCGCTTCCCCATTGGCAAGCGTCAGGCGAAAACTTTCGTGGATCCGTTCCACGTATTCGGTCGTGGCGCCCAGGTGAAAAACGACACCTGCGGCTTCGAGCCTGCGTTGCATGAAAGCACCCCCGGCCTGGGGCAGAAGCCGGCCCAGGGGCTGGACGCTGATATCGACCACTTGTACCCGATACCCTGCTGCCGTCAGGTCATTCGCAAACTCACAGCCGATCAGGCCGGCCCCAAGGATGGTGACGTCCTTTTTTCCTCCCAGGGCGTCGCGTAGCCGCTGGTAATCCTCCAGATCATTGACCGAAAGAATGTCTTTCGCTCCTTCTCCTTCCAGCGGCAGGCGGATTGGATCGGCCCCCATGGCCAGAACGAGTTTGCTGTAGGAAACTTTCTCTCCATCCTGTAGAGTTATTGTTTTGCTGGATGGATCAATAGCACTTACGCGGCTATAAGGCCGGATCGTCAGTTTAAGCTGCTCGGCCATTTTCTCGGCGCTTGCGGTGATGATGGAGGCAGGTGTTTTGCCTGCCGCCAGGGCATTCGAAAGCATCGGCTTGGAATAGAAGCCGCCGTGATCCGCGGAAATGATCATGACGGGCGTTGTAGTATCCAGCTTGCGGAATTCCCGTGCGACGGTGTAGCCGCCAAGGCCGCTGCCGATAATGACAATTGGTTGTGTGCTCATGCTCGAGTTTTTGCCGTGTTGACGTTGTTGCTCATGCTGCAAGGGTTGCTGAGGCTGCTTCCGTTTCGATTCGCGCTGCGTTCAAGGCTTCCGTGTTGGAGGCCGCATCGCTATGGGCGATACGGCAAGGGTTACTGCGATATTTTTGAAATACGGTCATTCTGCTCCAGGGTGGATTTCTCCAAAATGTCCATTTGATTTTTGATGTACCGGAAAATTCCAGTCCGTCAATAATGTTTTTGCTCCAGAGCCTGGAGAAAAAAATTGAGACGAATAGGTTCGTGTTTCCCGCCATTTCCGTCAGACATCGAAAGTTTACACCAGCCGGGCTCAGACTCATGCGAAAATCGGAAGGCGGGAAACGATTAGCGAAGTGGACAATCACTGACGCGGCCAGTACGCGGGCACGGATATGACGGGCAGAACGAAAATTGGTTTCATCGGTCTTGGCATCATGGGTAAGCCGATGGCGAACCATCTGATCAGGGGCGGCCATACCTTATTCCTGCATTCCCGCAGCGGTGTCCCGGCAGAATTGCTCACGCAGGGCGGGCAAGCCTGCTCTTCACCGGCTGAAGTCGCGCAGAATGCTGACATTATCATTACCATGCTTCCGGACACAGGTGATGTGGAGCGGGTGCTGTTCGGTGATGACGGAGTTGCGGATGGATTGAGTACGGCGCGAAGTAAAGGCGGGGTCGTGATGGACATGAGCACTATCTCGCCCGCCGAGACGCGCAAATTTGCCGCTGCAATCAATGAGCTCGGGTGCGAGTACGTGGATGCGCCCGTTTCGGGCGGAGATATCGGCGCCCGGAACGCCGCTCTCACCATCATGGTCGGCGCTACTTCCCCGGCGTTCGAGCAAGTGAAGCCGGTCCTTGAGCTGATGGGCAAGACGATCACCCTGATCGGTCCCAATGGCACAGGCCAGGTTTGCAAGCTTGCCAATCAGATCATCGCCGCGCTCACCATCGAGGCGGTGGGTGAAGGTTTGCTGTTCGCTTCTAAAGCGGGTGCCGATGTGCGGAAAGTGCGTCAGGCGTTAATGGGCGGTTTCGCTTACTCCCGCGTGCTGGAAGTGCACGGAGAGCGCATGATCGAGCGCGCGTTTGAACCCGGGTTTCGCGTCGAACTGCACCGGAAGGATCTGGGCCTTGCGTTGTCCAATGCGCGGGCATTGGGCGTGAGCCTGCCCGGCACGGCGACCGTCCAGGAATTGCTGAATGCATGCATCGCGCATGGCGGTGGCGGATGGGACAGTTCGGCCATGGTACGGATGCTGGAAAAACTGGCGAATCATGAGATCGAGAACACGGAGGAGGACTCGCATGATGAATTATGAGTTGAATTAGCGGCAGTGAATCCCGTATGAACGACGCTTTCGAACTTGTAAAAAAACTTCGGACCTTTCTGCCCGCGGAATCGGTGCTGCATGAGACCGAAGACGTGAAGCCGTACGAGTGCGATGGCCTGTCCGCTTATCGGCAAACGCCCATGATCGTGGCTCTGCCGCGGACTGAAGATGAAGTAGCGGAAATTCTGAAAGCCTGCCATGCCTTGAAGATTCCTGTGGTCGCCCGTGGAGCAGGCACTGGCCTCTCCGGCGGAGCCTTGCCGCATCCGCAGGGAGTGCTGTTGTCGCTGGCGAAGCTGAAAAGCATACTGGGGATCGATGCGGCAGCGCGTACGGCAAGGGTGCAGCCCGGCGTGCGCAACCTTGCGATCAGCGAAGCCGCAGCACCTTATGGACTATACTACGCGCCTGATCCTTCGTCCCAGATCGCCTGCTCCATCGGGGGTAACGTAGCGGAAAATTCCGGAGGCGTGCACTGCCTGAAATACGGGCTGACCGTGCACAACATCCTCAAGCTGCGTGTCCTGACCATCGAAGGCAAACTTCTCGAAATTGGGGGCGACAGTCTGGATGCTCCCGGCTACGACCTGCTGGCGCTCATGACGGGCAGCGAAGGCATGCTGGGTATCGTGACCGAGGTGACAGTGAAGCTGACTCCCCGTCCGGAGAAAGCCCAGGTGGTCCTGGCCGCGTTTGACGACATCCGCGATGCAGGGAATGCGGTGGCGAATGTGATTGGCGCCGGCATCATCCCGGCCGGAATGGAAATGATGGACAAGATCACGACCGGGGCAGTGGAAGAGTATGTCCACGCCGGCTATAACGTCGAAGCGGCTGCGATCCTGTTATGCGAATCCGACGGCGCGGAGGAAGAGGTGGCGGAGGAGATCGGGCGCATCAACGAGATTATGCGGCAGAGCGGCGCAACAGAGGTCAGGACATCCCGCGACGAGGCCGAGCGCATCAGATTCTGGGCGGGACGGAAGGCGGCCTTTCCTGCCGCGGGCCGGGTTTCGCCTGATTACTATTGCATGGATGGCACTATCCCGCGCAAGAATCTCGCAAGCGTGCTGGCTGGAATCGAAGCGCTTTCTGCCGAATACGGGCTGCGTTGCATGAACGTCTTTCATGCGGGTGACGGTAATCTGCATCCGCTGATTCTTTATGATGCCAGTTGTCCGGGAGAGCTGGAATTGACCGAGGAGTTCGGGGGGAAAATACTCAGGATGTGCATAGAAGCGGGGGGAACCATTACCGGCGAGCATGGCGTCGGCATTGAAAAGATCAACCAGATGTGTTCCCAATTCAAGACAGGTGAACTGGAAATATTCCATGCGATAAAAGCGGCTTTTGATCCCGAGAGCTTGTTGAATCCCGGAAAAGCCATACCTACCCTGCGGCGCTGCGCCGAGCAGGGAGCGATGCATGTGCAGCGGGGTAAAGAAAAATTCCCCGAACTGCCGAGATTCTGAAATCATGCCTACCTCATATACTCCCCACCGTCTGACAGCCTGACGCAGCATGCAGGAAATCATTGATCAGCTTGCGACCACCATTCGCACCGCTGCGGCGGGTAATGCGCCGCTCTGTATCCGCAGCGGAGGCACCAAGGATTTTTATGGCCGGCAGGATAAAGGACGGGAAGGGGGGAGCGGGAGCATTCTCGATCCCTCGGCTTACGCGGGTATAGTGGATTACGAACCTACCGAACTGGTCGTCACGGCTCGGGCGGGCACGCGCTTGGGGCAGCTGGAGACCGAATTGAATGGGCGGGGTCAGATGCTTGCGTTTGAGCCGCCGCATTTCGGGGCTGGCGCCACCTTGGGCGGCTGTATCGCGGCAGGCTTGTCCGGGCCACGCCGCGCCTCGGCAGGCGCCGTACGGGATTTCGTGCTGGGCGTGCGCATGCTCGATGGCAGGGGAGACGACCTGAACTTTGGCGGACAGGTAATGAAGAATGTGGCTGGTTATGACATTCCACGTTTAATGACGGGTTCCCTGGGCACATTGGGATTATTGCTGGAAGTTTCCCTGAAAGTGCTTCCCCTGCCGGCGGAGGAGCGCACGCTGCGTTTATCGGTGAGTGAAGCCGAAGCTGTCGAGATGATGAATCGCTGGGCAGGCAAGCCGCTGCCGGTTTCGGCCACCTGCTTCTCCGATGGTGAACTCACTGTAAGGTTGTCCGGCGCAACCTCCGCCGTGTGTGCGGCGTGTGCGGTATTGGGAGGAGAAGAAATTGCCGGGGGTACGTCTTTCTGGGAATCCGTGCGGGAGCAGGTACATCCTTTTTTTCAATCAGGAAAGCAGCTCTGGCGCTTGTCCATTAAATCGACTACCGCTCCCCTGTCCTTGCCTGGAAAACAGTTGATCGAATGGGGTGGTGCGTTGCGGTGGCTCTTAGTCGATGCGGAGATGGATACCGAAGCTGCACAGGCGCTTGTCCGCAAGACCGCAAGGGATGCCGGGGGACACGCCACCCTGTTCCGTGGCCGGACGTCCGCTGCTGCTGTGTTTCATCCGCTTCCGCCGGCCATGATGAATATTCACCGCCGCCTCAAGGAAAAATTTGATCCAATGAGCATTTTCAACCCGGGCCGTCTATATCCCGAACTATAAATGCAAACCCATCTCGCTGACTTTATCAAGGATACTCCCGAGGGAAAGGAAGCTGACGCAATACTGCGAACCTGCGTTCATTGCGGCTTCTGCCTCGCCACCTGCCCGACTTATCAATTACTGGGAGACGAACTCGACAGCCCGCGGGGGCGCATCTATCTGATGAAGCAGATGCTGGAAGGCGAGCCGGTGACGGAAAAGACGCAACTGCATCTCGACCGTTGCCTCACCTGCCGAGCTTGCGAGACAGCCTGCCCATCGGGCGTGCGTTATGGCCATCTGCTGGATATCGGCCGCGGCATTGTCGAAAAGAAGGTGGGACGCAGCCTTGCTGCCGGAAGCATGCGATATGTGTTGCGGCAGGCGTTGCCGAACCCGAGCCTGTTTGCATCTTTGTTGAAGATAGGCCGGGCTGCCCGTCCGCTGCTGCCAGGGGGTCTGAAGGATTCGATCCCTGCGGCACCCGTGAGAGAAAGCCGGTCGCTTCGCGCTGCTTTGCATGAACGCAGAATGCTGGTGCTCCAGGGTTGCGTTCAACCGGCGCTGGCACCCGATATCAATGCTGCTGCCATGCGTGTGCTGGACAAGCTCGGCATATCACTCGTCAGTGCTCCGGATGCGGGGTGCTGTGGCGCGGTGTCTTACCATCTCAATGCCCAACAGGAAGGGCTGGATTACATGCGCCGCAATGTGGATGCTTGGTGGCCCTATATCGTACCCGATTCTGAAAAAGGGCCGGGAGCAAAGGGGGAAACAAGGGGCGTCGAAGCGATTGTCATGACAGCGAGCGGCTGCGGCGTGACAGTGAAGGAATACGGCCATCTGTTGCGCCATGATCCCGCATACGCGGAAAAAGCAGCGCGCATTTCAGAATTGACCAGGGACATCAGCGAGATCGTGGAAGCGGAGTTGCCAGCACTCGTTTCTCTTCTCGATAAACCGGCGACCGGGATGGAAAGCCCGAAGCAGAAGCTCGCCTTCCATTCTCCCTGCACCTTACAGCACGGAATGCGTATCCGGGGTATCGCGGAGAAGATTCTGGCTGTTGCCGGCTTTGATCTGACCTATGTGCCGGATGCGCATCTCTGCTGTGGCTCCGCAGGGACGTACTCGATACTGCAACCGGAGTTATCGCAGCAGTTGCTGAAAAACAAGGTGACGGCGCTCGAATCCGGTCATCCGGCCCGGATCGCCACCGCCAATATAGGCTGCCTCATGCATATACGCAGCGGCGCCGCGCTGCCGGTCGAGCACTGGATCGAGATACTGGACGAGACACTTGAAGCTGCCCGACCTGGTACGATTGAAGATTAGCATTTTCAATGCGCCTTCTTCTCTTCATCCCTCATTTCCGTTCACCCTGAAGCCTGTTGAAGGATAGAAGGGGGGCAGAATGCATCCTTCGGTAAGTCTGTCGAGATGAACGGTTCTGAGGAATGCTTATTCCATCAGAATAATAAGTAAGGCGGAAGCCCTCCTGCTGCTTATTCCGCTGGAGTGGTTTTATTTTTAACCCTCCATTCAACTCTTATATAATCCATGTTGTTACTGTTCCTGTTGCTATATCCATGAGCTTCGTCAACAAGCCAATGGCAAAAAAAATCAGTCCCGACCCTTTGCCGCCCAGGGTTGCCCGGCTCCTGCGGGAGTCGGCGAGTCTTGCCCTGCTGGGTGTGGCGCTCTATCTGGTGCTGATATTTTATGGGTATGAGCGCGCCGACCCCGGGTGGTCGCACAGTGGCGACGGGCCCGCGCAGAATCCTGGCGGCATGGTAGGGGCCTGGCTGTCCGACCTGATGCTGTACCTGCTGGGTGTTTCCGCCTGGTGGTCAGTGCTGTTGTTACTTTTCCTGGTGTGGTGGATGTATCGTCGCATCGATGGAAGCATATTCGACCGCCGCCCGTGGTTTGTTTCGATGATCGGCTTTCTGCTGCTGCTCGTGGCGAGCAGCGGAATGGAAGCACTGCGTTTCTACTCCCTCAATGTGGTTTTGCCGCAGATGCCGGGAGGTGTGCTGGGGTTCCTGCTCAGTAAGAGCCTGTCTCAGATACTGGGCTTTACGGGTGCAACGCTGGCGCTCCTGATATTGATTGCAATCGGTTTCAGTTTATTTACGGGGCTATCCTGGCTGCGCCTGGTCGAGCAGATAGGCGCCTCGATAGAAGGTTTTTTCCTGTTTATCTGGCACAGTATAGAAAGCGTCTTCCAGTTTATCGGTCGTGGCTGGCAGAGCAGGCGGGAACGTCAGGCAGGCGCCATTGCCGCCATCAGAGGCGACGAACTGGTGGAAGTGGAAAAAAAGCGCCTGCAGGAACACCTGCCTTTGCATATTGAACAACCGGTCGCAGCCCTCCCTAAACCGCGCAAGGTGATCAGGCAAAAGCAGGCTCCACCTTTTCCTGACCTGCTTGATTCCACTTTACCGCCGCTACGCCTGCTCGATGAGCCGCCAAAGAAAGAAGTGGAAACTCTGTCGACGGAAACACTGGAATTCACTTCCCGCCTGATCGAGCGGAAACTGATGGATTTCGGGGTAGAGGTCAAGGTGGTGGCGGCATATCCCGGTCCTGTCATTACGCGCTACGAAATCGAGCCTGCGGTCGGCGTGAAGGGCAACCAGATTCTCAATCTGGTCAAAGACCTGGCCCGATCTTTATCAGTGGTAAGCATTCGTGTCGTCGAAACCATTCCAGGGAAGACCTGGATGGGCCTGGAAATTCCCAACCCCAAGCGGCAGGTCGTGCGCCTGTCTGAAATTCTCAGTTCACAGGCTTATGCCGAGATGGGATCACCCCTGACCATTGCTCTTGGCAAGGATATCGGTGGACATCCGGTGGTGGCGGATCTGGCGAGAATGCCGCATGTCCTTGTCGCGGGAACGACGGGATCGGGCAAGTCGGTCGCCATCAACGCCATGATACTGAGCCTTCTCTATAAATCCACTCCGGAGCAGGTGCGGCTGATACTGGTGGATCCGAAGATGCTTGAATTGTCGGTATATGAGGGCATTCCACACCTGCTGGCCCCGGTGGTTACCGACATGCGTCAGGCAGCAAGCGCCCTGCGCTGGGGTGTGGCTGAAATGGAACGCCGCTACAAGCTGATGTCCGCGCTGGGCGTCCGCAATCTGGGAGGCTATAACCAGAAAATTCGCGAGGCGATCAAGGATGAGAAACCCATCCTCAATCCGCTGAGCCTCACCCCGGAAGCACGGGAACCGCTGGAAGAGATGCCGGTGATTGTCGTGGTGATAGACGAGCTGGCGGATCTGATGATGGTCGTGGGCAAGAAAGTCGAGGAGTTGATTGCCCGGCTTGCCCAGAAGGCGCGTGCGGCGGGCGTCCATCTGCTTCTTGCCACCCAGCGGCCTTCCGTGGATGTGATTACCGGGCTTATCAAGGCCAATATTCCGACCCGCGTCGCTTTTCAGGTATCGAGCAAGGTGGATTCGCGCACGATTCTGGACCAGATGGGAGCGGAAACCTTGCTCGGGCAGGGCGACATGCTCTATCTGCCTCCTGGAAGCGGGTATCCGCAGCGGGTTCACGGCGCTTTCGTCGCCGATCAGGAAGTGCATCGGGTCGTGGAATATCTCAAGGAGCATGGCGAGCCGCGGTACGTGGACGGCGTGCTCGATGGATCGGATGAGGAAGGCGGGGGGGGCGGAAATGGCGGAGTAGCGGGGCAGGAAGGCAGCGAGAGCGATCCGCTTTACGATGAAGCTGTCGCCCTCGTTCTCAGATCCCGACGCGCTTCCATCTCCCTGGTGCAGCGGCACCTGCGCATCGGATACAATCGTGCTGCACGGTTGATTGAAGAAATGGAGCGGGCAGGCCTCGTCTCGGCCATGCAGAGCAACGGCAACCGGGAGGTTCTGGTTCCTGCACGGAACGAATAGAAGAGTACTGTCGAAGACGGTGTTTGTAGCCTATCGTTATTGATGGGCTGCGCTGCGCTCCACCCCTCATCCTATAGCTCGCTACAATTGGGGTGCTGGACGGAACGGAGGACAAAACCACGAGGCGTAGCAGGAAGGAGACGTAACAAGAAGCAAGGCGGGCTTTGCCCGCCGTTGCACCGCCAGGCAGTAAAGTGCGCTGGATGGCTCAAATAATAATGCCCGCCCCCCATGATTCAGGAAGCGGGCAGCGGCTTCGGTTATTTCAGCCTTTCAATGTATCGGTCTCAACCTTAACCTCTGATCTCCTCCTTGAGCGATCAGGGTCAGCGCGTCGATCCTAGAACTTCTTGTCGTACGGTACGATGCGGTTGTTGAGGATGACTTTGCTCTGGCCGTTCCAGACCACGTCCGTCAGGTTGGAGTAGCGGGTGATGATCTGCGCCGCAATACCCCCTGCAAACAGGCCCGACC
>JAFKJB010000035.1 GCA_017306155.1 Nitrosospira multiformis
CAATCACGGTCTTGGTGGCGGGAAAGGCCATGCCGACCAGGATCAGGAACGGGATCGCCGTCCAGATGATCTCGACCGTGGTGCTGTGATGGAAATTGGCGGCCTCATAACCCTTGGATTTGCGATGCTTGACTACGGAATAGAACATCACGCCGAAAACGCCGATGAATATCGCCAGACAAATCCACAGAACCATCGTGTGCTGGTCGTAGATCTGCTGGGCAATGACTGTCTGCGGCTCGGGCAGATTTAACTGGTAGGGGTCGGCTGCCGCCATCGCCAGTCCGGAATTCCATGCGACCGCCACAATCCCCGCTATACCTGCTGCTGCTTTACTGCTCATATTTCCCCCCACTTGATTACTGATTACAGTACGAGCCAATCTTCCAAAATCTCACAATATTCGACTCATTACGCAATGCTTCCAGACAGAACATCTCCGTGTGAGCCCGCTAGATCGCCGCGGTGGCGACAAACTGGCGAATATCTGATCTGTTCGGCATAATATCCATATTGCTAATGTCGGTAATTGTGTTATTCTATGGCTTATGCGAATTCAAACATTAAGAACAACGGCATGTCGATAAGTTCAAAGTTTCGGTTCGAGGTTTCAACTAAATTTTCCACAATCATACCGAACCCGAAATCGCTTTCTGACTCACATTGATAACGCCTCACGAAACCCGAAACAACAGGAACGGCACGACATCCTTGCGCGCTTCAAGCTCATGTCATGATTTCCCAGGCATTCCATTCATTCCGCTTATTCCATCCGACTTGATTCAAGCAGGATAAATGAGCATAAAAATGATTCAAACGCCCATTTCATGCGGATTTCGTCAGTCGCCCCCCGTTCTGCTCATTTGAGTCGATCTGATTTCTTCCAAAATTCCGTGGCACCCGTTCTGTTATTCGCATTGCATATCTGCGAAAGAACTGCCCTAAAGAACGGCTCCTGAAACGCGCAAATTCTACCACAGCAAAATGAGGCGTACAAGGAAGAAACATGATACTGGCAAATAAAACCGATAATGACCCTATACTAAAAATCGTTATTTTTCCCTCCTAAAATTGTGGTGATTTTACCCTATTTGAATTGTGGAAATACTTCGCGACGGAGGCGAAATATATTATTATGTCATTTCTCCGGTTTCTTTTCCTTATGCTGATCAGGTAACATCCAGCAATCTGGGCGCAACCGGCGGCAGGTGGCCGAAAAAGACGGAAAAACCCGCCGATTTGCGAGACAAAAATCCGTGAAAAACGTGAAAGGAAATGCGCACCCCCTCCTCTGGCGAGCGTCGGCAGGACCATTGGTGGGACTCATGCGCCGGTTCCCTTATAATGCGTTATTTTCAACCCGTTATTTCGAGGTACAGAATGGCTGAGACAAGTACCGACATCGGGGCAGGCATGGCCCCCGAACTACAAACCTCCGGCTGGCTCAATACGCCGCACCCTCTGACGCTCGCTTCGCTCCGGGGTAAGGTGGTCGTACTCCACACCTTCCAGATTTTCTGTCCCGGTTGCGTGCAGATGGGCATACCGCAGGCGCAACGAATACATCAGGAGTTTGACCCGAATCGTGTTGCAGTGATAGGACTGCATACTGTTTTCGAGCATCATGAGGTGATGGGGCGCGAGGCGCTCGAAGTGTTTGCCTATGAATACCGGCTGCGCTTCCCGATCGGGATAGACAAATATGAGGGAGCCGCGACGGGAGTGCCGATGACCATGCGCGCATATCAGATGCAGGGGACGCCCACTCTCATCCTGATCGATAAAACAGGGCACATTCGCCTGCATAAATTCGGCCATGTAAACGACCTGACTGTAGGATTTTCGATTGGAGCGCTGCTGGCCGAAGAATTCGATGAACCTGTCGCGACGGAATCGTCTGCTTACAATGGAGAAAATCTCACTTGCGATAAGGATGGATGCAAGGCCTGAGCGTATCCTGCCTCTGAATTTGCGCCGCGGATCGCAGCCCCTGCCACCTTTGGTGGCGCGTATGAACCTTTGCCTGGCAGGAAACCATGAACTCGTGGGAGAAGCGCCCCGTCCTGGAAAATACCGGGGCGCCTGGCTGAAATCTGCTCCTACCCTTGATGTCCCCTGGGTTTGTCGCCGGGCTTGATCCGCTCCGCAACCTCGGTAAGAACATTCGCGGCGGCCTGCCGCAGGGTATCCGTGATGGCCTGGGTGAGATGAATGCCTGCCTCGAACTGGCTATGAGTAGTCGATTTCAACTGATGGTTGAGCGCCTCGAGCGTGTCTTTCAATTGAGCGCCTACCGCGGTGCCGTTTCGCTTTGCATGGAGAATAATATCTCGCAAGGTAACCTCCACCAGGTCCTGTGCAGCCGATGCCGACTCCTGCAAAGTTTCTAAAAAAAGATTCTCAATACTTTCAAGATTGGCACGCAGGCGTGTCAACTCCTCCTTTGAAAACGTTTGCGCACGGCCCGCGGCCTCTTCGAGTGTCAGTTTCGAAGCCGCCGCCAGTTGAGCCAGCGCCGAATCCAGGCCGGCTACGGCGTCCTTCACGGGAGACAAGGCCGCTTGCGCCTGGGTAGAGGAAGATTGCAACTGCTGCTGTGCTCCTTCACGTACGCCTTTCAGGACCGCGCCCATGACATGACGCAGTGAATCCTGGTCATGTCCCTGGCTGCTCAAAGCTTTTACCGTCAGATCCCGCACTTCTTGTTCTATATTCTCTCCTTGCGTCATCCTGCTGCGTACTTCAGCTTCGAGAGCCGATGTATCTTCGGTTGCCGCATGAACGTTTTCACTGCCAGGTACATTTTGCATGATTAGCGAGCCTCTCCAGTGGTAACAATAATAAAAAGATATTCTGATTGTTTTATGCGTTGCGTGGGGCAAGCCGTTCGATCCCGCCCATATAGCCTTGCAAAACTTGAGGAATCGATACGCTGCCGTCTGCATTCTGGAAATTTTCCAGTATCGCCACCAGCGTTCGTCCCACCGCCAGACCCGAGCCATTGAGTGTGTGCAACAACTCCGGCTTGCCTTTCTCATTGCGAAAGCGTGCCTGCATGCGTCGTGCCTGAAATGCTTCACAGTTGCTGCATGAGGAAATTTCCCGATAAACACCTTGCTGCGGCAACCACACTTCGAGGTCGTACGTCTTGGCGGCGGCAAACCCCATGTCGGCTGTGCACAATGCCATCACCCGGTAGGGCAGTTTCAGCTTCTGAAGAATTGTTTCGGCATGGCCGGTCAGTTCTTCCAGCGCTTTATAGGAGTGTGCAGGATGAACGATCTGCACCAGCTCCACCTTCTCGAACTGATGCTGCCGGATCATTCCACGGGTATCCCTGCCATAGCTTCCCGCTTCCGAGCGGAAACAGGGAGTATGCGCCGTAAGCTTGATAGGCAGCAACTCAGGATCGATGATACGGTCACGCACGATGTTGCTCAGCGGAACCTCGGAAGTAGGAATCAGGTATAAGTCATCATCGTCACGTTCCCCTTGCGGGCCATTCCATGGCAGCGTTGCAGCAGCCGGCTGGTTTTCCAGGAGAAGTTCGGCTGTTTTTCTCCGTGGAATCTCGAACAAATCTTCCTTGAATTTCGGCAATTGGCCGGTACCCCGCAAACTTTCGGCATTGACCAGATAAGGCACGTATGCCTCCGTGTAGCCATGTTCACGTATATGGACATCGAGCATGAATTGAGCCAGTGCACGATGCAGATGCGCAAGCGGGCCCATTAGCAGGCTGAAGCGGGCGCCGCTGATCTTCGCGGCAGTAGAAAAATCCAGTAATCCCAGGCGCTCCCCTATGCTCACATGATCGGCCGGGCTGAAATCAAATTTGCGTGGAGTTCCCCAGCGTCGCACCTCCCTGTTATCGGATTCGTTTCTGCCCTCCGGCACGCTGCTGTGCGGCAGGTTGGGAATTTGCAGCAGGGTGTGCTGCAACGCGGCCTGTATCTGATCCAGCCGGGATTCCGCCTGCTTCAATTCATCGCCCAGATGGGCGACCTCCGCGAGAATCGCGCTGGCGTCTTCGCCCCTGCTCTTGGCATTGCCGATCTGCTTCGAGGCGGCATTGCGGCGCGCCTGCAATTCCTGGGTGCAGGTTTGAAGATTCTTTCGCTCCGCTTCCAGGGCACTGAATTCAGCAAGGGGAAAAACGTAGTTACGTGCGGCAAGAAGCCTGGCAATATGGTCCGGTTGCGCGCGTAACAGATGAATATCTAACATCTCGACTCCAAATCGACGCAGGTTCTATCCTATGATTCTTTTTTTGCCTGTTTGTCCAGCTCGCGCAGATGCGCCAGTCTTTCGGATATCTTACTTTCGAATCCGCGGCGGGTCGGCTGGTAAAATTCAATCTCCGGCATTCCTTCCGGAAAATAACGTTCTCCCGCGGCATATGCATCGGGATCATCATGCGCATAGCGGTAGTCGCGCCCGAATCCCATCTCCTTCATCAGTTGCGTGGGCGCATTGCGCAAGTGTTCCGGTACCCGCCGCGATTTGTCCTCGCCGATAAAAGAGCGCGTTTTATTATACGCAAGATAGGCAGCATTGCTCTTGGGAACGCAGGCAAGATACAGGGCAGCCTGCGCCAGGGCCAGTTCACCCTCGGGACTGCCCAATCGTTCGTAAGTCTCGGAAGCATCCAGCGCGATACGCAGGGCGCGCGGATCGGCCAGTCCGATATCTTCCACGGACGCACGGATGAGACGCCGGGCAATATAGCGCGGATCTGCGCCGGCATCCAGCATCCGGCACATCCAGTAAAGCGTGGCATGCGGATTGGAGCCTCGCAGGGATTTATGCAGTGCCGAAATCTGATCGTAAAATTCATCTCCGCCCTTATCAAACCGGCGCGCGGCGCGAGATAGCCTTTCGCGCGCGTACTCGACGTCTATTCTTGATATTCCTTCGGCTGCCGCCGCGGTTTTTAGCTGTTCCAGAAGATTGAGCAAGCGCCGCGCATCACCGTCGGCATATTCAATCAATAATGATCGCGCATCAGCGGTGAAATCCAGCTCAGCCAGCGCCAGCTGCTTTGCCCGATCAAACAGGGTAGCCAATTCGGTCGTGGACAAGGCAGTGAGCACATACACCTGGGCGCGCGATAACAGCGCGCCGTTCACCTCGAATGAAGGGTTCTCGGTGGTGGCGCCGATAAATGTCACCAATCCTTGTTCGACGAAGGGCAGGAATGCATCCTGCTGCGACTTGTTGAAGCGATGGACCTCATCCACGAACAGGATGGTATGGCGGCCGGACTGGTATAAGACAGCCCGTGCCCGTTCAACTGCGTCACGAATATCCTTTACCCCCGACAGCACGGCGGACAGCGCAATGAATTCAGCATCGAACGCCGAGGCCATGAGACGCGCCAGCGTGGTCCTGCCTGAGCCGGGCGGACCCCACAGTATCATTGAATGAGGCTTGCCGGACTCGAACGCAAGGCGCAACGGTTTGCCGGGACCCAGCAAATGAGGCTGGCCTACCACGTCTTTCAATTCATGCGGGCGCAACTGTTCCGCCAGCGGCATGGCAGGTTGAGGCTGCTCGAACAGATCACTCACTGATCACGTCCACGCCCGCCGGCGGACTGAATTTGAACAATTCCGGGGGAAGCTTGCGATTCTGTTCCACATCCGAAAATTCGAATACGGTAGCCTGGCCGAAGTTATCATGCAATTCCATGGCTCTCAGGGTCCCCTCCAGGGTAAATCCGAGAAGCATCCGCTCAAATGTGCTTTCCCGGGTTTTGGGCGTAGCCTCCACCCACTCGACGCCACCCTGTAAACCGATTTCCAGAAGATGGAAATTCTTTTCGATATCGTTGCTCCCGGCAAGCAGCGCGGCAGGGCTGCTGCCGATGGCGGCATCCAGCTTTCGCACGGTTACCTGGTCAAGATCGCGATCGTAAAACCAGACGCGCTCGCCGTCCCCGACAATCAATTGTTCATAAGGCTTCTCGTATACCCAGCGGAATTTTCCAGGACGTTCGAATTGCATGTCGCCACTTGCTGTCTGCACTATATTGCGGTTTTTATCGAGAACGGTTTGCGAGAAGTCTGCGCGGACAGTGCGCGCATTCCGCATGAAATTCTTGAGGCTGTCGATTCCGGTTGCATTGGATATGGAAGTAAGTAAAAAGAAAAAAAGGAATGCACAGAATTTTTCGGATAGCTTCATAATTTTGATTATGGATTGAACCGGACAAAGAACAGGATCACGGTAATTATAAATAAGCCGCTCCGCTTCGGCGGGCAATTTGAGGCGTCTCCCGAAGTTCCACAATCAATGCCAGGTAACGAAGCCGGAATAATGGACCATCACCGGGAACCAATGGTAAAGTAAAAAAGTCTATACTTCGCTGGCGGTGGGGTTTCCAGTTCCAGTTTCACTCCACGCCAACGGAATGGTGTAATGTTATCTCCAACATGTATTTGCAATAGGAGGAAACGACATGGCAACAACGATGGGAACGTCGAGCCAGGCCAAGACGAGCGGCCGGGACTACGACATGTCGCTGTGGTATGACTCGAAGTGGTACAAGTTTGGACTGATCACGATGCTGGCGGTAGCGATATTCTGGATCTGGTACCAGCGCACGTT
>JAFKJB010000020.1 GCA_017306155.1 Nitrosospira multiformis
CAGAATCTTGTGCAGCTTCGACCAATACTCGTCACTGAGCAGCAATCGGGGCATCGAAAACTCGTGTTGTTACTGTATGAGAGCTTTAACAATACGAGTTTTCTTCCTAATCACAAAACCTTTAGATCAAAACGTCAACAGGCCCTAGCTGAAGAGGTTTGAAGATAAGAAAAAATTACCTGACTAAGGCCAAAGGCCTCGTCAGGAAGAGTCCGAGTCCGGAAGGCAAAGCTATGAGCTTGACACATAACAGGCTGTCACCAGCCTGCAGGCGATCAGAGAGAAACGATCAGCCGCAAGCCTAATACAATAAACACAGCACCGGCAATGCGGTCAAGAATTACGCCTGCTTTTGGGTTGGTATTGAACCACTGACCGATTGCCCCTGAAAAGTAGCCAAGAAGACCGAACAACACGGTTGCTTGAGCAGTGAAGACCAAGCCCAGTGCAATCATTTGCCCCACCACGTTCCCATTAGCCAGTATGACGAACTGTGGCAGGAATGAAAGAAAGAACAGAACCACTTTGGGGTTGATTGCATTTGCGAAGATACCCTTGAAAAACAGCTTCGCTAGCGTTTGGCTAGCTGCCTGCAATGCCTCCACCTTCGCGTCTCGAGCACTATGCAACGCATTGAATCCCAGAAAGATCAAGTAAAGTCCCCCACTCACCCTGAGCAAGGTGAACGCCGCAGGTGATGCCGCAATGAGTGCACTCACACCCACAACAGCCAAGAAAGTATGACTTAGACAGCCAAGCGCGCACCCCAGACCAAATGCGATTCCTTGCTTGCGGCCTTTTGAAATCCCCATGCCGAGCACCATCAGATTGTCCGGACCTGGGGAAGCCGTGATGAGGACGGCTACAGGAAGAAAGCTGAGCAATTGCTCAAATGTCAGCATGACGCTTCGCAGAAGAGGCAGCAGTTCCCATACTCTCACTTATTAATTCAGCGCGCAAACAATACAAACGTCATACCGGGGAAAGCCGGTATCCAGTGACGTTCGAAGCACGCCATTGCTGGGGGTGAACCCGAAGCACTGTACGGGTGATGCACGAATGTTCGTTATCGCACAGTAGTCTCCCATAAAAACTCCGATGATAGCGGCGGCTATATGCCCTGCCTGGCAGTCAAACCAGGCAAATGACGCTAAAAGCATCGCGCTTGACGCAAAACTTACGCAGCTTCGCTATAGTTCAGCTCTCGGGCATCAGCGATGGGCGCGCGTAATAACAGGATATTCCGTTCTTTTCGATGACCAGGCTATGGAGGTTCGGATTAATGGGGCAGACTTGCCTTTGTCCATGAATCATACGACCCGACGGATGGCTCTGATACATCAAGATTATTTCCTGCTGGAGGATTTCAGGTTCCGGCCGATCCGGGAAGCGTGGGTTGGCGATCAGCGGAAAAAGACGGCCACTTCGATTTTTCATCGGTCGAACTACGTTCGTCCCACCCAACACCCAAGGAATCCCAATGACGACAATTATTGTTTTTTCCCATCTGCGCTGGGACTTTGTATATCAAAGGCCCCAGCATCTTCTCTCCCGGCTTGCTGAAAACTACAAAATTGTTTTCATTGAAGAGCCCATCCTGCACCAGCATGACAGCTTCATCGAATACTCCCGACCTGGGCCGAACATTACTGTACTCAAGCCTCATACTCCGGTCCCTGCGCCGGGTTTTCACGATGAGCAGCTGCCGTATCTGACCAAACTGATGCAGCAATTCGTTGTTCTGGAAGAAGAGCACATTGTCTGGTTTTATACGCCCATGGCGCTACCGCTGCTGCAGGAACTGCAACCTTCCCTGGTTATATATGATTGCATGGATGAACTCGCTGCTTTCAGGAATCCTCCAAAGCAAATGCTTCAACGGGAGAACGCGCTGCTGAAAATGACGGACCTCGTTTTTACCGGTGGACCAAGCCTCTATCGGGCAAAGCGGGCGCGTCATCCGAACGTGCACTGCTGTCCCAGCAGTGTAGATATCGACCATTTTGAACAGGCAAGGGACCGAAGCAGTCACCATCCGGCTCACGAGGACATACCCGGCCCCCGGCTCGGTTATTATGGCGTGATAGACGAGCGGATCGACCTCGAGCTCATCGGCCGTCTGGCGGAGGCGCATCCGCAATGGCAGATCGTCCTGGTGGGACCCGTCGTGAAGATCAGCCAAAGCGCGTTGCCACGACGGCATAACATCCACTACCTGGGTCAGCAACCCTATAAGGCCCTTCCACATTTTCTGGCTGGCTGGAACGTATGTCTGCTGCCTTTTGCATTGAACGAATCCACACGCTTCATCAGCCCGACCAAGACGCTGGAGTATATGGCTGCCGAATTGCCCATAGTCAGCACACCGGTTGCAGATGTAGTGGAACTGTATGGAGAAGTCGTATCGATTGCGGATACCCCGCAGGCTTTCATACGGGCCTGCGAGAACGCGTTGCTGACCACACCCGAAAACAATACGCAAACGATCATGAGAATGCGGAAAATGGTATCGGCAACCTCCTGGAATACAACTGCTGAAAAAATGCATGAGCTCATGCAGTGTGCCGCCTTGCAAAACGAAGGATCACCGAGGGGCGTACGCCGGTTCATGGAACCCGAGTCCATCATTCAGCGGAACATGGAACCTGCTCCTGCCGAAAACAGAAAGTTTGTCGTTATCGGAGCAGGACCTACCGGATTGAGTGCTGCTTATCACCTTGACGAAGAAACGCTGCTGCTGGACAAGAATTCGATTGTCGGCGGCTGGTGCCGCTCGATTGAAGACAAGGGTTTCACCTTTGATCACGCCGGCCACATCATGTTTTCAAACGATGCCTATGTTCATCAGCTCTACAAGGTTCTGCTCGGCAATAACGTTCATTGGCAAGACCGTGAAGCCTGGGTTTACAGCAAAGGCATTCATACCCGCTACCCATTCCAGGGAGCCCTCTATGGACTGCCGGCAGACGTAATCAGGGAATGCATTGTCGGGGCGATGGAAGCGCGCTATGGCGCATTAAAGACTCCGCGTACAAAATCAATGGAAGGAACCTGCCAGGGTACGGATGGCACCGCTGCCGTTGTACCGGACTGCTGCACGGATGGGACCGGGAGTATAACGAGCGAGTCCGGCAAAGTACGATCCGCCGAAGGCGTGGTTGAAAGAAGCAAAGCAGAAAATTTCGAAGATTTCATCTACCGGGTGTGGGGGGCAGGTATCGCGAAACATTTTGCGATCCCTTACAACAGAAAACTCTGGACAGTTCCGCTGACAGAAATGGAAACTTCCTGGCTTGGGGGCCGGGTACCCCTGCCCGACCTGGAGGAAATCATAGAAGGCGCACTACGGCCTGTCGCCAAACCGATAGGGTCCAATGCGCGCTTTGGTTACCCTCTTCGCGGGGGATTTCAGACCATGATGTCCGGCTTTGTTCCCCACATCAAAGGTGCCATTGAACTGAATGCAGATGTCGCCCGCATTTCACCGGACCAACACTTGATTACATTGGCGGATGGAAGGCGCTACCAGTACCAGCACCTGCTCAGCACGATCCCGCTGCCCGAACTGATCCGCAGCATGGGCGATGAAGCGCCTCCGCCCATCAAAAAAGCGGCGGCTGCATTGCGTCACGTTTCGGTGCGCTGCGTCAACCTGGGTATCGGCAGGGAAAACATCTCAGACAAGCACTGGATCTATTATCCGGAAGACACCCTCTTCCACCGGGTTTTCCTCCAGGGAAATGCGAGTCCTGCCTGCAATCCGCCGGGCGGATTTGGTCTCACCTGTGAAATATCCTACTCGCCGGCCAAGCCGCTGCCACTCGACGGCCAGGAGTTAATCGACCGCTGCGTGGAAGACTGCATCAAGGTGGGTTTGTTCAGGCGGGACGATAAATTGATTACGGCCAATCTGGTCGATATGCCGTACGCTTATGTGGTATATGACCATGCGAGAAAGCAGAGCGTTGAAGCCATCCGGCAATGGCTTTCGGAGCGCAATATTATCCTGGCCGGGCGCTACAGCGAGTGGGAATATTACAACTCCGATCATGCCTTCCTGGCAGGAAAAAAGGCAGCAGAAGCTATCAGTCAATTCTCCGACAACGAAGAGCATGTTGCTGACAAAACCGCAGTGTGATCGAGCACGATAATAGACGCTCATATTCATTGTTCGGGGGATCAAAAAGTAGATGACATTCTACAGGCGTTGGATCGGACGCAAGTGACCTGACCAATGATGTCGTCACCCTGATGACCCGTACCGGGATGGAGGAAGCGGCCCGAGCGATATCGTCGCTCAAACCGCGCAATTATTGCGGTCGCTATCCGGGCGAGTATCAAAGGAAGCGATGCGGATAGGCAAAGGGCTATCGGAAAGCGCGTTCCTGATGATTTTCCGCACTGGAACCTTTCACTGTCTCCCCGCGTGTCCTCCCTGACGGATCAGCAGAGAGGGTTCTCGGGGGAATCTCCTGGCTTTTTCGCGATCCATGGGCATGGGAATATACCCAGGTGAACTCGGCACCCAGTAAAAAAATCTGGGCAGAGTAGTAAACCCATACCAACACAACAACCAGCGACCCTGCTGCGCCGAATCCGGAGCTGATTGCGCTTTTTCCGATGTAAAGACCGATCAGAAACTTGCCGATGGTAAACAGCAATGCGGTAACGCCGGCCCCCAGCCATACGTCCCTCCACTGGATTTTCACTTTGGGCATAAATTTATAAAGCATCGCGAAAACAGCGATGGTAAAAACAAAGCTGAATACAAAATTCAGAGTGGTTACCAGAATTTCAAGCTCTGAGAAAAACCCGCCCCACCACTTTCCCAATGCGGACACGGCGGCATTGAAAACAAGGGATACCATCATCAGGAAGCCTATTCCCAGTATTATTCCAAACGACAGCAGTCTGGTCCTGATGAGCTCCCCTATCCCGCCTTTTGTGTCTTTACCGGGTGCGCGCCAGATACGGTCGAATGCGTTCTGCAGCTCGCCAAATACGGTGGTTGCGCCAATCAGGAGCAAAACCGTTCCGACCACAGCGCCTGCCGCCCCCTCTTCCGGCTTGCTGACACTTGCCAGCAAGCTTTCCACTGCACCCGCCCCTCGATCACCCATCAAGTCGCGCAATTGTCCGAAGATTTCTCCACGCACCGCTTCTTCGCCAAAAACAATTCCTGCCGTCGAAATGACAATCAGCAAAAGCGGAGCGATGGAAAACAGGGTGTAGTAGGCCAGCGCCGCACCCATGCTTGGCGCATAATCGTCCAGCCAGGACGAAAAAGAAGCTTTGACGAGAGTCCATATCTCTTTGATATTCATGCTGCCCTCCTCTCTTCCCCTTCCCTTTTTGTCCCCTGTCCTCCTGTCAGGCAGGGGTTAAGACAGAAATGCGACTTGGAAAGCGGGAATTTATCCATAGAGTCTAAATAACGCTATGAATTACAATAGGTGAAACGATCCAGCTGGTATGTACGTCATTGCACAGATCGGGAGAAACAGGTTGGATCGGCTGCCGATAAGAGGAATGGGATAGGGGACTGGATTCCGGTTTACTGGATTCAGAATCAGACCCGGAATGACGAGATTCATAATATTTTCTGGCCGGATCAATAGTCGCCCGCCAGAGGATAGCGAGCGGGAATTATTTCATCCTCATTCGCCCACCTGTCCCCGGCACCTTATTTTCCAGACAAGGCGCGAAAACGTTGCCTCACCCAACTGGTTGATGATCGGAATGGACTCTTCCGAGATCAGGGAATAGGGTGAATGGCATACCTTTTGCGCCTCGATGTCCATCCACTCCGCGAGCCGCTCTTTCGATGCCTGGCTGCCATCATATAAATTTGTGATGGTATAGACGCCGGGGCTGTCACCATTTCCGCCGGGTTTGTCTGCCATTATCGAGCCGCAGCCGGCAAGAAGAACAATGAGCGCCAGGACGCCTTTCACACAAGACCGCCGCAGGAAGTCGAAAGAACCTGCTCGAACCCGGTCGCGTTTCCTGTCATGTTCTGACGGAAACGCTATACGCTCCTGTACCGGTCGGGCTGTAGTGCCTGACCTGAACATAATAGACACCGGCCCCAAGATTTCGCACGATCCGCGAATTGGTTCCCGGACCGCTGTCGTCGTCCTGGGCAATGACGGTGGTCTGGCTATTGGGACCGAATAACGTGAGGAAGCAATCGGTGCTACCCTCGGTTTCTATGGTATGCGAGCCGGGCGTCCCGACAGTAAAGGTGTACACGTCCCTCTCGTTGGCGGAGAGTGTGCCCTGCACCGCCGGGCCGTTTATCTGAATGGTCTGAATGCCCGGCTGCGGTCCTCCTGATCCTCGCACTGAAATGCGGTAGCTTCCAGTGGATGAGCCGCTATAATGCCTTATGCGAACATAATATGTTCCCGGCGCCAGGTCTCGTGCAATCCGGGAATTCCGCCCGGCGCCGCTGTCGTCATCCTCGGCAATGAGTGCGTTGGCATCATTCGGACCATACAGGGCTGCCACCACATCGGTGGAACCCTCGGTTTCGATGACATAACCCCGCTGGCTCGAGGCAACGAAGCTGTATGCGTCCACTTCTCCCGCCTGGCCTATGGAAGCGGCAAACGGGGCCGCATCTACGGTCAGCGGCACGACCTGCGGAGGCTCTTCTTCCTCGTCATCGTAGGTGTAGCCAAGCGCATGGTGATCGAGAACATCGCGGGGCACAGGTGGCGAAGCTTCGTTGTTCCATGGCGGCATCGGGTCATCCAGTCCATGGCCGTTCACCACGCCCACCGTGCCACTGGGGGGACGATAATTCTGTCCTGGATTTTCCCGCTGCCATACTGCCCACAACCGATCGATATTGCAATGATGCAGCCAGAATACCGGATCGTTGGGAGATGACATCGCCATCATCGAGCCCCCTACCCACATATGGCCGGGATTGTGGACAATACCTTCGAGATGGTTTCGAAAACTCGTGTTCATGCTGCTGTTGCGATTCCAGGGCGCTGAATCATAGGGCACGATATTGATGGCGGTATTCACTCCCTGCTGGGTGGGCAGCGATCCCATGGCGCCGAAGGCGCGGGTGAGGAAATTACCTGTGTCACCGGGGTCCAGGACAGTAAGCGTCCACTCTCCCGTAGAAAAAGCGAACGGACCCGTCATCACACGTCTGCCCGGGCCCGTTCCATTTCCACCCATGAAATCCGCATTCCAGATGGAGGCGTTCGTCGCGCGGTCAACTGTCCAGTCCCAATACGGGATGGATACACTGGGATCAATCTGCTGAAGGGCGCGCTCGAACCGGCGGAGATACTCCCTGTGCCAGGGCAGAAAGGCGGGTCCGCCGTGTGCGGGGTCGTTCACACCGGCAAGAAAGGCGGTACGATGCTGGGCCACGAATACATCATAAGCGCCATTTGCCTTGAGCGCTTTTACCGCCGCAATGAAGGCCGCCTTCTCCGCGGCTGTCAGTGTGGATTGATTCTTTCGGGCTCCCATTTTTATCTTCCCGCCTCCCGGTAATCGACAATTTTCCGCGCCAGATCCATAGGCGAAGGTTGCGGATCGAAAGCGAAGCCGGATGCGATATATGAGCCGGATGAATTCTTTATAACAAAAACGTCCTTTCCATCAATCCTCACGTCTACTGTCTCTCCACCCGCCCTTCCCATCCCTGCGGCCTCCAATCCCGCGGCGCCTTCTGCCGGTGCATCTTCCCCTGTTCGAACAACAATCTCCCGGCCCTTATAAGTTTCACGCTGCTCCGCCATTTTTTTCCTCGCACATGTATTGTTCCACGCTATAAGCCGGCCGCTCAATGAGCTGGTGTTTTCAATATAGGTGATTTCGTCAGAAATGCCAGAAGCCAAAACGTGGATGAGCCGACACGTGAAGCATGAGCGTCAACAAGCCCGATGCAGAATGCCGCATCAATCATGTCTTTAACATGAAGATTGTCCAACTGGCGTCAGGCGGAGCCTGACCTGGTATTGGCGCCACCCCTGTTTGATTTGCACTGATGCGAATCAAATATGCTTCCCGATGACCTGAGGGCCTACCGGCAGTAGCAGGCCGGGGTCTTCGTCCAGTAAGTCCTCTTATCGCCACAGAAAGCTTGATCTGCTATTGAATTCCGGCGTTGCGCGGACGCGAATCAAATGCGCTTCCTGTGTAACCTGGAAGCGGACCGGCAGAAACTGTTCCAGCAGCCAGATGGTCGTTGCGGCATGGGGCGAGAGCTCTCTCGTAAGAAAGCAGGACGCGCCGCTTGCCAGCGCGAGGTAGATCAATACCTGGTCTGCCGCATGAATATCGAGCGTTGCGCCGGACAGGATTTCCTCGCGCAAACGCTTTCCTGCCTCGGCACCGAGCCGTTCGGTTCGCACGCCTCTTTCCGCCACGGCAGACGCCCCCAGACGGCTATGCTCCTTGTGCGCGATCAGAAGCACCGCTCCGCCCTCGCCCAGTGCTTCGTCCTTTCCGAACACCTCCAGGCCAACGGCTGGCGCGGGAAAGGTCGAAAGTTCCGCCAGCGCCGCATGGGCTAGGCGATGGACGATGTGCTTGGGCAGGTTTGAAATGTGTGCAAAACCGGTTATACCCTCCAGCCCTTCCGATGTGTCCAGGATCAGCGGACGCAGAGGCAGGCAAGGTTCCACGTCCACGACCACCTTTCCTCCGCCGCGGGGATAATACCCCCGCAGCAGCACCTCGATCTTTGCCCTGGCGCCCATGCTATTAATCAGCGGCAGCAATACGTAGCGGAGGTAATCCAGAGGCGGCGCAGCGCGAACATCGGTACCTCCGGAAATGCGCATCCGCAGCTTTTCTCCGCATGCCATGGCAGCCGGAAGCGCTGCCTGGAGCACCAGGGTAACGCTGCCTGCCGTTCCCACGGGAAAGTCATATTCACCCCCGCGCAAGGGACCGGGACGAAAAATGATTTCCTGTGATTTGACTTCCACCCCTTCCGTCTGCGCGTTGCAAAGCGCTGCCACCGCCTTTACGGCGGCGAGGTGTTGAGGCGCAAGACCGGGATTGGAACGTTTTGCGCGAATGTTGTACACATGAACCGGCAGCCCCGTTATCGCCGCAAGCACGACCGACGTGCGGAGCAACTGGCCGCCGCCTTCTCCATAGGAACCATCGATCTCCCGCATTTCGACCTCTTTGGTTGACAGGCCAGGAACAATAGGTTTTTTCGACCTACAATTCAACGTAGCATCAAAAATCTCATGACCGGAATGGACGCAATTCTTTCGGGAAGCTGACGCGGCGGACTATCTACCTGAAAGGAAGCATCATGACTCCCATACAAGACCTGCTCAGCCAGATTCACTGGGATGAGTCATTTGGAAAAGATAATTTCGTGATCGGATATTACGATCGCAAGAGTGGGGAAATTATCCAGATCCCGCTACAGCAGATGCAGCGCACACCAAATGATCATTTCTTTTTCCGCTTTACCGATCAGGAGGGGCGCACTCGCGAGATCCCCCTTCACCGTATCCGGGAAGTGTACAGGAACGGCGAGTTGATCTGGCATAGACGGACGATCAACGATGAGGAGAACAATCATTCTTGATCGAATCATCCCGTTTGCCTTGGGCCCTTTCCTGCGGAAGCCGATATCAGCGACGTTCAAGGCACGCCATTATTGGTCTGGGCTGGATTGCAGGTCAAGTCCGGAATGACGGGATTCATGTATTTTCTGGCAGGATCAATAGTATCGCCGTTTCCTACCGTCGGGGTCCGCAGCGCTCAACCCCACCTGCCAAATCTTGATCAAGCAATCCCGTTCGCCTTGTACCCTTTATCTCCTTGCCCTGAGCTTGTCGAAGGCACGAACGGGTTCAGGACAAATCTGTCAAGCACACCGTTCCGCCAATTGTCGGATTTGTTTTATGAAGCGTTTAGGGCACATAATCGCTTCATTATACGGAGCGAATGAGACATGGAAGCGCTTCAAGCCGAACCTCAAGAGTGGATTTGGCAGCAGCCCGACTGGCCACAGTTCCGCTGGGACCAGGGAACACTGGCCTCAGTGCTGGCTCGTGCAAGGCTGGCGCAGGGAAAGGTGCTCGGTGCAACACAATTGCTCGATGCTGACCTGACACTGGAAGCGGTTGCCGCCATCCTGGTGGAGAATGGCGTCACCACCAGCGCAATCGAAGGCGAGCGCCTGGATGTGGGTGCAGTTCGCTCGTCGGTTGCCCGCTACCTTGGTTTGCCAACCGCCGGTTTGCCTACCCCACCGCGCGCAGTGGATGGCTTGATCGAAGTTCTGCTGGACGCGACGCGTCACTTCACTTTGCCATTGATAAAAGAGCGCCTGTTCGGCTGGCAGGCCTCCCTCTTCCCGACCGGTTACTCCGGATTACACAGGATCAGGACCGGCACCTTGCGAGGAGATGAGCCGATGCAGGTCATCTCGGGGCCGATGGGTCGGGAGCGTATCCATTTCACCGCCCCGCCGCGCGAAGGACTGGAGCAGGAACTGGATCAGTTTCTGGCGTGGTTCAACGAAGGCTTTGCCAACCCTCCATCCGACCTGGACGGATTGGTCCGTGCTGGCCTTGCCCATCTGTGGTTCATCACGCTGCATCCTTTTGAGGACGGGAACGGCCGGCTGGCACGCGCCATCACGGATATGGCTTTGGCGCAGGACGAACGTCAGCCGATGCGTTTTTTCAGCCTGTCGGCGCAAATCCTGCGCGAGCGAGACAGTTACTACGGCGTTCTCGAACGCACTCAGCGTGGCGACATGGATGTAACCCCCTGGCTGACCTGGTTCCTGACGCAAGTCGAAGCTTCGGCCATGACTGCGGAAAAGACGGTCGCCAATACACTTGCGAAAGCCAGATTCTGGCTGCAGCATCAGAATACAAATCTCAACGAGCGCCAGCGCAAGATGCTGAACCGCCTGCTCGACGTCGGCAGGAATGGCTTCGAAGGCGGCATCAATACTCGCAAATACATGAGCCTGACCAGGACCAGTCGCGCCACGGCTTATCGCGAACTTTCCGAATTGGTCGAGAAGGGCTGCCTCGTTCCTACAGGCAAAGGCGGGAGGAGTAGCGGTTATGAGGTTGTTTGGTGAAAGTTGTATTCCGATTTATTACCAACTCCTCCAAATCATCAAAGCTGAAGGAACTCCTGCTGGCGCTCTGATTTGGAACGCATCGCAGTACGTTTCATTTGATAATAGAAGAGTTACGGCGTTTCCTCAGGTCCTATCCAACTATAATACGCGTCCCTGACGAAGGTTGAAGATAAGCTACCAGACGATCGTAAACAGTTAACAGGCACGTGCGCAAGCCTATTAAGTAAAAATGACTCTCGATATGAAGCAGCAAGTGGAAACCCGCTTTGTCGAACTAATGACGGAGCTTTTCCAGATGGATGAAGCGGCAGCGCTTGACTTCGGTATCTACCGCATCATTCGTCGGCACAACCGTGAGGTTACCGGCTTTCTTGGCGCGATCTTCACTGACAAGGGGGCAAAGACACTCAAAGGCGGAAAGCTAGCAGAGTTGCTCGACGCCGCTTTTGAGGTGAGCGAGCATGAAGCTCAGGCCGAAGACAAATTCCGGCTCAAGGAACTGGAGCAACAATTGGGCTTGAAACCCGGCATGACTGCGGAAAAACGCCAGACTATGCTCAGTCAAGCCGAGATCATCCCCGCTGCCAAGCCCCTGGTTGCGGAATATCGCAGTCGTGCGGAAACCGTGACTAACCAACAGACCGTGCAGCAGGATCGCGCCGAGGTTCTCAATCGCCTCTACCAGTTTTTCTCCCGGCATTACCAGGACGGGGATTTCATCGTGGAGCGCCGCTACGGCAAAGGAGGCGCCCGGTATGTGAAATCCACCGGGGACGACACTGAGTTCCGCTGGGCAACGGAGGATATGTACTACATCAAGTCAGGCGATATTTTCACCGACTTTCCTGTGCGCCTGAGCAATGGTCAACGCATTATCTTTACCGTCGAGCAAGAAAGCCTGCAACTTACGCGGCCGACGTTGAAGCCAAACGACAAGGCGCATTACCTGCTCCATGCGGCAAGCAAGAACGGCGATGTCATCGAGGTGCACCTCAAGTACCTGAAGGGTTCGCAAACAGAAAAACAGAAGGACGAAATCGTCGCTTCGATAGAGCAAGCAAGCGGTGGTGAGCCAGGAGATATTCGCCGGTGGCTTAATCGCTTCATTGCCCGCAACCAGAGTGACTTTTTCATCCACAAACGGCTGAAAGAAGCGCTGACCGAGGATCTCGACATTTTCATCAAGACCGAAATGCTGGATGTCGACCAGTTGCTGGGCGGAGCCATCAGCCATACTGCCCTCCAGTGGGATTTGCCGAAGCGCGTCTTGAAGGTAGCCCGGATCGTGCGGGAAGCAGGCCGGCACATTATCAATTTCCTGGCCGCGCTGGAAGATTTTCAGAAAGTGCTATGGGAGAAGAAAAAGCTGGTATTCGAGACCCGCTATGTCATCACTCTTGACAGGCTGGAACGCTACTGTCCTGAATGGCTGACCCGAAACATCGAAACCATCGTCGAGAAGCAGCGGCAGGAATGGCAGGAACTCGGCTTAGGAGACTATCCTGACGCTGCCGCTTGCGTTCGTGAAGTCACTTCTGAGGAAACAGGAATCCAATTGGTACTGGATGATCAGCTCGCCTTCCAGGCAAAGCACCTTCCACTGCCCATAGACACACGAAATTTCGACGTTGACTTTAAATGGTCATTACTTGCGGCCGTGACAGAAACCGTATCGCTGGATGGTGCATTGGATGGCGTGGCGATTCAGTCGGACAACTGGCAGGCGCTGAATATGATCGAAGCTAAGCTTGCTGAACAAGTAAGGTGTATTTATATCGATCCGCCATATAACACCAATGCCAGTGGTATACCCTATAAGAACGGCTATCGCCACGCCTCTTGGCTCGCGCTTATGGACAACAGGACAGAGAAGCTACATCGGCTCTTGAGTAATGATGGAGCGATTTTCGTGAGTATTGATAAGGTTGAGCGAACGCCCTTGGAGCAATTGCTGGACCGGATTTTCGGTACCCCTAATCATATTGAAGAGCTAATCTGGATTCAAAATACCAATGATGGAAAGTCTCCCACTTATTCGACTAATCATGAGTATGTTGAGGTTTATGCTAAACAGCGTTTAGCCGTGGAGCAGGACCCGGATATGTTCCGCGAACCCAAGCCTGGCTACATAGAGGTGATGGAGCTTGTAGAAGCACTTAATAAAAACCATCCATCAATTGCTGAGGTTGAGAATTCTTTGAAGAATTTCTATGCGCAACACAGGGCAGAGTACCGTAATGAGATAGAAGCCCTTGGATTGGATTGGGAGGTTGAAAAACGGAATGATCCTTGGAAAGGGCTATACAACTATTGCAATGCAGAATATAGAGATTCTGACGGGATATTAATTGACGAGCGAGATGCAAAAAACAAAGACGCGCGAATATGGGTCTGGCGGGAAAGCGACTGGACCATCATGTCATCGGAAACCAAGCAGTCGGAAACAACCCGAGACCCCAAGAATCCTAACTATCGGTACTATCGGCCAATTCACCCTGTGACGGGTAAGCCTTGTGCGTTATCTGCCCGCGGATGGAAGGGAACACAATTTATTGATTCCGAGTATCCGGAACGCAATAGCTTCGAATCTTTAGTTGCTGATCATAGGATAGCGTTTGGTCCCGATGAAACCAAAGTGCCGCAGCAAAAACGCATGCTCCATGAAGTGGAGACAAATGTGGCCAAGAGCGTATTCAATGATTATTCGGATGGCGAGAAACAAACAACCGCCATGTTTGGCAAAGCCGGTTTATTCCTCGCGCCCAAACACACGAACTTTGTATCCCGCTTTATCCTGCAAGGATCAAAACCAGATAGCATTGTCGTAGATTGTTTCGGTGGTTCAGGTAGTACTGCTCATGCGGTTATTGAACTGAATCGAGTTGAACATTCCCGACGTAAATTTGTGACCGTCGAAGTGAACCGATATTTCGACACCTTGATGATCCCCAGGTTGATAAAGGCGGGTAGTTCCATCAAATGGATTAATGGCAAAGCTAAGGAATTAAATGGTTATGGACTTTTTATGCGAATTCAGCGACTCGAACAATATGACGACACGCTCGAAAGTCTGGACGCCGAAATCAGCGAAGGAGAGTCCGATGAACTCTCGTTCCATGACCCAGCCTTCGCTTTGCGCTACCACCTGAACAAAACCTCTCGCAACATATATTGCAGCGTGGATCGCTTTACCTCTCCCTTCGGTTATCAACTCAAGCGCGCCTCCGGCGCGGGTGAAGCAACCCTCTGCGAAGTCGATCTGGTGGAAAGCCTGCCCTACCTGCTGGGCATGGATGTCAACCGCCTCTACCGGGAAACGCAGGGAGTCGTCATGCTGGGACTCAACCGGCGCAGCCAGACGGTTTCGTTGTTTTTCCGCGACCGTGCTGTGAAGGGTTCGGCAGAATGGGTAGCTGAAAAGCTTGCACTGCATCCGGCTGATCGTGTCTATGCCAATGACCCGGCGGGGCTCACCTTCGAAGGATGCGACCGGCTGGAAGCGATCGAGTCAGTGTTCGCATTGCAGTTCGGGCGGCAGTAATGGCGGCAGCAAAGCGTTCCGGTCATGCGAGACTAAAAGCCGCGCTGGTGCTGCGTGATGCGCTGGCGGCGGAGCTGGGTGTTCAGCTTTCTGCTGCCATGACGCAGTTGCGTACCGTCGAGGACAATATCGGCGTGGGGCCTGCGCTGGCCGACGGCAAATATCTGGAGGCGCTGGGCTCCGTCTGTCAGGGTGATGCTGCCCATTTGTCGACACTGGATGCAGAGGTGCGGCAGGCGTGTGACCGGGCGCGGTTTTCTCCGCGTTATGCCCAGTATATGGCGCTGGTGCTGTTCGTCCACTGGTTGCATGCCCAACAGGATGACGCGGCTGCCTTTCTCGCCCGCCTGAACGATTTTCTTTCAACGCACAAGCCCAAGAATGAATCGGTATCGGAATTTACCGAGACTGATCTGCAACTGGCCGCCTTCTGGATGGCGACGGCGGCGGGCAAAACCCATGTGCTGCACGCCTGTCTGGCGCTGCTGGAAAAACAGCGCTCATGGGACCGGCTGATTTTGATCACGCCATCCGAGCCACTTACCCGGCAGCATGCCGCAAAATTGCGCGCACTTTCAACCTGGGAAGTATTTGCGTATCCGATGGACGGCGACGCTTCCTCAATGGGCCGTTTGCCAAGGGACGCGGTGATTGTGCTGGATATCAACAAACTTGCAACGGAGAAAAAGGGTGACGGTGTTACCGTGCCGACTTCGGTATTCAGCGAGGGGCGCAATCTGGTATTTGTGGATGAGGGCCACAAGGGTCAAAAATCAGAGACCAGCGTGTGGAAGGCCCTGCAGGCTGATCTGGCGGGCATTAGTGATCCCCAGTCGCAGCATCGCGGTCTGCTGGTCGAATTCTCGGCCACCTTCGGGCAGGTCGCCGAGGCGGAACACGCATTCGACCGCTACGCCAAGGCCGTGATTTTCGACTACGCCTACGACCGTTTTCATCGCGATCGCTACGGTAAGGACTTCTGGCATATGCGAGTGCAAGCCAAGGGGGACGCCAGCGAAGCGGCACAATACCGGACGTTGACGGCGGCTCTGCTGGCTTACTGGCATCAAGTGGCATGCTTTCGCTCATCCGCAGGTAAACGAATATGCATTGATCGGGGTCTACAGGTTGCTCCCCCGCTGTGGGTATTGCTCGGACTATCGGTAATAGGCGGTAGCGGGAAGGGGGATAAGGAACAAACGTCTGACGTAATCGAGGTCCTCAAGTACCTTTCGACCATACTGGCGCAACCGGCGAGGCTATCCCAATGGCTGGAATCGCTGCTGGCGGCAGCTACAACAGGCGGCGGAATGCTACCTGCCGAAGTGCGTCAAGCCATCACTGAAAAAGTGACAGTGGGATCGAACATTGGGGCTCTGACCGAGTGCATACTGTCGGATTGCTTTGGCTGGCAGCACGGTGACAAACCGGTGCTGCGCCTTATCAAGTCTGCCACAGGCGAATTGGGACTGGGCCTGCTGCGCGGAGATGTGTCGCATTATTATGGAGTGATCAATGTGGGCGATGCAGCCGGCCTCAGGAAGGCATTGGAATCAGCCGAGCTGCCGGTTGAAGATGATTCGATCTCAGGCTCGCTCTTCGCCGCCCTCGATGGGACCAGCAAGACCTCCAACAGCCTCAATGTCTTGATCGGCTCCCGGCGGTTTGCCGAGGGCTGGGACAACTACCGGGTGTCAAGTCTAACCTTGCTGCGCCTAGGTCAGGGAGAAGGCTCGCTCATCATCCAGATGTTCGGGCGCGTAGTCAGATTCATGGGTACCAACGGGGACGGCAAACGGTTGGACACGCCATCGCCGGCACTTCTCCCTTTGCAAACCGCTTATGTGTTCGGCCTGAAATCCGATTATCTCGATACCTTTTTACAGAGCTTGCTCGACAATGGTGTGCCGGAGTCAAAACGTGTCGAATGCGATGTGCGCAAGCACGCACCGCCTTTGCTGCGATCGGTTTGCGCCGTTGCACCCGAAGCTCGCGCTTTTCAGGTCGCTGCCCTTGGCAGTAAGTGGGTCAGCGGAGTGAACAAAGTAAAAATATCCCTCACCACCTCGATCGCAACGACCAAACTCAAGGAGGGCGCTATCGCGGCACAGCAGGGCGTGATCGGCGAGGATATCACAGCGGAATTCAAACGATGGGGCAGGCTGCTGGATCGCGATGCCCTATACCGGGAAATGATGGAGTGGAAGCGCACCCGGCGCTTGTGGAATTTTACCTTTGATCGCCAGGCCATCGATAGCGCCCTTGCCAGCGATAAATTTGCTGTTCTGGGCCTGCCAGGGATGCTGGACGTGCAGGAGGGTGCCGATCTCGCGCGGCTAAACAGGCTGGCCTCTACCGTGGTTCGCCGGTTATTCGAAAGCGCCTATAGAAAAGAGGAGAGCAAGAGGAGCCGCTATATGCTGATCGGGGCCAACGAAAGTGGCATTCCGGACAAATACTATAAGGATTTTGTGAATGGCCAGTAACAGACCCCCGCAACCCATGCAAAGCGCGCTATTTGGCGCCTCCCTCTCTTGTCCGGATATCGACAATCTTCCATTGATTGTTGAATCGCAGGGTTCTATCGAGGTGCGTGCGCCAGGAAGCCTGTATCAGCCCCTGCTGCTTTCACATCATACAGCGGACGTCGATGTCGGGCCGGGTAAACTGGATGAGTACGAGGAAGCATTTATCCGCGACCTGATCCGGCGCCTGTACCCGGCTGGGAATCATCCAAAAAGCGACAAGACTCCATTGAAGTGGGGAGAAAAGGAAATCTGGCTCAAGCGTAATATCGAGAAGCGAAACGACTCGTTCCGGCTGCGCGTGGACGAATCGGACTGGTTCTACCCGGACTTCATTGTCTGGATCGTGGATCACAAGGCCCGCACGCAGACTTTTGGTTTCGTCGATCCGAAAGGGCTGGTTCAAGGGATGGGAGAAGGTTGGGAAAATTACAAGCTTGTTTCCACACTTTACATGCCACACATAGTCGAACGCCAACTGACCGCGAACGGCTAGAAAGTGGAATTCGAGGGTGAACAATGGACATTCCGATTGCGTGGCATACTGATATCCAACTCACCGTTCGCGAGCCTCTCGACGCAAGCCAAATTCAATGTAATGGACGAGATGGGACATTTTGCACCCCCCACCCTGGAAGATTTCAAACGTGGACGCATCATATTCCAAAGCCCGGATAGGTCGTACATTGACGACGTGCTGCGACTACTGACGGAGGATACGACAATAGATCATCTTCTCGCTCTGTCAGCACGCCTTTTCGACAGGAATGCATATTTTACTCCCTCGGATGAGCTTGAATACGAACTCGATTTGCGGAAGAACGAGAAGGAGCAGACCGAATCGGAATTCATGGCAGCGTTGCTACGCGATTATCTTAAGCCGGATGCAAGGGGCATGTCAGGCACATGGGCGAGGAAGAGACGCCGGCAAGAATTGATGGATTATGCAATGGAAGGAAAATGGGGATTCGGAGGAGAGAGGATATCCGACATTCGTGATCATCCTGCCCCATGTGGGGAACTGTGGAAACGGAAGCAGAAACTGAACTCGCCTTGACTTTACCGTACTCTCCTTTGGTTTCCGTTATCGAAATAAGGCGAAGGAATTGTAAAGCTCGGCTGTTACAGTTATTTCGATACCTTTTTGTAAAGCAACAGCAACCCATCCGCCAGTATTTTCTGCCGATACCCCTTGATTTGCCCGAAGTCTTCATCCGTCATGATGTAATAAGGCAGATCAGCGTACCACCAATACTGTTCGACCAGAATTTTGGCGGGATAACCCACGCGCCGGTTCATGTCGATGAATAAATCGCCATGTCCCAGACCTTCCTGAAAGTAGCAGGCATAGCCGCCCCAGCGACTGGCCCTGGGAAAACGGTTATCCGCCGTTCCATTAACTGACAGGTCCAGCACGCTGATGCTGAATACGTCTTTCGGGGTGCCGCCGGTGATGGCGCACCGCTTCAACTGCTCCATGCACAACAGGCGAAACGTTCTGAAATCAGCAGAGCGACAGGCAACAGAGCCAATATCAGCCCAGCTGAGGATTCGGATCAGTTCCTCGTAAAACCACTCCGGGTATTGGTCTTCCGCTTTCTTTCGCAGAAATCCTGTTGGAGTGAGCATAAATGGCGGCATGGTTTCATACTCATAGTCATGCCGGCCACTATCGATCAACTGAATCTCTTTCCGGATAAAGATATTTTCTGATTGCCTCAGTGCTTCTTGGGATTGCCGCACATGAGCAAACCAGTGATCAATAAAATCCTTGAATGCGGGTAACACCTTTGCCCGATGCCAGGCACATTCTTCCGGTTGTTCATCCCAGGTCAAAAAGAGAGCGTCGTCCCATGCTGGATATGGGCATTCGTCCTCCGGCCAATCCATGTCTTCTCGCGCATATCGATAACGTTCCCTGATGCGCTCGGCAATTTCAACCATACGCACCCAGAGGTAGCGCTTGATGTCACCCCGGCGGCGTATTGAAAAAAACTCGTAGACACGATCGCCAAGAAACGCATCTGAAATCAGCAGCGTGATGGCATCGAAATGAAGGCTTATGCGAAATGAAAGCGTCTCGCCGCGATCCCCGAGACATGTTAAATCCAGTTCAATTGATAACTTGTCTTGTTCACTCTGAGTAGCAATTTCCATCGTCAATAGCCGTACCCCTCATTATCACTGCCATATATCCCTGGCGCATTGGTGGCATAAGGATTGTTGGCACTGTCGTTGCTGTAGCGGCTGCCGTATTGCCCATAGGGATTGTTGATGGAATCCGCGCTGTATGAACTCCCATACCGCCCGTAGGGATTGTTGACCGAATTTGGATTGTAGGGATTCGCGCTCAGATTGCCCAGATATTTTCCGGTTTGCCGGTCCTCAAGGTGAGGCGGGTCAGCTTGGGCTACGGGGGAAATGATTACGGCAAGAAGGGCAAGGATGATGAATTTCATGATGAGTGTCCCTCCAGAGCTGTAGAGTCTGGTTAGTGTTGTTTTTCATTGCCATGGCTGAACCGGCACTCCCTGGCATGGATTACTTATTGTCGCTCACTGACGGTTCATCGTCGATCTTTCGTCATCAGAGGGAGTGTCAGAAGGCTGCTTCGCCGCTTTCCACCCCTGGAGCTTCCTTCTGGGGATATCTGCCGGAAACCTGATCAGGCCATGCGAGAGCGGTCATACCATTCAAAGCTGCGCTCAGTTGCTCCACAAGGGGAATATCTATATTGTCGGAACCAGTGGAAAGAGGTCCGTGGACCTGTGCGCCGAGTGCCTCAGGCTTTTTGCAGTAACCCTTGAGATCTTGGATAAACGCTTCGTACGTTTGCGACAGCGACATCACATACAGAAATGCTTCGATCACGGCCTGCTCCGGGAGGGGCTGTGTACCATGGGTAGCCACCTTTTGTTCCAGCCATTCGACTACCCGGATGCCAACACCGATCTGGCGCAGTTCGAGATAAGTTGTCGGCCACTCGTCCACGGGATTAATGCACAACCATTCGCTCAACCCCAGAGGGGTGAGTTCCGGACCTGACCAATAGCGCGGGTCGTTGCGATCAGTAACTCCATGCTTCTTTGGCAGACCGCTCCATTTCGGCGAATTCTGCGCCAGCTTCAGCTGGATGCCAGATAGGGTATCGAGGTCGCTCCAATCCAGCGAGCTGCCCAACTCATATTCAGTAACACGGGTTTCGAAGTAAGCCTTGCTGCGGGAGAACATCACTGACCCGAGACCGCTCCACCCGGCCGGAACCATTTGTCTGATCTTGCAAAGATCGGGCATCGATCCTGCCTTGCGCTCTTCATCACGCTGATGCACCAGCAAAAAGCTGGTCTGTTCTGTCACCAGTTGATAGGCAACCGCAAGCTGCGTTGCCTCCAGGGTGTCGCCGGTCAGCCATTCGGATTCGATCGATTGCAGCCTCTCGAACGCAGCCAGTCTCGACAGCGTATCTCCCTGCTCCACTGCCGGCAGAAAATCGGCGCAGCCTACTTCTTCCAGATCGCCTGCCACCGAACGCCGCCCCAGCAGGCGCACCTTGCCAACGCTCATAGATTGTGCCTCCCGTGGTTGTGGTAACAGCGCGAATACCTTGATGGTATCTCCATCAAAAACCGCTTTATTGACTGATGACATCCATACCGGATCTGAACCGGCAGGCCACACGACGGCGAGATCGGTCAGCCGTGGCGAGCGCAATCGCGCAAACATGCGCAGCACGGCAGGCCCCACGGCTTCACCCGGCGCCACGAAGTCACAGGCGCCAAGCGTCGCTTCCGCCAGACGGCGCATATGGCTTTCTGCCGGACTGCTGCCAATGCCGACCACGAAAACGCGCTGCCTGGAAACTCTCGCTGCGTTGATCACGCGATCAATCGCACTGATCTCACCATCCGTCACGATCAGAATGTCGCTGGGTGTGGCGGGGGAAAGAGCGAAGGTCGAGCGCAGCGCTGCTTCCATTTCGGTACCCCCAAGATCCGCCTGTAGTGCATTAATCCACCTTTGAGCCGAAAGCCGTGTGACATCCGTTGTCATCCAGAATCCACGCGAGTTGTGCTCGACGACGTTCCCGAACCGGGAGAGAGAAAAGCGATCGCCATGACCCATCTGACGAATGATGGAATGCAAGGCACGCCTGGCTGCTTCCAGGCTATCGCCTTCCATTGAGCCTGAGCAATCCACCAGGATCTTGAGGACGATGGCGGGCGCGACCTGTGGAGGAATGCGCGGGCAGAAGCTCGCCAGCGCGACTACGCGATCCTTTTCGACACAGTCTCGCGCCAGAATGACGGATGAATCCCCGGTCAGCTGGTCTATGATCAGCACGAAATCCCGATCCAGGACTCCATGGCGGGCCAGAGAGACTGTCAGTATTGCATCCGCCGCTCCCGCCGAGCCAAGGACTATACGAACGGGGTGGCTGGGCGACCCCACTCGGGCACGCGCCAGCTCCCCGTGCAGATGCAGCGTAATGTCGAACGGATATTCAGCCAGCAGATCGTGGATGCACGCCTGATGGGGCAGCATCCCGCCGTCGGCGACATCGTGGCCGTAGCGGGGCGCGATCACTGTCGGGATCAGCAGGCGCAGGCCCCGCTGCTCAAACTGCAATATCTGCGCGTAACGCAGGGTAATCACGCACTGCTCGCCCCTCGCCAGATTGCCAAGATTCAGGCAGTAGCTGTGATCATGATTCCTCTCCAGCATGATGGCCGCATCGCCTTCAGAAAGCGCTTCTTCATAGCTGGCTTCGGCCTGCTGCTTCCCGACAACCGCGCCGGTCAGGGGACGGTCGCCTAACTGCACATCGACTCCCAGCAGAACGGCTCCCCAAGGCAGCGGAAAGGTGTAAACCAGTTCGACATTTTTTCCGAGGGAATTGCGAAACCGCTGCTCCACGCTCATTTCGAGCATCAGTCCATGCATTTCACCCACCACCCGGATGCCTTCGAGCATCATGGGTTCGCTATTTCGTGTTTCCAGACGTGCATGCTCAAGCTGATCCACTTTCTTGTCCTCCCCGTTCCTGTTCTTGTCTGCCTTCTCCGCTGACCTGCGCAAAAATATCCATCACGCCTTTTACAAAACTGCGCACCTGCTCAGGCGATAAGCCTGCTCTCCCCGGCTCGATCACCACCTCGATGCCGTCTGTCACCATCAAATGACTGCGCACCTCGACCGATCCTGGCGCCCGTGGACGAGGCGGAACCGGAAAACTGTCGCCCCCAAGCAGCTCGCGAATGCGTCCAAGCGATACGCCCGCCGCCGTCCATTTCTTTATCAGCAACAACTGCTCCAGATGTCGCGACAGATACCGTGCCGCGCGCGTCTCGCCCTCGGGCCTGTCGACGAGACCGACCTGGACGTAATACCGGACGGTTCGCGCAGGCAGGCCTGCGAGCATGCATAGTTCGGCCAGTGAATAACCTGGGTCGACTGAAGCAGGTCTCGATTTCATGCAGTTTATTGTGACACTTCTACTGTATCAAAGCAAGAGTGGAGAAGATGAAATCGAGGGAATCCGTTCCTTTCGGAATAAGCTATGATCGATGACAACGGTGGCTCTTGTATTGGTTGTAGCACCGTGGGCTGTAGCATCGTGATCTTGAATGAGCCGTTAGCGCATCCTACTTCTATAATGCTATTATTTACTCGATTTAGAGCAAATAATACTATCAAATGATCAGTTGTCGACTGTCTGTCATCCTCGGCGCCAAGCGCATCAAGGTCGCGGATGTGTGTCGTGGAACCGGTATCGCTCGCGCTACACTGGATCGCTACTACTACGACCGTGCGAACAGTTTCGATCGTGCTGTATTGGAAAAACTTTGCAAGTTTTTGCAGGTGAAGCCGGGCGATTTGCTTGTGATGATCGATCAGCCGGAGCTGTTTGAAACACAGGTTGTTGCATCGGGTCTTACCGATACTTTGGCAAACGGGAAGAAAGCATGATAGAGCGCGAAGTGAAGCTTCTGCTTGATGCTAATGCGATAAAGCGTGTACAGGTGCATTACGCGGTGATGTCGGCCGGATACATGGTCGTGATCGACGGCCAGCCCCTTGAGACCTCCAAACGCGAAACGCGCGGATTCAAGACACTCGATGCCGCGGCCAAATTGCTCTTCAAAATCGGCATAGCGGATTTCTCGGTCAAGCTCAGAACAGGCTGAAGTTGGGTGATACAAAAAATGATTTCAGGCGGACAGGCGATGCCCAACAGACGTCCGCCCCTTCTCTCGCTACGTGGAGTTCAAAGAAGTCATCCATTGAATGCGCGCTTGAGTTTGTCGATGTCGATTTTCTTCATTTGAAGCATTGCCTCCATGACTCTCCCGGATTTTTCAGAATCGGAATCGCTGATCATCCCGGATAAAATCCGGGGAACGATTTGCCAGGAAACGCCGTATTTGTCCTTGAGCCAGCCACACTGCTGCGCCTTTTCGTCTCCATCTTCGGAAAGTTTCTCCCAGTAGTAGTCCACTTCTTCCTGGATTTCGCAATTGACTTGAAATGAGATGGCCTCGTTGAATTTGAAGGTCGGGCCGCCATTGAGAGCGACAAATCCCTGCCTGTCGAGCTCAAATGCTACAGTCATTACCGTTCCTGCCGCTTGTCCGTGAACCTCATGCCCGGCTTCTCCATAGTGGCTCACTTTTGTAATTCTGGAATTTTTGAAGATGCTCGCATAAAATTCCGCTGCTTCTTCAGCTTGATTATCAAACCACAAGCAGGGGGTAATCCTTTGGATGCTTTGCATGCTTATCTCCTGGTTGTTATTCAGGTTGGGAGTTGGAACCGTAACAGATTCCATCTGCAAGGAAAATACTTTTCAAACTTCTTAAAGCAGCCGAAACAACGAAACAATGGAAGTGTATGAAGATGATTTGCAAGGAATCTAAATAACAGGAGGATTTGTCAAATCGTTACATTTTGTTTCACGATAAGGAGACTTCATTCATGAAGCGCAAGCTTCTTGCAGCAATAACCATGCTGTTTACCATAATTGCCGTAGCTCCAGCGCATGCTGATAATGCTGTCAAACTGAGAACACTGGTCATTGCTACAGGAGAGATGACGGAAGACCTGGGATTGGCCTATATCAAGCCTGTCCTCGATGAAATGGGCATTCCATATGTCGTGCTGAATGCCGGGAGACAGGATCTGACGCCGGCGTTTCTGGCTGCTTCTTCGCAGGGGATGGCCTGCAAGGCCGAAGAGGCAGGTTGTGTTGGCAACTACAATGGAGTCATCCTCACCGACGCGGACCTGGTTCCAGGCTTCACCCCGGCCGAATGGGATCTGCTGCACAATTACGAGAAAAACTTCCGGGTCCGGGAAGCGGTATTGTCAGGATGGCCGGCCACGTATGCGGATCCAAAGCCGCCTCACGGCATCTATCTGGATTATGGTCTCGCCTACTCCTCAAGCGGATACAATTATGATGCGCGATGGACAATACCGGGGAGGTACAGCAAGGAAGTCTTTGAATACGTAAACAGGAATAATCCGCTTTCAATTACATCCCTTGCCTTTGCGAGCCGTCCCCGAAACGATGAGAAACATCTGAAAGATGGTTCCATACCCTATGTCGAACCGCTTTTGCGAACCGGACAGGACGAAGCACTGCTATCCATCGTGCGGTACATGAAGCCCGGTCAATCCGCGCCGGTGCGCGAAGTGCTGATTTCGACGATTACGAATGCGTCGTTCCTCATGCATTCGAAAGTTCTCGCTTATGAGTTCGTCAACTGGGCAACCCAGGGAGTTTTCATCGGGGCCCGCTTCATCCACCTGGCAGCGCATGTGGATGATCTGTTTCGCACCAACAGCCAATGGAGTCCTGCTCTCGATAAGGAGAACGGCGATACTTATCGCCTGACCGGGGCCGACATAACGAATGCGGTGGGCAAACAGGCCGCCCTCCGGGCCGCACACCCGACGGCGGGGAATTTCAAGCTGGATTTCGCGTTCAACGGTGCGGGAGCGGTGGTGAATCCCCGGGCGATGCCGCTCGCTGCAAACTGGAAAGATGGCCTGGTGGCTGCGGTGACGACTAACAAAAGACACTTCCGCTTTATAAACCACACCTTCACGCATGCGGATATGGACAAGTCACCGGTTCCGGCTGATGCGCCCTGCGATTACCATACTTTTACGAATGCAGAGGCAATCAGGGCTGAAATCACTGCCAACCAGAACGTGTGGGCGCTACTGGATCTTCCCGAGAGAAACGAGAACAATCGCGTGCTTATCACCGGCGCCCATTCCGGCCTGAAAGATCAGAAATGCACGGATAATCCTGCCTTACACCCGGATATGTTCAATCTTCAGGCTGATGACATAGCCTTTGATGCAGGCGGCGCCAATCCGCTATTGCTTCAGGCGGCTGCCGCCGCGGGCGTGGCATATCTTGCTGCCGATACGTCACAAAAGGCTCAAAACGTTGAGCAGTACATCACCCAGTATGAAGATGGCAGCAAAACGGATCGACTCATACTGCCGCGCTGGCCAACCAATATTTTCTATAACGTGGCAAATCCTTCCCAGCTGGAGGATGAATATAACTATCTGTACTATCATAAATTTATCAGTGCCGGAGATGATCCATGCAAAGCGCCGGCAATGGCTTGCTCTCCCCGGAACTATCGCGAAATCCTCGCAATCGAAGCGGATATCGCAGTGCGGCACATGTTGAGCTTTAGCCGGTGGCCGCATTTTTTTCACCAGTCGAATCTTGCTCAATATGATAAAAACGGCAGTACGCTTCAATTTGACTGGCTCGATGCAGTTTTCACTGAATATGAGCGATTGTTCAGCCTGCCGGTCAAAAATCTTCCTTACTATAAAATCGGCGACTACACAGCCGAAAGCCTCAACGCCAGGTCCGCAAAGATCGACGCAGTATGGAATCGAATAACCAACCGGGCTACTTTATCGGCAAACAAAGCAGTGCCCCACCTGCGTGTCACCGGTCTTTCCGGGGGGGAGGTTTATGGCGGTCAGTTCATTGGAAACATCAGCGTGAATACGAAGGCCACCTCGTACAAGGTCGACAGAGGGATGACCCGATGAACGTCGGCGACTGCCAGGTTTTCGTAAGCGATCAGGAGAAATCAGGAGGAATTCCGGGAATAAACGGCATTCGCCTGAGCGGCATTCTCCTCTCCCTGTTGTTCGTGTTTTCCTTTTCAGGTACTGGCGCCGATTTAGCAAATGCGGCTGCGGAAAAGACTGATGAGACAGTCGGAGCAGCAGAGCAGGCGAAAGATGAGAATCTAAAAAAGACGCAGCAGTTGAACGATTTCAAAATGCGGGGGCACGAGTCGTCATTTCCGGAACAGGCAAAATCGCTGGCAAAGGACTACAGGGAGACTGCGAAGAGGATCATGGAGCAAGGCTGCGACCCGAAGCCGGTTCTCGATGCCGCTGCTTATTTTGAGAAACAGTCCGAGGCGTTCTGAGCGGGCTGGAAAGGAAAATACGGCGTATACAAAACCTCTCCCACTCATTCAGAACGCCTCCAGGGTATTCAGAAGACCACGGCCCGGCATCCTGTCAGGCTCGATTGAATCTGCTCCTCCGGATTGAGGTCCTTCTGCCAGGGATAGAATAGTCGAGCCTGACTCCCGGTCTAATCGTTTGTGGACTTGCGCATGTGCATCAGGGCTGCGTCAATATGCTTGTTGGCAATGTCGGTGTGTCCTGCTTTGGCATGCTCGATCGCCTGCTTCAGTTCCTTGATGGAGTCCGTCATATGCATATGTTGTTCGGCGTGCTTTTTCTCCGCCTCCTGGGCATGGACCAGACTTTCTTCCGCGTGCTTGCGCAGCACTTTTGCGTGACCGTCCTCGCTATACGCCTTTGCCATCGCGGCATGTTCGATCGCCTGGGCAGTGTGATGATCGGCAATCACCGGGGTCGCCAGAAGAACGCCCAAAACACCGATCGCAAAACTTGCTGGTATGTATCTCATGACATAATCTCCACAAGGTCTATTGAAATAAATTTTACCGACAGCAGCAGAGCCTTACAGCGCATCTCTCAAATACTCTGACCGGTATTACGCCGAGGTCCACCTCTGGAAGTATAGATCAGCTAGCCACCTTTTTCTTCCCTAATAGCTGTTTCCGACAACTCACCTCATCCTGACGAATTATCCAGATTCTTGCGCATGGGAAAATGAGAACTGGACCCGAAAGATCGTCAGCCTGTCAACTCGACATAACCGGTGTTTCAGGTCCGGAAAAAATACCTGCCCGTGCTATGCCATCCGCCCCGATTGCGCCGCGAAACATGGCGCCAGTATTGAAACGCATCGTATAGTTGCCGTCCGCATCCAGTACGATCAGGCCGCCATCTCCACCCATTGTGGCGATTTCCGCCAGGGTATTATCGGCTGCCTCGGTAATCGGGATATGCAGAAATCGCATCTGCGCTGCTGTGTTGAAAGCGGCAGCGGCACGAATGAACATTTCGCCTGTGCCAGTCGCTGATACCGCAGCCGAGCGATTGTCCGCGTAGGTTCCAGCACCAATAATCGACGAGTCTCCTACCCGGCCAGAGTGCTTGTTCGTGAGCCCGCCGGTCGACGTGCCGGCTGCCAGATTGCCATGGCAGTCCAGCGCTACGGCGCCAACGGTTCCACGTTTTTCATCCTCACCCGGCAGTGTATCCAGGCCAGCATCATGGTCACGCAGAATACTGTCTTTAGCGATAGCTTTCTGCAATTGATTCAACCGGTACTGGGTATGGAAATAGGACGGTTCCACGATTTCCAGACCCTGCTTTGCAGCGAAGGCTTCCGCCCCTTGGCCGATGAGCATCACATGCGGGCTTTTCGTCATTACCGCATGTGCGGCGCGAATCGGATTGCGAATCGTCGTCACTCCCGCAACCGCGCCTGCTGATCGGGTGGCTCCTTCCATGATTGAAGCTTCCAGTTCGTTATGACCATCATGGGTCAGCACGGAGCCCTTGCCGGCATTGAACAAGGGGCAATCTTCCATCACCGCAATGGCCGCAATCACCGCATCGATGCTGCTGCCGCCTGCTGCAAGTACCGCATGGCCAGCGATCAGCGATTGCGCGAGCGCCTCCCTGTAAGCCTGCTCGCGTTCCCGCCGCTGGCCGCTGGGTTTCATTTCTCCGGCACCGCCGTGAATCACGAGCCGGATCGGCGAATCATTCCGCGCGCTTCCGCGCATTCGTATCGTCATGCTGACAGAATCCAGGAATAAGCAGAAGGCACACATGGTAATCTGCTGAGGAATCATTGGGAATCCGGGCGGCCGTTTTTTTCGGAAAGTAATCCCGCATGGTATTTTTGTACCAGCCTGCCATCCAATCCAATTGGCAAAATGTCATGTTCGCTCTTTATGCTCCTCTCAGCGTCGTTATCGCGACTTCTCAACAGTAAGCAGTAAACGGCAGCAGAAAACAGAAAGGAGCAAGTACGACGCGCATCCTGCGAGGAGTGTCCTGTAGTCCATAGTTTCCCGAGTTCGGCGCAGCCGGCACCTCATGTCACTGCCTCTTCTGTGGACCGTGAGACTTCTGAAGCCGCTCCTGATCCGAATGAGAATTTCAACCGTCCATTATTCCATGCAGCAATGATCCACTTCCCCATTTGACCACTTTACGCCCAGAGAACAAACCATGAAAACTGCCATCAAACTGCCACTCGTCGCTCTTGCCACTACCCTTGCCATGCCGGCGCTGGCTGCCGGCAATACGCTGATCGGATGGGCCATGCTTCCTGCGGCCACATTTGCCGACGGTCCGACATCTGGTCAATTCGCCAGCGCCAATCCTTACGGAACGAATATTCCGCCTTATACCGATCTGCAGCCGGTTCAAGGTTTGTCCGCCGTGCTTACCGGGCCTGAGAAGAATACCTTCCTGGTGATGACCGATAATGGATTCGGCGCACAGAGCAACTCGGCGGATGCCCTGCTGCGCGTGTATGCCCTGAAGCCGGACTTCAAGACAGCATCCGGCGGTACCGGCACGGTTTCCGCAGTCGATTTCCTGCTGGGCACCGGGCTGAGCAAGTTTTCCGGTCCCAGCCGGATCACGCTCAATGATATAAATCGCAAGCTTGGGATAACCATCCAGGCCGATCTGGATAATTATTATGGCGATCCCGCCAAGCCAGACGTCGATCCGAGCATAAAATTTGGCCGCCTTCTGACCGGCGCCGACCTGGACATCGAATCAATCCGCCGCGACAAGAACTGCAATCTCTGGTTCGGTGACGAGTTCGGGCCTTACCTCGTCAAGACCGACAGATCTGGCACCGTCCTGCGCAGCAAGATCTCTCTGCCGGGAGTCTATGCTCCTCAGCACGAGGATGTCGTGGCTGGCACTGCCACCGCCAACCTCGCCAGTTCAGGCGGATTCGAGGGCATGGCCATCAACAGGAACGGCGACAAACTATATACCCTGCTGGAGAAAAGCGTTACGGGCGATCCAGCCAGGACTCTGCGGATCAATGAGTTTGATATCGACGGCGAGGCGTACACCGGGGTGAGCTACCTGTATCCGCTCGATTCCGAAGGCAGTGCTATCGGCGATATGACAGGCATCGACAATCATCGCTTCCTGGTCATCGAGCGTAACGGCGGCACGGCGACCAGTGGCGCGCCATTCAAAAAAATATTCATGATTGATCTCAGTACCGCGCCGAGTGGCGGCGTGCTGCAGAAGACCGAACTGGTGGATCTGATGAATATCGCTGATCCGGACGATCTGAACGGTGATGGCAAAATGACGTTTACCTTCCCGTACGTCACCATCGAGGATCTGCTGATCCTCGACGCCGAGACACTGCTGGTCATCAACGACAATAACTTTCCCTATGGAGGTGGCCGCGAACTGGCCTCGGATAATACTGAATTGCTGAAAATCCGTCTCGCCACCTCTATCCCCGGCTTTCACCATGATCGCCATAATAAAAGTGAAACGCGTGCCAACCGCTGCGAAGCTGGCGAAGAACGCCGCAGACAGGATCATGATCATGATTGACCCTGTCTTGTCGCGACCTGCGGCCTGAACCTCGCGATGCAGGAGCATAGCGAGAGGCTGCTCTGGCGGTGCCTCCCTATTTTGGATGTACCGCTCCAGAGATCAGATTCGCGCATGCGCCACAGCCGGAACGAAACGAAGACGCCATCGGCGGAATTGATCAACCTTTGATACTCACAGGGCAATTAAATGCTTTCCATTCTTAAACCTGTTGCCGCTGTTGCAGGCCTCGTTCTAGCCGGCGCAAGCAGTGCAAATTGCATCGGCAGCGTCATTATTGGCGAAAGCAATTCGGCAATCGCCACTTCGGTAGCGAACAAAGCCGTCGGAAATACCTGCCTCAATGATCTGATCATCGATACTGAAGCGGAGGGAGCCAGCTATGGCAACCACGGAGAATTTCTCGCTCGCTTTTCCAGACAGGTGACGGAGTGGGTCCGACAGGACATCATAAGCCCGAATGAGGGCGCCGAGTTGAAAGCCGCCGGTGCAGGATCCAGAGTAGGCAGGACACTGAGGGTGCGCGTCATCGCCTTCAATGACTTCCATGGCAACATTGACGGAGCCAGTCTGAGTTTTTCCAGCCCGCAGGACGGTATTCCCCTCCGCACACCGGCCGGTGGCGTCGACTACATGGCAGGCTTGATCAAACAACTCAAAGCAGGCGCACCAAACAACGTGGTCGTGTCCGCCGGGGACCTGATCGGAGCCAGTCCCCTCAATTCGGCTCTGTTCCATGACGAGCCTGCGATAGAAACGATGAATCGCCTTGGCCTGGAATTCAATGCCGTAGGCAACCACGAATTCGACGAAGGCCGCGACGAACTGCTGCGCATGCAGAATGGCGGCTGCCACCCCACCGATGCCAATAGCTGCCAGGGCGCCAGCGTCGGCACTCCATACCCGTTTGAAGGTGCGCGGTTTGATTTCCTTGCTGCCAACGTAGTCGATACCGCCAGCGGCAAAACCCTGTTCCCCGCCTATGGCGTGAAGAACTTCAATGGTAACCGCGTGGCCTTCATCGGCATGACTCTTGAAAGCACGCCTACTATCGTTACGCCCGCAGGCATTGCCGGCCTCGTGTTCAAGGATGAAGCCGACACAACCAACCGGTTGGTCGACGTGCTCAGGCAGCGTGGAATCAATGCTGTCGTCGTGCTGATCCACGAAGGCGGGCTGGCCCCCGGCAGCATAAACGGCTGCGATGGGGTCACTGGGCCCATTGTCGATATCGTCAGGCGTCTGGATGATGCTGTAGACATGGTTATTTCCGGTCATACCCACCAGGCGTATAACTGCGCCCTGCCAAACAGTAAAGGGCGCGCGATTCCCGTCACCAGTGCCGGCTCGTTCAGCCGCATCCTTACCAGTATCGACCTCACCCTCGATACCGATAGCAAAGACATCGTCGCTGTCAGTGCAGTGAACAAACTCGTAGACCGGGAAAACGTGCTGCAAGCCGCTGCTCCAATCGAGCCCGTGGCCGAGATCAGCGCTATCGTCCACAACTACAATGCCCTTGCCGCACCGATCGCTAACCGGATCATTGGAAGCATTACCGCCGATATCGCCACTGTTCGTAATGGCGCAGGCGAATCGGCGCTGGGCGACGTTATCGCTGATTCCCAACTTGCCGCCACAGCTCCCGCAAATAAGGGCGGCGCAGTAATTGCTTTCATGAATACCGGCGGCATTCGCGCCAATCTGATCTATGCCGGCAGTCCGGCTGGCGAAGGCGATGGCAAGGTTACCTACGGCGAAGCCTTTACGGTGCAGCCTTTTGGCAACAGCCTGACAGTAAAAACGCTAACCGGTCAGCAACTCTACGACCTGCTCAACCAGCAGTGGGCCATCGGCCAGTTCAGCGATGGCGGGCGAACCCTGCAAATTTCCAACGGCTTCACTTACCAGCATACCTTCATTCCAAATGCGAGCCCACTCGGTGCGAACTATGTCTGCGATGGCTCATTGAAGCTCAATGGTATTGCAATCGACAAATCGGCCAGCTATCGCGTGGCGATGAATTCCTTCCTGGCCAGCGGCGGAGACAATTTCAGCGTATTCAACCTGGGTACCGGTCAGCTGGGGGGCGATGTCGACCTGGATGCCCTTGAAGCTTACCTTCAAGCCAATTCAGGCGGTGTCGCCCCTGGCCCGCAGAACCGTATCCAGCAGGTCGCTGCCTGTAACTGATCAATATGGAGTGCTCTGCCTTTAAAGCGAGGCCAATGCCATCAACGCCGAATATCTTCATGCGCTTCAACATTCTTACGTTTCGCCACGGCTTTATTCTTGTACTGCAAGAGAATCCACCTCCCGCGATAAAGCCCGCGCTGAGATATTTATCCCATAATCAATCTTCTCGATAACCTTGCAGATTTTTGTAGGTGGATGACAGAACCGCAGAACCGGAGATTTATTTTATCCCGCTTCATCGCCAGTTTATACGGACCGGAATTCCGCCTTTGGGTCGCAGGGTTACCGCCATCTCAATCTCGACTTCATCCGGATCAAGCAACTGCAAATCACAGCGTTGAACTATCATGCTTAGCAAAAGCTGGCTTTCCATTAACGCAAAATGACTGCCGATACAGATCCGTTCACCTGTACCGAAAGGTATGAACGAGTACTTCTTTTGAGGCAATGAAAACCTGTCAGGATCAAACTGCTCGGGCTGCTGCCAGAAATCGGCATGATGATGAAGATTATAAATACTGAATATCGCAGACCTGCCAGCCTTTAAAAGATACCCATCAACTTCGGTATCCTTATTGACTTTGCGCAGCAAGAAGCCAGCAGGCGGACGGAGGCGCAACGATTCACTGAGCACGGCTCGGGTATAGGCAAGCTGCTGCAAATCATCGGCGTTCGGCATTCTTCCTTGCAGCAACCCGTCAAGTTCCTGACGCACCCTGGCGAGTATGTCCGGATGCCGGGCCAGTAAATACAAGGTCCAGCTTAGCAAGTTCGCGGTCGTTTCATGGCCTGCGCTAAAAATGGTAATAACTTCATCGCGAATCTGCTTATCGGTCATCTTCCCGCCACTGCTGTCATCACGTGCTTTTAGCAGCATAGCCAGCAGATCATGCTGCTCTGACGGTGCGTCGCGGCGTTGATCGATGATTCCGTAAATGACATCATCGACTGTTCCCAACGCCCGTTTGAATTTTTGATTCGCCGGAGTGGGCACATATAACGGAAGAGTCAAAGGATTCACGATGCTTTTAATGGCATAGCGAAGCAAAGTATCCAAAGATGGAGAGATGTGCTCTATTTTATCGAGCACGCTGGTGCTGAACATGGTCTGGGTGATGACTTCCAACGTAAGCCGCGTCATTTCATTGGAAAGGTTGAGGTGTGCCCCTTCTCCCAGCTGCCGCCATCGATCCAGCATATTGTTGCCAGCGGTAACCATTAGCGGCAGCAACGTGGTTACATTACTTCTCTGAAAAACGGGCTGCATCAACTGCCGTTGTCTTTGCCATAAATCGCCCTGGCTTGTTACCAATCCCTGACCTAGAATCAACGCGATACCGGTGGGTTTTTCAGGAGTGTAGATTTTTTTAAAAATATCGCTTTGCCTGATCAAGGCTTGTTCAACCAGCTTTGGGTGGCTGAATAAATAAAATTGGCGGGTAGCCAGCCTGAAGCTGACCAGGTCTCCATAATCCCGGTGCCAGTGATAAAAAGCTTGAAGGGGATTCGCGGCCATCTGCCTTAAATTACCTAGCAGGAAATCGCCTTTGATCTGTGGAACTGTTTTGCTATGCATCATCAATACAGTTGGAAGTTTATGACGAACTCATTCGCATCAATTCATGCGATAAACCAATGGCGGAAGCAAAGCTTTCCACCCCCTCGCAGATCGGGCCAGGAATACTCGTTACGACTGGCGGTTAGGTTTCGGCCCAGCAGCGGCAGGAGTAAGCTTACAAGCCATTTTAACAACAGGTGTATCCGGTCTTGCGGCGGGAGCCATGCCAATGGCGGTTTCAGGACTTTGTTTGGTGTTGCTGTCTGAAGAAAAAAGCGGGCTAGCTCGGTCTCACCCTATTTTTTACTTTTAATGCGAGCAGATTCCAAAACTATCTCCATAATAATGACATAAAGCCCGCCGTAGCGGGCTCTCAGGGGAAGCCAAATCAACCTGATTCCAATTACAGAAAGTCCGATGCAATAACTACCTCAACCAAAGTGTTCGAGGGAACTTCTGCGCCAGCTACCGGATTCTGCGATTCAACAAAAAAAGGATTAGGCGGCGGCGGAGGCGGAGGAGGGGAAGACGGAGCAACTGGCTGATTGACACTTGCTGAGCAGTGCGCCCTCAAACTAACAGCTTGAAGTCGAGCTGTAGCGGTATTACAGACTGCCTGAAAAGTACGACCTGAATTTCTAACGTCAGGGACGCGAACGAGAGGTTGTGTTTCAACAATTGTGCCGATCAGAGTCAGATGATATCCGACTCTAAAAATAAAAGCATCGCTATCCCTTACCGCCAAATCAACCTCGAATGATTCAAAGATTTGACTGAAAGCCCCACGGGTGGCAAAGATCATTCGAAATGAATCAGCAGCGAAGCCTGCATTCACAGATTGATTCGCGTCAAATATCGAATTTAACGCTGAATAGGGGGCCCATTGTTCCACCTGAAACCTCAGTTCTTTGCCAGGCGCTGCCGATCTGCCTGTAAATTGCATTGCGGGTTTTAGATCTATCGCCATTCGCAGCGAATCCCGGCGCCAATCGCCGGTACTGGTTCCTTGAAAAGTAAAAAAAGCAATCCCCGACAAAACAAGGTGCCATTTTTGATCTTCAGGTTGGCCTGGAGTCGGCCCAGTCGGTACTATCACCCAATTCGCGACTGCGAATTGATCTGTAAATTGTGCCATCGTCATCTCCTTTTCGATAGTTGGAATTCATAGTGTAACTAGGCAGAAATAAGTGGAGACTTCGATATCTCCCTGTCACACTCCCACTCCTGATTAGACTTTCCAATACTACTTGTGCCTTTGTCTTGACATTCCTTCAATATAGACCAAACCCTGATTTGCATCACGTTCAGTAAAAATTGGGAGGCACGTTTTGAACAAAAGAACGTCCCTTACGGCTTTTTTCCATAGACTTAACAGCATTTTGGAAACCGAGTCTCGAGAAATCAGTCAGAGCAATGTTTAATATGAATTACTTCAGAGAATCTCCCGCGATATTCGCTCGAACGAAGGGCGGCCGATTTCCCCGGTTGATTCCAGACGAGCGAGCAACAGATAAAAATACAACATTCCGCGCTGCGAACCGAGTGCATCCAGCAGCACGCGGGAATCCATTGGCGCCGCTCCGGACACGAGCCCGAGATTGCTCAAGGCTCCGCTGTCATTCGGGGGGAAAATATCGAGCCGGCCCATGCCGCGAAGCAGAATGATCGTCGCCGTCCAGGGGCCAATGCCCTTGATTTCGCAAAGTATCTTCATCACATCCTGACTCGCGCTTTCTTCCAGTCGTTTGGCATCGAGCGCGCCTGACACAATGGCTTCGGCCACTCGCTGAAGGGTCGCGACTTTGCTTGCGCTCAGTCCGGTTGCGCGTAATCCGTCTTCTGTTGCTTCCTTGATCCGCTCAGCGGAAGGAAACACGTATAAAGGAACGGGAACGGAATCGACTTCAACCTGTTCTCCGAAGGCCACGATCAGGCGGCGCGTGATTGCACTCGCCGCGCGTATGCTCAGTTGCTGAAACACGACCGCATTCACGCAGCCTTCCCATAGGCTCGGATAGCAAGGAGGCTTTACCCCGCGCATGCGCCGAACCAGGGGAGCGAGCCACGGGATATGAACGGCATTTTTGTCGAAATCGGAAAGATCCTTTTCGGTTCCCAGTACCTTTTGCACCAGATGCAGGATTTGCTGTGCCCGGCCCTGGTCTCCCCCAATTCTTACTGAAAGCGTTTTCTCGTCAACCTGCGACACGCGGCAAACGGTCCGCCTGGAGTTCGCGTGGAAGGCACGCATGTAATCTCCCTCCGGTGTAAGGAAATCGACGATATTTGTCGGCAGCCGGCGAAGCGCGTTTACCGTCAGATCAAGGCGAAAGGGTTGCACCGCAGAAATTTCATAAGTTTGTGTCATGTCTCATTCCAGGTGAAATTTGGCCCTCACTGCAGATGCCCTAAGTGGGGAAGCGCACAGATAATGACTTCCAATATGTGCACCATCGCAATCTTTGACGGATGGCGTGCTTTTACCGGTGGTTCCCGAATCCATTCGTAAAGTGTGGCGCGGGAGCGATGGGTCCGTCAATAGACAGGAGTGGGCGTCAATACAGCCGGAAAAGAAATGACCAATCAGCGAAAACGATCATGACCAGCAAATTCAAGGTGGGCGATCATGTCACGTGGAATTCGGAGGCCGGGCATGTCAGCGGGAAAATCATCAAGGTGCATACCAGGGACGTTCTTTACAAGGGCTATACCCATCACGCGAGCGATGACGAACCGCAGTACGAAATCAAGAGTGACAAGACCGACCACATCGCGATGCATAAGGGCACGGCACTGAAAAAAATAAACGACTGACTTCTGATGCGGCAATTATCCCTGCAACAAGGGTAGAGCGAGGTGCAGCCGATCGCTGACTACTGACTAGCTAGCGTCTGGCAAGTTCTGGTATCAAGGCTCTATCCATCCTGTAAAAACCGGGCGGACCAGAATCATTGAGGCAATGATGCGGCGTTGCGAATGATGGCAGGTGACAGGCGCAGAGAACGGGCAGAAGTACCTCAAGTGAGATTTTTCAATCTCACCCAGATACAGATGCCAGTAGGTGCATTGACTTCATTTACCCACCGGGTGACCGGAATCATCCTTGCGCTGGGAATTCCAGCGTGTATTTATATTCTTGATCTGTCGTTGGAAAGCCGGGAGTCCTACGCGCTGTTGGCTTCGCAGCTCGACCGGCCCGTTTTCAAGGCGATAGCGGTCCTGTTCATCTGGGCGCTGGCCCACCACCTGCTCGCCGGCATCCGGCACCTCCTGAGCGACATCGATATCGGTTCGCTCCTGCCCGTAGCCCGCCGCAGCGCGTGGATTGTCAACGTGAGCGGAATCGCCGCAGCCCTGCTCGCCGCGGGGGCACTCTTTTGAGAAGAGCAGTTACTGGATTGCGTGCCTGGCTGGTGCAGCGCGTCACCGCCGCGTATATGCTGCTGTTCATCGTCTTCCTGCTCGTGCATTTTCTCATTGATCCCCCGGCCTCATATGGAGTGTGGCGTGGCTGGGTCCTCGATCCTGCGGTCAGCATTTCCACTTCGGTTTTTTTTGCTGCCTTGCTGGCCCACGCCTGGATCGGTGTTCGTGATGTGATTCTGGATTACGTTCACCCCGTTGCCATCCGCATTTTTGCGCTTGCGGTGCTTGCCCTGGGTCTCACCGGCGCAGGCTTCTGGGTGATTCGCGTTTTGTAGGCAACTCCGCACGGTTAGTTCACATTCACCGGCTAATGGAAGATTTTCATGAAGGTCTCGATTTACCGCTTCAATCCGGAGCAGGATGACAAGCCGTACATGCAGGACTACGAAGTGGAGCTTGAGTCCGCTGACCGGATGATCCTGGACGTGATCCTGCGCATCAAGTTCCAGGATGATTCGCTCGCCATAAGGAAATCCTGCCGTGAAGGCGTATGCGGTTCCGACGCGACCTGAACGATGTCTACAGGCTGTTTCGCTGCCGGACAATCATGAACTGCACAGAGATATGCCCGAAGGGCTTGAATCCCTCGCGGGCAATCGAGAAGATCAGGCTGATGCTGACGAAAGAATCGCTTTGACGAGGACTCAGGCGCAGGCAAGCAGGGCAGTTTGCCGGCCGATTGAGCATTGCGCCGACGATGCATCTTTAATCATTCATCCGGTCAGGCTGTAACCCGGATCACCAAAAGGAGCACGATATGAGTGTCGCTGCTCAACCTCTGGTCAGGGATGACGGTCCGCTTTCCCCCTGGTGGATACGGGGAATTCTGATTGTGATGGCGATAGGATTTTCGGGTCTGGCTGCCACAACCATGCTCGCCTACCGGAACGCGCCGCCCATTCCAGCGCGAACCGTCGATCCTCAGGGAAGCACCCTGTTCACCGCTGAAAACATTCGCGAGGGCCAGGCCGTATTTCTCAAGTACGGCCTGATGGCCAATGGCAGCATCTGGGGGCATGGGGCCTACCTTGGACCGGATTATTCCGCTGAGGCGCTGCCACAGGATGGGGGAAAACAGCGTGCAATCCATTGCCCGACAGCAATATAGTGTCCCTGCGTCAGCACTGACGGCTCCGCAGCAGGCTGCCGCCCGTGCGCAGGCGGCTGTGATACTGAAAGCCAATCGCTACGATGAAGCAACGGAAACGCTGATGTTCACCGCGGCTCAGGCCAGCGCCTACCGGCAGGAAATCCTCCGCTGGACGGACTACTTCCGCCATCCCCCACGAAACGGCGGCTTGATGCGCGATCTGGTGACCGACCCTGTCGAGCTTCGAAACCTTACAGCCTTTGTCACCTGGACCGCCTGGGCATCGGTCGCTCTCCGCCCCGGCGAAGATTACTCTTACACCAACAACTTCCCTTACGATCCCAGCGTCGGGAATTACCCGACCTCTGCAGCCCTGCTATGGAGTGCGCTGAGCCTGATGGCCATACTCGCCGGCACTGCGATTGTATTGTTCGCCTTCGGCCGGTTCAACTACCTGGGTTGGGTCACCCGAGGGCAGCATGTGCATCCACATCTGCTTCCCCCGCAAAGGAGCGCCGGGCAGCGGGCAACCGTAAAATTCTTTGTTATCGTTGCAGTTCTGTTCCTGATGCAGACTTTGATAGGAGGCGCCACAGGGCATTATCGTGCTGACCCCGACAGCTTTTATGGTTTTCAGCTCGAACGCGTGTTTCCGAGTAATCTGTTGCGAACCTGGCATTTGCAAACCGCGATTTTCTGGATCGCAACAGCCTACGTTGCCGCTTCGCTCTTTCTCGGGCGGTCACTGGGCAAAGAAGAGCCACGCTGGCTGGCCGGCGGAGCGCATGTCCTGTTTGTCGCCTTTGTCCTTGTCATTGGCGGCAGTCTTCTCGGCGAATGGCTGGGTATTTTGCAGCTGCTCGGCGACTGGTGGTTCTGGGTGGGGAATCAGGGTTGGGAGTTTCTGGAACTCGGACGTTTGTGGCAATACCTGCTGCTGGTCGGGCTGTTTGTCTGGTTTGCAATGCTATTCTCGCTCGTGCCACCTCGTCGAGTGGCTGCGCTTGCCCGGCGACCTCGTATTCATTCTGTTCGGCTCCCTGCCGCTTGCGATCGCTGCGGTCAAGGCCTACCTCGGGGTACGCGAGGAACCGTCGGGTTATTGATCCGATCCGCCGGAATCGAGGAAAGAAACCACATGGAAAAAACCAGAGGGAAGAAACGGAGTGGAACGACAAATGGACGCTTCGAACTCCCTTGGGCTGGATCATTAACCCAGAGCGGGCAAGGAGTACTATGTCCCGAAGAGCAGCCTGACGCCCCACCCCATCAATATAATCCCTCCGGCTTTGGAGATAAGCTGGCTTTTCACAGGGACGACTTTTTCAAGGAGAATCAGCAGGGTTATCAAGGCCATCCCAACCAGATTCATCACGCCCACGGCAAACATGATGAGCATTTGCGCCCAGCAGCAACCCACGCACGTGGCACCATGCTTCAACCCCATCTGAAACGCGCCTTTTGCCCCCTCTCGCCATTCGTTCAATAAAAAACCTGCCGGAGACTGGCAATATCGGAGGAAACGGGTTTTCAGAGGCGTCAGCTGATATATTCCTGCCGCTAGAAAAATCACGGCGGAAAGCACGTTATTTTTCGTATCCATCATGGGGGAGATCACCTGCAGTCCATGGAGTTGCCATTGCAGGAGAGCCATCCCGATGCTGAACAGCAGCCATACGGCGAGGTAGCTGTAAGCAAAGAGAAACGTGGATTTTTGTGGAGTCGGATAACGTGTTTTGGCGACTCGCGAAAAAGTGAGGATCATGGGTATGGCGGATGGGAGCATCATGGCCGCCATCATGGCCGCCCACATGAGGTATACAAGAAGGAAATCAAGCGATTTCCAGTCTGAGGCTTGCGACGGAGGCATCCACATTTCGGACATCGGCAGCGATGTCATCTGCCAGTGCTGATAAATCAGGTATGCCCAGGCAGAAACGATTACTGTCAGCAGTGGTAGCAGAATGGCGGATTGGGTTTTATGCATCCGATGGCTGAAGGCCGGTCGTTAACGGTGAGCAGTCAAGATAATGCCATATATTGTCTTTTTAAAATAATCTATTATAAAATCAAGTGAACAATTGACATGAGCTTTTTGCCCGACTTGTGTGTCAACGGAAACGTCAAGGCTGATAGATGAATGGCGAGTAAAAACCATTGCGGTTGCTGAATTTCCAGTTCTTGTCGTAATCGTGGTACTCGTAGTGCGCGGACTTGGCAACGACAGCGGGGTGGCTGGTGACGACGCACAGCGGAGGATTATTGATAGTCGCATTTCCACCCGTAATGCCTTTGATTGCCTCGATCTCTGCTTGTGCGACTCCCGGAATTACGATCTCGCGCCTGCTCCCTTCTTCCTTGTAGTCGATCCTGGTTTTTTTTACGCCCAGCACATCGCTGACAAAGCTCATCAGAATCGAAGGGTGTCCTCCCTGCTTGCCGCCAAAAATCTGAGTGATGGCATCAAACTGCCCATCACTGGCCCGTTCATCTACATACAGAGCGGCTTGCCATCCTCCGTTTATCATGGTTCCTTCCGCGTAGCAGGCCAACGCGACATTCAGATCGTCCAGGCTTTGCCCGTTCAAATGCCCGTCCTCGATGTGCCAGGCCGCCAGCAGCTTGCAGTTGCCTTCGGAAGGGGGTTGCAGCCAGATGCAGGGGCAGGATGTTTCACAATTGCAGGTTTCAAAATAACCGCCGCTCAAACTCCAATCTGCCTTATCCATTTTTTCCTCCGAATTTATCAAAAAGGCTCCTTGAAAGGCCGAAGATCCAGTTCATGGGTCCATGCGCTCGGATGCTGCTCATGAACAGCCCAGTATGTCCGGGCGATAGCATCGGGCTCCAGCAAGCCCCCTTCTCCCTTTGTTTTGACATAGTCAGAAAACCGATCCCGGGCATAGTCGCCATTTATCACTCCATCAATAACAGTATGGACGACGTGAACGCCCTTCGGGCCAAATTCGCGAGCCAGGCCTTGCGAGAGCGCCCTTAACCCGGCTTTGGCGGACGCGAAAGCGGTGAAATGGGCGCCACCTGGAAGATGTTGATGCAGAAAATGGCTGCGAATGATTTTGCGGGTCCGGGATTGAACCACGTTTCCGGCTTGGTGAGATCCAGGTGAACAGGGTCGGCGATGTTGTCATTCCCCTGCTCGCCGGTGACTTTCCTGATATTGTCGAAAACTTCAATATCCCTGTCCGACGGCTGGAAGTGCAAGTGCTCGAAGTGGGGAGCTAAGTAATTGATGTGCATTCCGCTTCCGCTCGCCAGTTCCAGGACACGCTCGGGGTCTTGCGGCAATTTTTCCCTGAGAACGCCGAGAATGGGCTCGCGGTTGCGGGAACCTGCCCACGCGACATATTCACTCAGCGGATGCGGATCCAGGGGAGGCATTTCCTGGTTTATTGCTTGCGATCCTTGACTCATGGATGACTCCTTTCTTTCCGGTTGGCTATCGCATATTTCGAACCAATAATAAAGAAAATATCGATCCTCATGTTCGAGCTAATCGTGACGGGCGGTTCTCCTATAACGCTGCTCCTGCGGTCTCTTCCCGTCTACTCGACCAGGGCATAACCTTCATTTTGGTAGTGTACCAATACCATCATTGCTGACAATGCAACGGAGACATCTTTATTGACCCACGATTGCCCAAAACCGTTGTGCGCCACAGCCTGTCCGCATACGTACACGCTGACACCTGCCCGCTTCAAAGCCTCGATCAGCTTTATATTGGGATTATCGACCTGATATTTTTCACCGTAGTGGGCGTTGTCGAGCGAAGCGGCGGTAGCTCCGCCATGAAGAACGGCGACGATCTCCAGCCTCTCCAGGGGCACTTTTGAAAGAGCAAACAGATTGACGAGACGCGCCACACGGTCGAGGCCGGGGTTTACCTCGGAGGGCGAGCTCATTGGTTGCACGACGTTCACGACAATTTTGGCTTCCCGATTCGGATCCGGTCGGAGCGCGGAATTGGGCAAGGGCAGCACCTTTCCGTATCCCTGGATACTGGGATATTGCCACTCCTGCTCTGAAGCGAAGGCAATGCTGACAAGTGCGAGCGAGAAGCCCAGAGCAATGCAAGATTTGCCAAATGCAGAGTTCAGTTTCATTTGAGCCTCCTGTTTATATGCACAAAATATATGCACAAAAAGCTTTTTTGGTAAGAAAAGTCCTGGAATAAGGTTGATTGACGAAAATCACCCTTAACCGCGAGAGCCTGCCAAGAACCACAAACCACAAGAAGCATAAAACGGAAGCGGGTATTTGGAAAGACCTGATCCGGAGGATTATCACCTGATGAAATCCTTGATGAAGCCTTCACTTCAGGAATTGCCTGAGGCTGGAATAGCGAAAGTGATTGGAGCGCAGCCTGACGCAAGCAACCCGAGATTCAAAAGCAGGGTGCGGCGAATAGAAACAGAGGCCATCGAAAGCAAGCCGGCTTTACTCCAGTTACCGAAACTCAAAAAGCTCGAAATTGACCGAGCCAGGACGCATTCCTTTGGCATTCAGTCCCTTCAGAATGGCTTTGCGCATGCTTGGCGGACCACAAAAGAAGAAATCCGCTCCCTTCACGTCGAAAGGGGCGTTTGCAAGAAGGCGATTCACGCCGGGTCTGCCATCGCGCTGGCTAAAAACAACATGAAAGGAGAAATTCTGCAATCTCGCCTTCGCTTCTTCCAGCACATCCAGTCCAAATGCCTCCTCGGCATTAACGGTACTATAGAAAAGATAAACGGAGATGTTTTCGTCGCCTGTAAGGCTCCGGGCCCAGGCCAGAAAAGGGGTGATGCCTATCCCTCCTGCAACCCATACCTGGCGCTGCTTCTCCTTCCGTCGAAAAAATTTGCCTAAATCGAATTTGCGAAAATTGAAACGCCCATAGGGACCCTCGACCTGAACTGTCGCACCCGGTTTCAAAGCGAGGGGAAGTTGCGAGGTCCAGTCACCCAGCGCCTTGATCGCAAAACGGGCCGAGCCGTCCGGACCCGGCGGAGCAGTCAGGGTGAATGGGTGGAATTCGGCGAGAGGCGATGCCGCGGCGAGGAATGCGAACTGTCCCGGCTTCCAAAGCAATGGGCGGCCGACAGGGTCAAGGGCAACTTCCAGGGCACCGCCCTTCCGTTCCATTGACGCCACTGTATAGAAACTTCGCCTCCAGCTCTTTTTGGCAAATTCCGTGAACAGGTAGCAGCAGATTCCGATCACGCACAGGGTATTCAGGTAGATGGAGAGGGGTTCGCTGGCGGCGAAGGGTTTGTCGATCAAAAGCTGATGAAACGCGGCCAGCGCAAAGAAAGCGCCCGTGAATCGGTGGAAAAAGTGCCAGAGCGGATAGGGTATCTCCCAGTGGATGCGAGGAATTCGCTTGACCCAGCTCAGGAGGATCAGCGCCATCAGCGCGGCAAAGGCAACTTCGCCGAGGTCTTCCGCCAGGTCGCCCAGCCCGGTCTCTTCCACCCAGTCTTCGAAATCCGGCTCAACGATGTTATGCAAGCTCATCATGGCCAGGGCCATTATTCCCAGATACTTGTGCATACGGTACATGCGATCGAGACCGCCGAAAACAGGCTCAAGAATGCGAAAGCGTGCGGCGAGAACAAGGCACTGGCTCATGGCAGCCAGCGCCATTGCCGCGGCGCCAATGCTGATGGCGTTCGCTGTTCCGTAATCCCTTGTGGCATCGACTGCCAGCATGAACGCCGCGGCGCAGAGCGTAATGCTCGTCGCAGGTCCGAGCAGCTTCAGCATTTGAAAGGCGCTCTTTCCTGCCAGGCTGGATTTGGAAATGTCATCAGGCGATCGACATGATCGCCTTGACGAGCATGCCCGCAGACGCCAGACCGGCAAGAATGGCGAACGCCCGCTGTAGTCCCTTTCCCGAAAAGCGATGGGCGATGGCGCTTGCAAGGAACATGGCCGCGACCGCTCCCGAAGTGAAGGATAGGGCGACTGGCCAGTTCATTTGACCCATGAATGTAGCGGATACGACGCCAGCGGCAGAAACGAGCGCGATGACCCCGAGCGATGTCGCAACAATCGAATCCATCTGGAGGTCAGTCGCCTTGCGCAAGGCAGGAACGATGATGAAGCCTCCTCCTACCCCCAGCAGTCCCGAGAGGAAACCGGCGGAGATTCCCGATAATGCCAGCGAGCCGGCGCAGGGACTGGTCCACCGCAAACGGCCGGTCGAACTGTTGACCTCGCAGGGGACCGAACGCGGCGCACCTTCGCTTGAGCCATGTTTTGCGAGTGTTTGGCGAAACATGCGGAATGCGACATAAGCCATGACCAGGGCAAATGCCAGGATCAGCCAGCCATTGGAGATGCGCTGGGCGATGAACAAGCCTGCCGGAGACGCCAGCACGCCGGTCACTGCGATCAGTCCTGCGGCCCGGTATCTCACCTTTCCCGCTCTCCACGCAATGATCGCTCCGCTCGCCGCCGAGAGGCTGACCGCAAACAGAGCGATGGGAGCTGCGTCGGCCATGGCCAGATGCAAGCCGAATACCAGCAGCGGGACGGCGACAATCGCGCCGCCTGCGCCCGTGAGACCGAGAGTTACGCCGACAAGCGCGCCCAGCATAAGACTGACCAGATGAAGGTGCTCCATGCGATCAGTCCGCCACGCCCGGCCGCGCGAGCCATTCGCGGCCCTTGAGGAAGCCGTGCCAGTAAAACCAGGGGAGAAATCGCGCCTTGAGCAGCCAGGCCAGGAAACGCGGCACCGTCGGATCAAGCTTGAAGGTCGGCAGCAGCTTTCCGCCAAACCCGAATTCCGCAAGAATGACCTTGCCTCTCTCCACCGTCAACGGACAGGAACCGTAACCGTCATAGAAAGTCTTGAATTCCCGGTGTTCTCGCGCCGCCAGCAGATTTTCCGCGACCACGACAATCTGCTTCCTGACCGCCGCTGCGGTTTTGGCATTGGGAGAGGAGCAGGCGTCGCCCAGACCGAAAATATTCGGGTACCGGGGATGCTGGAGCGTTGTATGATCCACCTCGCACCATCCGGCGGCATCCGCAAGCGAACTCTCGGCAATAAAAGCCGGTGCAACCTGAGGCGGAGCGACATGCAGCATGTCAAAGGGTTTTGCCACCCGCTCGACTTCCCCGCTGGCATGCTTCACATCGAAATAGGCCACCCTGTTTTCGCCGTCGACCCTGACGAGATTTGAATTGAATACCAGGTCAGCGTCATAGCGCTTCACGTATTCCATCAACGGCGGGACGAAGGCGGATACGCCAAAAAGCACCGGCGCGCAGGTATTGAACTCGACCTCGATATCGTTCAGCCTGCCTGCGCGCAGCCACTCGTCGCATGACAAATACATCGCCTTCTGCGGGGCGCCGGCACACTTGATGGGCATGGGAGGCTGGGTAAAAAGCGCCTTGCCACCCTTGAGCTCTTGCACCAGTGACCAGGTGTAGGGTGCCAGATCAAAACGGTAATTGGACGTTACGCCATTTTTGCCCAGCGTCTCTTCCAGGCCTTCTACCCGCTCCCACGCCAGACGAAGCCCTGGGCATACGATAAGCTGTTGGTAGCCAACCTGGCGGCCGTCCTCCATTTCCACAAAATTGCCCGCGGCATCCACCCGCCTGGCGGCGCCGCGAACCCACTGCGCCTTCTCCGGGATAACGTCAGCCATCGGCTGTACCGTCTTGGTAACGTCGAAAACACCTCCGCCGACCAGTGTCCAGGCTGGCTGATAGTAATGCCTGTCGCTGGGCTCGATGATCGCGATGCGCAGCGACGGACGCCTGCGAAGAAGACTTGCGGTCACGCCGATTCCCGCCGATCCTCCACCGATTATGACAACATCGAACGCATCGCTCCAGTTGCATGCTGCATCCACCGGTTGCGCCGTCTCTTGCCGTATACTTGGCTGCATACTTAATCCTCCGGATTAATGATCGGTTTGCCTGACTTGAATGATTCGAGACTCAAAAACATCCTGAACAACCCATCCATTCGCCGGCGGGACGATTGTCATCGCGCCTGCCGGTCTTTTCCTCTTGCCGGCAGATCGTTGCCGCTGTCTTCCGCGCTTTCCACGTCCTTTGTCCCGCAATACAGCCGGTACAACGTCTGCATGATCTGGACAACCTCGCTGCTCGCCAGGCTGTAGATGATGTACTTGCCGTTCCGCTCGGTGGAAACCAGGCTTTCCTGACGCAGCACGGTCAACTGCTGCGAGAGTGTGGGCTGGCGGATGCCCAGCAAGGATTCGAGCTCACCCACGGTTCTTGGGCCAGCGATGAGCTGGCACAGAATGAGCAACCGATCCTCGTTCGCCAGCGTCCTGAGCATCGTGCACGCTTTCGATGCCGAGTCCCGCATTTCAGAAACCTGAAAATCCTTGTGAAGATCCTTTTCCAGCTTCAACCTGCTCTCCCATTCCCTTTTTGAGGCCTTCCCCTTTTAGCCCCTTCTAGCCCGCTTTGGCCTTCCCTCTCCCGCAAGCGAGAGAGAACCTGTCGCAAGTCGCACCAAGTCCGACAAAGACCCATAGGGTTCTTCAATGATCCTGAAGGGCTATCTGCTCGCCCGCCTTCCGGTCCGCAATCGGTTTCCGCTGAACCTCCGGGTTACTGCGACGCCGCTCCAGGATTTCGAAAACTCCCATCCCCAGCAGCATCGCCGCTACAAATACCACGCCCTTTACGCTGCCCGCGCCCAGCAGGACGAGAGCAGGACCCGGGCATATTCCCGCAATCCCCCAGCCAATGCCGAACGCCAGCGCACCCAGAACCAGCCTTTTATCGATGGTGCGCGAAGCGGGCAAGCTCATCGGCGCTCCCAGATAACTCTTCTTCAGCTTTCCCGCCAGGGCAAAGGCCACCGATCCCACTGCGATCGCGCCCGCCATGACGAAGGCCAGCGAAGGATCCCATTCACCGGTCAGATCAAGAAAAGCCAGAACTTTGGCAGGATTTGCCATTCCCCCGAGGATCAGGCCCAGCCCGAAGATCAGGCCCGAAACCAATGCAATCACATTGACCATGCAAACCTCCTCTCAACCCGCTATCTGAAAAACGTGACGGATGACATAAACCGTGATGAAACCCATCATCATGAAAAGCAAGGTCGCCACCACCGAACGCGGGGACCGGCGGGAAATGCCGCAGACTCCATGTCCGCTGGTGCAACCGGAACCGTAGCGCGTACCGATGCCCACGATCAGGCCGGCGAGCGCCACCATCAAAAAACTGCCGTCGATCCTGATTGCCGGCAGACTTGCAAACAGTTGCCAGATGAGAGGCGCCGCGATCAAACCACCGATAAATGCAAGACGCCAGCCCATGTCTCCTTTTTTCAGGGCGAGCAGCCCCCCGACGATGCCGGAAATGCCGGCGATGCGCCCATTGAACAGTATCAGCAACGTGGCAGCCGCGCCGATCAGTGCACCCCCTGCCAATGAGGCCCAGGGCGTAAATGCATTCCAGTCGATCAACATGCCAAATCCTCCTCCATCGCTCCTCAAATGATCATGCTTCCATCTCATTGCCGTTTTGACACCGAGACGTGAAAATCGTTCTATTGACATATAATATATATTATTATATAATTTAGTCAAGTATATTATGTATGATTTAATAATGGGATCTACACCGAACCCTGGAGACAACTGACATGAAGCCCCGTATCGAAGCCTTTTTCGAACCTGTGACCGCCACGATCAGCTATGTGGTTTACGATGAGCCGGGTGGATCATGCGCGATCATCGACCCCGTGCTGGACTACGATCCCAAGGCTGCCAGAACAACCGGCGCTTTCGCAGACAAGCTGATTGCGTTTGTCGAAGCGAAGAAACTGAAGGTGGAATGGATACTCGAAACGCACGTGCACGCCGATCACCTGACGGCGGCCAGTTATCTCAAGGAACGCCTGGACGGAAAGACGGGTATAGGCCCGCAGATCTCAACCGTGCAGCAAATCTTCAAGAAGATATTCAATCTGGGAGCAGAGTTCGTTCCCGATGGCAGGCATTTCGATCATGTATTTGCAGACGGGGAAATCTTCACGGTAGGCAAACTGACCGCTAAAGCAGTTTTTACGCCCGGCCACACGCCTGCCGACCTGTCGTATCAGTTCGACGATGCCGTTTTCATCGGCGATACAATGTTCATGCCCGACCTGGGCACGGCACGCGCCGACTTCCCTGGCGGGGATGCCCGGCAACTGTTCCGCTCGATAAAACGGCTGCTCGCCAATCCGCCCGAAACACGGCTGTTCATGTGCCACGACTATCCGCCTGCTACCCGGCAGCCTCAGTGGGAATGCACCGTTGCCGATCAGCGGGCGGGCAGCATCCACGTGCACGACGGTATTACCGAAGACGACTTTGTCGCAATGCGCACCACACGGGACAAAACCCTGGGAGCGCCTGTCCTGCTGCTGCCCTCGATTCAAGTGAACATACGTGCGGGAGAAATGCCTCCGCCGGAAGAAAACGGCGTTGCATACCTGAAGATACCTCTGAATGTGATATGAGGGAAAAGAAGGCGCCAGCGATCTCTCCGCGCGTCTTCTGCTCCAGCATTATTCATACCGGAGTCTTTTATGGGCACTGATGGAATCGAACCGCGCGATCTTGCGATAAGCGGGATCGAAAGGATCAAGCTTGCGCACCACACGCCCGGCGTCGTCAATGACATTATCCGTTGCCATTGCTGCTGCAATTGCATGCCAAGGCCCAACCTGCGGTATATAGCAGGTCAACCCTGACTCTTGCCCTGCGTTAAACTATGCAGCAGCAGCATCGCAAACCGTACGAATGCTGTCTCCATCCAGAAGGATGGAAAGGATCAAGGGCTAGTACGGTTCTCACATAATACGAAAGGAAATTTCATGGCCGCAAAATTCGAGATTTATAAAGATAAGGCAGGCGAGTTCAGGTTCAGATTGAAAGCCACCAATGGACAAACCATTCTTGCCAGTGAAGGCTACAAGGCCAGAGCGGGATGCATGAATGGAGTGGAGTCTGTCCGGAAAAATGGGCCGGATGACGCCCGGTATGAGCGGAAAACCACTGAAAGCGGCAAATTCAGGTTCAATCTCAAATCAGGCAACAATCAGGTGATTGGCACCAGCGAATCCTATGAGACGGAAAAAGCGCGGGATGGCGGAATAGAATCAGTCAAGAAAAATGCCCCGGCTGCCATCATTGTCGATATGACAGAGCCGGCGGGGAAAAGCGTACCCGGCACTCCCCCAGCAGCAGTCTGAACTGGAAACTTCCAGCCTGAAGGGCTTCTGTCGAAGCCTTTCTCTTCAATTCAATCAATAGGTCAGATCCGGTATTCCAATGGTGACTGTCGATGATTGTCGACCGGCTATTACAAAATGCAGGGGAAAATTGGACGGATTTCCATCCAGGGCATCGTTTCCCCTGTTTTCAGGATTGAAAATCAGAGGAGCCTGGGTTTGAGGGAGATTTGAACTCCAGGCTCGGGGCAGCATAAAGCGATAAATGCAGGCTGGGCAGGCATACTCGACTGGCATTGCCAGAAATATGCCTGCAAGATACGTGCATACCTCTTCGAATATCTGCTCAGTTACCCTGGTCCGGGGCTTTCTCCCATATCTGCCTGATTCCGTACAGCACGGTCATCAACGGGGCTCCAAAAAGAGCCGGCTTCAAGAACTCAATCAATTCAACCATTTTTTCCTCAAAGAAGATATTCAGTCTTAGAAACGACGAAACCCGCTTTGCAGCGGGCAACTCAGCCTAGTCATATAACGGATCGATTTCGTTTCTCCCTCGATTTGTGATTTTTTTGTTATTTTTTTGTGAAGAATATGTTAACAAGCAGCTGTTGTCAAGCTGAGAGACATCTGGGATAAATTCCTTAAGGGAGGGAAAAAGGAACGTTCGTCGAAGCAATGGATGTGCTGAATGCCTGCTCGGCGGTAATGCAGGCGGCCTCAAAGGCAGGCATCGCCACGGAGGGTATCAATGCGCGGATCAAGGAGATGCGGGCACCTCGGGGACAGTTTTTACAAACAATCCTGGCTCGTCATCTGGCGAGCCGAGCATTCCTGTTTTTTGAAATAACCCTGCCAGTCCACCTGTGGTTTTGAACTTTCCGGTTCTTGGGAGAACGTGACATCGTTTAAACCTCGGGATCCGCTCCCTCCACCCGGCACCCTTCCGCAACTCGCAGCATAAATTGACAAGGCTCCGCCTTCATCACCTGGCGATCGAGGCGGGCAGAGCAACCGGCATCTTCCATAATGGCGCGCGCGCCATCCTTGGTGCAGAGTAATAGCACCGCCTTTCCGTCCTGGTACTGTACCTTCAAGAGGTAGGGTTCGAATTCGGGCGCCAGCAAGCGCTTGTCATGCTGCGTGGCGTTGCGCAAAATGGTGGAGTCCTTGTCGCTGGGCGCCTGAGGCAAATCCGAAAAATATGTGTCCACCGCTGAACTGAGGTTTACCATTTTGGTGGATAACCGGGCCCGCTCCTGAGCATCCGGTGCACCATCACGCGCAGTGACACAGGCACTTAATACTAGAGCAACGGCCACAAGACCAACCCATGTAGTAGATTTCACGATGTTAACTCCAATAAATCATGCGGTCGTTTTCGTCGATGCCTGTATCGAGGCTCCAGTTCGCAAGCGTATCCAGTGGAGATTCCTTATCTTGCAGCGACAAGGCCAGCCAACCCCATAACTGAACCACGTTTCCTTTGGCTTTCTGGAATATGTCTTCAAAAGACATCGTCGATCCGCCAGGAACTTCAAGATCCTGGAGGTATTGTTTTTCCGGCTCCCTGGGATACACAAGGCCCTGATGACTCGCCACGTGGCGGGCAAACGGGAACAGCACGTTGCCGCTCTCACCAATCTTCATCATACTCAGCATCGCATTGTGCCAATCGTGCACTTTGGGGGACTGAAGCTGTTGTGCTGCGGAAGAATAAACTCCGGTCAGCATTTCCTGCCATAGTCGCGCCACATCCGCATCCATTAACTTCGGGTTGTTCTCGTCAGACGTGTCAGCTACGTTAGTCGATATTTGCCGGTTGAAATCCAGCACACCCAGATTGAGCCGTCTGTGGACATATACATCCTGCGACATTTCGCAGCGGCGGTGTTCGGCCTTGTTTTCCTCGTAAGGACCCACCTTCAGGTTCACAACCGGATGTATGGTACCGTCAGTTGCAACATGAGTGGCAAAACCAAACAACCATGCCACGCACTTCTGGCGCACGTTCAGGTCGGCAATATCCCGTATCCTTGCCGCTCCATTCCGCAGCAATGCGATGGCATGACCCTTGTGCATGACATCTGCCCACCCGCATGAATGACTATCCAGTATGTCGAGATATGGATAGTCAGGAGCCACGGCCCCGATAATGCAGAACTTTTTCCAATAACCGAGTGCCTGCCTGGCTTCCGCGTGCAACAAGTCTTTCTGCCTGGCACGAACCTCCTCAATGGCAAGTTGAGCCAGAGTAACGTGGGTATATCCACCGGACACGGTATTTTTCCTCTCTATTGTGAAAGCATTTCGTTCAGGTTCGGTTTAGACTACTGGATTGACGGCCGTCAGCGTTCATCCCCACAGCAGAGATTGAAATTCGCAACCTGACGCAGTCGCAACGGTTTGAACAGATTAAACCATTTCCATGTAATTTCATTTTTCATTTCCATGAAAAAAAGCTTTTATTTTTCCTGAACGCTTCTCACTCAGAAAGGACAATGCTGCCATGTATCCAACCCTCCAGTCGTTGAAGGCCCGGTTTGCGGAAATCGATGACCTGAGGCGGACTGTTTCCGTGCTCCATTGGGACATGTCCACCCACATGCCTCAGGACGGAACAGCCTCCCGAGGCCGCATGATAGCCACGGTCGAAAAGGCCGCTCACGAAAAACTCATCGACCCCGATCTGGCCAGGCTTCTGGAGGAAACAGCGGCTTTGCCCGATGCAGTGCTGTCTGCCGACGATCGGGCGTTCCTGCGCCTGGCCCGACGGCAGTTTCTCCGCGCGTCGAAAATCCCTTCCGGTTTCAAGGCTGAATTTTTTCAGCACATGGCCGAGACCTATGAAGCTTGGGTTCATGCACGAAAATTGAACGATTTCAACGTCGTCGCGCCCTTTCTGGAAAAAACAGTTGCATACTCGCGCGCCCTCTCGGATTTCTTCAATGCCGGGGAAACCGCCTGGGCGCATCCGATGGACCCGCATATCGAAGATGCTGACCCCGGCATGACCACGACAGATCTCAAGACGCTTTTTGCTGACCTTCGGCGTGATCTCGTACCATTGGTCCGGGAGTTGTCGTCTCGCAGCAGGCCGCGAACCGATTTTTTGTCACGGGCTTATCCCAAGTCCCGGCAATTGGAGTTTTTGAACTGGCTGGCCAGGAATATCGGTTATGACTTCAACCGGGGCCGGCAGGACCTCACCCATCATCCGTTCATGACAAAGCTTGGGGCGGGGGATGTACGCATCACTACCCGGATCAATGAGACGAATCTGTGTGACGGCATTTTCAGCACCATTCATGAGTCCGGTCATGCCTTTTACGAACTGGGGCTTTCGCCAAGCCTGGATGGCACTATTCTGGGTCACGGCACTTCCGCCGGCATTCACGAGAGCCAGAGCCGGCTGTGGGAAAACCAGGTGGGCCGGTCCCGGGAATTCTGGACCTATTTCTATCCCCATCTGCAGACCTGCTTTTCAGAGGCTCTTGGGGATGTTTCGCTGGAAGAATTCTATTGCGGCATTAATTGCGTGGAACCGTCGTTGATTCGAACCGAGGCTGATGAGGTGACCTATAATCTTCACGTCATGATCCGTTTCGACATCGAATCGCAGCTTCTGGATGGCTCACTCCAGGTTAAGGACCTGCCCGTGGCCTGGAGCGACCGGTATGAGGCTGACCTTGGCGTACGTCCGTCGTCCGATGCCCAGGGCTGTCTTCAGGATGTCCATTGGTATTACGGGAGCGTTGGCGGAATGTTCCAGGGCTATACGATCGGAAATCTCTTTAGCGCACAGTGCTTCGAGGCTGCTCTTGAGGCCCATCCGGAAATTCCGGAGGCGATGATGCAGGGAAATTTCAGCACCCTTCATTCGTGGCTGAAGAAAAACATTTATCAGTACGGCTCCAGTCTTTTTCCGCAAGAACTGATCCGCCATGTGACCGGTCACGACTTATCGTCGAAACCCTTCGTTGCGTACCTGAAGCGGAAATACCTGTAGCCGCTTCCGCCCGAATCGCCAGTTTTTAAATAGCCTGCACCGAGCGGCTACCGCTCTTGTTTGAAATGGGCGCAAGGTTGCTCATTCCGGACGGATTCCGGCATTCTCTCGATAATGATTACGCGGCGGAGGATGATCAGGCAAGCGAAGGCGGAGAAGGCGCCTTCATTTATGAATTCCTTAACTTATGAACAAACTTCTGAACAGCCCTGTTTTGCTGGTCCTTTGTTCCGTGATCATTTCTAATGGATTCGAGGCACCAGAAGACTTTGTATTCAAATAATCCCGACCTTTCGGTGTGCAAAGGAACAAAACTCTCTCCCAGGATTTGCCTTCCGTTATCAATAGTGACCTGGGGCCTGTCCTTCTCCCGGCTAACCAGCTGGCAACCGAATTCTTGAGTTTCCGCGTATTTGACACCGCCTATTTCATAGACTCGCGTTACGGCTTCTTCCCGTTCGATTTCTTGCGGTGTGATTTGTTGCGGTTGTGCTGGAACAAGTGCATGTTTCTGTTCTTTGGCCATATATCTCCTCTCTCTCCCTTAGATAAAAATACACTTTGTTCAAATAGCTTATTACGTCCCGCGGTATCGCGCGCTTTTTCATGCAGATACCAAGGAGTGCTACAACTTGCCCGGCATAAGGATAAAGCTCACCAAGCTATTAATTCGGCGAGCAAATAGTACGAACGTCATACCAGATAAAGCGGTTTTCAGTGATATTCAAAGCACGCCATTATTGGTCGGGGCTGGATTCCAGGTCAAGCCCGGAATGACGAGATTCATAATATTTTTTTGGTCAGATCGATAAATTAATCGATGATTCAAACCGATGGGATCAAATTCGATTGATCGGAAGTTGAAGAAAAAATGCACTTAAGGATGCCATATAAAAAACACTTCTTAATTAATTATTGCTGCCTCATAAGTTACCCCTACCCCATACCTTTTTCTTCGAGCCGAGGGTCTCAATAAATTGAGTGAATCGGATTTTCCATCGCTTCAGTGCTTCCTGCGCAACGGCACAAAGCCGCTCTTAGAAATCAGAGAAGGTCGCCTAACGGCCAGTCAAACGTTAAAACATTCATGAATTCCTTAACTCAGGAATAAATTTCTGAATAGCTGTGTTTTGCTGATCTTTCGTCCCTGATCATCTCTAGCGGACTGGAGGCACCAGAAGACTTTGTATTTAAACAACCCTGACCTTTTGGAATGCAAAGGAATAAACTTCTCCCCCAGGATTTGCCTTCCGTTATCAATAGTGACCTGGGGTCTTTTTCTCTCCCGGCTAACCAGCTGGCAACCGAATTCTTGAGTCTCCAGGTATCTGACCCCGTCTATCTCATAAACCCGCGTCACGGTTTCTTTCGGCTTGATTTCTCGCGGTTGTACTGGAACAAGCTGGTGTTTTTGTTCGTTACCCGCCATATCTCCTCTCCCCTAGATAAAATGCACTTTGTCCAAATGGCTATTACATCCGGCGATATCGCCCTGTCCATGCAGATACCTGATGGGCGCAATGGTATAAGGATAAAGCTTCGCCACGCTAAATTAAATGATGATTTATCCGGCAAAACTTTAACGCTTTTAGAAGCCCCGCAATAAATTATTTTTCCCCGGTATATTTTGGGATGCTCTTCGGTTCCAGTAACGTAACAGAGAAACTGTAAACGCGTTTAAATGATATCCCCGCTTATGGAAAAGGAGATGAATCGGGTTTGAGTGCTTTGGAGTCAGTGCAAGGGCAAGGGTATAAGGATGTGAAAATTCAAAAGCGTTTTTCCTTGTCCAACGGACACCGAACCATGGGATGAGCAGCGGGCGCGGGCTGGATTGTAAGAGGCTGTCCTTTCGTCACCGTCAGGGCGGCTGTGGCACCGTCAGGCGGTTGACTCACCAATCGGAGGGAAGACAACTCGCCCCTTTCAGCTCAACATGCCCTTGAGATCCTTGAGCATCAGGAACAGGTGATACGGACCAGTCGGGCTGGGCTTGAATTCCCAGGACTCGTACCAGCGCCACAGTCGAAAGCATCGATCTGATCCGTTGCGGCCAGCTTGCGAACGGGTGCGTAGCCATTGCTCAACCCAGCACGCTGGGTTCACACAGCAGCTTCTTCAGGCTCGGCTTGCTTTGCACCGGCCGGTCCAGCGCTTTCTGGAATGCCTGCCACTGCGCCTCGTCGAGTATAAACTGGCGACGATCCGCCAGCGTTTGGACCGCCGCTGTCACGCCCGCATCAAGCAGGAATTCGCTGACGTTCTTGTGGCAGGCGCGTGCCGCCTCTTGCAGCAGCTGCTTGACCGGCGTGCTTGCCCGGACATCAATGCGCTCGGTCTTGGAAAGATTCAGGGTGCGGTCAGGATTGTGATTTACAAGCATGAGGCTGGCGGCAACGACCATATCCTCACCAGCGGCTTGTTTTGTGGAACTAATGAGGTCCACATTAAGTGGCATGTTTGAGGGTAGTGCTGAATGCGGCGAAGACGGCTATGGTCGAATTTGAAAAAATTGAAAGGGCAGGATGTAAAGGTGTAGCGAAAGGAAGCCTTTCTGCTACTTATCAACGCGCCAAAAGGGCAATATTTCAGAACAAGAGATGAGCGTTCAATAACGTTTTAAATTTTCCATCTTCTTTCGTCTCGCCATAAACCCGACCAATCCCAAACCTGCAAGCATCAAGGCATAAGTTTCAGGCTCTGGAATAACTCCCATGGCGATCACTTGTCCATTGTTATTGATGCCAGCAGCTTCGGTAAGAATTACCCCGTGAGGTAGATCAACCAGTGAATTGAGATCCACCATACCTTCTCCATTAGGACCAGTGATGAAGGCATGCTCACTACCTCCAGCCGTGTCAGAGTATCCAACCACCTGCCCGGCATCGTTGATACCGTAGGCCGAGCTGGAATACCCGCCTAGGGTGCCCAGGTCTCTCATCCCCATGCCATCAGGACCAGTGATAAAAGCATGGGTAGGCTCTAAGCCTTCCGTGGTAGAGAATCCCACTACCTGCCCTGCATCGTTGATACCGTAAGCATAGCTCTGAATCCCGCCGTCTAGCGTTCCCAGGTCTCTCATCCCCCTGCCATCAGGACCGGTAATGAAGGCATGGTCACCGAAGCGGTCGTCAGCCGTGGAAGTCCGTCCCACCACCTGCCCGGCATTATTGATGTCGTAGGCCTCGCTTATATTCGACCCGCCTAGCGTTCCCAGGTCTCTCATCCCCGCCCCATCAGGACCGGTGATGAAGGCATGGCTAAGGCCTTCAGCCGTGCCAAAGGATCCCACTACCTGTCCGGTATCATTGATGGAATACTCCCCTCCCACTGGCCGCATCTCCAGGTCTCTCATCCCCATGCCATTCGGACCAGTGATGAAGGCATGGTACCTACTATCTTCAGCCGTGGAAGTCCGTCCCACCACCTGCCCGGCATCATTGATGTCGTAGGCATCGCTTATATTCCCGCGTAGCGCGTCTAGCTCTCTCATCCCAATACCATTCGGGCCAGTGATGAAGGCGTAGTGAACGAAATCAGCCTTATAATAGGTTCCCACTACCTGTCCCGCATCGTTGATGCCGGAAGCATAGCTCTCGTTCCCGCCCAGAGTGTCCAGGGCAATTGCCGTCCTGCTATTAAGGTCAACAAGGAAGGCTATTTCGGCGTTTGCAGGATTGACAAAACCAGGGCCGGTAGTTAAGGCTACGGCAAGGATAAGATGGCGAACTTTGAAGGAAGGACTGAGTAGTGTCATGGTATTCTCCGGCAAGGCGAGGTTTGTCAATCAATAGAGTTTTACCCCATTTCTCCGGACGGTTAGGTTAAGCCTAAATCCTGCTTCCTGATTTCTGACGCCATGTCACAAACCCGATCAGGCTGAGACCTGCGAGCATCAGGGCATAGTTCTCGGGTTCGGGGATCGTAGCAGCAACAAGGACTTGTCCCTTGTTATTAATGCTGATAGCATCCGTCACGACATATCCCACCGGCAACTCAGCAAACGAATTGAGGTCTGTCATGCCCATGCCATTAGGGCCCGTGATAAAAGCATGCTTATCACCTGCGGCCGTGAGAGACCATCCCACTACTTGCCCTGCATCATTGATACCATAGGCGATACTGGACTCTCCACCCAGTGTCCCAAGATCGGTCATGCCGACACCATTGGGGCCGGTGATGAAAGCATGCATATCAAATGCGGCCGTGTCGGTCCATCCCACTACCTGTCCGGCATCATTGATACCATAGGCGATACTGTAACTGCTACCTCTTCCTAGCGTCCCGAGATCGGTCATGCCTACGCCATTGGGGCCGGTAGTGAAAGCGTGGATATTAGCTACGGTCGTGGTGGAGTAACCCGTCACCTGTCCGGCATTATTGATACCATAGGGGATACTGTAACTGTTACTCCCTCCCAGTGTCCCGAGATCGGTCATGCCAACACCATTAGGACCGGTAATGAAAGCAGGCTCATCTCCTGACCAACTCTTCCCCACTACCTGTCCGACATCATTAATGCCATAGGCGACACTGCGACTTCCTCCCAGCGCGGTCATACCGACACCATTGGGGCCGGTGATGAAAGCCTGCGTATCACCTGCGGCCGTGAGAGACCATCCCACTACCTGCCCTGCATTATTGATACCATAGGCGAAACTGGACTTTCCACCCAGTGTTCCAAGATCGGTCATGCCCACGCCATTGGGGCCGGTGATGAAAGAAGCGCGTGATTTATCTTCCGCGTAGAACGTACCTGCCACCTGCCCGGCGTCATTGATGCTATAAGCTTGGGTGTCATCAATAACATTTTGGGTATATCCCGGCCTCCCGATTTCGGAGAGCACTTTACCGCTGGAGTCTAGGAGAAATATTTCTGCAGAGGCAGGGAAAGCAAAGCTCAATCCGATGCTTAAGGTTGTCGCTAGAAGCAAGTTCTGCATTCTGGAATTACCGGTCATTTTCATTATTCTCTCTCCAGTAAGAAATAGTTTTCAGAGATACGGCACTCCCCGATTTACTGAAGCATACCGGCAGGCCCCTCTTTGTGCCAGATCACTCTCTACTCTACTCATTACTACGACTAAGGTTCAGCTTAAAATCTGCCGAATAGAAAGTATATGAGCCAATCGGCCTATCCGTATAATCCATCTTACATTCGTGAAATAAGAAGCTTCCAATCAGCTTTCTCTCTTCTGAATTGCTTCGGGACCGGGACTTATAGACACTTCGAAGCCTTAAACTAAGGCATGAAGGGAAAAGTCATATAAAGGAAGAAAAGAAACTGCTGGAACAGTATGAAAATAAAAGCTATCTTTATGGCAGGCAGGCTCAGGATCTGCAATCGCATACTGCAGCATTAATCCGCCGTCGTCACGAGCAGGCGGCCGCGGTCAACCTGCAGGAAGCCGCCTTGCACCGTCAAATGGCATCGAAACTTGATGAAAACCATGCTGCGTCCGATCCCCAAAGCCCGGCAATCTAAATCCAGGTAGAACGTAACCAGAGGGTACAGGATAAGCCGGATGTTCAGTAATCCACCTTGAACACCGGATACCTCCGCTGCTTTCTGGCTGTTGCAGAAGAACTCCACTTTGTCGTGCAGCGGAGAAACTGCATATCGAGCAGTTTCCTCTCTCACGGTCCATTAAAGAACTGGAATATAGCGCAGCCTCTCCGCACGGCCTATTGCTGTCTAAACTCAAAATACCGCTGCTTTAGAGAATCTCTTTGCGTCGAATCACCGCACCAACGAGAACCAGGCCCGCGAGCATCAAGGCATAGGCTTCAGGTTCGGGAATAGGGGAAGTAATGAGGACCTGGCCCTCATTATTGATGCCAGTAGCGGTCGCTAGAACAATTCCGGGCGGTAGTTCAACCAGCGAATTGAGGTCTGTCATGCCAACCCCATTGGGACCGGTGATAAAGGCATGACCACTACCTTCAGCCGTGAGAGAGCCTCCAACCACCTGTCCGGCATCATTAATGCCGTAGGCCATGCTCGCATTCCCGCCCAGAGTGCCCAGGTCCCTCATCCCCACGCCATCAGGACCGGTGATGAAGGCATGGGGAGTACGATCAGCCGTGAGAGAGTATCCCACCACCTGTCCGGTATCGTTGATGCCGGAAGCCTGGCTCCAGTTTCCGCCCAGAGTCCCCAGGTCCCTCATCCCCCTGCCATTAGGACCGGTGATGAAAGCATGATCATTACCTTCAGCTATGGAAGAGTATCCAACCACCTGTCCGGCATCGTTGATACCGTTGGCATAGCTCCCAGCCCCGCCCAAATTGCCCAGGTCAATTGCCGTCCTGCTGTTAAGATCAACAAGGAAGGCTATTTCGGCGTTTGCAGGATTGACAAAACCAGGGCCGGTAGTCAAGGCTGCGGCCAGGATAAGATGGCGAACTTTCAAGGAATGGCTGAGTAGTGTCATGGCATTCTCCAGCAAGGCGGGGTTGGCAATCCATTAATGTAGATAATGGAGTTCATGCTGTCAAAACAGCTTCTCCCGATCTTTGGCTTTTGGTTCTGATTTTGAAACTTTCCACAACTACGCGATCTTTCTTCCTATCGGATGTATTGATAAAGAGTTTCCCGGATTATCCCAAACTCCTTCGCCAGCTTTGTCCGGTTTGCTCCCGCTGCAGCCTGCTCTCGTAGCTGGGCAACCCTCTCCGCGTTGAGTGCTGGCTTCCTGCCCTTGTAGATTCCCTTGGCCTTTGCCAAGGCTATCCCTTCCCGCTGCCGCTCCTTGATAAGCGAGCGCTCAAACTGCGCGAATGCACTGAGCATTGTGAACATCAGGACAGAGCACGGATCATCACTGGCAGCCGTAAAGCTCATATTCTCTTTAATGAAATGAGCCGATACCCTCTTGTCATTCATTTCCCTCACAAGCCTGAGCATATCCTCAACGTTGCGGGCCAACCTGTCCATGGAATGGACTATGAGCGTATCCCCTGCACGAACGTGACTGAGCACGGCCTGGAGTTGGGGCCTGTTTGTATCCTTGGCTGATGCTTTGTCAGTAAATACCTTGTCCAGGTGAATTCCATCGAGTTGGCGTTCGATGTTCTGGTCGAGCGAACTCACCCGGATGTATCCGATTCTTTGGTTGGTCATGGTTCTCTCCCCTCTAATTGTCAAGGTAGAGTTTATGACCCTCTGGGAGAGTGTCAATCAATATAATCTTGAACTCTAGATTGACATAAAAAGGCAGAAAAAGTGTCAGGCAGATTTGTCAGTATGAGATTACTTTAGATTGACACACTTGGCTGAAGCACGGGATCTAATCCCTGTGCTAACATTATGCGTATGCGTATAACGTATTAGATAGAAAAGGAGCTCATTATGCATAAACGAATGACTATTACTCTCGACGAAGCCGTGTATGAGGGACTTTACCGGACGGTTGGCAAGCGCCGTATCAGCCAATTCATCGAGGATTTGGTACGGCCGCACGTATTAGATACTTCGCTGGATGATGGATATAGGGCAATGGCCGCTGACAAGGAACGTGAGGCGGAAGCAAGGGAATGGAGCAATGCCCTTGTTAAAGATATGTTCGATGAAGCGCGGTGAAGTCTGGTGGGTTGAATTCGATCCGGCAGTGGGAAGCGAGATTCGCAAGACCCGTCCAGCAGTGATCGTCAGCAATGATGCAGCGAACC
>JAFKJB010000021.1 GCA_017306155.1 Nitrosospira multiformis
TCACACCGTATGGCTTCCTTGCCTCCCTCAGACATGAGCTTTCTCCAGCGGAATAACAAGCTTGGAGCAATACCATACTTTCGCGCAACATACGAGACACTCATGCCAGATGAGCGCGTTTCCTCAACAGCTTTTAATTTCTCACCAAGACTCCAGCGCCTGCGGCGCTCGATCCCGGTGACTACTTCAATGCGATCAAAACCAGAAGCACTATGCATAGCATCAGGCATACGCCTATCTCCTGTCATCAGTGCATCCGTGTCCGGTTCAATTGGGGGCTAGTCCACTTTTAAAGCGCCTATGATCATCTATGACCAATAATTGACGTTTCTTAAGTTCTGCTGCCACCTGCTGTAGTTCAAAATCACCGCAGGCGTCCTTAAATCCCGCACTGGTGAAAAGAAATAAATCCTTATGCCGGTAACCCGCACAGTCTCTAATCAGTGTTTCGTAATTTCTGCTAGGGGAATCGAATCGAGCCGCGCCATGTTTTTGTAGGAACTCGCGCACATTTCTTACTCCCCGGTCTGCGTCACTCAAATTGCTGGCGTCATCCAGCCACGCCCTCCAAGCACTTAAAATCGACTCGTCAATCTCTCTTATATTGAAGAGTAATATTTCAAACTCGACTGCGAGAATTCCTGCACTTTTTACAAGCGCGAAACGCTGTAAAGCTCGTTCTTGTAACGCTGTTAATCCTCTGTGCTGGTCGGCAACCACTGTTACCCAATACTGCACGCTTTCACAAATCTCACGCATTGCTTGTTCATGACATTCGAAATAGTTGACAAATTTATTTAGGAAAGCAGGGCCAGCGGTACCCGTAATACTTCGCACAACTCTCCTTAAGTTGCTTAACAAATGCCGATGACGTTTGCCCGTGGGTGTGCCGAACTATGCCGCCATCTATCGGAATGTCTATAAACCGTATTAATTGCCCAGCATGTGCCACATACCGTCCTTCACGTTCTATCCGCTGTTGAACTGATACTTCGCCGCTTGATAGCCCTACAAAGCGCCACGAGCGCCGGTAAAGAAGCGACGCATCTTTCCCATGCGAGCCTTGCCTTGCCCACCAAAAAGGTCGTAGACGATTTTTCCGATATCCTGAGCTGAGCAATACCAAGCTCATCAAGAATCAGTATTCCATCGTTATGAGCCGCCGCTGTCGCTTCAAGTGCATTTCCTGTTGTATTTCACTTCCGAATGTACGTTTCATGCGAAGCCGCTGGGTCAGAACCATTACCCAGAGCGCCAATAAAAAACAAGAAGTTATATTTTTGAAATAACTTCCAGGTTATGCCGAGGTTACGCTAGGGTTACGCGGAGCCGTAATACCTCCTTTCTCTGCCTTTATACTCCATCTTCTGCATCAGATAGCCCAGCTGTTACTCAAGTACCTCAGGTGTACTTTAGTCCAGTAGTCACCAGCGTATCGGGTGATAAGATTCTGCTGTTAATAACCAGACAAAAGACCTAAACAAAACACGACTGCTCGGGTTTTTGACGGCTGACAGTTGAGTTTAGGCAAATGGCATGAACACTACCACTGTACTCTCTGGCTCCCCGTATTGTCCCGATGAGCCATATTCGCATCTTTTATCTTCTTCTTTACCCTGTTTTAAGGGAATCATCGGGCCGCAATTCAAAGCGGCATTCCATTCGTTGAAGCAATGTACTAAACTGGAATACGATGGCTTCGCCCTTTGGCGAAACGATCAGGAGGAACAACTCGACCGTCCTGCGATGATGCTCTTCATCACGCACCCATAAAAAACTAGGGCGATAACAAATGAGAACACTAAAACTAGAACTTTTAATCCTCGTCACTTCATTTTCTATGTTTTCTGTCCCGTCATACGGGGAATCGAAAGGGGCACCGGTGGAAATCGTCGCCAAGACGTACAACCGGGTTTTGGTTCAGGCGAACAAGGATGGGCCGCGGCTCGCACTCGACGAAAAGGAAGCTGCAGCAAGCGCTTCGGGCAAGGAAGCAAGCCACTGCAATCAGGACAGGCAGACAAGTTTTGCCAAGGGTCGTGCAAAAACCTCCGTAAACAAGCTGAATGAAATGGGATTGGAAATCAACCTGGAAAGTGCGGCTTTCGCGCGCGGTGGATATTTCATAACCTGCCAGGAGAGCGATCCGAGGCAATTCCCTTGCGACACGGGGGGATGCCTGGGAAATTTCACGAACAACAAGTTAGGCAGCGCGGATGTGAGCTCCAGCGCGCGAGTGGAGCTTCGTTTGCCTGCCGCTGATTCTTCGGATTACCGGATTAAGATATCGAAATCGGGTTCAACTGATCTGGTGGCCACTTTAATGGGGCCGGATGGCAAAGAAATAAAACTGAATGAGCCGGGCGGCAAAGAACCGGTTCTAAGGCGAGCAAGCAAAGGAAGTTATCATCTGAATCTTGAGCTTCCGGCAGTTGCAAGCAAGAAAGGTCAAGACAGGGAGGAACTTGAGAAATCTGCCACGGTTCGCATCCAGTTAACCGCGCTTCCTGCTCGGGAGGCCTCAAAACCGGAAGCTCAAAAATCCGAAGCTTCAAAGCCTGAAGCTTCAAAATCTGAAGCTTCAAAGCCTGAAGCTTCAAAATCTGAAGCTTCAAAGCCTGAAGCTTCAAAATCTGAAGCCCCGAAGTCCGAAACTCCAAAGCCTGAAGCTTCAAAACCTGAAACTCCGAAGTCCGAAACTCCAAAGCCTAAAAAATAACAAATTCTGAGCTCCGCTTGAGGTTTGTCTCATTGGAGCCTGGTTGAATGGGCCACTTCGGCATTGTGTTCCTGCCGGGTGGCCCACGATTGACCCGCGATACTGGCTTCACGGAGCACTTCTGGTGTGAGGAGAACCTTCACGCCATACCCGCGCTCCTGTCATAATTTCCTGCGCCCTGCTCTGCTGTCAGGCGCGCAAGCAGTTCAATGAAGAGTGAAGAATTACACCTTCCGACGACTCTTCATTCTCCTTCAACTGATCGAACTGAAACTGCTTCCTGCTTTCTAATTCATAACCTGAATAGGAAAGTTTGATCGCGTGTCTTTGGGTTCTGATCGTCTGTCAACGAGCTTATGACCCGTAACGTTGAAAGGGTAAGAGGCAGAAGATAAGTGGCAAACCGCACAGATAATGTGCCGGAAAAGTACGAGAATTTATATCAGGCGAAAATGGAGGCGAGACAATGGAAGGGGGTTTGGTCGATTTGTCCGGGTTGAGTGGCGACCCGGAAAGTGATGATAGGGCGGAGAAGCTCCTGGCACGCTGGGAAGCGGAGATCGAGAATTCTCCGGATAGGGAATCAGTTGAATATAGGCAGCAACCGCTGATCATCCCCGGAAACCGGCGAAGTCGCGTGCAGCTTTTTGATCGTCGGGCGCGGCGACAATCCATGCGCGGCCCGGGCGTTTGTTCGCATGCTCCACACAAAAAGCGGAAGCGGAGGTGAATCGCTTCGGTTTGAGGACGTTCCAGCATCATCTGCTTCATGTGTTATTTATATGCAGCAGGCGCGATTTCTTTAAGGATGCCTGAGTTGCCTGCTTGTTCGTCACTTATAGGGCGAGGGTCGGGGGTGACGCCCTTTCTCTTTCCTATTTGCAGCTTTTCACATCTTCCGTAACGGTTTTTCCATCTTTCAGCACGACAGTTTGCCGGATAGTCTTGCAATTGCTGCCGTCATCAGCGCCCACGACCTCGGCTTTCCCGCTCACGCCGCTATCAGGATTGGTAAAAGTCTGGGTCTGGTTGGTTTCATACGCCCGCTGGGAAGTCTGAGCCATGCGGCGCTGGTCTTCCTGGCCTAAGCGTCCTCCGATTTCCGCACCCAGATAATATCCGCCCACACCACCGGCCACAGCACCCAATATACGGCCAGCAGTTCCCCCGCCCAGGTAGCTGCCAAGATAGCCGCCGCCAATGGAACCGGCAATACTGCCGATCAAGCCTCCGGCACGCCTCGTTTCGGCGGACTGGCAGGCTGACAGGAGCGCAACCAGGGCCAGGAGCAGCAAGCGCTTTGTCCATGCAGCTGAAATCGATGCTTGGTTCATGATCTTTCCTCCAAAATTTTGCTTCCGGCTGAATCCGGCGCTTGTCCAGGTAACGTGTGGCCGGAATATAGTTATCCTTGCCGTGATTCTTTTGCATCCCTTTGTGTTGTTAACGAAAAAGGAGACGCGAGGATGACAGCGCCTGTTCTGTTTTCTGCGGGATGATTTTCTGCGACAATTATTATTTTCCTCTTATTCCCGGACTGCAATGAAATTCAGGAAAATAATAGGGTTCGTTACTCTGTTGGCCGTTCTTCCCGCGCTCTCGGGCTGCTGGTATCTCCTGGCGGGGGGTGCCGGCGCTTATGGCGGCTACAAGATGAAAGAGAAGGGTTATACGTTGCAGAACCCCATCACGAAGGAGAAAAGCAGCCAGAAATCGAAATAAAAGTATGAAATATCGCGCGGCCTTGCTGTGGCCGCGCACGTTTGAAGGCTTCCTGTTCGCCTGTGCGCCCTCTCTTTTCCAGGGACTCCTGTTCAGGAAGAATCTCCCGGGTTTTCCCTCATCACTGTTGTTCCTGAATTTACCTCCTCTGTGCGAAGGCACACTCCCTTAATGATTCTCATTCCGAGAATGGAATGGACTCACGAATATTAAATTTTTGTGTCAGCACTTGAAAAATAACAAAAATTATCTATAAATCTATTTTGGCTCCTGAAAGCAAGGTGAAAAATCATGCCATCCGAAAACTTCAAGAGCAACTTGATCACGGGCCTGGCAGCTGGCGTGGGGGCGACACTGCTCGCGCCGGTGCTGCTCCGGCTCATCAGGCCCGCTACCAAGGCCGCTATCAAGGGTAGCGTCCTTCTGTATGAGAAAGGACGGGAGTCATTTGCCGAATTGAGCGAAACGGTAGATGACCTCGTGGCAGAGGTCAAGTCGGAGATGGAGGCTGGGCCGGCGGGAGACGCAGCGATGGCTGCTGACATGCAGGGGAAAACCGGGACACCGTCTGCACAACACCGGTCGGTTCCTGACACCGGACAAAATTCACCCACTACAGCCGCAGTTCAGCCAGATGACGCTGCCAGGATGTCGCAAAGTCCGTCGGCATCGCCGGGGGCGAAGGCGAATGCAGGCCAGCGCGAGGAAGGAGCGCAAGGCCATCCGCCAGCCAAGGGGGGATGATGACACCGCTTGCGCGGGTGGCGCACGCCCTGCCGGGCAGAAAGCGGATAAAGATCGATGGGAAGCGCGGCGACGCTGCGTACTTTGCGACGCTGGAAAAAAAACTGGCGGAGTGCCCCGGTGTTGTAGCGGTAACGACGGATCCGCGGACGAGCACAGCGCTTGTCAGTCATACCGCAGAAGATCCTGTTTTGTGGAACTATATCGCCGAACACGGGTTGTTTCAGTTCGGAAAGAATGAAACGTCAGTACCCACGCCAGTCCATTCTTCAATCGCGGGGGGGATCATGGCTGCCGAACATAAGCCCTATACGAAATCCGGAAAGAAACCAGATATCCGGCGACTGATATTCCTGGCAATGATGGGTATGGGCGTTGTGCAGGTAATAAGGGGCAATATAGCGATCCCCGCGATAGCGGCATTCTGGTATGCGTACTGTGTTTTTCCGGGGATGAACGGCGACAACCTGGAACATGCCCTCATTGAAACCAGATTGCCCGAAGAATCTTAGATTTGGAAATGATTGGATGATAATTTCCGAAAATCCCGTAAAACAAAAATCTGTTGCAATTCTGAGCGAGCCAAGAGGGTTGCAAGAGTCCCGTCAGGGAACGCTGCACAGAAGCATTAGAAAGCAGCAAAATGAGAGAATATTCGCATCGTCATAGACGGAAATCGTAGCTATACGAGGAGAAATCGAAATGAATACACCGAGATCAGGCAAGCCCGCAGAGGGAAAGCCGCACCCTGAGAAAAAAACACGGAACAATATCGAAACGCCGAAAGAAGAAGCATCTGCCCGTGGTGAAGCACGCCCGGAAGAGGAGGGGTACGTGGGCACGACACCCCCTATCGCCCAGACGCTGACCGTGCGATAGGGGTAGCTGGCCATACTGTAAAAACTGGCATTGCCAGCAGCTTGAGAGGCATCGACGAAATCGAATCGGAAATCGTCAGCCTGGTGCGCAATACAGTATCCAATACGCTGAGAGCCACAGGGGCGGTCGGTGCGGAAGCAGTCGATATAACAAGGGATGTCGTCAAGGGCGCGTTTGCCGCCACCGAAGACGCAGGGACCGGATTGGTGCTTTCCACGAAAAGCGTTGCCAAGGGCGTGGTAATGGGTGTGTCCGATGTGGGCGGCGACGTTATCACGGCAGCAGCAGAAACCGTAAAGGCGGCGGTACGTGGTGCTGCGGATGCCGGTGGGGATGCCTTGCTGGTTGCCAAACGGACAGTGGATGGCGTGGCCGAGGGAACGAGGGAGACGGGAGGCAATGTTGTAGAGGCGGTCAGGGCGACTGTAAACGCGGCAGCTGGAGGAATAGGCGACATCGGCACGACTGCTGTTGCGAGCGTGCGCGACATCCTCATGAGTATTGTGGGAGGTGTAAAGGACGTGGCAGGCGCTGCAATGCCAAGGTCATACCACGCGGACGACCGTGTTTCACCTCCGCCGCCAGAGTATGTTTCGCCTGCGGAGAGCAAATAGCCGGCGCAACCTTTACGAGGGTTGAGGCACCTCGGACGCCTCAACCCTGGCGCTGCTTGCAGCCGGTTCTGCTCCAACCATGGGTTTCTTGTTTTCATGGATTCTCTCCGCCTCCGGAAGGATTCAGTAGCTTGCTCCGCTTCATCACACCGTAACAAAGCCACTGTTAAATACCACCATGAGGAAGATACCTTAATGGAGGTAAATCATGGCCCACTATATCCACCATGTGCCTGGCAGATTGCGTGTCAATACGCCGGTCCTGAAAAAAAAACGAGTTTCGCGCCCGACAGTTGAAATCGTACCTGGAAGGGATGAACGGGGTTCTTCAGGCTGAAACCAGCATTGTCACAGGCAGTGTCGTGATCAGGTATGACAGATGTCTGGTGAGTTCAACGTCGATTCTCGATTTCCTGCATGACCTCGGTTATATCCAGAATACCGGCACCCTGTCCGGACCTGCGCAAGGGACTCCGGTAACGCAGAAGGTGGCGGATATTTTCGTGCAGAAACTTGTGGAAACTGCGTTGGAACGATCAGCTGTTGCTTTGGTCGCAGCGCTGATCTGATCTGGCGCGAGCAGATACTGCTTACTGGAATGCTGCGATCCACCGCGATATCGGACTAACGCAGCAGTGCAGCCTTGTCCGTGCTCTCCCACGGCAATCCGATATCCATCCGTCCCACCTGACCATAAACCGCGAGCCTGTGGTAAAAAACCCCGCGAAATAATTGAGGCTGGTAGCGTAAATTAAAAGCGCGGATGATTCCGGCCGGGCGGAAATCGAACCGGTCAAGAATACGGGCCGTTATTTCGGTATCTGGAATGCTCCCCGTCCCAAAAGTATCCACTTGCACGCTTACCGGCCTCGATATTCCTATCGAATACGCCAGATGTACCTCGCACGTTTGCGCAAGGCCCGCGGCAATCACGTTCTTGGCCGCGTGGCGCGCTGCGTAGGCGCCCACCCGGTCGATACGGGAAGGGTCCTTGCCGGAAAGCGCGGACTCCGAATGCCGGGAATATTCACCGTATGTATCCACCGCGTTCTTGCGACCTGTCAGCCCGGAGTGCAGAGACGGTCCTCCGCCGGCAACCAACCCCTCGGGATTGATGAAAATATGAGTGCGGGAGTCGGGCCGCAGCGCCTCCGCTGCAAAAACCGGCTCAATCACATGCGCGTTGAGATCATCGCGCAGCGGGCCGACGCCGCGCATGGAGGTCTTCTCCTGAGTGGCAACGATGGTGATGGAATGGATGCGATACGGTCTGCCTTCGCGATATTCCACCCCTACCTGCGTTTTTCCATCGGGTGCAAGATAGGGAATCTGCTTCTGGAAACGTGCGACCGTGAGCCGGCGCGCCAGTTTATGCGAAAGCGAGATGGGCAGCGGCATAAAGGCTGCGCTTTGATTGCAGGCAAAACCGAATACATTCGCCTGATTCTTGGCGGTAACGGATTCCAGTTCTTCCTCACTCATTTCCCTCTCATCCGAGAACGGATAAGAGGGTGCCGGCAGTTCGGTCAGGCTCGTCATGATGGTGCAATCTTTTGCATTGAAATCCCCCTGCTCGTAGCCAATCTGACGTATAACCTGACGCGCGACCTCCGGGATGTCGATAGAAGCGGACGAAGCGAAGCGCGCTGCGATAAAAAGTATTCCTGTGGATACCGCGCACTCCGCGATCACTTTCGAAAAGGGGTCCTGTTGCAGAAAGCGGTCGACCAGCGCGTCACTTACCTGATCGCACAGTTTATCCGGGTGCCCGTCAGTAACGGATTCGGAGGTGAACATGAAATCCTGCTTCATCATCCATACTCCTGCGATGGTGGTGGGAGAGATAACAGCTCTTGACTCCGCTTGCCTTTGAAGGTGACGTCTTTGGTTGCTTCATTCAGGAAAAAAGGCAGCGCAGAACCTGCGCCTATCACTACCATATCAAGCGGGCCTATCGGGGTGCTACCAAGCAGACTGCGGACGCCTGGCACCAGCATCGCAGCCGCCTGGAGCGCAGCTGTTCCACCGATCGCCATGTCGAGATAGCGATTGGGGTGGAGCGTCTCATGGCTGAATATGCTGATATGGTCCGAACGGCAACTGTATGCGTGAAGCAGTTGCGCCATCGTCAGGGTCATAAAGACGACCGTGCTGGCCTTCTGCCCTCCGCCATAACGCGCCCTTGCGTAGCCGTAGCTGGCCATTGAGCCCGCGGTCATCGTCAGAGCCTCCAGGCCGTAGCGCTTGAAGTCGGCTGGACCTAAAATCGGTTCCCGAGGATCTCGCGGTGGCCGCCGCAGAACGTCGGGCTCGGGGGGTTCAACAGCAAGCGCCAGTCCGGGGAAGATATCGGTTATCAGGTTGATCCACAGCAACTGGATGGTGGTGAGCGGTGTGCCCCATCCGGCTCCTATCGAACCCAGCATCACCATGATCTCGGACAGGTTGGTGGCGGTAAGAAAATGAACCGATTTGCGAATATTGTTGTAAATCGTCCTGCCTTCCGAGACGGCCACAATCATGGTGCCGAGATTATCGTCTTCCAGTACAACGTCGGCCACGCGGCGAGCAACGTCCGTGCCGATGCCGCCCATCGCGACGCCAATATCCGCGGCCTTGAGGGCGGGCCCGTCATTGATGCCGTCACCCGTCATTGCCGCAACCTTGCCGCCCCACTGCAGTGCCTGCACGATTTGCAGTTTGTTCGCCGGGCTGACGCGGGAGAAGATGTTGACCTTCTGGGCAAGCCCGGTCAGGATCTCCGCGTCGAGCTGCTCAAGCCGGGTAGAATCAAGAATGTCGAGTTCGCTGCCGCCGGATAACCCAAGTTCCTTCCCTATCGCATACGCGGTGCCGCTCTGATCGCCGGTTATCATTACCGTGTCTATCCCGGCCTGATGAAACAAGGCGATCAGTTCCTTCATCCCCTGCCGCAGGGGGTCGGCCATTCCCGTCATCCCCAGCCAGATGAGCTCATCCGCTGAAGATTGATCGGCTTCCTTCGGTTCCACGTAGGCAAATCCCAGCACACGCAGCGCTTCTGCGGCCATACCGTCATTTTCCATGAGTATGGCGGCCCGCTCGGTCTCCGTGAGAGGCAGACGTGTACCGTCCTTCAACCACCATCGGCACATTTCCAGCACCTCGACCGGATTACCCTTGACGGCCACGAGCTTCCCGCCCCCTCGCACGCGATGGGTCGTACTCATATAATTCCGCGTTTCGGTGCGGTATTCCACTTGTTCTCTGGGGTAGCCCTGGCGAAGCGCGTCAACTGAAACGCCTGCCGCCAGCGCAAGGTGCACCAGCGCGCTTTCTGTTGCGGAACCCTTGAGTACGTAGTTGCCTCTCTCACCGTTCAGTTCCACCTCGTTGCAAAGGACAGCTGCATGGATGAGCCGCAGCAATTCATCACTCTGATAGGGGTCGATTCTTGCACCCGCATCGTAAAACACATCCTTATCCACTGTAATGCGGCGCCCGCCACAGTGTATGCTCAGCACCGACATCTGGTTGAGAGTGAGCGTGCCGGTTTTGTCGAGGCAGATCACTTGTACTGCGCCCAAGGTTTCCACTGCATCGAGGCGTCGCACCAGCACTTTGTGACGGCTCATTGTCCGGATACCCAGCGCAAGAGTGGTCGTGGCGACGGTAGGCAGGCCCTCCGGGACTGCGGCTACGGCAAGGGAAATAGAGGATTTCAACATTTGCAGCCAGCCGTGACCACGGACCAGTCCGATGAGAAACATTGCCCCACAGATGCCCAGGGACAGCAACACCATCTGGTTCCCAAGGATGGAGAGCTGGCGTTGCATGGGTGTCTCCGGAGGTCGCGTTTCACCTACCAGCGACTGAATAGTGCCGATCTCGGTATATCGCCCGGTCGAAACCACTGCTGCCAGGCCGCTGCCCCCCGTTACCGCCGTCCCCATGTATGCCATGTTGACCCGGTCCGCAAGGGAGACGTTCTGCTTGTCCAGCTGGTTCACCCTCTTTGCCACCGGAAGGCTTTCCCCGGTGAGCATGGATTCGTCTACCATCAGATTGCGCGATTCGAGCACCCTGCTGTCGGCAGCTACCCGAGTCCCGGGTGTCAGTACCAGGATGTCGCCCGGCACCAGAGACTCAGCAGCTATCTCCCGAAGCTGAGCATCGCGAATGACCACTGCGTTCTGCTTAGCCACGTGTCCGAGCGCATTAATCGTTCGCTCTGACTGGGACTCGGCAACGTAGCCTGCCCCCGCGTTGATCACAACTACTCCGAGGATCACCGCCGCATCGATCAGTCCTCCAGTGGCTGCGGAAAGAACGGCGGATATGCCGAGTAAAGCCACAGGCAGGCTTTTAAACTGCCCCAGAAAAATGCTCAGCTCGGAACGGGGTGGCGTCTCCGGCAGGCTATTGACACCGAAATAGCCAAGCTTCCGCTCCGCGGAAGCTTGGCTGAGGCCGAGCTCTTTAGAGGTTTCAAGCGCAGCCACCACGGTATCGCCAGGCAGGACATGCCAATTTTTCCCATCCTGTGGAAGAACGGGATTGGAATCAGAAGAAATGACAGGAGAAACAGGGCGTCTGGACGAACGCAAAGAATGGCCATCGCCTGCCGGGTTTTCAAGAATGATTTCCTGCCCGGCATCCGGCAGCAGCTGCTTCACCCAGGTTTTTATTTCTTCCAGATCGCGTGCCGGATCAAAAATGATCAGCACTCGGCCTGTGAGGACGTTTGCAGAAGCTTCTCTTATCGCAGCATGCTTGCGCAAGGCCGATTCGAGCTTGCGCCGGACCGGCTGGCACCGATACAAGCCCTGGACTTCAAGCCTTGCGCGACCCTCCACGGCCGCGTGAATGACGCGCACCGGTTCAGGAGGCCCAGTTTCAATCTCGCCTGTCGCGAAGGAGGAAGGCAGTTGCATCTGGTCAATAAATCGAGCCATCTCTACAGAAGTAATGTAATTACATCGTTCTACTGCTACGAATATGCTCTGCGACGCTCATGGCGCGCTCCTGTTGCTGTCCTGGCCTTGTGCCGGAGCGAGCAGTTGTATTTACAGAGCCGAAAACTTGCCCGTGGCATTCCGAACGATTAGAGTCCCCTCTATTTTTTAGGCTAAATCAATCCTTTTATCAAGCTAACTTTGGCTCTTGACTGTTACATGCATATTTCCAGGCTTCGAAAGCGCGAATAGGACAGAGCAGCTTATCCCGAGTTTCGGATTTTATAAACAGCACAGGAATCGGAGTTGCTTATCCATCTTGACAACATTGGTTTACTGTAATAGCTTTCCTCGTGCTGGAAAGAGCATGCAACTGCCAAACAGGCAACTGCGGCAACTGAAGGTAGTTGTTGCCTGGCCCATATCCTCTCTGCGCTCAATCCAGCTTGTTTCATGTCTTCCAATTCCCCCCAACTTTTGCCATCAAAAAGGAGTAATAAATGGCCGACGAGCAAAATCCGGAAGCGTCAGAACCCTCTGCAGCGGAATCTGGTACAGCAGTCCCTGAGGCCTCCGGTCCTCAACCTCGCTCATTGTCTTCCAGCACAAAACTTGCAGATCTGACAATCGATGATCTGAATTCTATTATTGCATCTGAAACCAATCGCGCAATTGCTGCCAGAATGGTAAATCCAGGCGCTATCGGCCGCCAGGGAGTCCACGTGAATTCGGGACCTCCCGGATTCGTGAATGGAGGAGGACATGCCAATTTCGATCCACGAACGAACACGGTTGGAGGTCGACCGGGGCTTGCGGATATGGGGAGGGCAGGTGTGCACGTCAACTCAGGGCCTCCCGGATTCGTCAATGGAGGAGGACATGCCAATTTCGATCCCCGAACGGGCACGGTTGGAGGCCGGCCGGGGCTTGCGGATATGGGGAGGGCAGGTGTGCACGTCAACTCGGGGCCTCCCGGATTCGTCAATGGAGGAGGACATGCCAATTTCGATCCCCGAACGGGCACGGTTGGAGGCCGGCCGGGGCTTGCGGATATGGGGAGGGCAGGTGTGCATGTCAACTCGGGGCCTCCCGGATTCGTCAATGGAGGAGGACATGCCAATTTCGATCCCAGGACGGCAAGCTCCGCTTTTGTCAATGTAACCTTGCCGGACGGCGGTCAGGTTTCCATTCCAGCCACCGGGCCCGTCGATATGCACGTGCGCGGCTTCCATATTACCCGCTAAACCGTCTCAATCGATGAAACTCCAGCCCGCCGGCAATGCGATCTGGCCCGAGCGCGCCGCCGGGCTGCTTCACGCTTTTATCGAAGCTGCCTGCCAGAATGAGGAAATACGAGGCCTGCTGCAGACCGATCCCGCCAAGGCTCTTTATCAATGGCAGTGGGAGCATGATAATCTGCCTGCATCCCTGCTTCCTCCCGCTGAACCGGTCTCTGTCACCCTTGATGAGGAAACTTTGTGGGGCCCTCTGAAGTGGCGTACGCAACCGGAAGAAGCCGTAGCGGATTTCCTGCTACAACCGCAGTGGCGTCTTCTAGCCGCTGGCGCCAGGCCTCTTGCCCTGATTCACGGAGATGAGCAAAGCCTGACCGCTCTGGGTAGTTGGGCCAGGTCGCGGAGTTATTTTGCCGTGCTCGGCCCGCATGAGTTTCTGCCGCGAGATGACTCGCACAAGGGGGGATACAGCAATAGCATGGAGCAGGTGGGGAGTGCTCGTCCGGGTTCCGGCGCATGGCGAGGCCTGTTGGTCGCGGCAGACGAGCAGACTGTGCTGATGGCCTGGCTATGCCAGTTATTCGACTGGGAAACCCTGTTGGGCAGGTTGCTCGGATATCCGGATTGTTGCTGCGATGCGTTCGCACGGCGCTGGCCGACTGCCTGCCTGCATCACGAGGGTGACGTTGGAATCACGCTTCTGGCAGAATCTAAACCGGAAGCTGGATCATCGGCTGGAATTCGTCATCTGGACTGGACAGTGAATATTTTCGCCCGCTATTTCGGGTGGGAAATCATCCAGCATTTTCCGTGCAGCTGGAATTGCGGAGCTACAGCAGCCATGGCACGGCGTTATTTTTCGGTGCTTTCCCGTTACTGGCCAGGGGAAGGCGAAGTTCTCATGCAGCATTTGTCAGCGCCGTTGCTGATCATGCCGGGTAGAGGTTACGCACTCTTTCCGGGCGCAAGGATAGTAGAAGAGAAGAAGGGTACAAGCCTGTGCTACGACCCGGAACGCCTGCGGATTGTCGGAATGGAAAGCGCTTCTACCAGACTGGCTTTGTCTTCTGGCCGCCTGTATTCAGGCGCAGGCGAGGACTGGAAAATCCACGGGAGCGAGAAGTCCGGCTGGCTGCTGAGCATTGGGCCCGGCCTGCAAGATCAACAGGAAATCGGAAAATAAAAACATGAAATACTTCAGCAGGCCTTCCCGCGAAAGCGCGGAAAGCGCCTATCTCGGAGATATCTTCGGCAAGCGTTTCGAGCCTTTCGGTACCCTCAGCGTCAGTGATGACACGCGCATGGGCATCCACGGCGTCGTTCTGGAAGAAATTGAAGGCCAGGCACTCGCCATCCATGCCGAGAGCGCGGCATGGGCCTTTCTCAGCAAGGGTGAAGAAAAATGGTTCCGGCAGCTCGACCACAAACCATTTGGCTGGTTACGGAACAGCTTTCCGAGTTGTGACTCGCGACAGGATCCTGACCGGGCACTGAACTTCGTTGCCCACCTGTACCGCAGGGGCCTGCTCACACTCAACGGCCATGCCGCGGTGGATCACCGCATGTTTGCGGATGGGCCGAACTACAACGAGGGAAACCTTATCGAGTTGCTGATTACGGAGAAGTGCAACCTCGCCTGCCCTTATTGTCTTGCCGGCGCAAACTCGTCGATGCCTGCCATGAACCGGGATACCATCCGCAAGACCGTGGACCTGGCATTTGCCATGCGGGAGAGCGATACGCTGGCCTTTGAGTTCGCAGGAGGGGAGCCGTTCCTGAAATACGAACTCATGAAGGAAACGGTCGAGTACATTCGCAGCCATCCGTTACGGGGCAACCGGCAACTGTTCATCAGCACGCAAACCAATGCCACGCTGCTGAACGAGGAGCGTGTCCGCTGGCTGAAGGATGAGGACATCCGTGTCGGAATTTCCATTGACGGAGGCATGCAGAGCCAGAACGCGAGCCGGCCGCAGGTGAACGGCAAGGAGTCGTTCAGCAAGCTGGCAAAAGGAATCGAGTTGCTGCATCGCTTCGAAGTGCCTTTCGGCGGCCTGGTAGTCCTGAACCGGTCCAATGCCGGCAATCCCGCGGAGCTTGCCGCTACCATGCTGAGCCTCGGCATCCACGGCTTCCGTCTCAATCCGGTGGCCTACCTGGGCGATGCGCGGAAGAACTGGAACAGGGTGGGGTTGAATCAGGAGCAGATCATAAGCTTTGTGAAGCGCCTCATGACGCATATCGTGGAGCAAGGACTGCCACTGCTGGAGGACAATGTGCGCAGCATGTGCGACTTCCTGACCAGTAAGCAGCGCCGGACGCGGTGCATGCGCTCGCACTGCGGAGCGGGCGATACCTTTCAAGCCATTGCCGCCAACGGCGATATCTATCCCTGTGGCCGCGCCACACAGTCGCCCGGTCTCAAGCTGGGAAACATCTTCGACTCAGGTGTCGAAAACCTCTCCCAGCCGGCGCGCCATCACCCGGTCATTGCGCAGATACGGGAACGCCGGCCGGCTGATCTCGAAGGCTGCGGCACCTGCTCCTATCGGCAACTCTGCCAGTCAGGATGTTCGGTGCAAGCGTGGGAACGTTATGGAACGGTGCGCCAGCGCACTCCCGAGTGCGCTTTCTACAAGACGCTGTATCCCTACTTCATGCGCTGGTTATCCTTCGACAAAGCCGCTTTCGATCACTTGAACGCGTACAGTTATTTCAACAACGAGGGCGAACGCTTTTCTCATGATTTCGCACCCTTGCAGGAAAAGGCAGTCGCGCTGTGACGGCAGCGCCCACTGGCAAGGCGGGCTTTCCGGAAGAATCCTTGCAAAGCCTGCTGACGGATTGCAGCGGGCTCTGCTACCCCTCTTCGCCCGGAACCACTATGGATATCCTGTTCAGCCTTTCCGCGCTGCAACGCTCGGAGCGTTTCCGCAACCGGCTGCACGCGGCACTGGAGGCGATGGATGGAAACGAAAGGCGGCTGGCGCAGCACGTCATCGTCCTTCTCGACAGTTTATCTCCCGACAGCCGTGCACGCTTGTTCGCCAATCCCCTGGCGGAAATCGATGCCGCAGGAGGAACCTACTCCGCACACGATAACCACTGCATCCGGGGGACAAGACAGGTATTGGCGGGAGTCCGCCATCTGATCCATCATCCGGCGGTGCGCAACACCACCTTCATTCTTTCCCCCTGCCTGTTCAACGAAGGACCGCTCTATCTGCCGCATGCGCACGCCCTGCTTTTCAACGAGGATCCGGATGCCACGCTGGCTTTCACGGAACGCGAAGAAAGCACTCACTTCGTATGGAGTGACGGGCTGAGCCTGACCCTGCCGAATGATGGCAATGGACTGCCGTCAGGCTTCGACCACCCGCGCCTGCAACCGCTTCCCCGCATCGCAGGCTTTCCTGTGTTGAACGCCGTTGCCGAAGCCGCACCTTTTTTAATCTCTTTCGAACCGGCAAGCCAGGAAGAGATCGCGCAGTCGGCGGAACGTTTCGATCATGCGCTGGAGCTTCTCCGCCAGATCTGGCCGCTGGCTTATCATGCCCTCCGGCGTCACGTCAGTGCGCTATGCATACTCGAACAGCGGAATCACTCGCGCAGTCACAGTCCGCCTGAGTTGCCGGGAACCATACTGATGAGCCTGGACGACGTCGAGTGTATCGGCGACTTGTTATGCCATGAATCGAGCCATCTTCGCATGAATGTCTTCCGGCTCTACGATCCTATTGCGCATGCGCGCAGCGTCGAGCAGGAGGAAGCCGGTTTCGTATCCCCCTGGCGGCCCGATCTGCGTCCCCTGCGGGGACTGGTGGACGGCGTGCATGCCTTTCTCAACGTATGCCGCTACCATCAGCGGCTGCGGGAACGGTTGCCGGATGCATGGGCTTCCGGCGTGATCTACGAGCGGCAGAAACGGAACGTCATCCAGGCCAATGCAGCATTGCGCGAACACGGGATTCCCACCGAACTCGGCAAGATGCTGCTGGACAAATTTGATCAAGAGGCAGCCCTGCTATGACATTTTTGGCAGCATCCTTCACTGAAACGCACTCCGTCGCGGACGGAAATGCGGATATCGATACCATGACAATGGCACGGCTGCGCCTGGAGTTCGAGGACCGCGGTGCCGCCGTGCTGGGACCCTCCGCACTCGCTTCTGATGCGCATCAAGCGCTGCTGGACGAGGCCCTGGCGCAGCGCCGGCACGCAAGCTGGAGCCTGTTTGCCGAGCAATGCCCCGGCGAAATCTCCCAGAATAACCTGCGCGCCCACCTCGGGCCGCAGGCGCGCAGCTTTCTTTCTTCCCCTGCGATACAGGCTTCGCTGCGTGCTGTCACCGGCCATCGCCTTGCTCCTTCCTGGAGCGCGAGCTGCTATACCTACTATGACGGACCCGGGCAGCATATGGGCGAGCATTGCGACAAGTGGGATGCCTGCCGGATCGCTCTGCTCGTCTACCTTCAAACCACGTGGGCATCCCGTTCGCAACCCACGGAGGGGCTTCAACTGCATGTCTTTCGCGGTGACAACGCCACCAGCGAATTGCTGGTGCGCATTACCGCGCTGTCCAATCGCATCGTCATCCTCAATGGAGCGGAACAGGCGCATCTTCGGCCAGCGCTGGCTGAGGGAGAGCACATGACGATGCTCGCGGGATGCTACCACCTGACCGATTGAGAGAGCCAGCATGCAATGGAACGATTGGCCTCCCCGCGACGCATCGCTCATGGCGGGGTACGAGTCATGGCGGGGCGGAAGGCTGAGCGAGGCGCAGTCGTTCTTCGAGGAACGAATGCGGTCGCAGCCGGAGGATGCCGATGTCTGGAGAGGCCTGGGGAATGTATCCTGGTCCCGCAGAGATTTCGTATCGGCTCTTCGCTATTTCAATGAAGCTTTGCGCCTTGAGCCATGGAATCCGATGTATTGGAGCAATATGGGCCTTGCACGCCGCGATCTTGGTCAGCCGGAAGCCGCAATTTCCGCATTTCGTGTCGCCCTGGGCCTTGATTCCCTCTATGCTCCGGCGCTCAACGAGTGGGCAAACGTTCTGTTCGATATGGGTCGCTATGAGGATGCGTTGCCGCTCTATGACGCCTCCCTCGCGATTGACGATGGCCGGGCAGTGGTTCACCACAACAAGGGCGTCTGCTTGCGGCATATGGGGAAGCTGACGGAGGCTGTATGCTACTTTCGTGCAGCACTTGAGCTGGAGCCTGGGTATCACTATTCGCAGGAAGAGCTGCAACGGCTGGTATTTGTCAATCTTCCTCCCGCATGACGGCTACAAAGAACTCCGACCGGATTTCTGGTTTCCGTTCCGCGATCTTCTATCCTTATAGTTCAAAATCAGGCACAGTGCCTGATGCACTCGATGCATCAGGTTGGGATTTGATCGGACCGTAAACGCCTGATGCGCGGAAGTAACGGGAGAAAAAAATGCCGAACAGCACATCTCATACGCAGCCTATGCAGCATACGCAGAAAGCGGAAATATATGACCTGGTAATTGTCGGCGGCGGTATTGCCGGACTCTATTGCTGCCACGAACTTATCAAGAAAGTCCGGAGCGGCTCGCTCGATATCAGGAGTATTCTCCTTCTGGAAGCTTCCGACCGTTTTGGCGGGCGCATCGAAACGTGGTCTCTGCTGAGAAGCAGCGAGGAAAATGGAAAGAAGATCGGTTTTGAAGATACATGGGATCCGTGTAACTGGGACATCGATAACGGCTGCCTTGCTCCCCCTGACCCGCAGACGGGTAAGCAGTCTCCATTCAGGGGGCCGACAGAAAAATCATTCAGGAATGTGGATGGCAGCGATGTCGAAAAGCTGACCGATATCGAATACTTCCGCGCGGAATTCGGGCCCATGAGAATCGAGCCGCGGGACCAGATTTTATTGCAGGGATTGCTCGACGATCTTGGAATCAGGGAACCTGACCCCGGGGGGGAAGAAGGCCTGGATGACCTCGTGCCGTTCTCTTCGTACACCTCCGAAGATCCGATGGCGCCTCGATTCACTCTTCAGGAGGAGGAAGCGCAGCAGAAAACTCCTTTTGACCTGATGATACTCGCTCTCAGGCGCATCTTCGAACTCGTCCATGGTCCGGAATTCGACGGCCCGGCTTCGACTCCCTGGTATACGGATGCCGCCAATGAACAATGGAGAAAACTGCACAGCGCGCAGTTCTTTTACCGCCATTACTGGAAGGGAGAACTGCTCGAATGGATACAGTATCTTACCGATCCTGACTTCGTAACGATCCGGGAGCACGCGCGGTTCAGGGACCAGCCATTATGGGACCTGGGATTCTGGAACGTCCTCAGCGATGTCTTGAGCCATTACGCGGTGGTCAAGATCAGGGACTGGGGAAGTTACTACCACTTTGTTCACGAAAACCTGAATGCCGCCGAGTGGATTATCTTCTGGCTCCGGGCAATTCGAAGCACGGGTTCGCTTCGAGGCATACGCGGGGGGATGAGCAGGATAATCTGGAACCTGCTGGAGATCTTGCGCAAGCACCAGAACAGTCATGAATCTCCTCGTCTGAAGATCGCGAAAGGCGCGAGAGTAGCGAGCGTGGAAAGACGGGAGGACGCGCTGGTTGCCCTTACCGTACAGAAGCAGGATGAGGTCGAGCTTGTGCACGCACGAAGGGTCATTTTTGCCCTGCCGAAGCGCCCGCTCGAGGAAATGTCATGGAATGGGGAGCGTCCAAAAGGCAATCTTTACGAAGCACTCAACGCGGTCGTTTGTCTTCCGCTGCTGAAATGTTTTTTCGTCATCGAGAAACCCTGGTGGGAAGACAACCGGTCTCTCAACCGCTATGCATCCGACATACCAACCCGCGAACTGCTGTATGTGAAAAGCAGGGACCGGACAAAAGGGTTGATCATGATTTATACCGACCGCCCGGCAATCACATTCTGGTCCGATTACCTCAGAAGCGAATCCGGCAATAATTCCAAAGGTCCCGAGCAACCGGAGGGGCCGCAGGTCGACTACCAGGATGCCGCCAGGGTCTGGTTCCTGGACAAAACACCTTCTCCGACGTGCGGTTCGATTATCGAGATCAAACCCGGATCAGTTCGACTATGGCAGCGCTTCGTGCAGTTTGCCAGGGATTATGAGCACCATGACTTTACCACAGGCCGCCTTCTCGCCTGTGGCATGCGCGACTGGGGGAAGGAGCCTTTCGGCGCCGCGGCGCACGGATGGCGCCCGGGTGTAAGGTCCCGGGAGCATATCGAGTTTCTCGAGGCATTTTCCCTCGAAGAAGAGAAGCAGGAAACCGGGCAAAACAACCTGCACGTTTGCGGAGAAGCGTTTTCCGATTATCAGGGATTCATTGAAGGCTCGCTGCGATCAGCGCAGCGCGTTCTGACTGTGATAGAGGAACAGCAGAAGCCGGGAAAAAGCTGAGTTTTTATCCGGCCTTTTGTTTCCGCTCCATGTCCGGAAATTCTTCGCGGTAAACTCGGCTTCCATGATTTCGTGGAGGTAGGCGTTTACTATCTATTATAAGGTTAAATCCACCGGCTTTAGCCGGTCAGCTTTAGCTGCGACATTTCTTGCGGATGTTGAGTTTACTGGCCAGCTTGGGGCAATGTGCTTTTGAAGCTGGGGCATGGGTGCGCGGGCTTTCAGCCCGCTGCCCCGGCGCCTCATCCCGCCAGCTTTAGCTGGTGGCCATTGAGTGCATGTAACAACTTGAATCAAAAATGCGCTAAGCAGCGCCGGCCATGATTATTTCCAGTTCTTCTCAACCCAGTCACGCATCCGCTGCCACTCATCTGAGCCCATATAGGTTCGGGCATATTGCTCCAGCGCGTCCACCTTCTTCCACTCGTCCAGTCCGATTTCCTCGGACAGAGGCACATTTCCCCGGCGGAAGTTGCCCGACAGCAGGCTCTGCGCATCCATGGTCACCGCCTGAGAAGTGCAGTCCATCATCGGATTCAATAGGGCGGTGGGAGGAACTTTATTGTAAGCAAAGGGCCACATCCAGTAGTTCACGCCCCACTTCAGCGGATGGGAGATAGAGGAAGGAGGAATTCCCTGGGGCACGAGACCGGTTCCAAGGGAGAGGGCGAGCACATTCTCCAGCGCATCCGCGCGCTTGCTTTTGAGGGCGTCGGCAACAGCACTCATACATGGATTATTAGCGTAAGTGCCGCCATCCGCGAAATACCCCAAGCTGCCGATCTGATATGGCGGGAAATAGGAGATTCTGATTGACGAACCGGATTATGAGCGCTGATGATCGATGCGAACCATTGCAAGGTTCCTCCGCACGCTGCCGGAGCAAGAGTCCAGATCAGATGCATCGCCCTCTGGCTCAATGTCTCGTGACTACACTATCTACAAACTTAGTGCCATTCGGCGCTGTCCTGTTCTGATCACCAGTATTAGAGCAATTTTGATGCAAACATAAACAGATCCTTTCGCCTTGGAAGCGAGGAGAGGCATTAGCGAGAAAGCAAGTGTAAACACTTGATACGAAAATGCTCTAGTCCATTCAGTAGGAAAAGCAGGTCCGACGTTGTTGCTCATTGTCGTTCTCCTGTATTTTCGGGAGCTTGAGCCTTCCCGATAAAAGTTATATCGACAAATTCCAAGGATTAGGGAATAATGCGTCCCCTAATGCGAAGGACACATCGCAAACCCTGCAAGAGATCAAGGAAATTTCGAGCTTTTCCGCCCCCATACCATCCTGGTACAACCGTAATAACCATTCTGTAATGGGGGTAGCCCAAGGGCCTTCTCTTTAAAGGGCATCGCGAGCCTCCTTTCCCGGGAAAAGTAATGTAATGAAGCGAAAAATTATCCTTACTGTTGCTGCCATATTCGGTAATGTAGTTGTCATATTGGTTACTGCAGCTGTCATATTCTTTATTTCCGTGATCCTGTATCACGGCTTCTTTTAGCTTTCCAAGAATCTGCCAAACATAGGGGTAGAGGCAGCTATACGCAAAAAGGATTTTAAGGGATGATCTTGAGCGCATCGATTTTGTAGGTACGGTAGCGAACATATTTTTCGCTTGGAGATTGACAAAATGCACCCAGCCTTGAAAACGAGGGTATTTTTTGATTGATATGTATAGGAAATAAAAATGGCAATTGGCACAGTAAAGTGGTTCAACGATTCAAAAGGTTTTGGCTTCATTACCCCTGATGACGGTAGCGAGGATTTGTTCGCGCACTTTTCGGCGATCGGAATGTCCGGCTTCAAAACGCTGAAAGAAGGTCAAAAAGTAACGTTTGAGGTTACCCAAGGGCCAAAGGGCAAGCAGGCATCAAACATTCAAGCTGCGTAGGATCAGGATTGCTGCTCTTCGCGTGGTTTAGCCACCTTGAAGTTATCCGGCAGCCCTCGTAAAACCGAAACCGGATAAAGCCAGTTCCGCCTGCCGTGCCAGATAGGCTTTCTTGAACCGTTCATGCTTTGCGCCTGTTGCGGAGATACCGCTTCAGCCACAATCGTAAGAATCCGGTCTCTCGGGACAGGCGACAGGTAGTTCTCCCTGTCGCCTGCCACTGGAGCATTTCGTATCAAGTGTAAACACTTGATACGAAATGCTCTTAAGCTCCTGCCTGACTGTTCGCACCTACCCGACCACGCGACCCTCGGCCTCATGGTCTTTCGGCAGGCGTCCACTGGTTATCAGCAGTTTCAATGCAGCAAATCTTTGTCCTCCGGCAACCATTTCATACTTGCCGGTTCTCTGCTTCTTTCTGGCATTGAGGGCGAGATGACAAGTTTGCTAACCGGAATGCGGGCAATATCGGTTTCAACAGTCTGGATGGTTTCGATGCTATCCATTGATTGTCTCCTCTGATGAATAAATGAATGAGGAAAAGCCGATGCGTCTACGGTGGCTCACTTAACTCGATCCGCTTCCGCGCTGTCAGGTATTTCGCGCTGACGGAATTTTCAACGGTTTGGATTTACACCCTGAATACCGATTAGTCTTGGGTATGCTCCGGAACACCACCCGCTTTCGGGTCGGGCCTGATAAGCGACTTTCCCGATAATTTGCGAAGAGCAACATAAAACACAGGAGTGAGGAACAGTCCAAACAGAGTTACGCCGATCATGCCCGCGAATACGGTAATCCCCGTGGCCGAACGCACTTCCGCACCAGCCCCTGTTGAGAGTACCAGCGGTACAGAGCCAGCGACAAAGGCAATGGATGTCATGACAATCGGCCGCAGCCGCAGGCGGCAGGCCTCCAGCGCCGCTTCAACAATCCCCTTGCCCTGGAATTCCAGTTCACGGGCGAATTCGACGATCAGGATCGCATTCTTGCAGGCCAGGCCCATCAGCACGACCAGCCCCACCTGCACGAATATATTGTTGTCGCCGCCGGTCAGCCACACGCCAAGCAAGGCGGCGCACATGCACACCGGCACGATCAGGATGACTGCAAGCGGCAGCGTCCAGCTTTCGTACAGTGCGGCGAGCACGAGGAAGGCGAGCATGACGGCAAGCGGAAATATGAGCAGCTTGGCGTTGCTTTGCGTCACCTGTTGATAGCTCAGGTCCGTCCACTCGAGCATCATGCCGTCCGGCAATATTTCCCCGGCCATTTCCTTTAGCCGGATGATGGCCTGGCCCGAGGATAACTGGTGTGGATCGGAATCGCCAATCAGGTCAGCAGCGGGATAACCGTTGTAGCGCAGCACGGGGTCGGGACCATAGGTCGGCGTGATCGTCGTCATCGCACTCATGGGTATCATATCGCCACTCTCATTGCGGACACGCAGTTTCTCAATGTCTTCAATGCGTTGCCGTTTCCCGGCATCGGCCTGGACAAAAACGCGGTAGACGCGTCCGAAAAGGTTGAAGTCATTCACATAGGCTGAGCCCAGGTAGATTTGCAGCGTATTGAACAGTTCGCTCAGTGACACGCCCTGCGCTTTGGCTTTGGTGCGATCAACCTTGATTTCGAGCTGGGGAATATTTGCCTGATAAGCACTGACCGGATAAGTGAACCCCGGGGTCTGCGCAATTTTACCCTGGAAGGCTTTGGTCGCATCCTGCAGTGCCCCATAACCCAGGCCGGCGCGATCCTCCACGTAAAGCGAGTAACCGGAACCATTGCCCAATCCTTCGATCGGCGGCGGCATTAATGCGAAGGTAATACCCTCCTCAATGGAAGAGAATTTTTCATTGAGCTCCGCGACGATGGCGCTGGCGCTGCGGCTGCGCTGATCGAACGGCTTGAGGATGACATAGGCGGCGCTGAAATTAGGCGTGTTGGTAACCTGCAGGGCATTGAGGCCCGCATAGGCTGCCACTTTCTCCACGCCCTCGGTGCCAAGGGCGATATCCACCATCCTGCGCACGACCTCGTCCGTGCGCGCAAGCGAGGCGCCCTCCGGCAGCTTGGCGCCAGTGAAGAGATAAAGTTTATCCTGTGTTGGGATAAAACCATCCGGCACCTTATTAAACAGAAGTGCGGTGCAGGCGAGCAGCATGAGGTAGACGCTGAACACGAGCCCGCGTTTTGTCAGCGCATGCCTGACGGTACGATGATAGTTTCCGGAGGTGCGCTGGAAGAAGCGGTTGAAGGGACGGAATACCCAGCCGAGCAAACGCTCCATCACGCGCGAGAGCACATCCTTGGGCGTGTCGTGGCTTTTGAGCAGCATGGCCGCCAATGCGGGCGACAGGGTCAATGAATTGATGGCCGAGATTACTGTGGAAACCGCAATGGTCACTGCGAACTGCTTGTAGAATTGGCCGGTTACACCCGTCAGGAAGGCCATCGGCACGAATACCGCGCACAGTACCAGCGCAATGGCAATGATAGGGCCCGATACCTCCTTCATCGCCTGATGAGCGGCGGCAAGCGGCGCCAGCCCTTCCTCGATGTTGCGTTCGACATTCTCGACGACGACAATGGCATCGTCGACGACAATCCCGATCGCCAGCACGAGACCAAACAAGGTCAATGTGTTAATCGAAAAACCGAGCAGGTACAGCACGGCAAAGGTGCCCACTATCGACACGGGCACCGCGATCAGGGGGATGATCGACGCACGCCAGGTCTGCAGGAAAAGTATCACGACAACCACGACGAGCGAAATGGCTTCCAGCAGCGTGTTCTGCACGGCGCGGATCGAATCGCGCACAAAAACGGTAGGGTCCCATGTCGGATCGTAGACGATGCCCGGCGGGAAGCGCTTGGATAGCTCATCCATCTTTGCATACACCGAGTTTGCTACCGCCAGGGCATTGGCGCCCGGCGAGAGGAAGACGCCTACCGTGGCGTTGGTGTTCCTGTTGTTATACGCGCGCACGGTATAGTTGCCGGAGCCGAGCTCCACGCGCGCCACGTTCGACAGACGCACCACCTCTCCATTCGGGCCGCTCTTCAGGATGATATCCCCGAATTCGGCTTCCGTGCTGAGACGGCCGCGCACATTGATTGAAATAAGGAAATCCGGTTTGTTGGGCGAAGGCTCGGCACCAAGCTGGCCCGCCGATACCTGCACATTCTGTTCGCGCAGCGCATTGAGCACGTCGCCGCTGGTCAGGCCGCGCGAGGCCACTTTATCCGGATCGAGCCAGATGCGCATCGCGTAGTCGCCCGAGCCGAACAGCTGCACGTCGCCGATGCCGTGCAGGCGGGATAGCTCATCCTTGACATGCAGCACCAGGTAGTTGCGCAAATAGAGCGAGTCGTAGCGCCCGTCCGTCGAGAACAGGTTCATGTACATCAACGGCGTCGGGGATTGCTTTTGCGTCGTCACGCCATATTGCCGCACCGCCTCCGGCAAGCGCGGCAGCGCCTGGCTCACCCGGTTCAGCACGCGCACCGCGGCGATATCCGGATCCACGCCGGGCGTGAAGGTGATCACTACCTGCAGGGTGCCGTCGGAACTGGCGACAGACTTCAGGTACATGATGCCTTCAACACCGTTGATGGCTTCCTCCAGCGGCACGGCTACCGATTCGGCAATCTCTTTCGGATTGGCGCCCGGGTAGTTGGTACGCACGAGAACGGTGGGCGGGATGACTTCCGGATATTCGCTGTTCGGCAGCAGGGGGATCGCAATCAGGCCGGCGGCAAAAATCACGATCGACAGCACAGCCGCGAAGATCGGCCGGTCGATAAAGAATCTGGAGAAATCCACTGAAGTTTGCCTCGCCGCGCCTTACAGCGCAGCCATCGGGATTTCATTGGGTTTAACCAGCATACCGGGAAAGTGGATTTTCTGCTGGCCGGCGACGACGATTTTGTCGCCAGGCGCAAGGCCGGACTGTATCACGCGCAATCCTTCCGCCATGCGGCCGGGCACGATGTCCTTGCGCTGGACTTTATTATCCTTGTCCACTACGTAGACGTACTTGCGGTCCTGATCTATCATCACGGCCTTGTCATCGATCAGCAGAGCATTTTCCTTCCTTCCGCTGACGAATTGCACGCGCACGAACAAGCCGGGAGTAAAAATGCGATCGGCATTGGGAAGCACGGCGCGTCCGTGTATGGTGCCAACAGCGGGATTGACCTGGTTGTCGAAGAAGTCGATCGTGCCTGCATGGGGATAACCTTCCTCGTTGGCCAGGCCGACGCGTACCGAAGTGCCGGCCGGCGCGCCTTCGCCATCGTGCTCCTGTTCGCCGTAGCGCAGATAGCTGTTCTCGTCGACGTCGAAGTATACGTACATCGGGTCTTGCGACACTATCGTGGTCAGTATGGTTTGGTCGGCAACGGCCATATTGCCGGCGGTTACCAGAGCGCGGCTCGTTTTCCCAGCAACGGGCGCGCGTACCTCGGTAAATTCCAGCTGGAGCTTCGCATCGGCTACCAACGCCTCGGCAGCATCGATATCCGCGGTGGTCTGCGTGTGCGTGGTGCGGCGCGTGTCCGACTCTTCGCGGGAGATTGCCTCGGATTCTATCAATAGCCGGGCATTCTTGTCCCGCACGCTTGCGAGCTGTTCCGCCACGCGTGCACGGTCGAGCTGTGCCCGTGCATTAGCCAGTGCTATCCGATAGGGGCGCTGATCGATGAGGAACATCAGATCGCCCTTCTTCACCTCCTGGCCTTCCTTGTACGCGACGCGCTGCACATAGCCGCTCACGCGGGCTCGCAGTTCAATGGTATGGATCGCGCTGACACGGCCAGTGTATTCATCCCATTGTTGCACCGGCTTGAAGACTACCTGGGCGACGCTGACTTCCGGGGCGGGCGGCATCTGCCCGCCGCCCGCCTGCTCGCTGTCGCAACCAGCCAGCGCCAGCATCCATGCGATGATTACGCCTCGCATAATCGATCGTGTATGGAACATTCTATCCATTTGAGAGTGACACACGCTAAAACGACCAAGATAGATGGCTGACTCATCAGCCAGTTGATCAGCTCAAACTCTCATCTCATCATCAGAAAATAAAAAAGGAGGTTTCGCACATGCAAAAACTCCCTTTGATCCCGTTCTTGATCGCTGAAAGGAGAACTGAAACAAATGATTTCAACACAGAATACTACTTGCTGCTGATCACCTGAATACTTGCAGCGCTCAGCAGCTCCAGCTCTTCTGCTTTGCTGATGCGGTTTGTTGTCCTATAAAGTCCCGCAAGATTGTCCAGCCCGATTGGTACGTCAGGATGATGCAGACCGAGGGATTTCTCCATAATCTTTAGCGAACACCCGTAGTATAGCTCAGCTTGCATGTACCGGCCCTGACTGGCATACAGTACCGCGAATTGTTTAGACTGATAGCCCATCGAGGTGATCAGGGCCAAGAGCTTTCTCCCTGATCTCTGGGTGTTTAGCCCCACGCCAACACAACGTGGGACTAAACATCTAAGGAAAACCATCAAGTACCAATTGCCTCAATCTAAGGTATTCTTCGAAATTCGAGGACTCTGTAACTGGATTTTGGAAGGCGAGAGCACCTTGAATAAGGCAGAGATTTTTCATGATGGCGTGTGGGTAATAAAAAAGCTGCGAGCCGCCATTCCAGAAGATCCATTCGAAGTCCTGGTGGATGGCAGACCAATGGGGACCGCCAGGCTTTTATCCTTTGCGAAGCGCATATCCAATTCAAGCCGTTTCCCCCAGGTTTTTGTTCTCTACTCTTCCGGTTATCTGCGGCTCAAGGCCGGAGCTGATCCTGCACCGCCGCTGCCGTTCGGTCAGAGCCTGGTCCTCGGCCCGGCAATCTCCGGAACATCCGCTTCATGTCCAAAAAAGACCTTGTTCTTTCATCCCCAGTTGGAGCGCGTTGCCATCGACACCTCCCAGCTCGATCAGAATGGCACGGGCAGGTTGCTGATCAGGATTGTGGCCTCCCGCGCAAATCGTTCACTCAAGAGCGGCAGGACCAATCAGATCATGGAGCTCGCCTGGCTCTTGACCCTGGAAGAGCCGCATGACCTCGCTACCACGCTCCATGTGGCAGGAACGTTTGAATTCACGGAGGACGTGATACCGGATCCCATACAGACCAAAATGTTCGAGTCGGTGCGGCTCCTTCAGATTTCCACCATGTTTATTGATGATGCCCGGCATGATGTGGATGCGCTTCGTTTGCACGCTGAAAACGATGTCGTGACATTATTCTACGATTCTTCATTGGCAAATCTTCTGCTGCCAGTCACGCCTCGCTCACTGAATCCCGCAATGCCGGTGTTCGACTCCATTCACTCAGATAGTGCCGGGCGACCAAACGGAAATACGCCGAGCTACGGGATCAGGATAAATTCAACCACAGGGCTGACAACAGGTCCCATAATGGTTCGGGCATTTTTCAACAGCAGCCAAAGTCTGCGTCATGACAACATGGGGCTCTGGGCCTTTCAGAAAGGGCCGGCTTTGATAAAAAAAGGAACAACCGGAAGCATCGACTACACTGTTATCGCAGGTATAAATCCTCATTCCCTTGGAATATTTGAAGCCGCAAGCGAAACACAATTACCTCGTTAACAGCACTTTCCCACCCTCCTCCAAGCCTGGCTTCCTGGCATTCCCTGAAAAATTCCTGATAAGACATTATTGATTGCCCTGTTCATCAATCAAGCAACGCCCCTGGTTTGTTCTTTGCCCCGAAGGCTCCAATTTCGCGCATTTGATCTCCATAAGCTGTACTATACATCCAGCTTATTATGGGCTAATGGTTCGATCAATAAAACGATCTGCCTTATGATGCGAAATAGCAGGATTTGTGGTAAAGTTTTCAGGCAGTTATAAGTGGAAAACGTAAGGAAGGATCATGGCGAAATTTTACGAATCCGATCACACCCGGTTCATGCGTGAACTGTTCGAGAAAAATCCGAAATTGCCGGAGGACCAGAGGGAGGCGCGCGCAATCTGGTGGGACAAAAAGCTGGACGCGGAAGAGCGCCGGCGTTTCAAGGAATCCGCAGTGCCGCAAAAGGCTTACGTCTATTTCGGAAAATAGGCATACCGCCTGGGAGTCCGGAAGCTTTTTCGGGCATTACCACCCCGGTCCGGGAATTCTCCAGCGCGGCGGAAGTGACCGAAAGCGGCTGAAACCTTACAGGGCTTCAAACACCCCTGCTGCACCCATCCCGGTGCCCACGCACATGGTCACCATGCCATACTTCTGGTGGTGTCGGCGCAAGCCATGCAACAGTGTGGCAACGCGAATGGCGCCGGTGGCCCCCAATGGATGGCCAAGCGCAATGGCTCCACCGAGTGGATTGACCTTCTCCCGGTCCAATCCGAGATCATTGATGACCGCAAGGCTTTGCGCGGCAAAAGCCTCGTTCAGCTCGATCCAGTCGAGGTCGTCCTGTTTCAAGCCCACCTGCTTTAACACCCTTGGTATTGCCTTCACCGGACCGATGCCCATGATTTCCGGCGGTACGCCCGCTACCGAATAGCCGAGAAAACGTCCTATCGGTGTCAGGTTGAACCGCTTCAATGCGCCTTCGCTTGCCAGCACCACCGCGCCTGCGCCATCGGACATCTGCGAACTGTTGCCCGCTGTCACCGTACCATGGGCTGCAAACACCGGCTTGAGCCTGGAAAGAACTTCCGGGTTCGTGCCCGGGCGCGGACCTTCATCCGTATCCCGAACGACTGTTACATCGCGTATTTCATTGGAAGCAAGATCGGGCCGCTTTTCCACTACAGTATAGGGTGCGATTTCCTGCTCGAATTCCCCCGTCTCGATTGCTTTCAGGGCTCTTGTGTGACTGGTTGTCGCGAACTCGTCCTGCGCTTCACGGCTGATCTGCCACCGCTGCGCGACTTTTTCCCCGGTAATCCCCATGCCATAGGCGATCGCCACATTTTCATCGCGCAGGAATATGGCCGGGTCCAAAGCCGGCTTGTTGCCTGACATCGGCACCATGCTCATGCTTTCGGTGCCGGCTGCTATGATCACATCGGCTTCTCCCAGCCGGATACGGTCGGCAGCAAGCGCCACGGTCTGCAATCCCGATGCGCAGAAACGGTTCACTGTCATGCCGGGCACGCTGTTCGGCAACCCTGCCAGCAGAAGCGAGATGCGCGCGACGTTCAATCCCTGCTCCGCCTCCGGCATGGCGCAACCTGCTATCACATCATCGATGGCAGCAGGATCGAGACCTTCACACTGATTGACGGCAGTCTTCAATACATGGGCGAGCATGTCGTCGGGGCGCACGGTCTTGAACATTCCGCGCGGCGCCTTCCCTACCGGTGTGCGGATGGCAGATACGATGTAAGCTTCCCCGGTTTGCTTCGTTGTCATGATGAATTTCCTTTACGCTGATTCACAATAAAAACGGTGATGGCTTTGACCGTCTTCGGCTTCCCTGCCGCACTCATTGAAAACTGCTTTCGCTGCCTTTTTCGTTCTTATCTGCGCTTGTTCTTCCTCATCAGCGGTAAGTCGCCAAATCGCCCGGCTTTTCTCAGTTCCTGAGAGGTTTTCCCGTTTTCAAGGTATGCTCGATGCGTGCCTGGGTCTTTTCGGTTGCCAGCAGTTCGATAAAGGCATCCCGCTCGAGTTCCAGAAACCATTCCTCATCTACCAGGCTTCCGGGTGTGAGTTCTCCGCCGCACATCACAGAGGCAATCTTGGTGCTGACCAGAAAGTCATGATCCGAGATAAAGTTGCCTTCGTGCATGTTGACCAGCATGCCTTTGATGTTCGCGATGCCGGTGGCGCCGGCAACGGGAATACGGCGCGCTCTCAGCGGAGGACGATAGCCCGCGTCCGCCATTGCCACCGCTAGTGCCCTGGCAACATAAAGTAGTTCAAACCGGTTCATCACGATTTCGTCGGCACGTCGCAGATACCCGAGTTCTTTGGCTTCCTCCGCACTTTTCGACACTTGCGCCGTTGCCACGCTTTGGAAGTAGTTTTTCAGTATGGGAAAAGGATCGCCGTCTGTCGCCTTCTGCGCTGCGCGCAGCGCCAGCTCCTTGCAGCCTCCTCCTGCCGGCAGCAATCCCACGCCCGCTTCCACCAGTCCGATATAACTCTCCAGGGTAGCAACCGCACGATCACAGTGCATGACGAATTCGCAACCCCCTCCCAGCGCAAGCCCATCCACTGCCGCTACCGTGGGAATCATCGAATAGCGCAACGCCTGTGAAGTCTGCTGGAATTGCGCAATCATGGCTTCTACTTCCGCCAGCTTTCCTGCCATCAGGGCATCCGCAAGATTGAGCTTGCGCGCGGCTTTGAGTACGGCGGATTGGGCCGTTTTCTTGAATTTCTTCGCCAGTACGTTGAGGGCTGAAGGGGGCTCTTCGTTCTTGAAGCGCTCGGTTGCCTTTTTAAGGTTGGCGCCGACAGAAAAGGGAGGCTCGGTCTGCCAGATTATCAGGGCGCGCCAATTACGCTCGGCTTCATCTATCGCCTGTTGAATTCCATCCAGCACGTCACTGCCGATAGTGTGCATCCTGCTCTTGAAGCTGAGTATGGCAATGCCGTCATCGCCCTTTTCCGTTCGGCCACCCGCATCAGCCTTTTCCGGCATGCACCACATCCGCACCGCCGGGGTTTCAAATAGGGTCTGGCCATACTGCGGCTCTTCGCTCAGCAACCGGTCGGGGAACAGTTGCCGCCGGTATACCGGCAGCGAGGAGCGTGGCCGAAAGCTCTTGCTGGAAGGCGCATAAGAACCGGGCTTCCTGTGTACGCCCTGTATGTCCGCGTTGACTGCCTGTGCCGGGCTTTGCCCTAATTCGTGCACCCACTCCGGCAACGCAGCATTGCTCATACTTTTTCCAGCCGCGATATCTTCGCTGATCCATCCGCTGATCTCGCCCCATCCGGCAGCCTGCCAGGTTTCAAACGGGCCCTGCGTCCAGCCGAAGCCCCAGCGCATGGCAAGATCGAGGTCACGGGCATTGTCCGCTATTTCCCCGAGATGCACCGCGCAGTAATGAAACAGATCGCGAAACACCGCCCACAGGAACTGGGCTTGCGGATGAGGGCTGGCGCGCAGCGCACCCAGTTTGCCGGCAGGACTTTTGTCCTTGAGCAGTTCCGCTATGTCATCGGCCGCTTTGCCTGCCGAGGATACATATTCGTTGCGCGCAATATCCAGCACGTGGATGTCCTTGCCTGTTTTCTGGTACACCCCGCGCTTTGTCTTCTGACCGAGCGCGCCTTTGTCTATCAGGGCTTGCAACCAGGGTGGCACTGCATAGTATTCTTGCCAGGGGTCGTCTGGCAGCATTTCGCGCATGGTGTTGATCACATGGGCGAGAATATCCAGTCCTACCAGGTCGGCCGTGCGGAAAGTCGCGCTTTTCGGGCGGCCAATGAGAGGACCGGTCAGAGCATCCACGATGTCGAATCCAAGTCCGGACTCGCTTGCATGGTGCATGGTGGCGAGCATGGAAAATACGCCAATCCGGTTGGCGATAAAATTGGGCGTATCTTTCGCGCGGATGACACCCTTGCCCAGGTAAGTAACCAGGAAGGCTTCCAGGTCATCGAGCATGGCGCTATCGCTGGCTGTACAGGGAATCAATTCCACCAGGTGCATGTAGCGCGGCGGATTGAAAAAATGGATACCGCAGAAACGGTGGCGCAGAGTTTCCGGGAACACCTGCGCCAATTGATTGATGGATAGCCCCGACGTGTTGCTGGCAAAAATTGTGCGCTCCCCCAGATGCGGCGCTATTTTTGCGTACAACCCCGTTTTCAGATCCATGCGTTCCGCAATCGCTTCGATTACAAGATCGCACTCCCCGAGCAGTTCAAGATTCTGGCCGTAGTTTGCAGGCTGTATGAATGTCGCCCTGGCTGGGCTCGACAGTGGATGGGGGTCCTGCTTTTTAAGATTTTCGATTGCCTTGACGACATTCGCATTGGGATCCTCTCCGGCGGAAAGCTCGAACAGGAGAGTTTCGACATTCGCATTGATCAGATGCGCCGCAATCTGCGCTCCCATGACTCCTGCGCCGAGAATCGCGGCCTTGCGCACGGTAAATTCAGAATTATTCACTTTTGCCTCCAATACGATCTGTCCCCATCACTCCGGAGGAACCACGCGCGGTCGTCGATGCTCATCGACCGCAACGTAGGTTAGCACCGCTTCCGTTACCCGATAGCATATTTCCTTGTCGCCCTGCCGTAATCCGCGCTGCGCATATACGGCTACATCCACCGTAATGGAGGTTCGCCCAATCCGGACAATATTGGCATAGAAGCTTACGACATCGCCGACGAATACCGGTTGCTTGAACACGAAGGAATTCACGGCTACGGTCGCGACGCGACCACGGGCCCGACGGATGGCGGGAAGGCTGCCGGCGATATCTACTTGCGCCATGATCCAGCCGCCGAATACGTCGCCCGCATAATTCGTATCCGTAGGCATCGGCACCAGCCGCAGCACCGGGTCGGAGTTCTCGGGCAGCGACACCTGGGATTCAGCCTCACTATCTGTCATTTTCATGATTCCGCAGGACAGGCCGCCTGCTCACTGCTTCATGTAGAGCCTGTCCACCTCGCTCTTGTAGTGATTCAGTACATGAGTGCGCCGCAGTTTCAACGTCGGTGTCAACATCTGATTCTCGATTGTCCACGGCTCGGTCACCACGGCAATGCGATATATTCTGGCATAACCCGGGAATCCTTTGATCTGATACGCAATCCGTTCCAGCAGGGTTTCTTTGAACTTCGGATCATCCGCCAGGCGGCGCCAGTCCCGATCGAGACTGTGTTCGTCTGCCATGCGTTCCCAATTTCCGGAATTGAGAATTGCCAGTACCGCCAAGTGAGGGCGTCCCTCGCCAACCACCATGACCTGTTCAAATAATGGATCCCGCAGAATCGCTGCTTCCATGTTGGCCGGCGGGATTTTTTCTCCGGTGGACATGACAATGATTTCCTTAAGCCGGCCGGTAATGGTGATATGCCCGGACTCGCCGATTTCCGCGATGTCGCCCGAATTGAGCCAGCCATCCGGAGTCATCACCGCTCGCGTGGCCTCCCCGTCGTTCCAGTAACCGAGCATGACGTTGGGTCCGCGAATAAGCAGGGCATTCTGCTCGCCGAGCTTCACCTCCACTCCTGGAATAGGCCGTCCGACACTTGCCGGAACGTTGTCCCCGATTGTATTGCAGCAAACGACCGGGCTGCTTTCCGTCATGCCGTAGCCCTGGAGGATGGGCAGGCCCAGGCCGATAAATATGCGGGAAACATCGCTTGACAACGCAGCACCGCCACTCATCGCTGCACGCAGCCGTCCTCCCAGTTTGCTCATCACCTTCTTTGCCACCAGTATTTCCAGCAACGGCCACAACGCGTGGGAAAAATGCTTCCCGGCACGCCCCTGCTGATACTCGAACCGGTTGTACCCGATCTCGACTGCAAGGTCGAACAGCTTGCGACTCAGCAGGGGGCCCTCTGCCAATCTGGCGCGAATGCCAGCATATACGCGCTCATAGATTCGGGGTACCGAAACGAGGATGGTCGGCCGGATGGTCAGCAGGTCTTCCTGCAACTGGGGGATGGAGCGCGCATACGCTACTGTCGAACCCCGCATCATCGGCACATAATAACCGGCGGTTCGCTCAAACGTGTGGGACAACGGCAAAAAGGAGAGCAGCACATCGCTTTCTTCGATCGGCACGACCTGCAGGCAGCTATGCGCATTGGTCAGGATATTATGATGGCTAAGCATCACCCCCTTGGGGGACCCGGAGGTGCCCGATGTATAGATGATGGTAGCCAGCTGATGCGGATCCCGAGCACGGACACTGCTTGGCGCGGCTTCTTCCGAGGCCTGATGGTCCGGCTCCGCAGGAAGCTGATAAATGGATTCCACGCCCGGCAGCGCTTGCGGCGACTCGGGCGGCCTCTCGCCGGGGAACCACTCCGGCAGCCAGTCATGCAGCGCAAGCACGAGCTCGTCCCCTGCTCTGTGACCCTGCCTGACACTGCCCTGGATAATGATGACGCGCACAAGCTCTGCGATCTGCTCACGTCCTTCGGAGAAAGCGAGCCACTGCCCCAGTTCTTCCAGCAGAAGTATCTTGACGCCTGCATCCTGAAGGATATAGGCGGCATTATCCGGGCGATCAGCGGGATAGAGCGGCACCACCACCAGCCCCAGCCTCAGCGCAGCCTGCTCGAACATTACCCATTCCGGGCAGTTTCTTAACATTATCCCGACGCGGTCACCCGGTCTGAGCTTTTCCTTCGATAGCGCAATCACCCAGTGTGCAATGCGCTCATCCATTCGCGACCAGGTAAGGTCACGCCATTTGCCGTTCGAGCGGTCATAATCCCGATAGGCTACCGCTTCGGGTGAGCGGCGTACCCGCTCACGGAACAACCCATCGAGAGTTCCCGCAATTTCCACCGAAATGATGCCCGCCATGTCCTGCCTTCCAGATGTTGTAGGGATTTCCGCTTCGCTCGGCATTGCTGCCGGAGATAACGCCGATCGAACCTGCTGCCGGCTGGCGGAGGCATTGTTCATATAGTACTCATGCGTTACTCATCCGTTAGTTGGCGAAGCAGCCCTGGTTGTCTTGTCCGGCTTGGAGCCAAAGTCAGAAGGAAAATCATCCACCATGATCACGCGGCGGCGCAAGTCGCCCATTTTTTTCAATATCTCCAGTTCCGTAGAAGTAATGATTCTTTGCTTGAGGGCAACCTCGATACTCTCTTCTTCCTGCGCGGGAATCTGCCCGCTCTTTATCGCCGTACGCAACTTGGCTTCTGTTGCTTCACAGGATACTGCGCGCTGCAGCGCTTGTTCCAGGATATTCAGCGGCTCGTCTTTGGCCGTGGGTATGTAAATACCGGCAGTGAGGCGATCACGTGCATCGCCAGGCGCCAACATCAATTCTGCGATTTTGTGCTCCAGTTCGTCAGGGGGTGGAGAGAATGGCTTGCCCAGTGGAAACACCATGAATCGAAGTACGCGCCGTGTAAATCCGGCAGCGGGAAAATTATCCAGTACCCCATCGAATGCCTGCTGCACGCAATACAACGCATCCTGCATGCACCAATGCAGCAGCGGCAGGTCAGAAGGGGGCCGGCGATCGTCGTTAAAGCGTTTCAGCACAGCGGAACATAAATAGAGAAGGCTTAGAATATCGCCCAGGCGCGCAGACAGACGCTCCCTGCGTTTGAGCGCTCCACCCAGAACCAGAAGGGAGATATCGGCAAGAAAGGCGAAGGAGGCCGAGCAACGCGTCAGCTGGCTGTAGTAACCCTGTATTTCCGGATCTGTGTTGAGCGGCGCCTTCGCAAACCTGCCGCTGGTAAGCCCGTGCATGAGCGACCGCAAGCCATTGCCGGCCGTAAAGACAAAATGCCTGGCCAGAGCCTTGTCGAATTCCGCCAGCCCCCGCTTCGTGTCGGAATCCCCCGCGGCGCGGATTTCCTTCAGCAGATAGGGATGACAACGTATCGCGCCCTGACCGAAAATGATCAGGTTGCGCGTGAGGATGTTGGCGCCTTCCACAGTGATGCTGACGGGAATCTGCTGATAGTTCCGTCCCAGGTGATTGCTGGGTCCCAGGCAGATGCCTTTGCCTCCATGCACATCCATTGCATCGTTGATCACCTTGCGTCCCCGCTCGGTGAGATGGTATTTGACAATGGCAGAGATCACGGAAGGCTTTTCCCCGATATCCACTGCCCCCGCAGTCATCATTCGCGCCGCATCCATCATGTAGGTATGGCCTCCGATGCGTGACAGCGCTTCTTCGACACCCTCAAAAAATCCGATAGGCTGCTTGAACTGCACACGCACTCTGCTGTAAGCGCCCGTTGTACGTGCGGCCAGCTTGGCTCCCCCGGTGCTCGTGGCAGGCAGGGAGATGGAGCGCCCCACGGCAAGGCAATTCATCAGCATGCGCCAGCCCCGGCCGACTCCTTCGATTCCTCCGATCACATACTCCATGGGTATGAAAACGTCTTTTCCCGAATTGGGCCCGTTCTGAAAGGCGGCATCGAGTGGAAAATGGCGGCGACCGATTTCAACACCCGGCGTGTCAGTGGGAATCAGCGCCAGGGTGATGCCAAGATCCTTCTGGCCACCCAGAAGCCCGTCCGGATCATGGAGCTTGAATGCAAGTCCGAGGAGGGTTGCCACCGGGCCGAGCGTGATGTAGCGCTTCTCCCAGGTCACGCGCATGCCCAGCACCTTCTCATTACCCTTGAATGCTCCATAACATAGGATGGCGGAATCGGGAATAGCGCTTGCATCCGAACCCGCTTCAGGTCCGGTGAGCGCGAAACATGGCACCTCCGATCCCTTCGCAAGGCGTGGAAGATAGTAATTCTTCTGCTCTTCCGTGCCGTATTGCAGCAGCAGTTCAGCGGGGCCCAGTGAATTTGGCACCATTACGGTCACTGCGGCGGTGCCGCTGCGTGAACTGATTTTCATGATCACCTCGGAGTGCGCCAACGCGGAAAAGCCGAGCCCGCCGTACTCCCTGGGAATGATCATGCCAAAAAACCCCTGGTCCTTGATGAACTGCCATACATGGGGCGGCAGATCATGCAGTTCCCGCGTGATCTGCCATTCGTCCAGCATCGCGCACAACTCTTCCACAGGACCTTCCAGAAAGGCTTTTTCTTCCGCCGCGAGCTTGGGCTTGGGGAATGCCAGCAGCTTGCTCCAGTCCGGCCTGCCGCCGAACAGTTCCGCCTCCCACCATACCGTGCCGGCATCCAGCGCTTCCTGCTCGGTTTGCGAGATAGGGGGCAGAATCTTGCGGAAGATTTTCAGCAGGCGGCTGGAAATGAGGACGCGGCGCACCTGCGGTACGAAAATGATGACGCTGACAACCAAAATCAGCGTCAGAAGCAGAGATGAGATCAAGGTAATTTTCCTTGGTAGGTTTGTGACACCTGTAAAAAGCCGGCTCTATATCCTATATACTGATGGCTTCTCAGCCGTCAGCCGGCGGGGGAGTACCGCGGACGGTCATCTTGTTATCCACTTTCTTCACTCCTTCAATCATCCACGCGAGCATGTTGACGCGATCCAGTTGAGCCTGATTATCCGCAAAACCGCTCAGCATTACCGTTCCGCTGTGCGCTTCCACCCGGACATCGAGATGCCGGACCTCCGGATCCGCCTTCAAGGCGCCCTGTATCGAACTGTTGAGCGTGCTATCATCCACGACCGCCTGAGGTTCCGGCGTCTTCCATGATTCATGCACCTTCTCTTCTTTTCCGCAACTCGCCAGGGAAAGGAGGCCTGCGAGGGCGATGGCTAAAACTACGGGTTTATATCTATCGATCATTTTATTTTTCCTGGTCAGAAGATAAAAAATGCCAATCTCGCGCTGATCAAATAATTACCGATTATGAAACCTCTGTAAACTTCAATCCAGTGCTGAGGAGGTACGTTTTCACCTGTTCGGGCAGATTTTCTTCCAGGCAGTCGAATTCTCTGGTTTCTTTCATGGAACGAAGCCAGGTGAGTTGGCGTTTCGCCAATTGCCGGGTTGCGGCCAGCGCCATTTCCTGCATTCGCGATGCGTCGGTTGCGTTTTCCAGATACATCCATACCTGCCTGTAACCCACACAGCGCATTGAAGGGTTATCGTCGCTCAGATAGAATTTATCACGGATCGCGCGCACCTCATCGATTAATCCATGCTTCAGCATCTGCTCGAAGCGGCGGGCAATGCGCTGATGCAGCGCCTGGCGGTTGCCGGGAACGAGCGCTATCCTGACCACCTCGTAAGGCAGTGAAACATTTTTCGGCTTGCCCAGTGTTTCCGACATGGGCTTGCCGGTGAGATAAAACACTTCCAGGGCGCGTTGTATGCGCTGGCTGTCGGTTGGTTTGATGCGTTCCGCGCTGATGGGGTCAAGCCGGAACAATTCCTGGTGCATCGCGGGCCAACTGCTTTTCCGGGCTTTGGCTTCAATCGCAGCGCGCATGTCGTTGTCCGCGGAAGGAAGTTCCGAAAGTCCCTCAAGGAGCGTCTTGAAATAGAGCATCGTGCCGCCTGTCAGAAGCGGAATATTGCCGCGGCCCGCGATCTGCCGCATCGTGCGCAGTGCATCAGTGCGGAACCGGGCAGCAGAATAATGCTCATGCGGATCGATCAGATCGATGAGATGATGAGGCGTGACCGCCAGCGCTTCTGCGCCTGGTTTCGCAGTGCCGATATTCATGTGGCGATAGACCTGGGCCGAATCCACGCTGATGATTTCCACCGGAAGATAACGTGCGATATGCAGTGCGAGTCCGCTTTTCCCGCTTGCCGTAGGTCCCATCAGAAAAATCGCAGGCGGATAGGGGGAACAGGTTGCTTTCTTTTCATTCCGGATTCTTCTGCCCTGTTCTGTCACGGTAATCGGGAAGAGTTCATGCCTATGGTAGTTTCCTGCGTCGTGGATCAACTTCCGTTTTTTCGTCAAAACGGTTTACGTCGCGAATGACTCGGGATTGAAACCTGTTTTATTCAAGGGATTAAACGCGATATTCGATTGAATGACAAGCATTGGTTTTTTCGGTTAGAATCCGTTCCTTGGCCGGCGCGTCCGGCCCGCGCGTTTGTCCAAACCAATTCTATTTTATGATTCTTGTACTTAGCCCGGATAGCGGACCTGAAAGCCCCGACTACAAACAGTTATTGGCGTATCTTGCCAATATGCCGGGAATCTCCACTCGAGTACGCACCGAGGTCGGCAGCGAGCAGACGCTCACCGAAGTGTATCTGATCGGGAACACGAAGGCGCTGCTGGTCGAAGATATGCAAAACCTGCCTTGTGTGGAGCAGGTTGTCCGGATATCGGAAGAATACCGTGTTCTTGGTCGACATAAGGATGATCGCAGGCCTACCTATTTCGATTATAACGGAGTGCGTTTCGGTCAGGATACGCTGAACGTTTTTGCCGGACTGTGCGCAGTGGATACGCTCGAACACGTCGAACTGATGATGCAGGCGCTGCGGGACAACGGGCAAGTGTGCACCCGCATGGGAGCCTACAAGCCTCGTACCAGCCCCTACTCGTTTCAGGGCCACGGCAAGGCCTGCCTGCCCTACGTATTCGAACTGGCCGGAAAATACGGCATCAGGGTGATAGCCATGGAAATCACCCATGAATCCCATCTGGAGGAAATCTGTGATGCGCTTTATCGCACCGGCAATGCCACCGGTGTCATACTGCAGATCGGCACGCGCAATACGCAGAATTTCGAGCTACTGAAAATAGTGGGACGCCAGCAGGATTTTCCGGTGCTGCTCAAGCGTGGTTTTGGTATTACCCTGGATGAGTCCCTCAATGCTGCGGAGTATCTGGCATCCGAGGGTAACCGCAAAGTCGTCTTCGGTCTGCGCGGCATGAAAACCAACATGGGAGATCCACATCGCAATTTCGTCGATTTTGCCCATGTGCCAGTGGTCAAACGACTGACGCGCATGCCGGTCTGCATTGATCCGTCGCATTCTGTCGGTCTGAGAGCCGCGTCCCCGGATGGCATACTCGATATCATGCATGCAACCGCGCAAGGCGTCATCGCCGGCGCCAATATGATACTGGTGGATTTTCACCCTGCGCCGGGCAAAGCACTGGTGGATGGACCTCAGGCGCTGTTGATGAGGGAATTGCCGTTTTTCCTGGAAGACGTGGCCATTGCACGGAAAGCCTACGAGCAGCGTGTTGCCCTTGCCCAGCGTTATCAGGAGGATGCCGAGCCAGCACTACCCTCCTCGGTGCAAAACGCTTAAATTACCTGCCTGAATTTCTTTTCAGCCAGACACTCCAGGCACGCCGCGCTGCCGGATACCTCAGTTTCCCCTCTCTCATTCTTTCCAGCCCTTCTTCATAGACATGCCGGCAGGAGAGCAGTGTGACCGTGATACGACAGGTCCTGATGCTGCTGTTCGCGTTGTTTACATCGACTCTCCTGGATTCCGGCAATGCTGGCGGCGAAATTCGGCCGGTATCCTCCCCGGGTTTTACTACTCCGGCAACCGGAACTTCTTTGCCGGGTTTTCCGGAGACAATGACGGACGATAACGGTCGCAGTGTTCGCATGACTCACGCTGCAATGCGCATCATTTCACTTTCACCCAATATCACTGAACTGATATTTGCTGCCGGAGCCGGGAAAAAGCTGGTTGGAGTCAGCAGGCACAGCAATTATCCGGATGCTGCAAAATCCATTCCCGACATAGGGGACTCATTCAACCTGGATTTTGAAAGAATTATTGCGCTACAGCCCGATCTGCTGCTGGCCTGGGGCAGTGGCAATGCCAGAGCCGATATCGAGAAGCTGGAAAGACTTGGCCTCACCGTGTTTGCAACAGAGGCGGTCACGCTGGCTGATGTGCCGCGCCTGCTGCGAACAATCGGCAGACTGGCCGGAACCTCAGGACCGGCGGAACGGGCAGCAAAGACTTATGAAGAGGCATTGCAGCAGATCGAGAACCGCTACAGCAACCGGCCGAAGGTCAGCGTATTCCAGTTGATCTGGCGTCAGCCGCTGATGACGGTAAACAGCCAGCACCTCATCAGCGATGTCATCCGCGTATGCGGCGGCACCAATGTATTTGCGCTGACATCTTCCCTGGCGCCGGTGGTATCCGGGGAAAACCTGCTGGCGGTGGATCCGGATGTCATCATCAGCAGCGTCTTGCTGGAGCAGGATGAGAGCGCGCCGACTGAAGCCAGGGCTTTCCTGAGGCAGTTTTCGCAGCTTAGCGCGGTGAGGAATAACAATGTATTTTTCGTGCATCCCGATCTGATCCAGCGCCAGACGACGCGCGTGTTACAGGGGACTCGCCTCGTTTGCGAACAGCTGGAACGCGTTCGTTCCCGCCGTAAAATCGACCGTTTGCCTGATTCTGGTTTTCGTACTCCTCCGCCCTGAACATGCACCGGCCAGGGCAGACACCCGGAAGCGGATTGGTCAGTCAGAGGATAAGAATTTCTCTTGAGAAAACATATGAATGGTAAAATAAGCATTTATGCTTTTGACTTCCCCAGGCCTGCATTGAATGCACCACGGTTTGTAGAATGGCTGTGCACTCGCAGGCATACAGAGGTTATCCAGGGGGTTGATTTGAGGGTATATGTCGAATGCTAACCGTACCGCCAGCGGTATTTGTGCCTGAATGAGGAGTGCTTGATGGAAAACGGCGAAATGATCAAGGTATTGCTTGCAAACCCTCGCGGTTTCTGTGCAGGCGTGGACCGTGCAATCGAAATTGTCGAACGTGCGTTGAGTACACACGGTGCCCCTATCTACGTGCGTCATGAAGTGGTGCACAACCGTTTCGTGGTGGAGGATCTGGAAAAAAAGGGAGCGGTATTTGTCGAAAACCTCGATGAAGTCCCGGCTGGCAGCATTCTGATCTTCAGCGCTCACGGGGTTTCCCATGCCGTGCGGCGTGAAGCCGAGGCGGGGCAATTCAAGGTATTCGATGCCACGTGTCCGCTCGTGACCAAAGTCCATATTGAAGTGGCAAGGATGCGGGACCAGGGGAGAGAAATCATCATGATCGGCCACGCGGGTCACCCGGAAGTGGAAGGCACCATGGGCCAGGCCGAGGGGGAAGGCCCTTCCATGTATCTGGTGGAAACAGAAGAGGATGTCGAGAAACTGCAGGTGCGGGATCCGGCTCACCTGGCTTACGTGACCCAGACCACCTTATCCGTGGATGATGCCAACCGTGTGATCCAGGCCCTGAAAGGGCGCTTTCCCAAAATCCTCGGTCCAAAAAAGGATGATATCTGCTACGCCACCCAGAACCGTCAGGATGCGGTAAAAACGATGGTCAAGCAATGCGATCTCGTGATCGTGGTGGGCTCGCCCAATAGCTCCAACTCAAACCGCTTGTGCGAAGTCGCGAGAAATGCCGGCGTGGACGCATACATGCTGGACCGGGCGGAACAATTGCAGGAAGCCTGGCTGAGAGGCAAAATGCGGATCGGTATTACCGCCGGAGCATCGGCGCCGGAAGTGCTTGTACAGGAAGTCATCTCGCGACTCAGACAAATCGTGTCAGAGCAAGCGGAACGGGAAGTGGTGGTGGAAGAGTTGAGCGGAGTGGTTGAGTCAGTGGTGTTTCCATTGCCAAGAAACTGATCCCGTCTTTTCATCCGGCAGTTTTACTTCCTTAGCTCGGAAACTCCTTGCTTCCGTCCATCAATGCCCGCTCGGGCTGACGCGGCAACCTCACAGCGATACAACGGGTAGCTGCGGCATCCATTCATGTCCTGCGTTCTCACCGAGCTTCGGCATTCATGCGCAATGCAGGTTGTTCCAGAGTTTTTACAAATTCATTCGATCCGACTGTTTCAGCCAATAGCAAAATGCAACACATATACGAAAAGGCAAGAAAGATCACGATGGTTATATTCGATGTGGATGGAGTGCTCACGGACGGGAGTCTCTATCTCACGGATGGCGGGGAGGAGATCAAGGCGTTCAACAGTCAGGATGGCCATGGCCTGAAAATGCTCAAGGCTACGGGAATCAAGGTGGCGCTTATCACTGGCCGTCAGTCCCGTTGCGTGGATTTGAAGGCAAAAGACTGGGGCGTTACCCTCGTTTATCAAGGCGCAAAAAACAAGCTTCCCGCATTCGAGGCCTTGCTCGAAGACCAGCACCTGGATGCATCATCCTGTGCATACGTGGGAGATGATCTGATCGATCTGCCGATCCTGCTGCGCTGCGGTCTTGCCATCTCCGTGCCTGCCGCGCCTGCCCTGGTGAAAAAGCACGCACACTATATAACCCGTCTGGAAGGAGGGCGGGGGGCGGCGCGCGAGGTCTGCGAAATGATCATGCAGGCACAGGACACGCTGGATGCGCATCTTGCGACTTATCTCACATGACCGGCCACCTTCGCCTCGGGTTCCTTGTCGTTATAATAATCCTGTTTGCATCATTACTCTTCCTGCTGAACAAGGATGGGGTAGCGCCCTTGCTTGTGCCGGAGGGTGTCCCTCCGGTACGGGCTCCCGATTATGTTTTGGAAGATTTTTCGGCCATTCGCACGGATGAGAATGACGCGGGATACAAAATGCTTCTCGGAAAAAAAATGGTGCATTATCCCGACGATGATTCGGCTGAGCTGGAACAACCACGTTTAATTACTATCGAACCCGGTAAACCCCCGGTGCAACTGAAGGCGGATCATGCCAGGATGTCTGCCGAGGGCGAAGACATTTATTTGAGCGGCAATGTGGTGATTGTCCGAAATGCGGGTAAAGGCCGCGGTGAGACAATCTTGACGACCAGCCTGCTGCATCTTGTTCCCGACCAGGATATTGCGCGAACGGACAAGCCCGTGGAGATAATTGAAACGAATGCCACTATCAGAGCGATTGGAATGGAAATGGACAATCGTACCGGCACCACGCAGTTGCTGTCGCAAGTAAAGGTCGTGCATGACAAGAAACGCTAGGTTCTATTTCACGATTTCCATGAAACTCCTGCCTGCCGCTTTTCTCGCCGTGATGCTCTTCAGCGCACCGGTTCTGGCCGAGCGGGCCGACAGCGAGAAGCCCGTGCATCTGGAGGCAGACCGCGCTACCGTGCAGGATGCCAACAAGCTGGCTACCTTTATCGGCAATGTCGTACTGACACAGGGAACACTGATTATTCGCGCAGACAAGATGACAGTGAAAGAAGACGCCAGCGGTTTTCAATACGCCACTGCATTCGGCAATCTCGCCAGTTTTCGCCAGAAGCGTGATGGCAAGGATGAATATGTGGAGGGCTGGAGCGAGCGTATGGAATACGATGGCAAGGCCGACAAGGTTCAGCTTTTCAAGAAAGCAAGGTTGAGACGCGGGAAGGATGAAGTTCATGGAGACTATATTTCCTACGATGCGATCAACGAATTCTTTCAGGTAAATGGCGGGGGTGGAACAAGCACCCAAACCCAATCAGAGGGCAGGGTGAGGGCTGTGATACAGCCCAAGAAGAAGGAGCCCAAACCCGAGGCAGACAATTCATAAACGAACATTGTTATGGAACTTCCCGTCTCCCCAGTCCGCAATCACGCCGGCCATGCGTCCCAGGCTCCTGAAGCTCCTGTGGTTCCCTCGGGAAAGAGGAGTGAATTCAGGGCAGAGAATCTGAAAAAAAGCTACAAGTCACGCACGGTGGTGCATGATGTTTCCCTTTCGGTCAAAAGCGGAGAAGTTGTCGGTTTGCTGGGCCCCAATGGCGCAGGCAAGACCACCTGTTTTTACATGATGGTGGGCCTTGTGCCGCTGGATGGGGGCAACATCCTCCTTGATGAGCTTGACATCAGCGAGATGCCCATGCACGAGCGCGCACGCCTCGGTTTGAGCTATCTGCCGCAGGAGGCTTCGATTTTCAGGCGACTCTCGGTAGCCGACAATATTCGCGCTGTACTGGAATTGAAAAACTATGAGGCTGACGAGATGCAGCGACATCTCGACAATTTGCTGCATGATCTGCATATCAGTCATATACGCAACAGTCCTGCCATCAGTTTGTCCGGCGGGGAACGGCGACGCGTTGAAATTGCCCGGGCGCTGGCGACAAGTCCGCATTTCATCTTGCTGGACGAGCCGTTTGCCGGAGTGGATCCCATTGCCGTACTGGATATCCAGAAAATTATCCGCTTTCTGAAGGAGCGGGGCATCGGTGTGTTGATCACCGACCATAATGTCCGGGAAACACTGGGAATCTGTAATTATGCTTATATCATAAGCGATGGCAGGGTGCTTGCGAGCGGCAGTCCAGACGAAATCATTTATAATGAAAATGTAAGAAAAGTCTATCTGGGAGAACATTTCCGTCTTTGAAAATAAAGCTTCGCTTTACCTGAGACCGGCTTTATTGCTGTTTTTCCAATATGAAACCAACCCTTCAAGTCAAGCTGACTCCGCATCTTGCGCTTACGCCGCAATTGCAGCAATCCATCCGGTTATTGCAACTCTCCACGATAGAGCTGAACCAGGAGATAGAGCGCATCGTGCAGGAGAACCCCCTCCTGGAACTTGATGACAGCATCGTCAATGACAGCGCGGATTATCACAGAGTCATACCGGAGGAGTTGGCCGCACCGTTGCCAGATGAGCTGGAGGTTGCCGAGGAAAGCATGTCCGTTCTCTCCATTGAAGCAGAGAGCGACGTAAAACATCCGCTTGATGAGCGGGAATGGCTTCCGGATGGCAGTATTTTTCGCCACAACCGGGACGACGAGGACGAACGCGATATTCCGCAACAAGCAGCGGAACGGCCAAGTCTGCGCGACCACCTCAACTCACAGCTCAGCCTGAGCCAGATCTCCCAGCGCGATAGAAAGATCACAGGATTGTTGATCGATAGCCTGGATGATGACGGCTATCTCGTCCAGGACCTGGAAGAACTGGTCGACCTGTTGCCCGCCGAACTGGCAATAGATATCGACGATCTGCACATTGCTCTCGAACATTTGCAGCACCTGGATCCACCCGGCATCGGTGCGCGCAACCTAAGGGAATGCCTGGTCATGCAGCTGCATGCGCTGCCACCCGATACGCCCTACCTGGAGCAGGCGCTGGCGCTGGCGAACAATCATCTTGAAAGCCTGGCATCCCGGGACTTCAGCGCCATCAAGCGGGTTCTGCACTGCAACGACGACTGCCTTCGTTCCATCCAGCAGATGATAACGCGGTTGAATCCGAGACCGGCCACAGCCTTTAGCTCCGCAGTTGCCGGCTACATCGTGCCCGACATCATCGTGACCAGAATCGGCGATTCATGGGTAGCCAGCCTTAACCCGGAAGCAATGCCGCGTCTCAGGATCAACCGGCTCTATGCCGAGATCCTGAAAGGATGCCATGATGACTCTACCCGTCGGCTGACCAGTCAATTGCACGAAGCAAAATGGCTGGTAAAGAACGTACAGCAGCGCTTCAACACCATCCTCAGGGTATCGGCAGCCATTGTTGAACGCCAGCAGCAGTTTTTCGAGCATGGAGCAGTTGCGATGCGTCCGATGATACTGCGTGAAATCGCCGATGTGCTGAATCTGCACGAATCCACCATTTCGCGGGTTACCACGCAGAAATTCATGCGGACGCCACGCGGTATTTTCGAATTGAAGTATTTCTTTGGCAGCCATGTATCAACGGATACCGGCGGCGCCTGCTCCGCTACCGCCATTCGCGCGCTGATCAAGCAAATGATCAATACAGAAAATTCAAGGAAGCCGCTCAGCGACAGTCAGATCTCGGAGGTTCTGGGACAGCAGGGTATCATGGTCGCTCGCCGCACCGTGGCAAAATACCGGGAGTCCTTGCAAATTCCCTCCGTCAATCTTCGGAAATCGTTTTAACCTCAATTCATTTTCATAGGAGCCACAAATGAATATCCATGTCACAGGCCGTCAGGTCGAAATCACATCCGCACTGCACGATTATGTCGTTTCCAAATTGAGCCGGATCATCGAACGTTTCGACCAGATTGTGGACATTACTGTGACTCTTTCGGTGGAAAAACTGGAGCACAAGGCGGAGGCGCTGGCACGGGTGCCTGGCAATGATATTTTTGTCGAGGCAGACAGCACCGACATGTATGCTTCCATAGATAACCTCGTTGACAAACTCGATCGTCAGCTGGTCCGCCGCAAGGAGAAAAATGAAAACCAGCGCACGGATGCTGTTTAAGGAACTCGGGATCAAGGCAATATGAATCACCGATCAGGTGTGGCAACGGATAGAACCCATTTTTATCAAATAGGTGCGCAACACCGATTTGCGCTCCGAAACCGTGAACCTGTTCCGCGGCTCCCGGGAAGAAGCCCGTGATCTTTCCCAATCCTGATAATCAGGAGGTATTCAACCAGATGGCCGAAATCGATGCCAGACAGCTTTTCGAGGAAAAACGCGAGAAACTGGATCTCACCTGGGAAGCGGGGCGGGACGGAGGCGGCAGGCGTCTCGATAATGAGGCGATCGCGCATTCGACGCAGGGGATGATCGGGCACCTCAATTTCATCCACCCCAACTGGATTCAGGTACTGAGCGAAACCGAAGCCGAATATCTCAACGGGCTCGATCCTGCGTCCCTCGAACAGCATATGCAGAAGCTCGCTGAAAGCGACATGCTATGCATCATTGTTACGGCGGGTGCATGTGTTCCAGATTCCATCAGGTCCCTGGCGGATTCCACGCGTATCCCTCTCTTCTGTACCCCCTACTCCAGTCTCGAAATCCTCTGGGTATTACGTCCCTATCTAGGACGGGTCCTTGCTCCTTCCTGCAGCAGGCATGGCGTATTGCTCGACGTTCTGGGTCTTGGCGTAATGATTACCGGCGAGAGCAGTGTCGGCAAGAGCGAATTGGCCCTGGAACTGGTGAGCCGGGGACATGGATTGGTGGCGGACGATGTGGTGGAGCTCTATCGCATTGCGCCGGAAACACTCGAAGGGCGCTGTCCGCCCATGCTGCGCGATTTTCTCGAAGTTCGGGGACTTGGAATGCTGAACATTCGAACGATTTTTGGCGAAACGGCGGTACGGCGCAAAAAAAACATGAAGCTCATCGTTCATTTGCAGAAACCCAGCAGCACTGACCTCAATACAATGGAACGGTTGCCGATCAACGATGTCACTGAGAATATCCTGGATGTCAACGTCCGGAAGGTCATTATTCCAGTTGCCGCCGGCCGAAACCTCGCTGTGCTGGTAGAGGCGGCGGTGCGGAACTACGTTTTGCAGTTGCGCGGCATAGACAGCGGTCAGGAGTTTTTCGCGCGCCATCAACAGGAACTCGAGAACGGACAAACATAAACACATGGGCAAAAACAGAGATGAAACGTTCTCATCCCTCCCTGCCTTTTTGCTCACGAATATTCTCATCCGATACGATTTGAACCTATGCAGTTGATCGTCATCAGCGGCCTGTCAGGCTCCGGGAAGAGCATCGCGCTTACCGTTCTGGAAGATAACGGCTATTATTGCGTGGACAACCTTCCGGCCAACCTGCTGCCGGAGGTGACGGTTTATCTGAAGCAATCCGGCCATGAGCGCGTCGCCGTCAGCATTGACGCCAGAAGCCGCGAAACCTTGCATCTCCTGCCACAGCGGCTGGCCGACTTGAGGCAGCAGAAAATGGATGTCCATCTGGTGTTTCTCGATACCAAGACGGATACCCTGGTGAAGCGTTTTTCCGAAACTCGCCGCCGTCATCCGCTCAGTGACAATCAATCCACCCTGCCGGAATGCATAGAGATGGAACGCGAGATGTTGCGTGAAATTCATGATCTGGCGAACCGCATTGATACCAGCGACCTGAGCGCGAGTTCGCTGCGAGCCTGGATAAGAGATTTCATCGGGCTGGAACCCGGCCACCTGACGCTGTTGTTCCAGTCTTTTGGCTTCAAGCACGGCATTCCGCTGGATTCCGACATGGTGTTCGATGTTCGCTGCCTTCCCAATCCCCACTACGAGGCCCTTCTGCGGCCTTTGACGGGAAAAGATGGCGCCGTGATCGAATACATGGATGCAAACAGCAGCGTGCATCGCATGTTCGAGGATATCCGGCGATTCGTCGATGACTGGCTGCCCTGTTTCATCCGCGATAACCGCAATTACCTGACGGTGGCGATCGGCTGCACCGGGGGACGGCACCGCTCCGTTTACTTCGTGGAGCGGTTGGCGCGTTATTTTACGGAGAACAACCAGGTTCTGGTACGGCACCGGGAACTGAATGCATAAAACCGCTATTCACATCAGCAACATTGCAGCCATGTTGGCGAACACCGCATTCTCCACTCACCGGCTGTTACCTGTTTCCAGACATTGAATTCTCGCGCCAGTATATCGAAAACTGTCACGCTTGCCTTTACCGGTGCATCAGGCATGCCTTATGGCATGCGCTTGCTGGAGCTGTTGCTCGCAGCCGGTGTCCGCGTGTACCTGATGTATTCGCAGGCGGCACAGATCGTGGCGCATCAGGAAATGCAGCTGGTATTGCCATCACGTGCCAGGGAAGCCGAGGAGCTGTTCAGTCGTCGCTTCAATATAGAGCAGGGTCAGTTACGCGTGTTCGGACGGGAGGATTGGCTGGCTCCGGTTGCCTCCGGCTCAAACCCTGCCGATGCGATGGTGATTTGTCCCTGTACCATGGGTACGCTTGCTGCAATTGCCGCGGGAATGAGCCAGAAGCTCATCGAGCGTTCAGCGGACGTAATGCTGAAGGAAAACCGCAAACTCATCCTCGTGCCCCGGGAGACGCCGTTTTCCGCCATTCATCTCGAAAATATGCTGAAGCTTGCGCGCAGCGGCGCGATAATCCTTCCGCCCAATCCCGGCTTCTATCACCATCCCCGGGACCTTCACGACATGGTGGACTTTGTAGTGGCGCGTATCCTGGATCATGTCGGAGTCGCCCATGCGCTCATGCCGCGCTGGGGCGAAGAAAGTACAGCGGATTGAATCCGTCTCGGCGAGTTTCCGACAAACTATCCCCACTATCCAAGCTATCTGTCAGTCTCCCGAATTTTCCCTGTCCTGGTGGTGAGAATATCAGCGCACTGGCCAGCAGCAACGGGTTTCAATCCCGTGCGTGCTGCATGATGGATTCCCGCCTCGGTGACAACGAAATCCATGGGAATGTCGTGTGCGTGGGGATGCAGATTTTCCAGGCGGAGAATTTCGAACGCAACACCGATCGCGAGCGGACGCGGGTTCATGGCGGCTAGCGTACGATCGAAATAACCGCTGCCGTACCCCAGGCGAAAGCCAAGTTTGTCGAAGCCGATCATGGGGATGATCAAGGCATCCACTGTTACCGGGTCGGTATTGTCAGGCACGGGAATATCATAAGCGCCGATTTTCATGGGCGCTCCCCGCCACCACTTGCGGAAACGGAGCGGCTCATGTTTATTCACCACCTCCGGGAGCGCCAGCGTGGCGCCATGAGCCTGTAAAAAATCCATTAGCGGACGTGGATCGTATTCGCCCCGGTGAGGCCAGCAAAACCCGACAGTACCTGTCCGCAGCGCGGGAAAGCCTTGTTCCAGCATTCCGGTAATGGCGTCGCTCCAGCAACGATGATCGGCTTCGCCTATGCATTCCCTGGCCGCCATCAGTTCCGCGCGCTGGTGCCTTCTCCAGTCCTTCCAGTTATTCATTATTCTTTCGAAAAAATACCGCTGTCAGTCATCTGCCATAGCCGGAATTTCATGCGGCTCGGTCTGGAATGTATATTGTAGAAGCACTTTCCTCACCGGGGAGGGGATGGCAGCTTTCAGCGCATCCCCGGGCATCATCCATATCCGCTGGTTCCCGGACTGCGGTAAGGCCGCCGGGGACAAATGATCCGGCGAGCGGGAAATGACCTGCAGGATGAGCGGGTGAATCCGCAATCTGAAGTGGGTAAAGGTGTGGGTGAATGCTCCCATCTGTGACATTGGCCGCACATTTATCCCGAGCTGCATGCAGTATTCAATCACATTCTCATTCGCCTGCATCTCCGGCAAGCTCCACAACGCACCCCAGATCCCCGTGCCCGGCCGTTTTTCCAGCAGGATTCTGCCCTGTGCCACCACCAGCAGCAGCGCTACTTCCCTTTCCGGCAATATCTTCCTCGGCCGAGGAGTGGGCAGGCTGCCGACGCGGTTATCCCTGAACGCAATACACTCCAGGCGAAGCGGGCATGAGCCGCACCTGGGGTGAGCGCGAGTGCAGAGGGTGGCGCCCAGGTCCATCAGCGCCTGGGTATAGGTCTCGATATCGCATTCCATCGAGTTCTCATCCTTCACTGGCAGCAAGGCTTCCGCTTTTTGCCACAATTGCGTTTCCACAGACTTTTCGCCGGGATAACCCTCGATTCCGAAGCAGCGCGAAAAAATCCGTTTCACATTGCCGTCGAGGATTGCCGCCCGTTTTCCGAACGCGAATACCGCAATCGCCGCAGCGGTGGAGCGTCCGACGCCCGGAAGCTGACGAATGGCGTCAACCTCTTCGGGAAAAATCCCGCCATGCTCTCCCGCAATCCGCCGCGCCGCTTTATGCAGGTTCCTTGCGCGCGAGTAGTAGCCCAACCCGCTCCACTGTGCCATTACCTCATCCAGCGATGCCGAGGCAAGACTTTGCATGTCCGGGAAGCATTGCAGAAATCGCCGGTAATAGGGAATAACCGTTCCCACCTGCGTTTGCTGCAACATGATTTCCGAAAGCCAGACCCGATAGGCATCACGCGTGTTCTGCCACGGCAGATGATGACGGCCATGCTGGCGCTGCCACTGGATGAGCCTGATGGCAAAAGAATCCGAAACAGAATCCGGAATATCTCCTCCTGTGTTCATCAGGGCCGTATGTCCAGTCTGACCCGGGATGCCGCGAAGTCACCCGCCTTCAACACGCCTATCCGGATCGACCCTTCCATGTTCAAGCCCTCCAGATCATCCAGCAGGTTTAATTCGAATGACTGCTTCAGGCGGCCGGTTTCTTGTCGCCGCTGCCGATCTTGTTGCCGCGGTGAAAAGCGATCCAGGTTCAATTCATCGATATCCACTTCAAAGGCAAGGTGCGGCGGAATGAAGCCGCTTGCCGAAAATATTGCCGCGATATTGCTGTCTGCCATGGTTCCGTTCAGCTTTGCCCGCGCATTACGGGTCAAGCCGTCGAGGGAGGCGCTGCCGGAAAGGCTTCCCTGAATGCCATTCACGGGGAGACTTGCACCCTTCGCCTCGATTTCTGCTTTCAATTCCGGCAGACTCAGCCAAAGCGCCTGGATATTGCCGCCAAGCGGCGAGGAAAAACGAGCCTTTATAGCTTGGCTTTGGTTTTTCGATTCCAGATCGGCCGTGAACACCTCACTCCGAAAATCCGTCAGGGTGCCCTTTATCGACGAAAGAGAAAACTTTCCGCTGGTCAGGCTATGGGACCCGTTAATTTTTGCCACCCCCAAAACTTTATCCCCGGTCACGTTCTGTCCCTTCAAGCCCAGCCGGGAGGCATTTACCCCGATATCAAAACTGCTGTCAATGCTCCTTATCCCGGCATCGAAGGTGAACCTATCGATGCTGAATTCCCTTCCTTCCTCCAAAAGGCTGGCAGAAAAATTTCCGCTCGACTGGATGAGCAATCGGGTTGTGTCCGGAAGCTGCGCCTCGGCAGCGAGCTTCACCCCATTGAGCGCGAAATACCGCCTCTCTGCGTTCAAAGCCAGGTGAAAACGCATGCGAGTTGCCATATCCACTTCGGGGCGCCCAGGATGGGTTATGTTAAACCCCAATTCCACGTTGCTGCGAATTGCATCACCCGCATCTGCCCGTTCCTCCGCCCGGTCGGCTTCCAGTCCAATGTTCCGGAATACGAAATGCGTGTCGCTGTCTTCATCCCGAAACGCGAGCATGGTTTTTTCCATGCGTACCCGCCCGATATCCAGGTGGAAGCCTTCCTGTTGCTCCTCGCTCCTGATCAGATCATCGATGTTGGTGCTGCCATCGGAAAAACGGATCAGATTGGCTTTCAGCCCTGTTATATTGATTTCATCCAGCACCAGCTCCTTTCGAAGCAATGGCAGGATTTCGAAAGAAACGTGAACCTTCTCTATGGTCGCGAATTCGTCGTCACTGTTACGTTCACTGAGGGAAAGCCTGTTGAATTCCACGCCAGGGCTGGGAAAGAACGCAAGCGTGATGGGGCCATCCAGCCTGAGCCCCCGCTCCTTTTTCTCTTTCACCAGCCGGATGATCTCCGGCTTATAGGCATTGGGATCAAAAATGACAACGATATAAATGATGCTGCTCAGCAGCAGAATCGTTAAGCCGGCAAATAGAAATAGGAAAAGGAAAGAAGCGTTGGTACAGCGGGGGTAGCGGTTCATAGGCGGGAAAGATGGAGCGGGTGAAGGGAATCGAACCCTCGTCGTAAGCTTGGGAAGCTTCTGCTCTGCCATTGAGCTACACCCGCCGCGTAGCTGCGGATTATACGGAAACTAAGCCATAAATGGCAGTAGCGCTTCCCTTATTCGAAACCAGGTTCTTCATCCGGGTGCGCCAAGTTCTCCCTTCCCGTTGACCTTGAGCGACCCTAAGATCGAATGGTATTCGGGCATGCCTCTCAAAGGCGCAAGGGGTCTAACGGGATAACAGGCATCGAGACCTGCTTTCTCAGTCCCTGGCTGCAATCCTGATGGAACATCCAGTTTCAACCGGAGTCGACTAGGAGGTAGCTGCGCCGTATAATTCAAATTATAAAATAGGCATACTGTGGAAAGCCAACTTCTGGGCCCGCATTTTCGCTAGGCGACTCTTTGGAAAATGATACAACTTATAGTCAATGGCCAACCCCGGCTTGTTCCTTCTCCAGATTCGGGGACTGATTCACGGACAACGAATGAGGCAAGACTGAACATCAGGCAATTACTGGAGCACATGGGGTTGCAGGGCAAGCGAATCGCGGTCGAGCGCAACGGTGAAATCGTACCGCGCAGCCAATTTGACCAGCCGATGCTTGCAAGCGGCGACAAGCTTGAAATTGTCGTTGCCGTGGGTGGAGGGTAGCACATGGACAAGCTTGTCATCGCAGGTAAAGCCTATTCCTCACGCCTTCTGGTGGGCACGGGAAAGTATAAGGACTTTGACGAGACCCGCACCGCCGTGGATGCCAGTGGCGCAGAAATCATTACCGTGGCTATCCGCAGAACCAATCTCGGCCAGAATCCGGAAGAGCCCAGCCTGCTGGATGTGCTGCCGCCATCGCAATATACGCTGCTGCCCAATACGGCCGGATGCTACACGGTGGAGGATGCAGTAAGAACCTTGCGCCTTGCGCGCGAATTGCTGGACGGTCATACCCTGGTGAAGCTGGAGGTCCTGGGCGATCCGAAAACACTCTATCCCAACATCGTTGAAACCCTCAAGGCAGCCGAGATTCTGATCAAGGAGGGTTTCCAGGTCATGGTCTATACCTCGGATGACCCTATTGCCGCCAGGCAGCTGGAAGAGATCGGCTGCATCGCGATCATGCCCCTGGCATCCCTGATCGGTTCCGGCATGGGTATCCTCAATCCATGGAACCTGCAGATCATCATCGAGAACGCCAAAGTCCCGGTCATTGTGGATGCCGGTGTGGGTACGGCGTCGGATGCAGCAATTGCAATGGAACTGGGCTGCGATGGCGTGCTCATGAATACGGCTATTGCTGCCGCGCAAAATCCGGTGCTGATGGCATCAGCGATGAAAAAAGCGGTTGAAGCGGGACGTGAAGCGTATCTCGCCGGCCGGATGCCGAAAAAGCTGTACAGTGCCAGTCCCAGTTCTCCAGTGGAGGGGGTTATCGGCAATATGTCAGGGAAATAAGGACCGGAAAGGATTTTTCACTTCCACCTGTCCTTCCCAGGCATATCAATGGTTGAACATACTCCCCATCGTCCCATCCGCAGCTTCGTTCTTCGCCAGGGACGCCTTTCAAACGCGCAGCGGCGCGCCCATGAAACATTGATGCCGAAATACGGCATTCCTTATTCCGGGAAACTACTTGAGCTGGACCCTGTCTTCGGCAGAAGTGCGCCCAGATTCCTGGAGATCGGCTTCGGCATGGGCGAAACCACAGCGCTGATCGCGCAGATGCATCCGCAGAATGATTATTTAGCCGTTGAAGTCCATACGCCCGGCGTAGGCAGCCTGCTCAAGCAAGTGGAAGAGCTGGGGCTTACGAACATACGCATTATTCAGCACGACGTGGTCGAGGTCCTGCAACACGCTTTGCCCCCTGAGTGCTTCGATGGAGTGCACATTTTCTTTCCCGACCCGTGGCCCAAGGCGCGCCACCACAAGCGCCGGCTGATACAGGCAGAATTCGTCGCCCTGCTCTGCAGCCGCCTGAAGCCCGGCGGCTATATCCACGTGGCGACCGACTGGGAGGATTATGCAGAGCAGATACTGAGCGTATTGAGCGGTGAACCGTATTTGACCAATACCGCGGCCGGATATGCACCGCGCCCGGAATATCGTCCAATGACCAAATTCGAGCAGCGGGGCTTGCGGCTCGGGCACGGGGTCCGGGATGTGATATTCCGGAAAAAGCAGGCCGCCTGAAGAGGCTTATGAAGCTTATACCCGGCTTTGCATGGGAAGGAAAATCTGCAGCAAATCGTTCAAAAACCGCCTGCCGGCCAGAGTAGGCGCAATGCGTTGAAAATCCCGCGTTATCAGCTGCCGCCGTTCCGCCTCGTCGAGTTGGCGCTGGATATGAGTGAGAGCCAGTCCTGTACGTTCAATGAACATTTGCGGGGCAAACCCATCGGTCAGGCGTAGCGCGTTCATCATGAACTCAAACGCGCGATCGTTCCGTCCTACTTCGTGCTGCTCCATGATAGGAGGTTCAGATGCCGTTTCGGGGACCGATCTGCTCAGATACTCCTTCGGCTGCCTGTAGCGCATCTGGCGCACGATCCTGTCGCGAAAGCTTATTTTGCTGTGCGCGCCGGCACCGATCCCCAGATAATCTCCGAACAGCCAGTAGTTCATGTTATGGCGGGATGCGCATCCAGGCCGGGCAAAGGCCGACGTTTCATAATGTGCATAACTTTCCCGCGCGAGCGTCTGTTCGATCATTGCCTGCATGTTCGCTGTCAGCTCATCATCGGGCAGTGAGGGTGGGTAGCGATGAAACAATGTATTGGGTTCGAGCGTCAGATGATAAGCGGAAATATGCTGCACGCCATAAGCGACGCCAGTCTCGATATCGTCCCGCGCTTCTTCCAGCGTCTGGTTTGGCAAACCATACATCAGGTCGAGATTCACGTTGTCGAAGTTCTTCTGCGCAATTTCGACTGAGCGACGGGCATCCTTGTCGTCGTGTATGCGGCCGAGTGATGTAAGGTGACGAGCATTGAAACTCTGAATGCCGATGGAGAGGCGATTGATCCCTGCGGCACGGAAATCCGCAAATTTTTGTGCCTCGAATGTTCCGGGATTAGCCTCCAGCGTTATTTCAGCCAGATGCTCCAGCGGCAGCAAAGCTCTGACGGCGGCGAGAATCGCATCTATGGAGCGGGGACTGAACAGGCTCGGCGTTCCGCCACCAAAAAAAACACTGATGACCTTGCGTCCCCATATCTGGGGCAGTGAGGCTTCCAGGTCACGGATGAGGGCGGCCACATACTCGGCCTCGGGCATGCTCCCGCTCCGGTCGCGAACTTCATAGGAGTTGAAGTCGCAATAGGGGCATTTTTTCATGCACCACGGAATGTGGACATAAAGGCTCAGCGGGGGCAGAGACTTCAGCTGGAGGGCCTGGGAGCCGAGAATCGCCGCAGGAGAAATAATTGCTGTCATGATGAATCGAAGAGACAAGCGAAAGGAGCCATTGTTTCAGCAGTGGTTGAAATTGTCTTTCTCTTCTGTTTTTGTAACGGTTGAATCGAGGAGGCAAACGAACAAGCGGTCAAATCAGGACTGTTCCTGCCTGATCCTCTCGACGAGTTGCGCGAGCGCTTTTCCGCGATGGCTGATCCGGTTTTTTTGCTCCATCGGAAGCTCCGCCGCTGTTTTGCCGAGGTCTGCCAGAAAAAAATAGGGATCGTAGCCGAAGCCGCCGCTACCCCGGGGATTAAGCAGGATTTCCCCATGCCAGCTTCCGTCGGCAATAATGGGTTGCGGATCTTCGGGATGCCGCAGCAGCACCATAACGCAGTAATAGTACGCCCGGCGGTCACCCTGGTTTCGCAGCACATCCACCAGCTTCTGATTGTTGCGTTCATCCGATTTCGGTTCCCCTGCGTAACGGGCGGATAAGATACCCGGCTTGCCGTCAAAAATATTGACGCAAATGCCGGAATCATCGGCGAGTGCCGGCAACCCGGTATTTTTGCTCGCGTGCCGTGCCTTGGTGAGCGCATTTTCAACGAAAGTGCAATAAGGTTCTTCAGCCTCGGGAAAATCGAATGCCGACTGGGGCAGCACCTCGATTCCCAGAGGTTCCAGCAAGTGGCGAATTTCTCGCAATTTGCCAGAATTATTGCTGGCAATGACCAGTCTTTGCATATCCGTTTATCTGTTCAATGCGTTTTTCTGAAGCGCGATCAGTTCCCGTATTCCCTGCTGCGCCAGATCCAGCATCCTATCCAGATCATTCCGGCTGAACGGCATGCCTTCGGCCGTTCCCTGTATCTCCACCAGGCCAAAGTCATCCGTCATGACAATGTTCATATCCGTATCACAGCGCGAATCTTCCAGGTAATCGAGGTCCAGCACCGGCACACCCTCGTAGACGCCCACTGAAACCGCTGCAACATGACCGGTGATCGGCGTGGCTTCCAGCGCCTGCTTGCTCAGCAGCGTTCCTACCGCATCATGCACTGCTACAAATGCGCCCGTGATACTCGCCGTGCGAGTGCCGCCATCGGCCTGGATCACGTCGCAATCCACCTGAATGGTGCGCTCCCCCAGTTTTGTCAAATCCATTACCGAACGCAAGGCGCGCCCGATCAACCGCTGAATTTCCATCGTCCTGCCGGACTGCTTGCCTTTGGCGGCTTCCCGCTGCATGCGCTCATTGGTGGAACGCGGCAACATCCCATATTCTGCCGTGAGCCAGCCCTGTCCCTTACCCCGTAGAAAAAGAGGCACTTTCTCATCCACGCTCGCAGTACAGATTATCCGGGTATCGCCACATTCGATCAGCACTGAACCTTCCGCGTGCCGAGTGTAATGCCGGGTAATCTCAATGGAGCGAAGTTGATCCGGGTAACGTTTGCTGGGACGCATAAGTTGTACTATATCCTTCACTGTTAGCTGGATGGTGACACATAACCGAACAAGTCGAACGTGCATGCCGCCTTTCGATTGCGGGGAAACGCCGACTCGTTTCCTTTGGAGGCGGCAACGATATGCGATAATGCCGTAAGCTCCCAATTTTAACGCATCAAGAACCTTCGAGTGGATGATCGAGTGGACGAGTTAGCCAAGATCTGCAGCATGACCGGCTATGCAGCGGTCGCGAAAGAACTTCCGCAGGGGTCTCTGAATCTGGAACTTCGCTCGGTCAACAGCCGTTATCTCGATATCCAGTTTCGCCTTCCCGACGAATTCCGGCAACTGGAAGCCGCAATGCGCGAATTTCTGGTCGCCCGCCTCAAGCGCGGAAAAATCGAGTGCCGCGTCAGTTTTTCCCGGATTACGCCGCCTGAAGATTTGCAGCATATTAATACGGATTTGTTGCAAAAATTGCTGGAACTGGACCGTGCCGTCAGAGCGGTACTGCCCGAGGCTCGAGGGCTGGCAGTGGCAGATGTCCTTCGTTGGCCCGGAATACTGGGGACGGAATCCTCCTCCGCCGAGAGCCTTTTCGGGCCATGCATGGAGTTGCTGCGTGCGGCACTGGTCGAACTGGCCGCTGCCCGTAGCCGTGAAGGCGCAAAACTTAAAACCGTATTGCTGGAACGCCTCGGCAATATGCGCCGACTTGCATCCGAAGTCAGTCCACGCATTCCTGCTTTACTGGCGACGTTTCAGGAAAAGCTCAAAGCGAGACTGTGTGAGGCCATAATAAATTGCGATGACGAACGCATCCGCCAGGAACTGACATTGTTTGCCAGCAAGATCGATGTGGATGAGGAACTGTCGCGCCTTCAGGCGCACTTCGATGAGGTGGAGCGCGTTCTGGAGAAAGGCGGGGCAATCGGCAAGCGGCTGGATTTCCTGATGCAGGAACTCAATCGGGAGGCCAATACCATTGGCGCAAAGTCCGTGGATGCGGAAGTATCGAAGATCTCGGTGGAACTCAAGGTATTGATCGAGCAAATGCGGGAGCAGGTACAGAACATCGAGTGATGTTTTATTCACATAAACTCAAACAGCCTCATCGCTGCGGCAGAAACAAGTAAAAGACCCTCTTCCTGAAAGGCTAAGGGTTTTTTATTTGTTTAATGGAAAGCGAACGTCTGCAATTATTGATATGAAGCTCAACAATGGATTGGATGCAAAATGTGGCTTTCCTTGTGGTAAAGATCGATAGGATTAGTGAAAGATACTGAGGATTAAGTTGCGTGAACGATGTGGCGTCAGCTTCAGTGTCTTCTATTAAGCACAGCGATTTTATTATCTATGTGGATGAGAGCGGCGATCATAGCTTGCAGGTCATTGATCACGATTACCCGATGTTTGTATTGTCATTTTGCATTTTCCGTAAAGACGTCTATGCAGAAGTAGTGACTCCAGCAATACGCAAGCTTAAATTTGCCACCTTCGGCCACGATATGGTGGTGCTGCATGAGGCGGATATCCGACGCAAAAAAGGTCCATTTTCAAGTCTATCCAAGGCGCCCCGTGAAGCATTTTTGAACAATTTAACCGATATTATCGATGCTTCCACCTTTCAACTGGTTGCGGTGGTGATCGACAAACGACGATTACGGGAGCGATATGTTAGACCGGAACACCCCTATTATCTGGCGCTGGAGTTTGGACTGGAGCGTATCTATCTTTTATTGAAAGATGCTGGCCAGAATGATGCATTAAGCTATGTAGTATGCGAGGCGCGAGGAGCAAAAGAAGACGCGGAGTTAGAACTCGCATTCCGGCGCATTCGAGATGGTGCAAACTACCATCGTCGACAACTTCCCTTTGATCTTATCATCGCTGACAAAAAGACGAATTCAGAAGGCTTGCAGTTGGCTGACTTGACAGCGAGACCGATTGGTCTATCTATACTTAGGCCTGATCAGGAAAATCGAGCTATGGATGTTCTCGAGGGGAAATTCTATCGAAATAGCGGGGGCTATAAACAAGGAGTAGGCCTGAAAGTCTTTCCCTAGGGCCTGTTGACGTTTTGATCTAAAGGTTTTGTGATTAGGAAGAAAACTCGTATTGTTAAAGCTCTCATACAGTAACAACACGAGTTTTCGATGCCCCGATTGCTGCTCAGTGACGAGTATTGGTCGAAGCTGCACAAGATTCTG
>JAFKJB010000002.1 GCA_017306155.1 Nitrosospira multiformis
GTGTGCTTGGCTTTGGTCCCACCACAACCCCCTAAATTTGCAAGGAAATTGCAGTAATTTTACCAAAAACCGGCAAGTTCAACCACGCGAATTCATCGATCTATACAATAAAATCAGTAAGTTATTGGATTATTCAGAGCCGACTAGCTGAAGGAAAGATACTTGATCGGAAAGATTGCTCACAGGTCTGCGACATGCAGGAGATGCGAGCCGCCCCGTGCGTCCGGCGAGAGAAAAAGGACTCGTTCTGCTGTTCCTGTCACTCCCTGCTACTCGCTGCTACTCCTTTACGCGGCTGATCTTTGCCACTTCCGGAATACGCCTCAGGCTGCGAATCACCTGTGCCAGATGATGGCGGTTGCGTACCTGCAAGACGAAATTCATGGTGGTATATGTGCCATCGCCCTCCATGGCGACATTATCGATATTGGAATCCGCATCGGCGATGGCCGCTGCCACCCTCGCCAGCGCACCCCGCTGATTGGCCACCATCAGCTTGATGCCCACTTCGAACTGGCGGTCGATGTCTTTGCCCCAGGCCACATCCAGCCAGTTGTCCGAACTGCCCTTGTTTTTGGCCACTGTTGGACAATCATCGGTATGGATCACTAGCCCCTGATCTTTCTTGATAAAGGCTATAACCGGGTCACCAGGAATGGGCCGGCAGCACCTGGCAAATTGTACCGCCATGCCCTCGGTGCCCAGTATGGTGATGACGTCCGTCGTCCCACTCACGCCGGAAGTAGACTCAGTGGGGGAGGCTGCGAGCCGCCGTGCAATCACTGCCGGTAAATGCTTGCCCAACCCCATGTCAGCCAGCAAATCGGTTCTGGATTTGGCGCCGCTTTCACGCGTCAGTTTTTCCCATTGTGCCTCGCCGATCGTTTGCGGATCCACCTTGAGCGTGGCGAAGGCCTGATTCAACAGACGCTCCCCGAGTTTCGCGGACTCATCATATTGCATGGTCTTGAGAAAACGCCGAATATGCGAGCGCGCCTTGCCGGTAACCACGTAATTCAGCCAGGCCGGATTGGGTTTGGCATGGGAAGCGGTCACGATTTCTACCCGGTCTCCGCTTCTGAGCACGGTGCGCAACGGCGCATTCTCGCCGTTAATTCTCGCGGCCACGCAACAGTCGCCGATATCCGTATGCACCGCATAGGCGAAATCCACTGCGGTCGATCCCTTGGGCAACGCCAGTATCTCGCCCTGGGGCGTAAAAACATAGACCTCGCCCGGAAACAGATCCACCTTGATGTGTTCCAGAAATTCCAGAGAATCTGTGGAATCGCTCATGGTTTCGAGCAGGCTCTGCAACCACTGATGGGTTTTCATGTTCAAATCGTTCAGATCCGCGTCCGAACTCTTGTAGAGCCAGTGCGAGGCAACGCCCGCCTCCGCAATCCGGTGCATTTCCGGTGTCCGGATCTGGATTTCCATCGGCGTGCCATAAGGTCCCCACAGCGTGCTGTGCAGCGACTGATAGCCGTTGGCCTTGGGAATGGCGATATAGTCCTTGAATTTTCCGGGGATGGGGTTGTAGAGGCTGTGCAGTGCGCCCAGCGCGATGTAGCACGAAGCCACGTCTTTCACGATGATGCGAAAGCCGTAGATATCCAGGATTTCCGAAAATGAGAGATGTTTCTCCACCATCTTCTTGTAGATGCTGTAGAGCTGTTTCTCGCGGCCGGTTACTTCCGCATCCAGCCCTGAGGTCTTCAGGCGCTGCTTCATGGTTTCCAGGATTTTCGACACCATCTCGCGGCGGTTTCCGCGCGCTGCCCGGGTGGCGTTGGTCAGGACGCGATAGCGCCTGGGATACAGGTAACGGAAGCTTAATTCCTGTAATTCGTGGTAAATATTGTTGAGTCCCAGCCGGTTGGCAATAGGCGCGTAGATTTCCATGGTTTCACGCGCGATGCGCCGCTTTTTCTCAAGCCGCATGGCCTCCAGCGTGCGCATATTGTGCAACCGATCGGCCAGCTTGATGAGTATGACGCGTACATCCCGCGCCATTGCCAGCAGCATTTTGCGGAAATTCTCCGCCTGCGCATCCGCATGGCTCTGGAATTCGATCTTGTCCAGCTTGGAAACACCATCCACCAGTTCCGCGACCGACTTGCCAAAGCGATCCCCGATCTCGGCCTTGGAAACATGCGTATCTTCCATCACGTCGTGCAGCAGTGCTGCCGCCAGCGTCTGGCTGTCGAGGCGCAGTTTGCCCAGAATACTGGCTACTGCGAGCGGATGAGAGATATAAGGTTCGCCGGATTGGCGGAATTGGCCTGAATGGGCACTCTGACTGAAGAGATAGGCGCTCTGAAGCTCAGATACATCCTCCCGCGTGAGATAGCTGGAGAGTTCGTGAAAAAGGAAACTCGCCTCGGGCAAAGTAGCGGAAGAACTGGACAAACCTCGCGCCTGCATCATTATTTCCTTTTTCATTCCATCAACATGCGTTCCGGAATAGCAGCGGTATCCTCACTTGATGATTGATCGTCAGTTTGCTTTTTGCGCAATAAAACCGGTTTCTTACATCACCGGCAGCGTCCGGGCGCTCTAAAGGGTGCCCGTCGTGAGGATATCCGTTCCAACCAGGCCTTGCGCAATTTCCCGCAGTGCAATCACGGTCGGTTTATCCCGCGACGGTTCCACCATCGGGCTTCCGCCAATTGAAAGTTGTCGAGCCCGAATGGTTGCAACGAGGGTCATATCGAAGCGATTGGGAATTTTCTTCAGACAATCGTCAACAGTGATGCGCGCCATGATTTCTTTGCCAGAATATGAGGAAATTACAGTATAGAGTGTCTGGTTATGGAAAGGCAACCCGCAGAACTTTCAAGCACTTCAATTTGCACGACACTTTTGCGGCAAAGGTGCATGCCGTTGCTACCGCTGATGATTCTATAAAACTCCGGGGAGGATGAGGAGGCAGAGATGTCCGCGTGCTTGTCCGGTTTATAAAACGGACGTGCGGGTGAGTTGTGCCAGCAGGCCATGGTAACGGACAAGCTGCTTTGCCGTTTTCAGGCGCTCCACCTGTACGATACATTTCAGGTCCTGCAAGGCCCTGTCCAGCTTGTCGTTGATGATAATGTAATTATATTCTCCCGCATGACTCAACTCCTCACGCGCCGCCGCCAGGCGGCGGTTGATCGCTTCGAGGCTATCCTGGGCGCGATGGCGCAAGCGCATTTCCAGTACTTCGAGTGATGGCGGCAGAACAAAAACGCCTACCGCTGCGGGGAAAACCGCGCGCACCTGACGCGCGCCCTGGCTGTCTATCTCCAGCAGAATGTCGCGCCCCGACATCATGGTTTCATTAATCCATTTTTTCGAGGTTCCGTAGAAATTCCCATAGAGTTCCGCGCTTTCCAGGAACTCGTCCTCTTGCAGTTTCTGCTCGAATACTTGACGCGTTATGAAATGGTAATCCCGTCCGTCGATTTCCTCGGGGCGAGGCTGGCGCGAAGTATATGAAATGGACAGGCTGAGATCGATACCCGCTTGCAGCAGAGCCTTGACCAGGCTGGTCTTGCCAGCCCCCGACGGCGCGCTGATGATATATAGAGTGCCTGGTGTTGTAGTCATTGGTTGGGTCTGCTGAAACCCCTCTTCAGCAAGAGGTGTGGTTACAGCTTTTTTGTTTTTATGATTGAGCTCGCGCTCTTTCCGGTGGCTTTCCACCGATCAAAGAGTCAAAGCTGGAGTGTAACAGCTTCCATAACTCAACGAGTTTCAGGATTTCACCAGCCTCTACCCTTTCAACCAGGGATGTTTATCGGATTTATTCACTTCGCTTTAATCGTTGAAGTTTTTCGAGTGTTAACACGCCCTAGCCCAGAGCCTGGGATCGCGTCCAGCGCACGATATCCTGAGTCATCATCGCGCCCGCCTGCCGCGCCAGCTCCCGGCCACCCTTGAACAGGATCAGGGTGGGAATACTGCGAATGCGGTACTGCGCGCCGATCGTTTGCTCAACATCGGTATTCACCTTCGCGAGGCGAACATGGGGCTCAAGCAGAGCCGCCGCTTCCTTGAAGGCTGGCGCCATCATCTTGCAGGGCCCACACCAGGGCGCCCAGAAGTCGACCAGAACCGGGATATCGTTTTTATTAATGTAGCGCGTGAAGGTTGAGCTGGTTAAATCCAACGGCTGATGGGCGAATATCGGCTGGTGGCATTGCCCGCAATTGGGCTGCTCGCCGAGGCGCGCAGCGGGGACACGATTAATTGCCTGGCAATGAGAGCAGACGAGATGCAGGGAATCACTCATGAGAATTTACACATTATCATCCAATAATTCCAATAATAACCGGTAAATCGGTACTCCCGTTTTCAATTCAGGCCGATGGCTATTTGCAGCGGGGATTCACGCGGGAGCGGCAAAAAACATGAACGCAAAAATTATTTATATATTCAAACTCCTGATTTTCCTGCAGCTACTCGATTACACCCGAATTAGAACTATAGAGTTCCAGGCCTTAGAAATAAAGGGTTTTCCATACTCGATCTTTACTATATGCACACACATGGGTACGCAAATATGGTGACCTTTCTTTAGATACTGGATCCTGCAAGCATATTGTCCCGCTCTTGTCAAGATGCATACTTTGGGGTATAGTAACAATAAATGGGTTGCGACTACGCGGCCGGCGTTGGGCTCCTGGTACTACAGGGGCCCTTCGACTTTCTAGGGTCTGTTGACGTTTCACATTGGTAGCCAGAGGATCATACAGGCCATGGCTACTACACTTTCGTAATTTCTCTTCAGCTTGTCGAATCGTGATGCTACCGCCCGATAATGCTTCAAACGGGCAAAGGTGTTTTCCACCAGATGCC
>JAFKJB010000022.1 GCA_017306155.1 Nitrosospira multiformis
ATGCCGCCTGCCCAGCGCTGCGAAGCTCCAACGCAGCGCCTCAATGTCCAGCCTCCCCGTCAGCCGCAATCCTCCACTCAAATGATAAGCTGTGCTCAACGGCTCCAGTTGCCATAAAAACCAGTGGCGCTGCTGCGCGTAAGAAAGTGGCGCTCCCGTGGAAGTGTGGCGGCGGGGAATACTCGATTGGGGTGCCGGAGCATGGGCTCGGGCCAGCCGCTGCGCCAGTCTCTCCCGTTGCTCGGAAGTCAGGCGGGCGCGTCTTTGCGCTAGATTGCTGCTATGCATGATGATGCGGATAAAAATGATGGGATAAATGAGGAAGCATCAGGAGACAGAATGACTTCACCTCGCAAGGATCGATCATGAGCATTCGATCTCGTCCAGCAATTTCGTTTCAACCAATTCGGCCAAACCTGCAACGGTGGGAGACCGGAAAAAGTCCGCAGGACGCATATCGATCCCGAAAACTGCCCGCACTCTCGAGAGCAGTTGAATACCCAGCAGGGAATCTCCCCCCAGTTCAAACAGGTTGTCATGAATGCCGACAGCATCCATGCCCAGTAGACCCTGCCAGATCTCTGCGATGCTCTGCTCCAGCTCGCTCTCGGGAGCGACAAAGGCCGTACCCAGGGTAGGTCGTGGATAACGTTGCTGGCGTTCCTGCTCAGGCTGCCGGCTCTCGGCGAACGCGGAAGGCTGCCCGACAAGGTCTACCAAGTCCTCCTGCGTCTGGTTGAGCCGGCCATGCAAATCGAGGGTGGAGACGATCACCTGGGGTCCAGTCGCGTTATTGACGATGTGCACGAAAGCCTCAGCGCCTTCTTTCGGCGGAATTCCCATCCCCTCGGGCATTGCCATATTGGCTGCCATCCCCACGTCCCGCCAGCTATCCCAGTTAACGGATATGACGGGAAAGGTGAAGCCGCCCTGGGCAGAGCGGGTGGCTCTGCGGGCGACAGCGTCGAGGTAGGCATTGGCGGCACAATAATCAACCTTGCTGAGGCCACCTGCAATGGCTGCCAGCGATGAGCACAACAGCATGAAATCCAGGGAGGTATCCCTGAATACGGCTTGCAATGCCTGCGTTCCCTGTATCTTGGGCGCAAATACTTTCGCCACCATCTCCTCGGTCTTTACCGAAATGAGGCCGGTGCCGACTTCCCCCGCGGAATGTATAACGCCGTTGATGGCCCCAAAGTGCCCACAGGCCTGCGCCGCCGCCGCCTTCAACTCCACCTGGTTCGTCACGTCGGCCTGCAAGACCAGCACTTTTGCACCCAGCGCCTCCAGGTGCATGACCTGCTCGATCCTGCTGCGGGTGGAATCCCCTTTTTCCGCCCCCGAAATCAGATCAGGCCACTGCTCCCTGGCAGGGAAACGTGAACGGCCCAGCAGTACCAGCTTTGCGCAATAGTGCTGCGCCAGATGCTCGGCCAGCGCCAGTCCAATGCCTCCCAGCCCACCGGTAATCAGATAGACGCCCTCATCCCGCAGGCAGGGGCGTGCTTTCCCGGGCACTCGGCCTTGGATGGGTTCGAAGGTCTGAATCCAGCGGTGTGGCCCCCGGTAAGCGATCATCGAGGAAACGGGTTCTGCTTGAGACTCGGCTACAAGCTGACGGACGAGCCGGTTTTTTGCAATACCGTCGCCTGCTGGCAGCTCGACATCAACCAGCCGGCAGGTCAGGTAGGCATATTCCTGGGGAATGACCTTGCAGGGCCCGAGCAACAGTGCTTTTTCTGGGCGAAGGGATTCGCTGCCGGTAACATCTTCAAGCTGGTCGGTGATGACCGTAATTTCGACCTTTGCGTTGCTCGGGATCACCTGTTTGGTGCTCTCCAGCGCCTGCGCGAGATAAAACAGACTGAAGAAATTCCTGGCCTCGATTTCTACTCCATTTTCGACCTGGCTTTCCCTGTCAATCTGCGTGCCGTCATTTCCGGTCAGGCTCCACAAGTGAAAGATATGTCCGAGGGTCCTGCCATCCTCGCCGATGTTGCGCAACAGAAGATCGTAATCCCGCTGTTCTCCTGGGCGGACAATATAGTGGTCCTTGTCCTGACGGTGAAAGGCCGGGCCCGCGGAAACGACGACAGGCTTTATCCCCAGCGTAAGCAAATACTCTATCAGGGCCAGCCCGAGGGAATGGTCATCCTTGAAGAGGATGAATGATCTTCCCGGGTCCCGGACGCTCCCTTGTTCAATGCTGTCCGAGCGGCGCCACGAAGGGGTGTAGAACCATTCATCGAACGGTCGGGCTGCGGGGCGGCCATTATCCGTCACCTGCTGGCGTGCACCTGGCTCAAGGCCAGCAATGAGTCGAGGCATGTCTTCTTCCCCCGCTGCCTTTGCAGTCCTCGCGGTGTTCCCGCTCTTCTGGCTGCCGGGCTTGATCCAGTATGACTGGCGCTCGAATGGGTAGGTCGGCAAGGAGATGCGACGGCGGCGTTCGTCAGCGTAAAAACTCCCCCAGTCGATATCGACCCCGGCAAGCCATAGTTTCCCGAGGCAAAGATAAAAATGTGCTTGAGACTGATTCGCTCTGCCAGGATGAGGCAAGGATGGAAGAATAAGATGCTCCGGTTTTGCCTCGGAATGGCGCCGCGCAAGGGTAGTCAATGTTTCGCCCGGCCCCACCTCCAGCAGGATGCGATCTGGATTGCCCAACAGCTCGCGCAGCCCATCGTCGAAGCGTACCGTGCCGCGCACATGCCGTCTCCAATAGCCGGGGTCGGTGGCTTCCTGATGGGTAATCCAGTCGCCGCTGAGATTGGAAAGAAAGGGAATCCGCGGCGAGTGCAATTCCATTGCGGAAACCAGCCCCATGAAAGCCGGCAACATCGGCTCGACCAGAGCGGAGTGAAATGCACGGGAGACGTGAAGGCGCCGCACCCCAATCCCTTTATTGTGCAGATCAGCTTCCAATGCTTCAATGGCGGAGACCGGCCCTGAAAGGACGCACAACTCAGGTCCGTTGACAGCGGCGAGGTCGCAACCTTCCGACCTTTCCGACAAATAAGGCGTTATTTCCGCTTCGGGCAACATGACCGCAAGCATGGCGCCCGTCTCCGTCTGCTGGAGCAAGCGTCCACGCAGGGCTACCAGGCGCAGCGCGTCTTCGAGCGAAAATACACCCGCAAGACATGCCGCAACGTATTCGCCCACACTATGGCCGATCATAGCCGCCGGTTGGATGCCCCAGGACATCCATAGCTGTGCGAGGGCATATTCGACGACAAAGAGTGCGGGCTGGGTGACTTCCGTCTGTTCGAGGCGTGCGGACAACTCCTTCTTCCGTGCCTCATCCCCACCTTCAAGGTTGGGGTCAAGGTTGGGATATAAGGCGGCGCGCAGGTCGAAATTCAGGTGGGGTTCCAGCAATTTGACGCAACGATCGAATTCCCGCCGAAAAACTGCCTCCCCGTCGTAAAGCGCCCGCGCCATATTGATATGCTGGGCACCCTGACCGGGGAAAAGAAAGACTATGGGACGATTTTCCGACGCCACCTGTCCGCTAACAAAGCGATCCGCAGACTTCCTTTCCAAAACGCCGAGTGCCTCATCCCTGTCCTGGCACAGCACTACTGCACGGCAGGCGAAACTTTTTCTTCCCGTTTGAAGGGTATACGCGGCATCGGCAAGTGGTAAACCGGGATGCGCGCGCAGATGTTCGTGCAATCCGGCAATCACCGTTTCCAGCGCCGTGGGAGTACGGGCCGAGAGTGTGAGCAGCTGACAGGCGCGCGAAGAATTCACGGGCTCTACGGGCGGAGCTTCTTCGAGCACCACGTGCACGTTGGTCCCCCCGATACCGAAGGAACTCACCCCGGCGCGTCGCGGGGTCGATTCATTCGACCAATGCCTGCTCTCGGTGTTGACGTAAAAAGGGCTCGAGGAAAAATCGATTTGTGGATTGGGCTGCTCGAAATTCAGGCTGGACGGAAGGGTTCGATGCTTCATTGCCAGGACGGTTTTGATCAGACCCGCGACACCTGCTGCTGCATCCAGGTGACCTACATTCGTCTTGACCGATCCGATAGCGCAGAATCCACGCCTGTTCGTGCTTTCGCGGAAGGCTTGCGTGAGCGCCGCGATCTCGATCGGGTCGCCGATCGTCGTTCCCGTGCCATGCGTCTCCACGTAGCCGATCGTGTCGGCTTCCACGCCGGCGATCGCCTGAGCAGCCAGAATCACTTCCGCCTGGCCTTCCACGCTCGGTGCAGTGTAGCCCACCTTGGCCGAACCATCGTTGTTGATTGCGGACCCTTTGATTACAGCATGAATCGTATCACCGTCAGCGAGTGCGTCCGATAGCCGCTTGAGCACGACGATCCCCACCCCGCTGCCGATCACCGTGCCGGCCGCCTTTGCATCGAACGCGCGGCAGTGGCCATCCGGCGACAGGATCGCTCCAGGCTCGTATCGATAACCGCCCTCGTGCAACAGATTGACCCAGACACCCCCAGCCATTGCCATGTCCGCTTCGTGATTGAGCAAGCCACGGCAGGCGACGTGCACGGCCGCGAGTGAGGTGGAACAGGCCGTCTGCACAGTGATCCCCGGTCCGCGCAGATTGAGCTTGTAGGAGACGGTCGTCGTCATGGAATCCTTGTTGTTTCCATTCATCAACCCTTGCAGGGAAGAAATGTCGTGCATATCGGAAAACCGCCCGCTGGAAAACAGATTTAGCAGCAGGTAGGTGTTAACCCCACAGCCGGCATAAACCCCGACGGGGACGCTGCAATTCGACGCGTCATAGCCGGCATCTTCCAGCGCCTGCCAGGCCACCTCCAGGAACAACCGGTGCTGCGGGTCCGTTTCCGCTGCCTCGCGCGGGGTATAGCCAAAGAAAGAGGCATCGAAAAGGTCGACGCCGGGCAGTTCGGCACTCGCCTTGATATAGTGCGGATCTTCCAGGGTCTTGCGTGAAATCCCTCGCGCCAGGAGTTCCTCGTCGGTAAAGAAAGTAATGGACTCGACTCCATCCCGCAAATTGCGCCAGAATGCCTCCACGTTATCCGCGCCCGGAAAACGGCCTGCCATACCGATAATTGCGATATCGATATCGTCTCTCTCCGAAAACTCTTCCGTATGATCCATTAATGCGTCCTCCCTGCTCTCAGCTTGCGTTGTATGAACGTCGCTCTCTGCCGCTGCGCCCGTTCCTGGTGGCGCGGCAACGGCAGGCGCTCCTTATCCGCCTGCCTGTCCTCCTGGCCGAGGAATCTGGCCAGGCTCGCGACAGTGGTATATCTGAAAAGGTCGATAATGGCGATGCGGGTTTTCAGCCGCTCTTCCAGCTTGCATTGCACCTTGATGAGCAGCAGCGAATGCCCGCCCAGATCGAAAAAATTGTTGTGCAGCCCCACTCGGGGTAGCTCCAGGACTTCCGCCCAGATCTCCGAAATCATCGTTTCCACGGCATTGACGGGCGCCTGATAGGCCGCCTCGTCGATCTGCTCCGGCAGGGGCAAGGGCAACGCCTGGCGGTCGACTTTGCCATTGGGGTTGAGCGGCAGCCTATCGAGCAGCACAAACGAACCAGGCAGCATGTAATCCGGAAGCACGCCGGCAAGTGCAGCCTTGAGCATGGATGCGTTGAGTGTTACCCCCTGACGCGAGGCGACGCAGGCGATGAGGCGCGTTCCATTGGGGCCTTCCTGTGCCACTACCGCCGCCTCGCGAACTCCGGGCTGCGCCAGCAACTGACCCTCGATTTCGCCCAATTCAACCCGGAAACCGCGAAGCTTGACCTGATGATCGAGCCGGCCCAGATATTCGAGTTGGCCGCCATTGCCCTCATTGCGCCAGCGGACCCGATCTCCAGTGCGGTAAAGGCGGCTCCCGTCCGGCACGAAAGGATCGGCAATGAACCGGTCCGCGGTGAGACCGGGACGATCGAGGTATCCGCGGGCCAGCCCAGTTCCGCCAATATAGAGTTCTCCGGCGCATCCCGGAGGCACGACATTCAAGTCCTCGTCGAGCACGTACAACCTGCGATCTCCAACGGCACGGCCGATAGGCGCGAACTCGCCGATGAAGCCGGCCTCAGCAGCTTCAGACGCATGGGCTACCCAGGCGGCTGGGGTGATGACCGTTTCAGTCGGCCCGTAGGCGTTGACCAGCCGGGCATGCGGGAAAGCCGCCTGTGTGGCGGCCAGGTCGGCTGCGAACCATGCTTCGCCGCCTGCTATGCAAGTGTGCACCGACGTGGCACTACCCTGCATCAAGGGAAGCAGCATTCGCAGATAAGCGGGCGGCAAGTGCAGGGTGGTTATGTTGTGCTTTCCGATCCGGTCGACGAAACCGTCGCCGGCAAGGTCGCGTGTCGATGAAAGGACAAGCGTCGCGCCTTCGCACAGGGGCGTGATCCACTGTTCCGCAGCCGCGTCGAAATTCATCGAGAAAAACATGAGTTCGCGATCACCGGGGCGTACGCCGTAGATTTCCCTGATCGCTGCCAGATGCATCGCCAGGGGACCATGGCTTACTCCTACCCCTTTCGGTCTGCCGGTCGACCCGGACGTGTAGATGACATAAGCGAGATTATCGGGATGCAGAGCAATCTCCGGGTTAGTCTCGGCTGTCCCATTCATACCGGAGCCATCCAGTTCCAGCACGGAAAGCTTTTCCGGATCGGGGATGCGATTCCTGATATGAGATTGCGTCAACAGCAACCGGATGCCGCTGTCCTCAACCAGATAGCTGAGGCGCTCGCGCGGATAGTCGGGATCGAGCGGTACATACGCCCCTCCTGCCTTGAGTATGCCCAGCAGGCCGACGATCATCTCGATGGAACGCTCTACCGTAATGCCGACCCTTACGTCCGCCTTGACTCCCAGGGTGATTAAATGGTGTGCGAGCCGGTTGGAGCGGCGATTCAGTTCTTGGTAGGTTATTTCGGTATCGTTGAAAACCAGGGCGCAGACATTCGGACGTTCTTCCGCCCGGCGCTCTATGCGCCGGTGCACAGCTTCATGAACGGCTTGATGGGCAGCTTCATGCGCGACTGGATGAGCGGATTGATGGAACATCCCGCTACCTGAACCGCGCCCTACAGCATTCGTTCCCCATGCTCCCCATGCTCCGAGCTGCGCCATATCGCTTTCGCTCAACAGAGGCACATCGCCGATGAGCGTTTCCGGCTGCCCCGCCATTGCGCGCAGCAGGGTCACATAATGGCGTGCCAGGCGCTCGATCGTACGGGTATCGAAGAGCTCCGACGCATAGATGAAGCTTGCATGCACGCTTCCATCAGGTGACTCGATCGTTTCCACCGTCAGCTCGAACTGTGCAGCCTGCTCGCCCAGCGGATAATCAACGATCTTCAGTCCCTTGATTCGATCGAACTTGCGCCGATCGCTTACCAGGTGATTAAGGGTCACCTGGAAGAGTGGCGTCCGGCTCAGGCTTCTTTCCGGCTGCAATGCTTCAACCAGTTGCTCGAAGGGCAAGTCCTGATGTGCCTGAGCGTCGATTGCCGCTTCCCTGACCTGCGCGAGCAGAGCTGATAATGTCATGCGGCCTTCGATCTTTGCGCGTAAGACCTGCGTGTTCACGAAAAAACCGACCAAATCCCGGGTTTCAACCCGGTTGCGATTGGCCACCGGCACGCCTATACGGATGTCCTTTTGTCCCGTGTAACGGTAGAGCAAAGCCTGAAAACCCGCCATCAGCGCCATGAAAAGGGTTGCGCTGTGGCTATCGGGACGCTGGACAAGGCTTCGCAGACTGCCCAGCACATCCGGTGGCAGGTCGAAAGAATGACGTGCTGCCTGATAATTTGCCACCGGCGGCCGTGGATGGTCGGCCGGTAGTTCCAATACCGGATGGTCGGTACCCAGGTAATCACGCCAGTAGGCCAATTGCCTGTCTTTCTCGCCTGCTTCCAGCCAGCTGCGCTGCCATTCGGCGTAGTCCGCGTAGCGGATGGGTAACGGGTCGAACTGCGGCAACTGCCCCTGGGCATGAGCCAGGTACCCGACGGCGAACTCGTCAAGCAACACCTGCGCCGACGCCCCGTCGGAGATGATGTGATGCATGGCTATGACCAGGATATGCTCATCCTGCGCCAGCCGGATCAAGACTACTCGCAGCAATGGACCCTGCGTCAGATCGAAGGGAGCGGAAATGATCTGGTCGGCCTCCTCTTTCGCACGCGCTTCACGCTCCGATGGGGGGCCGCTATTCAGGTCGATATGCGAAATATCCACCCTCGACGCCGGCTTCAGTACCTGCTCGGCGGAACCCTCCCCTCCCGGTCGGAAAACGGTGCGCAAGGATTCATGCCGTGCGACCAGCCCATCAAGGATGGTCTGCAGCGCTTGCGCGTCCAGGGAACCCGACAGTCGCAGCGCCTGCTTGATATGATACGCGGTAGACGTCCGGTCCATTTGCCACAGAAACCAGAGACGTTGCTGGCCAAACGAAAGCGGCACCGGTGCGTTGATTCTGGCCGGCGTGGGGAACAGGCTAATGCTCGCAGTACGCCTGGGAGCACCGGCAGATAGAATGCGCCTGATTTCCTCCGCACACGCGTTCATTTTGGGATGCTCGAACAGGCTGCGGAGCGTGAAATCGATCTGCCAATGCTCAGCAATACGCGCCACAGCCTGAACTGCGGAGAGTGAATTTCCGCCGCTGGCAAAAAAATGCTCCTCGCGCCCCACCCCACGGCGATTCAGCACGGTTTCCCAGATACCCGCGAGCGAAATTTCGACGTCATCCGTCAACGTGGCTGCAGACGTAGACGCAGGCCGACTGCCACCCAGCACGAAATTGCCAAACTCATAGATGGCATACGCATCGAGTGTGCGCTCGCGCCAGCCCTGCCGGCAGGCGGCGCGCTGCAATTTTCCGCTGGAAGTCTTTGGCAAGCCTCCCGGATTCAGTAATACCGCTACCGAGAGCGGCTCATGACAGCTTCCGCTCACGGCCTCGCTCAATACCTGCACCAGGGTTTCGACAGCGATAAGCTTCTGCATGCCGCGAGATATTTCCACGGCCATCCCGATTCCTTCCCCGTTTTCGGTTTCTACGGAGAACGCGGCCACTCTTCCCTTCCGTGCCGCCTCGACCTCGTCTTCGACCATCTGCTCGAGGTCCTGCGGGTAGACGTTCTGCCCCCTTATGATGATGAGATCCTTATGGCGGCCAGCGATGTAAATTTGCCCGCCGTAAAAGAATCCCAGATCGCCCGTGCGCAACCAGCGTTCGCCCTCATGAGTAACGAAAGTGTCTGCCGTTTCCCTGGCGCGCCGCCAGTAACCATGGGTCAAGCTTGCCCCGGCTATCCAGATCTCACCCACGTGACCGTCCGGCAACGCGGCGAATGTTTCGGCATTGGTGATCCTGACAGTGTGACCTGGTACGGCAGCGCCGCAGGCGACCAGCCAGATGCCTTCCTCCGCCACCTCGGCGCGGCCTTGTGCCAGCGTCTCAGTCGAGAAGCAACGCGCCTCTACCCCGTCTCCGGACGTGCCACCGGTCATCATCAGTGTTGCTTCCGCCAGTCCATAACAGGGATAAATGGTCCCAGTGGAGAATCCGACGGGCGCGAAGCGCTTCATGAACGCGCTCATTGCGCTGTAACGTACGGGTTCCGCTCCGCAAAAAGCGACGCGCCACGTCGATAAGTCCAGTCCTTGCAATTGCGCATCCCTCACACGCTCCACACACAGTTGAAAAGCGAAGTTTGGCGCGCCGCTGATCGTCGCCCGGTGGCGCGAGACGGTCTCAAGCCAGCGTACCGGTCGCTCGATAAAAAACTTGGGTGTCATCAGGACGCCGGGGATGCCGCGATGGATCGGCTGCAGCAAGCCGGCAATCAGGCCCAGGTCGTGGTAAAGAGGCAACCAACTGACGAATACGTCGCCTTCGCTGATGGACAAGCTCTGCTCGTAAGCCTGTGCATGCGCCATCAGGTTTCCATGGCTCACCATGACTCCCTTGGGCGTGGAGGTAGACCCGGAGGTATATTGCAAAAACGCGATATCTCCCTCTTCGGGAAAATATTCGCGCCATGCGGAGGCGTTATCGCGTTTCACCGTATCCACAGTCAGCACGGTCGCATAAGAAAACTGCTCCACTGAGGCACGGGCAATCAATGGCAAGATTTCGCTCGTGGTCAATATGCAGCGGGCCTCAGCATCGGCTGCAATGGCAAGCAGGCGCGCGAGGTGCCGTTCGCGCACCATCTCCGGCGGAAAAACGGGCACGGCGATAAGGCCTGCGTAAAGACAGGCGAAGAAGCCGATTACGTAATGCTCATCATTTTCCATGAGCAGCAGGGCGCGCTCGCCTGCCGAAAAGCGATCCTGCAAAATGGCCGCGAGTGCGCGGACATGCTGATCCAATGTAGCGTAGTCGAACGCTTTTTCCACGATTCCCTCGCTTTCCTGGTGCACTGCTGTCAAGGCGAGGTTTGTGGGACGTGCCGACGCGAGACTACGAAGATGCGTAACCAGGTTTTGCGGATAAATGCGGTGAGAACTTGACCTTGGCGTCATAGTGAACCTTTCAATGGACTGACTTTGAAACCTTTTCAGGCGTGATCTATCTGGCGAACGAACTGATCGCAAACCCGCGGATATGCAGCCCGACCTGGCAGCGACCCGATCCTGACAGAGGAAGTCGGAATGTCAGTTGCCACACCTTGCGGCTTTTCCCTTGAGCTGAAGGCCAGTCATGGGTTTGGAATGCCAGGGCCGCTGCATAGCCAGCGGGTACTAGGAGGCGCCAAGCCTGTATTCCCTTGGTATGCGTCCGGATCGTGCAGCGCCATCCGCTGCGCGAGCACGTGGAGAAAAGCCTCTTCGTGCTGCCGGAGAAAGAAATGCCCTCCTTCAAACAGGTCCAGCGAGAAATCTTCTGTAGTTTCGGATCGCCACGCTTCCAGCTTCGACTCATGAATTTCGTCGTCACGGCCCCCGAAAACATGAATTGGCAGCGGCAAGGGCAGGGATTGTATATGGCGGAAACTTGCGCAGACGCGGTAGTCGGCGCGCAGCAGGCTGAGCGTCATGGACAACAATTCGGGGCTCTCGAACACTTCTTCCGGCGTCCCCTTCTGCTTGCGCAGATCGGTGATGAGCGACGCGTCGGTATTCTTGTCCGCATAGCGCCGCCAGTCCTGCCGGGAGGGTGCGGCACAGGCCGACATGAACAGGGCAAGAGGCAAGGCTTTTTCTCTCTTGCGCAGGGAATGGGTAATTCCAAAAGCGAGCAGCGCCCCCATGCTGTGTCCGAAGAATGCGTATCGCCGGGGCGGATACGCCTCGAGCTCATCCGCAAGGCGCTCGACCAGTAAAGGGAAGCTTCTCTCGAATGTTTCATCCAGGCGGCCTCCACGACCGGGCAACTCGACTGGCTCCACGTGCACCCAGGAAGGCAGCCTGCACCGCCAGCGCAAATACATGACCGAGCTCGCGCCCGCGCAAGGCAGTGTGAAAAGCGTCAAAGGTGCAGGCATTACCTGGCTTCAACTGAACATTGTTCATCCATGAAGCGCCTCAGGCTGAGGGGACGCATATCCGTCCAGACTTCCTCTACATGTTCGAGGCAGGTTTTCTTGTCTCCCTGCACGCCGGTGTCACGCCATCCTCCCGGAATGGCCTTCCACTCCGGCCAGATGGAGTATTGCTCTTCATGATTGACCAGCACGCGAAACGTCCCGTCTTCGCGGTCGAAACAACTTGTCATGCTTGTTCCCCTTATGTCTGCAAATAATAGATGGCGCTCCAGATTCCCTGGACGAATTCCAAGGAATGGAAATGCGTCTTAATCTTATTTGGAATCTTGTTAGCTAGACGAATAAGGATTCGAAGAATTTAGGAAAATGACTGATAGCCTGGAGGGATTTTTGATCAAAGCCAGCTATAATCCAACAGGACGAAATTTTTTCGCAGCCTGTTCATCGCAAAGATGCTGCGATAAAACCCCTTCCGCCAGCCGGCAGTAGTAATATGAGTAGTGCATCCAGGTACGAGCAATGGCATTGAATGAACTGAAATCTGATACCCATCGGCAGTACGGACAATTCAGCTGGAGCCACCTAGTCAAGGGGGCGATCACCAGCAGAACGTTTCGGGTGGTCGTAACGATGAGGCTGTGCCAGGCGGCGGCGGCGGAGCCAGGCCTCCTGCGCCTTACGCTCTTCCCTTTGAAAATTATGCATCGTTTGTCGACGCACCTGGCAGCTGTGGACTTTTCCTGGCGGACCAGGGTTGGTGCCGGCATAGCCATAACGCATGGCTGGGGCCTGGTTGTGAATGCAGGCGCAAGGATTGGTAATAACGTAACCCTTTTTCATGGGGTTACCCTTGGGCGTCGTGATCGCATTTCCTCTGACGGAAATCGTCAAACTGAATACCCCGTCATTGAGGACGAAGTCTGGATCGGACCCCACGCCATCATCGTCGGAGGAATAACCGTAGGTCGCGGAAGCAGAATCGCAGGAGGCGCATTTGTTACAGAGAGCGTTCCTCCTTATTCAATTGTATCGGGAAATCCCTCTGCGATTGTTAAAGCGAATTGTACGCCGGATGTAATGAATCCCGCTCCCCTGTGATGAAACGTGCAGGTCATTCAGAGATATCCAGTATGGGTGCCGTTTTGCTGACGCACGTCTGAAAACCATTCTGTGCTGTAAGCACGGATAAACCAACTCGACCGCGAACAACTCGATGTGATGTAGCAGAGAGAACATTACGCAATCTACCGACCACAGTATTATCTCTTCTTCATCAATCCTCGGCAGGCGGTTCAAGGGGCGGAACAAGGCCGGTGAGGAGCCAGAGACGGGAAGCCTCGTCGTAAGCCTTTCTATGTGCAGGATTCATGTTCAGCCAATCTATCAGTTCTTCCCGTTCAGCGGGGCTGAATGACTCATGCTCACGTATCACCCACTCGACTGCCGTATGCCACACCTGATCCGAATCCTGGTCCTCTGAATTCGCCACGGTCTCACCTTGATGCTCCCCCGATGAATCTTCGAATTCATCAATTTTTCGCAGTTTTAAACTTACCCGAAACAAGTATAACGGATACCGCTGTACACGTGCTTCCAACGACAGGAGCGATCAAGCCGGGAGTGGTTAAGCGTGAAAACTAGGGGGATTGGAGAGCGGCGCGGCAATGGTCTATTGCCTCGTGGATCAGGATATTCACCAGCGATGTCGAAATAGCCAGCTCGGCAGCAATTGCACGGTGCGTCTGCCCTTCCAGACGATGGAGTTCAAAAGCGCGCCTCGTCCGCTCCGGAAGCTCCGATATTGCTTTTGCAACCAGTTTCAGATGCTGGCGGCCGATGACCGTCGCTTCGGGCATTCCGATGGGGGATGGCACATGCAGCCCGTCGTCTTCTCCCTCGAAAAGATTCAATTCGAATGAAATGCGCCGGTGATGATCGATGGCAAGATTGCGAACTATCTGGAACAGGTATGCCACAGGCTGCTTGACATGGAATACTGCCGCTGCTTCCGATACTTTGAGATAGGCATCCTGCACCACATCCTCCGCCCGCTCGGGATTACCGAGAATCTTGAGTGCCGCCCAGCGCAACTGGGATCGATGGGCCATGAAAACTTCGCTCAATTCAACCTGCTCTTCCACAATCATCACCGCATCTCCACAGAAAGCATATAATAACAATAACGATAACTATTCTTATTATCATATAGCGATTTCTATTTTACAATATGGATCAACTTCCGGCCCCGAAGGATATTGCGAATATCCTCATTTTTGGGATTGGCTTGAACCTAAATGTCCAGAATATTTGCGATAATAATTGTCTCGATTTCCCTCGGCGGAATTGGCGGTTGCAAAACATCTCCACTGAGAAATCCTGGAGATGCGGGCGCAGCAGTCCCAGCCGGATGGACGGCGGATAAAGGGACTCCACAACCGACTCCGGAAAACTGGATAGAAATTTTTGGCGACCCTAATCTGAGCGCCCTGGTTAACAGCGCCCTGGCGGATAATTATCAACTGAAGGCCTTGGCGGCGCGGGTAAAAGCGGCGGTGGCCCAGGCACGCATAGATGGTGCAGGCCGATGGCCGCAACTGCTCTTTGCCCCCGATTACCAATATACGCAAATCCGCGAGGAGGGATTCGGTGCGGCCCGATTCAGTGTGTTTGAAGCATTGTTCAGCCTGAGCTGGGAGCTGGATGTGTGGGGACGGATAAGCGACTTCCAGCAGGCGGCAATAAGGGAGGCGGATGCAACCGCAGCCGATTTTCAGGGCGCGCGCTTGTCTCTGGCCGCAAGGGTGGCGCAGAGTTATTTTGAGCTTGCCGAAGCCAGGCTGCAAGCAGCAGTGGGGGAACGATCAGTAAAGGACCGAAGCATTATTGTCGACCTGGTGCGTGGACGCTTTGCCCGCGGCTTGACGAAAGCGCTCGACGTGCGCCTGGCTCTCACCGACCTTGCCAATGCGGAGGCTGAGCTTACCCAGGCGCGCAACCAGGTTCAGATCATTGCACGCCGGCTGCAAGTGCTGCTGGGGCGCTATCCGGAAGCCGTGCTGACGGCAACTGCGGAACTGCCCGAGCTTCCACCCGATATGCCAGCCGGGTTGCCCTCGGAATTGCTGGAAAGACGACCGGACCTCGTCGCTGCCTATGATCGTTTGCTGGCTGCCGACTCCCGTCTGCAAAGCACAAGAAAATTACTGCTGCCGCGTGTTGCCCTGACTGCCGCCGGAGGAACGCGCAGTCCAGCACTGACTGAATTGGTGGATCCCAGGGCACTCGCATGGAACGTGCTCATCGGGCTGGCGCAACCGATATTCACGGGAGGACGCATCCGGGGCGAGATCGAACTTGACAAGGCGCAGACCGAACAGGCCCTTAATCTGTACAAGGACACGGCACTCAATGCTTTCCGGGAAGTGGAGCAGACGCTGGCGGCCGACGAATGGCTACGGAAGGAAGAAAAAGCCTTGAGAAATGCGGTTGAGCAAACTGAAGCCAGCCGTAAACTGGCAGTCTATTCCTATCAGCATGGGTATATCGAAATTCTTACACTGCTGGATAGCTACCGCAGCACCCTCAATGCCCAGAGCGCCCATCTTTCTGTCAAGCGCCAGCTTCTGAGCAATCGAATCAATCTTTATCTGGCACTAGGAGGCAGCATTTGCGAGGCGTGCTGAAACAAGTGGCAAACAAGAGCATGCTCAAAATCATCATTCCCGTTCTTGTCGTGCTGGCAGGCATCAGTATTTCGTGGGCGATTGCTGTTCATCGACCATCACTGAAATCCGAATTGCCGGATAGCGGAATACCAGTGGTACGGGTAATCGAGGCAACTCCACAAACAATCAGGCTCAATATCCGCTCACAGGGTGTGGTCGTGCCCCGTACCGAGATCGATCTCGTCCCCGAGGTAGCGGGTCAAATCGTCCGCCTTCATCCCAGCTTGGCCGCCGGGGGATTTTTTGAGGCGGGCGATACCCTGATGATGATCGATACCCGCGACTATGATCACGCGATTGCCGAGGCGCACGCGCGCATTGCCGAGGCGGAGCGCCAGGTTGCGATGGAAGAGGCGCAGGCGGAACAGGCGCGCCATGAATGGCGGGTTCTGGGAGAGGGAATGCCTTCGCCTTTGACCATGCGCGAACCGCAACTGGCGGAGGCACGTGCAAAACTGAAGGCAGCGCAGGCAGACATGGTAAAAGCCCGCCTGCAGCGAAGCCGCTGCGAGTGGCGCTCGCCGTTTGCCGGACGTGTGCGCAACATGCACATTGGTCTTGGTCAGTACGTTCAGCCTGGGGAAAAACTGGCCCGCCTTTATGCGACCGATGTTGCCCAGATACGCTTGCCTTTGGCGATCGACCAATTCGCGTACCTCGATCTCCTGCTCGATCACAGGAACAACAAGGCAGAAAGAGGGCCGAGGGTCATCCTGAGCGGAGAGTTTGCCGGTGTCACTCACCGCTGGGAGGGGCACGTTATCCGGACGGAGGGCGCGCTGGATGAGGAAACAGGACTCCTCCACGCCGTTGCCGAAGTACGGAATCCTTATAAGGTCGAGCCAGGCCAGCCCCCGCTCATGCCCGGCTTGTTTGTAAAGGCCGAGATCGAAGGGCGGGAACAGGCCAATGTGTTTGTATTGCCGCCCGGTGCCGTCAATGCCTCCCAGGAAGTGTTACTGGTCGACGCGGACAACCGTCTATATATCCGCCGTGTAGAAATATTGCGGCGTGAGCCCGATCGCATTCTCGCAAAAAGCGGGTTGAACGCAGGAGACAGACTGGTCATCTCAAGAATCGAGATTCCGGTGGAAGGAATGAAGGTCAACGCCGAGATTGCGACCCCGGAGCCGAAGCTCAAAAAAGCTGGCCTCGAAGCGCCAATACAGGGCAACCCCCTATGAGCGGCGCTTTTATACCCCACTGTTCTGCGTTCCACCCGCTATGTCAACCGCTTGACCGGGGGAGGATCCGTTTGTGAGTTTTTTTGAATGAAGGGCATCTTCCCTTCTTCCCTTCCCTCCGGACCGATCGCGTGGTTCGCGGCCAATCCGATCGCTGCCAACCTCCTCATGCTGCTCATTCTGCTTGGAGGTGCGAGCAGCCTGCTGCTGATGGACAAGGAAGTATTCCCCCGCTTCATGCCCCATCAGATCGAGATCAAGGCGGTCTATCCCGGAGCGGGTCCTCTGGAGATCGAAGAATCCGTTTGCGTCCGCATCGAAGAGGCAATCTACAACTTGCCCGGCATTAAAAGGCTGAACTCGGAAATTGTGGAGGGGGAATGCACAGTCAAGCTGACCGCCCTGCCCACCTACGACAGGGATCAGGTGATGAATGCGGCGCGTGGAAGGGTGCAAGCGATTCAGCGCTTGCCGAAAGGCCTGGAGAAGATTGACGTGCAGCCGGCAAACCGCATCGGAGACGATGGCGTTATCTGGGTCGCGCTATATGGCCCTACCGACCCGCTTACTCTCAGGCGTCTGGGGGACGAGGTTCATGCCGAGCTCTCTCGCATACCTGGGGTAACGCGGGCGCACAACTATTACGAGTTGCCGTACGAGATTGCAATCGAGGTCTCCACGGAGAAACTGCGCCAGTATGGCGTGTCGCTCAACGAGGTGACGGAAACCATTCGACGCGCTTCGGTGGATCTGCCCGGAGGGGTAATGAAGAATCCGGCAGGCGAGCTGCTGCTCAGGGTCAAGGGCAAAGCCCAGGATGACGTATCGGTTGGAAATCTGGTGGTGAGTACCCGCTTGGACGGAAGCCGTGTGCTGCTTCGTGAGGTAGCAGTCATCAAGGACGGCCTGGAAGAGCGGTTGTCAGAGTGGCACCATAATGGGGAAACCGCTCAAGGCTGGGAAATTCATGCCGAAAAAGATTCAGTGGCAGTGGCGCGCCGTGTCAAGGCTTACGTAGCGGAAAAAAAAGCGGAACTTCCCCAGGGAGTGGGTCTGACCACCTGGTGGGATGATTCGCAGGCTTACGAAGAGCGCATTGGCACCCTGCTTGAGGATGGACTCACGGGATTCGTACTGGTCTGCCTCATCCTGACGCTGTTCCTTCAGTTCAAAGTGGCTATATGGGCCGGAGCGGGGATCCTGACGTCGATATTCGGTGCGTTCTGGCTGATGCCAGCGCTGGATATTTCCCTCAACATGCTGTCACTGTTCGGCTTCCTGCTGGCGATGGGAATTCTTGTAGATGATGCAATTATCATAGGAGAAGCCATCTATGCCCGCCAGGAAGAGGCGAACGCAGGAGCCGCTGCCGCGACGGATGAAGGGAACGGCTCATCGGCTGAAAAATTCCGCTGGATGCAAAGAAACCTGCAGGCAGCCATCCTTGGCGCGCGCGAAGTCGCGCTGCCGGTTACTCTCGCCGTCATGATCGCGCTCGTCGCGTTTCTGCCCGGCCTTTTCCTGCCGGGCTGGGCGGGCCAGATGATGAAACCCATCTGTCTGGTAATGGTTCTCACGCTGGTATTTTCGCTGGTTGAAGCGCTGCTGATCCTGCCCTCTCATCTGGCGACACCGTCCAGGAGCACATGGGCCTATCCGCCCTTGCTGCGTCTGCGCGCCGCACTCAATCATGGATTGCAGCAGTTCGTCCACCGTGTTTACGAACCATTGCTACAGAAAGCGCTCGCCTGGCGTTATCTCACGATCGCCATTTTCGCTGTCCTGCTGATGCTGGCTGTGGCATTGGTGGCCGGAGGTCATGTGCGGATGACCTTGCAGGCGGACGTGACAAAAGAGAGCTTCTGGGTCTATCTGAAATTGCCCGAAGACACACCCTATAGCGAAACGCGGAGAATAGCGGAAAAAGTGGAACAGGCGCTGCTGCAACTGCGGGAAGACCTGGATAGAGAGACAGCAGGCAATGATCCTGATATCGGCGGGAGCGTCATCGTCGGCATGGAAACAATCATCGCGGAACATAGTGCGGGTTTCTGGACCGAACTCTCTCCCACTGGCCGCCAGCACATCGTGGTAGAGGACTTCATCCGGGAATGGCGCAAGCGTATTGGTGACATCGGCCGGGCCAAAATCGACTTTCTGTATAAGGAGGGAGATCTCCCCTACGATATCGAATTTGATCTCGGCCACCCCGATCCGGGAACCCTGGCGGCCGCCGTGGCGGTATTCAAACAGAAACTGGCGGATTATATCGGGGTATACGATGTGGTGGATTCCGCCGAGGCCGGCAAACCCGAAGTCCGCCTGCGCCTCAAACCCGAGGCGGAACGGCTGGGTATCCGGCTGGAAGATATTGCCGAGCAAATGCGCTATGCCTACTATGGTGACGAGGTGCATCGGCTGCAACGAGGACGCAATGAGGTCAAAGTCATGGTACGCCTGCCGCGTAGCGAAAGGCAATCACTCGACGATCTGCAAAACCTTCCAGTTCGTTTGCCCAGCGGAGCCCAGGCCCCCTTGGGAGTCCTTGCGGAAATCGAACTGATGCCCGGCCAGGCAAAACTGCTTCGCCAGGACCGGCAGCGCATCCTCAAGGTACAAGCCCAGACCGATCCCAAACTTGCTGATGTGAACCAGATTTACGCCGGTTTTGCAGCGCATGAAATACCTGAAATAAAACGCCAGTTTCCAGGGTTGGATATCGATATTGGCGAAGAGCGCCAGGAACAGGAACAGACGATCCAGAAACTGGTGCTTTTTACCGGAGCCGCCCTGGCCGTTATCTATGCCCTGATTGCCATCCCCTTTCGCTCGTATACCAAGCCGCTGATCTTTCTTCTGGCAGCTCCGGTGGCCTGGAGCGGCGCGGTGTGGGCGCACTGGCTGATCGGTCTTCCGCTATCCATGGAGTCGCTGGTGGGCATGATCGCCGCGAGCGGGGTGGTAATAAACGATAGCCTGGTGCTGCTGGATTACGTACAAAAACGGGGAGACAGCGGCCGGCCCGTCTCGGCGCTTATCCTGGAGGCGTGCAGCGCCCGCTTCAGGCCAATTCTGCTCGCATTTCTCACCAACTTTGTCGGGTTTCTTCCCATCCTGCTCGAAAGGAGCGAGCAGGCACAGTTCCTGGTCCCCATGACGCTCTCCCTGACCGTGGGGCTGCTGGTGGGCATGGCCGCAAGCCTCATACTGACGCCCGTGTGCTATGCTGTCACCGAGCCTTCCAGCAGGCAACCGGTGCTGGCGGAAATGGCTCACTGAAGGTTCGAAATTTGATTTTTTTCAGTACTTGGAATAAATACCCGGTATTGAAAACCGGAATACGGGCAACTGCCCATTCAATTGTAAAGCGTCAGATATGGAATCCGTTTTGAAGCAGTCGCGGCGCATCGTGGTCAAGGTCGGCAGCAGCCTGGTAACGAACCAGGGGCAAGGGCTTGACCATGCGGCGCTCGCGCACTGGGCCGGGCAAATCGTTAAACTCAAGAAGATCGGCAAGGAAGTGGTGCTCGTTTCTTCGGGGGCCATAGCGGAGGGGATGCAGCGCCTGAAATGGAAAAAGCGCCCGCACGCCGTCCACGAGTTGCAGGCGGCGGCAGCGGTAGGACAGATGGGCCTGGTGCAGGCCTATGAAACCTGCTTCCGCAAGCACGAATTGCACTCAGCCCAAGTTTTGCTCACCCACGAAGACTTGTCCGACCGCAAGCGCTATCTGAACGCGCGCTCCACGCTGGCCACCCTCTTGAATCTGAACGTCATTCCAATCATCAATGAAAATGATACGGTAGCGACCGATGAAATCCGCTTCGGCGATAACGATACGCTCGCCGCGCTGGTCACCAACCTGATCGAAGCGGATGTGCTGGTAATTCTGACTGATCAGCGAGGGTTATTCACGGCCGATCCGCGAAAGGATGCCCAGGCGAAACTGGTGGAGCAGGCGAAAGCCGGAGATCCGGACATCGAACGGATGGCGGGGGGCGCAGGCAGCGAAATAGGACGGGGCGGCATGTTGACCAAAGTGCTGGCGGCCAGACGCGCAGCGAGAAGCGGCGCGCACACGGTGATCGCGTCGGGGCGCGAAGCGGATGTCCTGATTCGTCTCGCCCGGGGGGAAGCGATCGGCACCCAGTTGCTCGCGGAAACCATGATGCTCGCCGCCCGCAAGCAGTGGCTGGCGGACCATCTGCAAATCAGGGGAAATGTCACACTGGATGAAGGAGCGGTGGAAGCGCTCGCCATTGGCGGCAAAAGCCTTCTGCCGGTCGGCGTAACCGATGTGCGTGGCAACTTCGAGCGTGGCGAAGTCGTAGGCTGCCTCGATCCACAAGGAAGGGAAATCGCCCGCGGGCTGGCCAATTACAACGCTGTGGAAACCCGGCGCATTCTCCGCCGGGGAAGCGACGAGATCGAAAGCCTTCTCGGCTATATAGGCGAACCGGAACTCATCCACAGGGATAACCTGGTTCTGCTTTAACGCTCTTCGTCTCCCGTTCGCCCTGGGCCTGTCGAAGGGCAAACCGGAAATCACGATTTCATTCTAATATCTGACTGCCCGTGGATGGATACCCGCTTTCAATGCGGCAACAGCCTCATCCGTATCCTTCACTGTCTGAAGTCCGAGAGGACAGAAAAAATACCGGTAAAGCGCGCGCTGAGGATAGTTCTGGACGATACCTTCGAGATCGACCCATTTCGACAATCCTGCCCGTGCCCAGGTTTTATCGCTGCGCCCATAGGCGTAGGTTCTTTTCTCTTCGGTCTGGCAGCGTATTCCCTCGTAGCTCACATTCATCGCACCCGTGGGGGACTTGATGACGAGGGTGTAACGCACGACGCCATCTTCTCCCACTGTAATAGACGCACCGTCGACGTAATGCATATTCGAACTTGCGGGACCGGCATCGAATTGCAGCAGATTTTCCTGCTCGGGATAAGGGGGTAATTCCGTCTGCAGTTCAACCCACGGCCGTTCATGATCGAACTCATATTCGAATTTTTGTTGCTGGGCGGAAGCTGAAATCGATACGCTCGAAAGCAGCAACCAGAATATGAGCAGGCAAGTTCTCATCACCCCGCGAGATCCGCGGTCAGGTCATCCATCAAAGCATTCCGCACTGCTGCATCCACTTCCTGCCCCGGCACTTTATACGCAGAATGATCGATGCCCATGCTCAAAGAGGCGCCTTCACGCAATGTCTTTATCATTTCCAGCTCCAGTTCGAATCGCAGAAAATGGACGGAAGCAGTCTTTTTTTCATTCTCCCGGTTCAGGTCTTCATCCGCAATGGCATAGACCGGATCGAAGCCATTCACTTTTACCCACACCTTGTCCTCTACACCTATCAATTCGGCCAGTCTGGCTATGCGCTCGACAGGATCCGGGTACTCGATCATCATCGTTGCCTTCCAGTTGGCTCCATCCGGCACCAGCGGATTGTAGGCTTCCAGTTCCTCCTGGATGCCCGCTTCCTCAAAAATCTTTTCTACCCGCAGCATCTCCTGGATCTGATACCGCATTGTCAACTCATCCTCGAAAATGAGTGTCACGTTCGTGCCGAGATGTACCTTGCGGTTACGTTTATGCGCCATTACGCGCGCACGGAATTCCTGCCGTGACTTTGTGTAATCTTCCAGGGTCATCAGGCTGCTGCGTGTGATCTGAGGCATAATTATTATTTGATCATGATAATGAATGGAGGCAACGCCAGCTGAACATCGGCAGCCGTTCAGGGCAGCCCGTATGCGATGCGCATGAGAGTCAGGGGATGCGCTTTCTGCGCACTTGTCTCGCCCATGCCCTGCTCGATATGGCGGCCAGCGATCGCGCAATCGGAGCTGATGTACTCAGGATCATGCTGGGCCATTTGCCTGAACACAGGCCTGCCGATTTTCATGGAGTCGGCAAAGTATTCGCTTTTTACACCCCAGGTGCCGTCATGCCCGGAGCAGCGCTCCACCACGGTCACCTTCGTGTCCGGCACCATCTGCAACAAATCTTTCGTCTTCTGCCCGATATTCTGCACGCGCAAGTGGCAGGGGATATGGTACGAAACCTTGCCTAGAGATTTTTTGAAATCTGTTTTCAACAGGCCATCACGGTTTCGCATCGCCAGATACTCGAAGGGATCGAGCATGGCTTTGGCTACCGCCTGCACATCCTCGTCGTTCGGGAACATGAGCGGCAATTCCTGTTTGTACATCAGTGTGCAGGACGGCACCGCGGTGAGTATTGCATAACCTTCCCTGGCCAGTTTCGCCAGCGGGGGAATATTTTTGTCCTTGAGTTCTTTCACCGCGTGCAAATCGCCCAATTCCAGCTTCGGCATTCCACAACAGGCTTCTTTCTCCACCAGTCGCGCTGGAATCCCGTTATGGTCCAGTACCTTCAATAAATCGTGCCCTATTCCAGGCTCGTTATAGTTGATATAACAGGTGGAATAAATTGCCACTTTCCCGGATGTTCGCTCGCCGTTGCGCACTTCGTGGTCCGCGTTCGGGTGTGCGGTTTTGCGAAACCTGTGACTGTCGTACTCCGGCAGCCTGCGTTCTGCATGAATGCCAAGCATGCTGTCCATCAGCTTGCGGGCAGGAGGCGCCTTGTTGATCGCATTGACTGCCTGGACCACGACGGGAATGCTGGCAAGCTTGCCCACCGCGTCGGTGCTGGACAACAGCTTGTCACGGAAACGCGCGCCGCCTTTTTCGTGCTTGATTGCCTTGGCACGCAGCATCAGGTGTGGAAAATCGACATTCCAGGGATGAGGCGGCACATACGGGCATTTCGTCATGGAGCACATATCGCAGAGATAGCAGCGATCCACTACTTCCCAATATCTCGATTTCTCCACTGCGTCCAGTTCGCCGGTCGGTCCCTCATCTATGAGATCGAACAAGCGCGGAAACGCAGTGCACAGATTTACGCAGCGGCGGCAGCCGTGACATATGTCGAAGACACGCTCCATCTCCGCCAACAACTTCGGCTCGTCATAATATTCCGGGTTTTCCCAATCAATGGGAAGGCGCTTTGGCGCCTCCAGGCTGCCTTCGCGAGTGGTCATGCGTGAAAATGAACGGGGAAATAAAACAGATGGAAATTCAGATGGAAATTCCGGGATAGTACTCCGGGGCAATACAAACGGAAGGAGCGGGATTCAAACCCGATCCCTTCCGCTTGCTGTCTATAGTCGCCTGTCGAGCTACTTGTCGAATCGTCAGTCGCCGAGACTGTCCAGAGCCTTTTGAAAGCGGTTGGCATGAGAGCGCTCGGCCTTGCCGAGTGTCTCAAACCATTCGGCGATTTCATCGAAACCTTCATCACGCGCGGTTTTAGCCATTCCGGGATACATATCCGTATATTCATGCGTCTCTCCCGCGATGGCTGTTTCAAGGTTGGCGCGGGTCGGACCGAACGGCAGGCCGGTGGCGGGATCTCCGCTCGCCTCCAGGTATTCCAGATGGCCGTGCGCATGCCCGGTTTCGCCTTCAGCGGTGGATCGGAAAACCACTGCAACGTCGTTTTGCCCTTCCACATCCGCCTTGTTTGCGAAGTAGAGGTAACGCCGGTTTGCCTGCGATTCTCCGGCAAAAGCCGCTTTCAAATTACCTTCCGTTTTCGTTCCTTTGAGTTCCATCGTTCCCCTCCTGTATCAAATTACCAATAAACAGAGCTTTCCGCCAATGTCACGGGATATGCGATTCAAATGAAACCGGGATCAACCGGAACCATACGCATCAGCTCGCTAAACTCTATGAGCCTATCGAAGGCTACTTGAGTTGTCAACCGTCTATATGCGTTCTTTATATTCCGCCTTTCTCCCGATGCGAACCGGACTGGAAATTCAGGTAAGCACGTTTTGCGGCTTGCCTGCCACCCAGGCTTCGATATTGTCGATCAGCTGATCGGCAAGAAAACGCATGGCCTCGGTAGAGGCCCAGGCGATGTGGGGTGTCAGAATAAAGTTGGGACGGCGCAAGTCGAGCAATGGATTTCCGTCTCGGGGAGGTTCTGCCGTCAGCACATCGAAACCGGCACCGGCAATAGTGCCATCATCCAGGGCCTGTACCAGCGCCGCTTCATCCACCAATCCTCCCCGCGCCGTGTTGATGAGCAATGCGTTGCGCTTCATCTTGCGCAATTCGTTCATGCCAATCAGGTTTCGGGTGGCGGGCGTCAGCGGGCAATGCAGTGAGAGAATGTCGGATTCCGCAAGTACCTGATCGAATGGGGTGAGAACCACGTCCTTCTTCTTCCGCGATTCATGATAGGCAAACAGCACCCGCATGCCGAATCCCTGTGCAATGGCGGCAGTGCCGCGCCCAATCGTGCCCTCCCCGACAATACCGATGGTGGCGCCAAACAACTCGCTGATCTCATGGGTAAACAGGCAGAACTGTTCCGATTTCTGCCACCTTCCCTGCTCGATCTCCTGCCGGTAAGCAAAAAGATTTCTGCGTAGCGCGAGCACCAGGGCGAACACATGCTCCGGTACAGTATGAATTGCATAATTGCGGATATTCGCCACGGCAATGCCGTGTCTGCGGCAAGCGCCGATATCGACAGCGTCATATCCGGTGGCCGCAATGGCAGCCATTTTCAGCTTTGGCAATTGCGCCAGGATTTCCTCGCTCAACCCCACTTTGTTGATGATTGCGATAGTCGCACGCTGCAAGTGCGACACCACTTGATCCTGCGTTGTTTTGGCGTATTCCTCATACGTGTGCTCGAAGTTTGGCTGGCGCACCTCTACCTGCAGGGAATCCCTTTCCAGAAAAACGACGTGATGATTCATGTTCATTTCCCTCCTGTGTGAAATTTGTACAGGAAACCGGAATTGGAAAACGGAATTCCGGCGTAAAACCGGCAAAATCGGCACGGATGGTATTATTCCCGGTTCATTCTCGCTGAAAAAAGGCTGGCCGAAACGATCATTGCTCCGCCGGCCCATTCTCTCAGCGTCATGGCTTCGTCGGTCAGGAAAAAAGCCGCAACCGCCGCCACCACCAACTCGAACAGCATAATCACGATGGCCTGGTTGGCAGGGGTATGGGTAAGCCCGTATTGCACGACCAGGCTCAGGGCAAATACCGTCAACCCCACCAGCAGCAGGAGCAGGAACGTGTAAGTGGAAACATCGACCGATACAGGCAGATCAGACAGAAGCAGACTGTAACCGGATGCCACCAGGGCAACTCCCGCCCATACCGCAACCGATTTTAACTGCACATCATGATACTGGTCTTTTCTGCTCAGCACGTTCGCCAGAGCGAACATGAAACCGGCGGACATTCCCATCCAGTCTGCATAGGAGGAAGGCAGCAGGCTGCCTTCCGGTTGCCATAACATGATTATCGCACCTCCCAGAGAAAAAACGATAACCAGGTAGCCATGCACGCTTAACACCTCGCCCAGCAGGAAACGCGCGAACACGATAGTCCATAGCGGCGAGAGGTAAAATAACAGCATGACCCGCATGATTTCGCCATGGAGCACACCAAGAACGTAAGCAAGATTCGCCCAGCCCGCGGACAATCCTATTCCGGCGAGCAGCCAGGTTTCCGTGTCAAGTATGCGGACGGTGCGCAATTCATGACGGAACACAGCCAGGCCGGTCAGCAGGGCCACAAGGTAGGTAATAACGGTTGCAGTCGGCCCGCTTATCCCGGCCTGTTCCAATAATCGGTAGGGATACCATAACAGACCCCAGATCGTGGCGCCCACGAGCAGGGCAACAATCGGGAAAGCACTTTGCCCGCCGCGTTGTCCGCCTTTGATATATTGCTTATTTTGCTTTGTGAGCAAGAGAGCTCCCTCTTATAATCCTGCTTCGATCAATCACTCAATCCGGGAAATAGAGCTTTCTTCCCGCCACCTTAAATTGAATCCCAATCTGAACCGCCTGCAACCATACCCTTTCGAGAAGCTCACCCAGCTGTTCGCAGGAATCGAGCCTGCATCGGCTTTTACACCGATCAATCTCCACATCGGGGAACCCAAGCATTCGACTCCGGATTTCATTCGCCAGGCCTTGATGGAAAACCTGGCGAAGATGGCGCACTATCCGGCAACTCTCGGGGCACGATCCCTGCGCGCCAGCATCGGTAAATGGCTGATGCAGCGCTATGGCCTGCCGGCAATCGATCCCGATACCGAAATCCTGCCGGTCAACGGCAGCCGCGAAGCACTGTTTTCATTTGCGCAGGCAATGGTCGATTCTTCCCGGTCCGATGCAATTGTAATTTGTCCGAACCCGTTTTATCAGATATACGAAGGCGCTGCCTTGCTTGCGGGCGCAACACCCTGTTTCCTCAATACCCTGCCCGAGAATGATTTTGCACTCGATTATGCCCAGTTACCGGATGAAATATGGGCGCGCACCCAACTCGTGTATGTCTGTTCGCCCGGCAATCCCACCGGGCGGGTAATGTCGATGGACGAATGGCGCCATCTGTTCGAGCTTTCGGACCGTTATGGCTTTGTCATTGCATCGGATGAGTGCTATTCTGAAATCTATTTTGATGAAGCCTCTCCCCCCTTGGGCGCACTCCAGGCAGCCCACCGTCTGGGCCGGGAACGCTTTCCCCGGCTGGTCGTATTCAGCAGCCTTTCCAAAAGATCGAACGTTCCCGGCATGCGTTCCGGATTCGTTGCCGGAGAGGCGGCGATCCTGAAAAAATTCCTGCTCTACCGCACCTACCACGGCAGCGCGATGAATCCGGCAGTGCAGGCAGCAAGCGAGGAGGCGTGGAGCGACGAGATTCATGTTATCGAAAACCGCCGCCTCTATCGTGAAAAATTCAAGGCAGTCATCAAATTACTTCAGGTCACGCTACCGGTTTCGCTGCCCGACGCGGCTTTCTACCTGTGGTTGAAAATACCGATGAATGACGTCGAGTTCGCCCGGCAGCTCTATCGCGATTATAATGTCACGGTTTTGCCCGGCAGCTACCTGGCACGGCATGCAAATGGGATCAACCCCGGTGAAAATTTCGTCCGGATTGCCTTGGTGGCATCCGTAATGGAATGCGCTGCCGCTACCGAGCGGATAAAGAAACTGGTATCCAGCCTGTAGCAGGGAGGCTGTAGAGCAGCGATATATCAACAAGAAATAGAAGGAAGACCATGGATCAGCTCCAAAGCACGATTGAAGAAGCGTTTGAACGCCGCGCCGAAATTACACCGCGTAACGTCGAAGCGAAGCTCAAGGAATCCATTACCCAGGTACTGGAGATGCTCGACAGCGGCAAACTGCGGGTGGCAGAAAAAACGGATGGTGAATGGAAAACCCACCAATGGATAAAAAAAGCGGTGCTGCTGTCGTTCCGTATCGAAGACAACAGCTTCATCAAGGGGGGGTTTTCCAACTATTTCGACAAGGTCCCTTCCAAGTTTGCAGATTACAGTTCCCGCGATTTTCGTAATGGCGGCTTCCGCGTCGTGCCTCCCGCAACCGTACGCAAAGGCGCTTTCATTGCCAGCAATGTCGTGCTGATGCCCTCCTACGTCAATATCGGTGCCTACGTAGATGAAGGCACCATGGTCGACACCTGGGCTACGGTGGGTTCCTGCGCGCAGATCGGGAAAAATGTGCATCTATCCGGTGGCGTCGGCATCGGTGGCGTGCTGGAACCCGTGCAGGCCAATCCTACCATCATCGAGGACAACTGCTTTATCGGCGCGCGCTCGGAAGTCGTGGAAGGCGTGATTGTCGGCGAAAATTCCGTCATTTCGATGGGTGTATACATCGGCCAGAGCACCCGAATTTATGACCGTGAAACAGGTGAAATCAGCTATGGTCGCATCCCGGCCGGCTCCGTGGTCGTTTCCGGCAACCTGCCTTCCGCCGATGGCAAATACAGTCTCTACTGCGCGGTCATCGTGAAACAGGTGGATGCCAAAACACGGGCGAAAACCGGTATCAATGAGCTGCTAAGGGGAATTTAACGGCCGGAATTCAGCAACCGGCTTTCATCCACACCGGCTTCTTTTCAGGAATTGCTCCATGCTCAATGACACACTGGCGCTCGCGCAAATGCTGATCGCCCGCCGTTCCCCCACGCCTCTCGACAATGGGTGCCAGGACATCCTGATCGATCGCCTGGAAAAAATCGGCTTCAACATTGAAAGAATACGCTGCGGCGAGGTCGATAACCTGTGGGCCAGACGCGGAACGGAAGCGCCGCTGATTTGCTTTGCCGGCCACACCGATGTCGTGCCAACCGGCCCCCTGGAAAAGTGGGAAAGCGACCCATTCGATCCCGTCACTCGAAATGGCAGACTCTATGGGCGCGGCGCCGCCGACATGAAGGGGTCGATAGCAGCATTCATCACGTCGATCGAGGCTTTCGTCGCGGAGCATCCCGATCATGGTGGTTCGATAGCGCTCCTGATCACATCGGATGAGGAAGGTATTGCGGTAGACGGCACTGTACGGGTGGTGGAAGTCCTCAAGGCGCGCAATGAACCGATCGATTATTGCATCGTGGGCGAGCCGACCTCTGTCGACAAGCTCGGCGATATGATCAAGAACGGCCGGCGCGGTTCCCTGTCCGGAACATTAACCGTGAAGGGTATACAGGGCCATATTGCCTATCCTCACCTGGCAAAGAACCCCATACACCTGGCGGCTCCCGCCATTGCCGAACTGGCCAGTACGAAGTGGGACGAAGGCAATGAATATTTTCCCCCTACTTCCTGGCAGATTTCGAATATCAATGGAGGTACAGGTGCTGGCAACGTAATTCCTGGTGAAGTAACGATACTGTTCAATTTCCGTTTCTCTACCGCTAGCACGGTAGAATCACTTAAAACCCGGGTGCACGGAATCCTCGACCGGCATAACCTCGACTACGACTTGCAATGGGAAAATTCGGGCAAGCCTTACCTCACCCCGAGGGGCAGCCTGGTCGATGCGGTAAGTGTCGCTATTCGAACGGTGACGGGAATCGAGCCCGAGCTATCCACCTCGGGTGGAACCTCGGACGGCCGCTTCATCGCCGACATCTGTCCGCAGGTGGTGGAACTGGGACCGCGCAACGCAACCATTCACAAGATCAACGAATACGTCGAGGTTGCGGATCTGGACCAATTGCCCCAGATTTACCGGCTCACGATGGAAAGCTTGTTGCTGAAAAAACAAGAACAAATGACCGTTAATCTTTAACTTGATGTTCATTGAAGCCAAAACCCGGTTCCAGACTATCCGCGACGTACTGCGTTTCGCCGTAAGCCGCTTTAACGATGCAGGGCTTCATTTTGGCCATGGCTCTGCCTCGGCGTATGACGAAGCAGCCTATCTCATTCTCCACACGCTGCATCTTCCACTTGACCAGCTGGAACCGTTCCTGGACGCCCGCCTCCTCCCGGCCGAGCTGGAGCTGGTCTTGAAAACGATCGAGCGGCGCACAACAGAAAAAATTCCGGCCGCCTACCTGACCAAGGAAGCCTGGCTGGGAGATTTCCGTTTTTACGTGGATGAACGCGTGATCGTGCCGCGCTCCTTCATTGCGGAATTGCTGCGGGAACAGCTTGTGCCCTGGATAGAAGAGGCGGAAGAAGTTTATTCCGCATTGGATCTGTGCACCGGCTCCGGATGTCTGGCAATACTGCTGGCGCAGGCGTTTCCCAATGCAGCGATCGACGCGACAGATATTTCGACTGATGCCTTGCAGGTTGCTGGAAAGAATGTGGCGGAGTATGGCCTGGAAGATCGTATCGATCTTATTCAGTCGGACCTATTCGCGGCATTGGCAGACCGCCGCTACGATCTTATTGTCAGCAATCCACCCTATGTCAACGCGGAAGCAATGGCAGCATTGCCGGAGGAATATCGCCATGAGCCGCAAAATGCACTTGCCAGCGGCGAGGATGGACTGAATGCGACTAAGGCAATACTACGGGATGCATCAAACCATTTGACCGATGATGGACTGCTCATTGTCGAAATCGGCCATAACAGGGAAACCCTGCAGCATGCCTTTCCCGATACACCTTTTACCTGGCTGGAAACCAGTGCGGGTGACGAATCTGTTTTCCTACTGAAACGGGATCAGCTTCCCGGCCATCAGGTTTTTTAACCGACCAGTTCCAGCAGTCGCCCGATCTCCGCCTCGTTCAATTCCATCGACTTTCCCCGTTTCAAACGGGAGGGCAGATTGATGGGGCCAAAACGAACCCGCATCAGGCGGCTCACCGTCATTCCCGCCGCTTCAAACATTCGGCGCACTTCGCGATTCCTGCCTTCCTTCAATATCACGCGATACCAGTGGTTGGAGCCTTCACCCCCTTCATCCGACAGGTAATCGAACTTGGCCACGCCATCCTCCAGCGCAACACCCGAGGTCAGCAATGCTGCCTGCTCCGGCGTCAGCCGCCCAATGATCCGCACCGCGTACTCGCGCTCGACTTCGAAGCGGGGATGCATCAGTCGGTTTGCCAATTCCCCATCCGTGGTAAAAACCAGCAGCCCGCTGGTGTTGTAATCCAGCCTGCCAATCGCGATCCATTTGGATGACCTCAACTGCGGCAGTTTGTCGAAGACTGACGGGCGGCCTTGAGGATCATCGCGACTGACGATTTCCCCCTCCGGCTTGTGATAGAGCATGATGCGGGGCAGACGCCGGGCAGATCTGAAGTGAATGACGCGCTTCCCTACCCTCACGACATCCCGAACGTCGATACGGTCTCCCACCTGGGCAGTCTTTCCATTGACCGTCACCTGCCCGCTGGCAATCAATTCCTCCATTTCGCGCCTCGAACCCAATCCTGCCTGCGCCAGAATCTTGTGCAATTTTTGCGTAACAGATTGAGCGGAGGAGGAACCAGCCTCAGAGTGAGCTGTCAAGGCTGGTTTTATCGATCCCTTTAGCCCCGATCCTCTCAGCCGGCTTCGTACAGGCGCCTGGAGTGATTTGGGTGAGCCCGCCGGAGTTGGCAAAGCAGGGGACTTTGCGATCTTCACGGAGCGGCGTTGTGTGGCCCCATTGGATGATTGCGATGATCTGGTTTTCATCGCAATCCCAATTTCAGGCTTTCTGCCAATTTCCAGTTTTCCGCACTGACGAGCGCCCGGATGGCACAAGAAAAACCTGTACTGTTTGTACTGAATCCTTCGTCTTCCCGTTTATTCTGAGCCTGCCGAAAGTCGAACAGGCTCAGGAGATATCCCCCGGCAGGCTTAGGACAGGTTTGTCGAAGAGTGAACCGATAAAAAGGCAACATGAGAGACAAAGGACAGAATGAACATTTCCCGAAATAAACCCTACTTGACTTCCCTGCGCTCGAGAACCGCCTGGGCGAGGGTACCGCTATCCACATGCTCCAGTTCCCCGCCCACTGGTAGTCCCCGGGCGATACGCGTGATTTTCAAGCCCTCGTTCTGCAGCATCTCGCCGATATAATGCGCGGTCGCTTCGCCTTCCACGGTAAAATTGGTAGCAAGAATGACTTCCCTCACCCTATTATCCTGGGTGCGCTTCAACAGGCGATCAAGATTGATTTCCCGAGGGCCGATGCCATCCAGGGGTGAGAGCCGCCCCATCAGCACGAAGTACATGCCCTTGTAGCAATGTGCCTGCTCCATCATCAGCAGATCGGCAGGCATCTCCACCACGCACAACAAGGCAGAATCCCGCTGTTGAGAACTGCATAATTCGCATACGACCTCTTCGGTAAAGTTATTGCATTTTTCGCAATGCCTGACATGTTGCAGGGCGTAGTCGAGTGAATCGGCGAGGCGGCGAGCAGCCTCCTGGTCGCGCTGCAGCAAATGATACGCCATGCGCTGTGCTGACCGGGGACCGACACCGGGCAAGCAGCGTAACGCATTGATCAGTTCATCGAGACTACGCGGGGCGTTCACTCAAGCCTAGAATTACTCAACAGGATCAGGAATTGCAGAATCGCGTCAACCCGGAATTCACGTTAGAATGGCAGTTTCATCCCCGGGGGCAGGCCCAAACCGGAGGTAAATCCCGCCATTTTTTCCTGTGTGGTCGACTCCACACGCCGCACCGCGTCGTTCACCGCTGCCGCAAGCAAATCTTCCAGCATTTCCTTATCATCTCCCATGAGACTGCTGTCAATGCTGACGCGCCTGACATCGTAACGGCACGTCATCACGACCTTCACCATTCCTGCGCCGGATTGGCCCTCAACTTCTATCGAAGCCAGTTTCTCCTGCATGGCTTTCATGTTCTCCTGCATCTGCTGAGCCTGTTTCATCAGGTTGCTCAAGCCACCTTTCATCATTTTTACCTCCACTATTGAATAGGTTTGATCGATGAAACGATCAGTTTTGCATCGAAATTTTCAACGAGTTCACGCACGAACGGATCGGACTCGATAGCCGCGATGGCCCGCGATTGCTTCTCCTGCTTTTCACGATTCTCCTGCTCGGCCGGACTCATGCCGTTAACGATTCCCACTGAAAACGTCAGCCGCACCGGCTTACCAAGATACCCCCTCACGGCGGCTTGCAGTCTGTCCTGATAGGTCTTGTCCAGCAGATGCTTATGCAGTTCCGGTACGCAAAATTCTATTTCATCCGCGGAAAAACTCTTCACTTCGCAATATTGAGCCAGCATCCTGGTTAACCCGCTCACCTTCAATTGACCGACTATCGTAATCCAGCCATGACTGAAAGACTCTGTGGAACCCGGCTTTTCCGGCATCGGATCGCCCCCCGGCGAATCCGACGCCGACCCTGCCGACCGCCTGGAATCACCAGCGGAAGCATTCCTGGCCGCCCTCTCTTCCCTGGGACGCCCTTCCTTTTCCATCTCTGTTCGGCCTGAGTCTTTCGTCTCTGTTCGGCCTTTCGTCTCCTTTCGACCTGAGTCCCGGGCCTGTCCAAGGGTCGAAAGATATTCGCCGCTCCCTGACTTTGCATACGAAGAACCTGACGTTCCTCTATCCCTGCCTGCCCCCTCTCCTCCCGACAGGAAATCCTCCGGAATGAAAGCCAGCATGCGCAGCAAAGTCATGGTGAAACCTGCATACTCATCCGGTGCCCGGCCCAGGTCCTCGCGCCCGTGTATGGCAATCTGATAAAACAGTTGAATATCTTCTGGCGCGAATGTTTTCGCCAACTCGAAAACCCGCTCCCGCTCAGGCTCATCGTCACCAATCGCCGCCGGCACGAGTTGCGCGAGAGTCAGACGGTGCAGCAGTGTCGCCAGGTCCTGCAAGGCGGTGTCAAACGAGAGACTGCGGGTTTCCATTGCATCGGCAATCGCAAGCATTCGTGTGCCGTCTCGTTGCGCCAACGCCTCCAGCAGATCAAGCAGGTACCCCTGATCGACTGCGCCAAGCATATCGCGCACACCTGCTTCTTCGATCTTTCCCTCACCGAAGGCGATGGCCTGATCCAGAATGCTCAAGGCATCGCGCATGCTGCCCTGCGCCGCACGCGCCAATAACTGCAGGGAAGTTGCATCACAGTTTATATGCTCCTCCTCAAGAACATGTCTGAGGCGCGAGACGATCAGCGGAAACGGAATCTGCTTGAGATTGAATTGCAGGCAGCGAGACAAAACCGTTACTGGAATCTTCTGCGGATCAGTGGTCGCAAGTATGAATTTGACGTGCTCCGGTGGCTCTTCCAGCGTTTTCAGCATGGCGTTGAAAGCCGACTTGGAAAGCATGTGCACTTCATCGATGATGTATACCTTGTAACGTGCGACCGTAGGAGCATACAGCGCGTTCTCCAGCAGTTCGCGCATTTTTTCCACCTGCGTATTGGAGGCGGCATCGACTTCGATCAGATCAACAAAACGCCCGCCGTCAATTTCTATACAGGCAGAACAGATTCCGCAAGGTTCGGCGGTAACCCCGGCCTGGCAGTTGAACGCTTTTGCCAGGATGCGCGCAATAGTCGTCTTGCCGATACCGCGCGTGCCCGTGAACAGATAAGCATGATGTAAACGCTTCTGTTCGAGCGCATTGGTAAGTGCACGAACAACATGATCCTGTCCGGTCAGTTCGGAAAAACGTCGAGGACGCCATTTGCGGGCAAGAACTTGAGTCGGGGAGGACACGCTATGTCGAGAATCGAATCAGCGAAACGGTTATTTCAGATTTTCAGGCTGAGGCCGTAACTGACGGTATGAATCATTGAAGCATGCAGTTGGGGGAAGACGGTACTCGTCCGATTCACCCAACTGCACAAAAAGGGTGGCGAGCCCGACCCCCGGCACTTGCAAAAAATAGCTGTGGCTGCTTCCTTCCGGACCTGACCAGGTTCACTACCATGCAATGCGGGGAGGCCCGCCATAAAGCTAAAAGAGCTAAAAGAAAAAATTAAAAAAGCACAATCCCCGCAAACTGAGAAATTGTGCGTATCCGTAATTTCGATATTTTGCCCGGACTCGAAGCCCGCGTCTACTACCGTTCTTTCCAAACGACGAGTATCAGCTCAATGAAGGCCGCATCTGGACAATATGCATCGGAATAGCAGTTACGAAGGTAGTCTACCCGGATTGCCGCCGCTCGGATTTTAATTTTGCACGCTCGCTGCAATCTCTCTGGCAACCATCGTCAGGGTCTCTGACGGAGACACCCTTACCGTTCCAAACAGGATAAGCGGTGATAGCAAGACGCGGATCATGATCTGATCCTTCCTCTACGCCACCCCGGGAATTTCGCAACAGAAAGGCTGATAAGAAAAAACCCGCCGAAGCGGGCTGGATCAAGCTACTTTTCTTTGTTTTGCAGCCAATTGACGCAGATTTTTTGCCGCTTCTTTCCCCATCGACTTCATCTTTGAAGCGGCCTCTCTTAATGCTTCCCGCCTCATTGACTTCATCTTTGAAGCAGCCTCTCTCAATATCTGTTTCTTCTCCGAATCTGCAAATCGTTTCAAAATATGACGCATCAGAGGCTGGTAGCCAATTCCATACATCGAGGCAATAAGTTTAAAATCCTCAATCAAAGATTTCTCAAGTCGTATTGAGACAGGTTGCAAATAATGCTTGTCCGTCAATGCCTGCACATCCTCCGGCGAGATTGTGACAAGCTCTTCTGCTGCGCCAAACTCTCTTGAATCCTGCTCCTCTTTCGTGCTCTCGATTGTCTCCCGATAATTCATGGCCCTCTCCTTTCCAGTTAATCAACAGGTTGCGATACTTTCGTATATACGCAACTCTTCAGTACCAGGATCGTATGCCGATTTAATCGCCAGCTCCTTCTGTGTTGGCAATTAATTGGCATATTGTTTATACAAAACGCACCAAAGTCAACCCTAATTAACCATTGCGAACCCGGGTCTTTTCTCTTTCCCCCAACCCGCCCCGAGCAGGTTTTTTATTTCCATACGTTAAGTATTTAACGGTAAAAGCTTTCTTGTATTGTTAATCTGCCTGCTCGCTTCTTTCCTCCCTGAAGGAGAAGCGAGTGCAATAAACTCCCTTCCTGGCCCGGCGTTCGTCGGGCCTTTTTAGTGGTCTAGTAATTTTGGAGAGGTGAAGATACCGGAACCGATGTATCGGACACTCATTGCACAGAAGCAACACACTTTCTGATCCGAAACGAGGTATTTCAGACTCCAGGCACGCTGAGGCGCTGGAAGAGAAACGAGACAATGTGTGAAAAGCTATTGGAAATCTGACGTGGACAGGGCAGGACTGAGGTATCGACGCCTTTGCTTGTCAGACGCGATACATTTACACATCTATGATGCTCTCTGCAGAGGAGTTACCCATATGGGTACTTCAGCAGATGGTGCATTTTGACTGGGGATGATCTGGCAGATATAGAATCGGTTATAGATTCGGTTTATGCCAGATACTGTACCGAAGCTGAGAAAAAGTGTGAAAAGCTTCTCGGAAAAACTGTGATCAAGCTGTAATTCCAATGCTAAAACACACTATTTAGTACTTATTTAATCTACCGCTTTTTAGAAAATTCCGCTTAAATCAATAGCTCGTTGGTTGCGGGGGCAGGATTTGAACCTACGACCTTCGGGTTATGAGCCCGACGAGCTGCCAGACTGCTCCACCCCGCGCCAGAGAGCCAAGATTATAACAAGCCGGGTTTATAAAGGTCAAATCTCTTTTATTATAATTATTATGGATTATGGGGCTTGCTCGCCTTGATCTGAAACGCCTTTCGGACATTTCAGGAAGATGAAGAGGATCTCCCGAAAGAGAAGAGAACGACTTCCTCTTTTTATACATACTATCATTAATTCCCGTTTTCTTATGAGAGTTAGCGCACAGAGAGAGGGGTAAAATAGGGACAATATTCGACCTTGCGATTCTGAGCACGTCAAGTTCTGCTTACTTGCTGCCCTCAGCCGGTTGTGCCCGGATAAGCAGAAAGGGGACAGGCCGCCTGAAGTTAGCGAGTTTAGAAAGGCGATAAGTCCTTATGAAGGTATAGGCAATATGATTACCGAAGTTGATATTCATACAGCAAGGATTCTGATTGTTGATGATCAGGAAGCAAATGTCCAGTTGCTGGAAAGCATGCTAGCTGCCGCAAACTACACATCTGTCACCTCGACGACCGATCCGTTCAAGGTGTATGAGCTGCACCGGAAAAACCGCTACGATCTGATTTTGCTCGATTTGAAAATGGCCGGCATGGATGGTTTTCAGGTACTCGAAGCCCTGAAAGAAATCGAAGCAGATGGATATCTCCCTGTACTGGTTGTCACCGCCAATCCGGATTCCAAGCTGCGGGCGCTCCAGTCCGGCGCCAAGGATTTTGTCAGCAAACCTTTTGACATGAGTGAAGTGCTCGCCCGCGTGCATAATCTGCTCGAAGTGCGGCTGCTACATCAGCAGGCGCGCAATTACGCAAAATCGCAGGAATTCATGGCGCTGCATGATCCGTTGACGGGACTGGCCAACAGGCGGCTTCTGGTGGAAAGGGTATCCCAGGCTATCATCCATGCAAAGCGTAACAATAGCGTGATGGCAGTCTTGTATCTGGATCTGGATGGGTTCGGGCAGATCAATAACACGATGGGTCACGATATAGGAGATCTGCTTCTGAGGCTGGTCGCGGCCCGCCTGATTGCCGCAGTTCGCCAGGAAGATACCGTGGCACGGCTCGGTGGCGATGAGTTTGTGATTTCGATGCCGCACATGAGCAATCTCGATGGCGTAAGTCGTGCAGCGGAAAAAGTAATAAAAGCACTGTCGCAACCTTACGGCATTCAGGGAAACACCATCACCCTGACCGCAAGTGCTGGTGTCGGGATTTTTCCTGATAATGGCAAAGATGCGAAAACCCTTTTGAAGAATGCCGATGCTGCCCTGCTGGAAGCAAAGCAGGCGAACAAAAATACTTATCGAATTTCAGAACGAGTAAGCGCCTAGCGTTCAGCCCCTTTCCGCCATTATTGCTGTGTCGCCGCAAATCTCCCATATTTTGCTGAAATCAGGACATTTATCGGAAACAACGTTCTGTTTCTGCTGGCTGGGAAAATATAATAATGACTGGCTCAAAAAAAGAAGAATCAGTTTTTTCGTACTCTCTATAAGACGGGCTACGAGTGGGGGAAAATGATGAAACCGGTTAACGGGAACAAACAGGATAAAAATAATGATCAACAGACCTGACACTCTGAACGCTAAAATCCTGATCGTGGATGATCAGGAGGCCAACGTCCGGCTACTTGAACAGATGCTGGGCGACGCGGGTTATAAAAACATTACCTCGACGATGGAGCCGCGCGAGGTCAGCGATCTCTATCGGCAGAATCGTTACGATCTCATTCTTCTTGATCTGTATATGCCTGGAATGGATGGTTTTCAGGTACTGGAAGCGCTAAAGAAAGTTGAACGGGAAGGTTATCTTCCGGTACTCGTAATCACTGCGCAGCCGGGTCATAAGTTACGGGCGCTGCAAGCAGGAGCAAAGGATTTCGTCAGCAAGCCGTTCGACCTGATTGAAGTTCAGACCCGTATTCAAAATATGCTGGAAGTGCGCCTGCTGTATAAGCAGTTGGAGGATTACAATAAAAGGCTGGAACAAACGGTAGCGGAGCGAACCGCGGAACTGCGCGAGAGTGAAGTCAGATTTCGCCGCCTCACGGAACTGGCTTCCGACTGGTACTGGGAACAGGATGAAAAGGGAAATTTCACCAAAGTTTACGGTCCCGTCCTGGAGATGCTGGGGATCAGGGTCGATCACTTGATGGGGGAATCCAAGGGGCATAATGGAACGCGCTGGAATGAAGCGGAGTATTCAGTTTTCAAGGCAAATATCGCGGCAAGACGGCCTTTTATCGATTTTATCTACAGACGGACCAAGCCGGATGGGTCGACTCAATACCTGATGGTCAGCGGTGAACCCATGTTCGATTCTTCCGGCCGCTTCACTGGCTATCGCGGTATTGGCAAGGACGTCACCGACAGCATGCATGGAAGCCAAATTTCACAATGACTGCTCAGCCTTTATGAGCCTTTTCGGTGAGACGTAACCTTCCGTTGAAATTTCTCCCAGCCCAAGGAATCGCTGTCTTTTGTCATACAACCGCACCTGTCTTCCTGGTGAGAGACTTTCCCCTGCCGGATGACCGGAGATTGCGCGTCCCTGGAGCAGAGATAAAGCCGCAGCGGAATCCACAATCACCGCGGGAAAAGACCTCAGGAGACTATCGGCTGGCAGCAGGCAGGAATCCCGTTGAGAGGACGACATCGCTTCGAGTGCAGTCAGTGTATGCGCCTGTGGCAAATCAAAACCGCCCAGCGCGCTTCGGCACAATGCGGTAAGATAAGCACCGCCGCATCCCAGCGCCCGTCCCAGGTCTTCTGCCAGCGTACGAACGTAGGTACCGCTCCCGCATGTCACCCGCATGCGTATTTCATCGCCTTGATACGCCTCGATACTCAAGTCGTGGATCGTTATCTCACGCGGCCGTCGTTTGATTTCCACTCCTGCCCTGGCAAAGGTATACATGGGTTTCCCGCGGTGCTTGATCGCGCTGTACATGGGCGGCACTTGCGTAATTACGCCGATAAAGCTTTTGCATACTGTCTCGATCTTCTCCCATGGCAGATCCATGCATTGGCGGTCCGCACCGGCAGCAATTGAAATCTCCCCCTCTGCATCCCCGGTCGTACTCATATAGCCAAGTCTCAGCGTGGCTTCATATGTCTTGTCCGCGCGGAGCAGCGCCGATGAAAATTTGGTGGCTTCTCCGAAGCAGATGGGCAACAAGCCTGTCGCCATCGGGTCGAGCGTGCCGCTATGGCCGGCCTTATGAGCAGAAAAAATGCGCTTGGCGGTCTGCAGGGCCTGGTTGGAAGAAAAGCCACCCGCTTTATCGAGCAGCAGCACACCGCTGATATGCCGCTTGGTACCTGCGGACATTTGAGCTATGGGGTCTTGGAGCCAGCCTGAATCCCGGCAGTTGCTATCGAAAGCAAGGCGGGATTTACAGATGATGCTGGAAACTGCCATCGATCATGATGGGCCTCGTGATCTCCAGTTCCGGTCATGCAACGTGCGGGGAGTAACTGCATGAATTCAACCGGATATAAGCTTGATAAACAATTCAGGTGTTGCCAGCTTCTTTTCCAGAACGGTCGGAAGCCACAGCTTCATCTATCAGTTGCGACAGGCGGACTCCACGTTCGATGGATTCGTCATAAATGAAATGCAGTTGCGGTATGACGCGCAGCTTCAACCGATGCAGCAATTGGCTGCGCAAAAAGCCCGCGGCATTTTCCAGCCCGTTCTGGACGAGAAAGTTGTCGCTTTCACTATGCAGCGTGGTATAGAAAACTTTCGCATGGGCATAATCCTGACTTACCTCGACACCGGTCAAGGTAATCATGCCTATGCGCGGATCCTTGAGTTCATTACTTATCAGATCGGCCAACTCACGCTGAATCTGATCGGCAATCCGCAACGTGCGGGAATAATCTTTGGGCATAAAACCTCAACGCGGAGCTTTCGCCCCGCTTACAGAGTCCGCGCGATTACCTGGATTTCGTAGGCTTCCAGCTGGTCGCCTACCTGGATGTCGTTAAAGTTCTTGAGTGACAGGCCGCACTCGAAACCTGCCCTCACCTCTTTCACATCATCCTTGAAGCGCTTCAAAGAATCCAATTCTCCGGTATGGATCACCTGGCCATTGCGTATCACTCTCACGAGCGAACCACGCCTGACAAACCCCTCCTGCACAAGGCAGCCCGCCACCGCGCCCACTTTGGAAATACGGAATACTTCGCGAATCTCCAGCAGGCCAGTGATATTCTCTTTGCGCTCGGGCGCCATCATGCCGGAAAGTGCAGCCTTGATCTCATCCACAGCTTCGTAAATGATGCTGTAATAGCGCACATCCACTCCGGCAGAGTTGATGAGCTTGCGCGCAACCGCATCCGCACGGCTGTTGAAGCCAATGACAACTGCTTTGGAAGCCAATGCGAGATTGATGTCCGATTCTGTAATCGCGCCCACCCCGCTATGAATGATGTTGACCTTCACTTCGTCAGTGGAAAGTTGTTGCAACGCGTGCGCCAGGGCCTCGTAAGAACCTTGTACATCGGCCTTGATAATAAGTGAAAGGACTTTTACCTCTCCCCTCTGCTCGAACACATTCTCCAGTTTGGCTGCCTGCTGCTTTGCAAGCTTTACATCGCGGAACTTGCCCTGGCGGAAGAGGGCAATTTCACGCGCCTTGCGCTCATCCGTCAGCGCCACCACCGATTCGCCGGCTACAGGAACCTCCGATAAACCCTGGATTTCAACCGGAATGGAAGGTCCCGCCTGTTCCACCTGTTTCCCGTTCTCATCCAGCATGGCCCGCACCCGGCCATAAGCCGCGCCCGCCAGCAATACATCCCCGCGCTTCAAGGTACCGGATTGAACAAGCATGGTTGCGACCGGACCTCGCCCTTTATCCAGCCGTGATTCGATCACGATTCCTTTTGCCGGCGCATCCTTCGGTGCCTTGAGTTCCAGAACTTCAGCCTGGAGCAATACGCTTTCCAGCAGATCATCGATACCTTGACCGGTCTTCGCCGAAACTTCGACAAACATGGTTTCACCGCCCCAATCTTCCGGCACCACTTCCTGTGTCACGAGTTCCTGGCGAATCCGCTCGGGATTGGCTTCCGGTTTGTCGATTTTCGTCATTGCCACTATGATTGGCACCTTTCCCGCCTTGGCATGATGTATTGCTTCAGCCGTCTGCGGCATTACTCCGTCATCCGCCGCCACAACCAGTATGACCAGGTCGGTAACCTTGGCTCCCCGTGCACGCATGGCCGTAAATGCCTCATGTCCCGGTGTATCCAGGAACGTGACCATGCCCCTTTCAGTCTCGACGTGGTAGGCGCCGATATGCTGGGTAATGCCCCCTGCTTCGCCGCTTGCCACTCGTGTGCGGCGAATGTAATCCAGAAGCGAAGTCTTGCCATGGTCCACATGGCCCATTACTGTCACGACCGGTGCACGCGCCTCCATTTTCAATTCGGAAGGCGCGATCTCGGTATCGGCCAGGAAGGCTTCAGGACTATCGATCGCGGCGTATTTGGCGACGTGACCCAGCTCCTCCACCACGATCATGGCAGTTTCCTGGTCCAGCATCTGGTTGATGGTCACCATGTTGCCCATTTTCATCAGAGCCTTGATGACCTCAGCCGCCTTGATGGACATTTTCTGCGCGAGCGCCCCGACGGAGATGGTTTCAGGCACCAGCACCTCATGAACTACCGGCTCGGTCGGCGCTGAAAAAGCATGAAGGGCAGGTTCCTCGGAAGTTCTGCCATGTTTATCCTTGCGCGCGCGCCAGCCGCCCTTTGCTCCGGTCAGATCACCCCTGGTTTTGAGAGCTCGCTTCTCAACCTTTTCTTCCTTCCAGACAACCTGCTTTGCCGGTTTCTTTTTCTTATCCACCTTCTCTTCCGGCTTCACTACCGGCTTGTGCAAGGTACCTTCGGTAGAGGCAGGCTGCGACGCAGCCGCTTCCGCTTCCCCAGGCGCCATCGTTGCCGCCGGAACTGCCGGGGTTGACGAAGGAGTTTCAGTCGCAACCGGGGCCGCCTCAGGCCCGGATGCGGGAGTAGCAGCCGGCACGGAGGGCGTTGCAAGTTCTTCGGATTCTTTGATTTCCACAACCGGAGGCCTTTCACGCAGCCTTTTTTCCCGCAACTCGGCAGCCTGCCGCGCCATCAGTTCAGCCTGCCGCCTTGCCTCCTCCTGCCGCAATGCCTGTTGCGCCGCATCGATGACAGGGGTTCGCACCGGAGAAGCAGAAGGAGTAGAGGGAGCAGAAGAAGAAGCAGAAGGCACAGCGGCTTCTGCGGTTTCAACCGTTTTCCGTTCGGTTGTCAAATCGCCTTTTACAAATACGCGCTTCTTGCGCACTTCCACCTGGATGCTGCGTGGCTTGCCGGTGCTATCTGCCTTCTTGATTTCCGAAGTCTGTCTACGCGGCAGGGAAATCTTGCCCTTCTCCTCCTTGGCGCCATGAATCTTGCGCAGATACTCGAGAAGCTGCGTTTTGTCCTTCTCCGTCAGGCTATCCTCGGTCATGTGCTTGCGTACACCGGCAGCCTGCAACTGCTCCAGCAGCACGGTGGGAAGTACGCCAAGTTCACTCGCAAATTGCTCTACATTCATTTGAGACATTAATTACCTTCAGTCGGCTATGCTCTATCGGCCTGGGCAAACCATGGGGCACGTGCCGCCATGATCAACTGCCTGGCCCGTTCAGTATCCATCTCGACCATTTCCACAAGATCATCCACAGCCAGGTCGGCCAGGTCTTCCTGAGTGCTTACTCCCTTGGCCGCAAGTTCACGGGCGGTCTGGCTGTCCATGCCTTCCAGCGCGAGCAGGTCTTCCGCGATATGTTCCACCTTTTCCTCGCTCACAATGGCCTCGGTCAACAACGCGTTGCGGGCCCGATTGCGAAGCTCGTTGATGGTCTGTTCGTCAAATGTCTCGATCTCCAGCATTTCGCTGAGCGGCACATAAGCCACTTCTTCCAGAGTAGTAAAACCTTCCTGCGCCAGAATATCTGCCACTTCCTCATCCACATCCAGTTTTTCCATGAAGAGCTGGCGTAAAACCGAAAACTCCTCTTCATTTTTTGCCTGCGACTCTTCCATCGTCATGATGTTGAGCTCCCAGCCCGTCAATTCCGAGGCCAGCCGGACATTCTGACCTCCACGCCCGATTGCCTGGGCAAGGTTGCCTTCGTCCACGACAATGTCCATGCTGTGTTTCTCTTCATCCACCAGAATACTGCTGATCTCGGCAGGAGCCAGCGCATTGATCACGAATGTGGCGGGATCATCCGACCAAAGGATGATATCCACCCTTTCACCCGCCAGTTCGCCGGTCACGGCCTGAACTCTGGAACCTCGCATGCCTACGCAGGTGCCAATCGGATCCACCCGCGGATCATTCGACTTCACTGCGATCTTCGCACGCGAACCAGGGTCACGCGCTGCCACCCTGATCTCCAGCAAGCCCTCCTCGATCTCGGGCACTTCCAGCTCAAACAGCTTTATCAGAAATTCCGGCACGATTCTTGACAGGATCAGCTGCGGGCCTCTCGTGGTACGGTCGATCCTGTGCAAGTAAGCGCGCACTCTATCCCCGACACGCAGATTTTCCTTGGGGATCATCTGGTCACGCGGTAATATGGCCTCCACCCTGCCGGATTCGATAATCGCGTTTCCGCGTTCCATGCGCTTGATGGTCCCCGTAACCATGTATTCCTTGCGCTCGAGAAAATCGTTCAGGATCTGCTCGCGTTCGGCATCGCGGATTTTCTGGAATATCACCTGTTTCGCCGCCTGGGCGCCGATGCGACCGAATTCCACCGGTTCCAGGAGTTCTTCGATATATTCGTCAAGCTTGATTCCAGGATCTTGCTGCAATGCCTCACTCAGCGATATCTGACGAGCAGGATCCTCCACCGCATCGTCTGCCATCACCTGCCAGCGACGTAAGGATTGATAGTCTCCTGTCTGGTGGTCGATCGATACGCGCACGTCAGCGTCCTCGTTAAAACGCTTTTTCGTGGCGGACGCCAATGCAAGTTCAAGTGCCGCAAAAACAATGTTCTTCTCGACATTCTTTTCGCGCGCCAGTGCATCCACCAATAGCAAAACCTCGCGGCTCATGTTATCTCCAGCCAGTTACTAATAAATTACAGTTTCGGAACGAGGCGAACCTTCTCAAGGTTATTGAGCTCAAGGTCCAGCATTTTTCCCTCTACTTCCAGTTTTAAAATACCGTCCTTCACTTCGCGCAAAATACCGACAAAATTTCTTTGCCCCTGTAACGCCACCCGCAGCCTGAGTTTAACGGACTCTCCCGCAAAGCGGATAAAATCCGCTGTCTTTTTCAGCGGCCGGTCGAGTCCCGGCGAGGATACTTCCAGCCTGTCATAATCCACGTTCTCGACGGCGAGAAGCCGGCTCAGATGATTGCTGACAGTCACGCAGTCATCCACATTCACGCCCTCGGGCTTGTCGATGAATACCCGCAACAGCTTTCCTCCTGGCGACCGCTCCAGGTCAACCAGTTCATAGCCCAGTCCTGCAAGGGTCGGTTCGAGCAATTCGTACAGATCCATAGTGCCGATACAAACAAAAAATGGGCTGAAAGAAGCCCATCGTTATTATTCTATTTTAACAAACATTTATGATCGGGGAAATAGGAACCGGATTCCTCGTTCACGATCATGATCAACTGACAAGAAATCTGTCAAAAAGTTTTTTCTGCCAACATGTTATAAAAAAAAAACGACAGGTCCGCAAGAGCGGACTGTAGTGCGCGGATTTGCCATCGGCATGCATAAATGGCGGATCGGTATGAAAAAATTTATTACGAAAAGCGCCGAATGATACAATTTACCAGCCGAAACAAAAATATTCAGGGAGGTAGCTGTGGCGACGATTCAATCCATCCTCAATGAAACACGCACCTTTACACCCTCCACTTCGTTCATGGAACAGGCGAATGTATCCGGGATGGAGGAATACGATGCCCTTTGCGCAGAGGCTGAAAAGGATGAGGCAGCGTTCTGGTCCAGACTGGCGCGGGATCATATTTCCTGGCACAAACCATTTACCCGTGTGCTGGATGAAACCAACCATCCGTTCCTCACCTGGTTCGATGACGGAGAACTGAATGTTTCATACAATTGTCTCGATCGACACCAGGCCACCCAGCCGGACAAGGTCGCGCTTATTTTCGAAGCGGACGACGGCGTCGTTACGTCCTGCACCTACCAGGATCTCTACCGCCGCGTATGCCGGTTTGCAAATGGTCTCAAGTCACTGAATATCAGGAAAGGTGATCGCGTCGTCATCTATATGCCGATGAGTATCGAAGCGGTAGTGGCAATGCAGGCCTGCGCGCGCATAGGTGCGATTCATTCAGTCGTGTTCGGCGGCTTCTCCGCCAAAAGCCTGCATGAGCGGATTATTGACACAGGTGCGGTAGCCGTGATCACTGCGGACGAGCAATGGCGCGGCGGCAAGATCAACTATCTGAAAGCCGTTGTCGAAGATGCGCTTGGCAGAGATGGAACGGACTCGGTGAAATCCGTCGTGATCTACCAGCGGGGCAGCGGGGATCTGCAGCTGCGCGCCAATCGCGACATCTGGTGGCATGATCTCATCCGGGATCAGAGCGAGACCTGCGAGCCCGAATGGGTGAACGCCGAACATCCGCTATTTACGCTCTACACCTCCGGTTCCACAGGCAAGCCAAAAGGCGTGCAACACTCTTCCGCAGGCTTTCTGCTGGGCGCCATCACGAGCATGCAATGGATTTTCGACTACAAACCCTCCGATATCTTCTGGTGCACGGCCGACGTAGGCTGGGTAACGGGGCACACCTATGTGACTTATGGCCCCCTAGCCGTCGGCGCGACCCAGATCATATTCGAAGGCGTTCCTACTTATCCTGACGCCGGCCGTTTCTGGAAAATGATCCAGGATCACAAGGTGACCACGTTTTATACAGCACCCACTGCCATCCGCTCGCTTATAAAACTCGGGCCTGACCTGCCGAAACAATATGATCTTTCCTCGTTGCGCCTGCTCGGTTCAGTGGGCGAACCGATCAACCCGGAAGCCTGGATGTGGTATTACACGACTGTCGGCCAATCCCGCTGTCCGCTGGTGGATACCTGGTGGCAAACCGAAACAGGCGCTCACATGATCGCTCCCACGCCTGGAGCAGTAACGCTCAAACCCGGTTCCTGCACTTTGCCGCTTCCTGGTATCAAGGCCGGTATCGTGGATGAAGCGGGGCATGAGGTACCGGTCGGCAAAGGCGGCTTTCTCGTGATCAAGCGCCCGTTTCCTTCCCTGGCCCGCACATTGTGGGGCGATCCGGAACGCTTCAGAAACACCTATTTTCCAGAGGAGCTTGGCGGCAAATATTATCTCGCGGGAGACTCAGCCCACCGCGACGCGGACGGCTATTTCTGGATCATGGGACGCATCGACGATGTGCTGACTGTTTCCGGCCACCGCTTAGGGACAATGGAAATCGAATCGGCACTGGTAGCAAGCCCCCTGGTGGCCGAGGCCGCGGTGGTGGGCAAGCCGGACGAAATCAAAACCGAGGCTATCGTGGCTTTCGTGGTATTGAAAGGCGCGCGCCCGAATGCGGAAGACGCTCATCGCATTGTCCAGGAATTGCGCAATTGGGTATCGCAGGAGATCGGTCCCATCGCCAGGCCTGATGAAATCCGGTTTGGGGATAATCTGCCGAAAACCAGATCCGGCAAAATCATGCGCCGGTTGCTGCGTACGCTCGCAAGGGATGAGGAAATAACCCAGGATGTATCCACTCTGGAAAACCCGGCGATACTTGAACAATTGAAACAGGTGGTAGCATAGTTGGGGAATCTGCGTCTCGGCCAATTGCATGATGGCGCGCGATCTTCATCGGACGCCGAGCCTGGAATGACTTCATCGCTCTCTATTTTGCCTCCGCACATTTCCCATCTTCCCGGCCTCGCTGATTATGAAAATGGCATCAGCGCCATTGATGCCGATTATTTGCGCCCCGGCCTGGCTGCAATTCATCTGATTGTGGAAAACGGCAAAGCTGCGCTGGTGGACACCGGAACTTCATCTTCCGTTCCCGGTGTACTGGAAGTGCTGCGGAAAAAGAATCTGGCTCCCGCAGATGTGGCGTACGTATTTGTTACGCATATCCATCTCGATCATGCGGGGGGTGCGGGAGAATTCATGCGTCATCTTCCCAACGCCAAACTGGTGGTGCATCCGCGTGGCGCTCGCCATATGGCAGACCCGGCGCGTCTTGTCGCCAGCGCCATGACCGTCTACGGCGCAGCGGAATTCAAGCGCATGTACGGGGATATCCACCCGATAGATGCAAGCAGGATCATTGAGGCGCCGGATGAATTCAGGCTGGATTTCAACGGCAGGCTACTGCTGTTTCTCGATACGCCGGGACACGCGCGTCACCACTACTGCATCTTCGACGAGCAAAGCCATTCCTTTTTCACCGGCGATACATTCGGCCTTTCCTATCGGGAATTCGATGTCGACGACATGGAATTCGTGTTTCCGACGACTACTCCCGTGCAGTTCGACCCCGTCGCAGCACATGCCTCACTGGATCGGCTCATGAGCTACCACCCGTCTTACGCCTTTCTCACGCATTATGGCCGCATCGCGCATCTCGCGCGCCATGCGGACGAACTGCATGGCCTGATTGACGCGCACGTGTCGATTGCCAGAAAGCTGCGCAATGTGCCTGACAGGCATGCAGCGTTGGTGGAGGAACTAGACGGGCTGTTGTTGCGCCGGATAGTCGCGCATGGCTGTAAATTAACCGAGGAAAGGATTCGCAGCCTGCTGAGGCTTGATGTCGAGCTCAATGCGCAGGGCTTGGAAAACTGGCTGGATCAGTCGAGTGGAAGCAGTTGAAAAATATTCAAGTTGAGCAGTTATCGAGAAATACCATGAATCTCGTTATTCCGGACCTCGATCCGGAATCCGTTCTGAGTCAGAAATAACATACCAATAACGTACCCCCAGGGTCGTACCCCCAGGCGCTTCTGGATACCAGGTTCGCAGGTTTACCCTTATATATTTGACTTGCCACTGCCGAATTTATAATTAGTCATCCCTGAATAATTTGATTTTCAGGAACAGGCTGCTATAAGCTGGTGCCCATCTCTGTCATCATTCGCTGTTTGCGCCTGCAGCCGAACGAGAATCAGGGCGAGAAGAAGCTGCAGCTTCCTCAGAATCATGCGCAGGTTGTGT
>JAFKJB010000023.1 GCA_017306155.1 Nitrosospira multiformis
AATACCGGCAGCACCCAATAAGCAGCAGCCAGACCATACCCCAAATCCTCCTCTGGTACCACCCATATTCCCACTACCAGTACTTTACATACCCATAAGCCCGTAAAGACTACTCCCCGTCTCACACTTAAGTCAAGAAGTTTGTCAGAGGTATAGAAGTGAGCGTTTACTTCGAAAGAGACTTTGGATTATTCGGGAACCGGCGAATTACCAGCGTGACAATATTCCATCCAGCTGTTCCAGGCTCTCGTAATGAATCAGTATGGTTCCTTTACCTTTTTTCCCAGGCGTTATCACGACCTCTGCTCCAAGTTTTGCCGAGAAATTCTCCTGCAATCGCAGCAAGTCACGGTCGCGCTGGGGATGCTGTTTTACCACTGGATGTTCGATCTGATATACCAGTTTTTCTGTTTCACGTACTGAAAGTCCTTTATGCACTACAAGATTTGCCGTCTCTATCTGCTTGGCCGCGGCGAGTGATAGCAATGCGCGCGCGTGCCCCATGTCGATCTTTCCTTGCATCAGCAGTTCCTGGACAGGCGCAGCCAGATTGAGCAATCTCAGGAGATTGGAAACCGCGCTGCGCGAACTCCCCAAGGCTTCGCTGGCAGCTTGGTGCGTCATGCCGAATTCCCCGATGAGCCTCTGGATTCCCTGTGCTTCTTCCAGCGGGTTGAGATTTTCGCGCTGAATGTTCTCGATTAAAGACATTGCCAGCGCGGCCTCATCCGGTACCGTGCGGATTAGCGCCGGCACCTCGCCCAATCCCGCCAGTTGCGCTGCACGCCAGCGGCGTTCGCCAGCGATAATTTCATAATTTCCACCACCGACGGATCGCACGAGTATTGGCTGCATCACGCCCTGGGCCTTGATGGATTCCGCCAGTTCCCCCAGCGACTCCTTGTCCATGCGTGTACGTGGCTGATATTTTCCCGGCCGCAGCAGCGAGACCTTGATATTCTGGAGCGTCTCTTCCGCAACAACGTTCTTGCCGCTGCCCGCCAGCAAGGCATCCAACCCTCTCCCCAACCCTCTCATTTTCACTCTTCTTTCATCCGGCTTCATATCTTGCTTCATATCTTCTAGGCTTCAAGTCTCTGTTCATACTGCGGGTCCGGCACGGCACCCTCGGGAAAGTATCGGGCCACTATTTCACGCGCCAGCGCCAGGTAAGCCTGCGTACCTTTGGATAGCCTGTCATGGTACAGCACCGGAATTCCAAAGCTGGGCGCCTCGGCTAATCGCACGTTACGGGGAATTACCGTACGGTAGACCCGGTTTCCAAAGTGCTGCTGCAACTGGTCGGAAACCTGTTGTGCCAGGATATTGCGTGGATCGAACATGGTGCGTAACAATCCTTCGATCTCCAGGGTGGAATTGAAGTGAGCACGTACTTTCTTAATGGTGTTGACAAGATCACTCAATCCCTCAAGAGCGTAGTACTCGCACTGCATCGGGATCACCACAGCCTCGGCCGCGCACAAACCATTCAGCGTGAGCAGATTGAGAGCAGGTGGGCAATCAATGAGAATAAAGTCGTATTCCCGCTCGACTTCCTGCAACGCTTCCCGCAGGCGCGTTTCCCGCCCTGGCAAATCAATCAACTCTATTTCCGCCCCGGCAAGATCGCGGTTGGCGGGAATCAGATCATACTTGCCGCTGCTGGAGGACACTCTTACGTCCACGACGCTCTTGCTTCCCAGCAGGACCTGATAAACCGTATGCTGCAATCCGCCCTTGTCTACACCACTTCCCATGGTGGCGTTACCCTGCGGATCAAGGTCTATCAGCAGCACTCGTCGTTTCACCGCCTCAAGGCTTGCCGCCAGATTGACGCTGGTGGTCGTTTTACCCACGCCACCTTTTTGATTGGTTACTGCCAGAATTTTCGCCATCGCCACTCCTAGAATCGAAATACCGGAAGCCGATCAATACGAGATGAAACACTTGGCGAAAAGCCAAGAGATCTCACTTTACCGTCCGGCATGCTTGAGCACAACCAGATGACGCTTCGCCCTCAGGCCGGGAATCGCCAGCAACAATATTTTGTCGCCAATGAATGTCTCAGGTAACTGCGCAAGCTCTTCATGGGGATACACCCCTTTCATCGCCACCAACCGCCCACAGTCAGCCCCTTGCTCCTCCCCCAATGCGCACAAATGTCCCGCGAGTTTGACGAAGTCTGTCAGATCGGAAAAAGCGCGCGAAATAACGGTATTGAAGCCGGTGTTCGAACGAACGCTTTCCACGCGCTCGTCGATGATTTCCACGTTTTCAAGCCCCAATTCAATCCGCGCCTGTTGCAGGAACGCGGCTTTTTTGTGGCTGCTTTCCACCAGCGTCACGCGCCACTCCGGACGGGCCAACGCCAACGGGATTCCAGGAAGGCCGGCGCCGCTGCCCACATCAACGATGCGCGGCCCGCTGATGTGCGGCAGAACAGCCAGGCTGTCCAGCACATGCAGTGCGAGCATCGCTTCCGGTTCACGCACCGCCGTCAGGTTATGCACCCGGTTCCATTTCTGGATGAGTGCCAGGTATTGCAGGAGACGCCCCTGATTTGACTCGGAAACAGACAGTCTCAATGCCGCAATTCCATCAGCGAGTTGCGTAGCGGGATTCACGCACTTTTCTTCGTATTCGCGCCGGGAAAACCGCGCTTGACATGGACCAGCAATAGCGAAATTGCCGCGGGGGTGATTCCGGAAATGCGGGATGCCTGGCCTGCCGTTTCAGGCTTGAACTGATTAAGTTTCTGCTGGACTTCATTCGAGAGGCCGCGCACGGTTTTATAATCCAGGTCCTGCGGCAGGCAAATATCCTCATAATAAGCATTACGCGCCACTTCCTCTTTCTGGCGCTCGATGTATCCCTGATACTTCGCCTGGATTTCGACCTGCTCCGCCACGGGGAAATCGGCAACAGGATTGCCTGCGCCAGGCAATGTCATGAGTTCCGCGTACGACACATTGGGCCGACGCAGCAAATCATGAAGGGAGCACTCATGCTCGATGTTCTTCCCGATAACACGCAGTGCATCGGTTTCGGAAAGGCTTTTCGGGCTGAGCCATGTGGCCTTTAACCGGTTTTGCTCTTGCGCGATAGCCTCTTGTTTGATATTGAACGCCACCCAGCGCGCGTCATCCACCACTCCCAGCCTGCGTCCGGCTTCAGTCAGCCGTAGATCGGCGTTATCTTCCCGCAATTGCAAACGGTATTCCGCGCGACTGGTGAACATGCGATAGGGTTCAGTCACACCCCGGGTAATGAGATCATCCACCAGGACGCCCAGATAGGCTTCATCCCGGCGCGGACACCACGGTTCCCTATCCTGTGTTTTTAGCGCGGCATTGATCCCCGCAAGCAGTCCTTGTGCCGCAGCCTCTTCATAACCGGTGGTGCCATTGATCTGGCCCGCAAAGAACAAGCCTTCGATCATCCTGGTTTCAAGCGAGCTTTTCAGGGCACGCGGATCAAAATAATCATATTCGATCGCATAACCGGGACGGGTGATATGGGCGCTTTCCAATCCTTTGATGGAACGCATCAGTTTCACCTGCAGGTCGAAAGGGAGGCTCGTGGAGATTCCGTTAGGATACACCTCGTGGGTCGTGAGACCCTCCGGTTCGAGAAAAACCTGGTGCGATTCCTTGGCGGAGAAGCGCACGACCTTGTCCTCGATAGAAGGGCAATAACGAGGTCCGATGCTCTCGATCACACCGGAGAACAGGGGAGAGCGATCAAGACCGCTGCGAATAATATCGTGCGTCCGGCTGTTGGTATGCGTGATCCAGCAGGACACCTGCTTCGGGTGGGAAGCAGCATTGCCCATGAAGGAAAAAACGGGAACAGGCGCGTCGCCAGGTTGAACGGCAACAGCGGAATAATCGATGGTACGGCCATCTATGCGCGGTGGAGTTCCTGTTTTCAACCGTCCGACAGGAAGCTTCAATTCGCGCAGGCGGCCGGCAAGACTGTTGGAGGGCATATCCCCCGCTCGCCCGGCTTGAAAATTTGCCGAGCCTACGTGAGCCAGTCCAGCCAGAAAGGTTCCGGCGGTAAGAATTACAGCGCGCGCGTCAAAGCGGATGCCAAGCTGTGTAACAACCCCGGCCACACGCTCCCCTTCAAGCACGAGATCATCCACCCCTTGCTGAAACAGCCAGAGATTAGACTGATTTTCCAACCGCTGCCGGATCGCTTGCCGGTAGAGGACTCGATCGGCCTGGGCCCGTGTTGCACGGACTGCAGGTCCTTTGCGCGAGTTAAGGATGCGAAACTGTATGCCTGCCTCATCCGCCGCCTCTGCCATCACGCCCCCGAGCGCATCGATTTCTTTCACCAGATGTCCCTTGCCGATCCCGCCTATGGAAGGATTGCATGACATCTGCCCCAGAGTTTCGATATTGTGTGACAGCAATAGCGTCTTTTGCCCCATGCGAGCGGCAGCGAGCGCCGCCTCGGTGCCAGCATGGCCACCACCTATAACTATTACATCAAATATTTCAGGAACAGTCATGGAAGCAATCGGATAAAAATTAAAATCCTGATGGAGTAGCGCCATTCTACGGCAAAACGTGGGGCCATGTAAGAATCATGGGGAGGTCTTGTAGCAAAGGAGTTTCAGTGTCTCTTTGTTTCACGTGAAACAAAAGCTAACGAGAAGGCTGCAGGGGAAAATCGAAAGGCCAGGGAACTACACTCCATAACGGAGCACTAAAATTCTTTTCCAGCTCCCTGCAGCATGCACATTATGATTTCCCACTAATTGAGCATCTTCTGGCGGCGATTGTTGGAATCATCTTGCAGGGGATGATGCGCGCCTGTGATCAATCCACGTTGCCGCTTTAACCAGCAGCGTCGATCCAGTAAGGGTGCAAATACAATACGTCAATTGCTCGCTATGAAACACATACAGCGGCAGAAACGTTAATAGTCTTGGTAGATTGCCTTACCTCGCTTAAAATTGAACCTGTTTCGATCTGCACTAGCCACTTGTTCAATTGCTGAGGCCTCTCCAGCCCCTCTATCGAGATTTGGTTTCAGCCCATACCCATGCCCCAACTCATCCAAAATAATCGATTATAGAGCTTCTACGCTTGCCGCTTTTTTGTGCAACCGACGAATATTTCCTTTAATCCGGGCGAATGGGAGTAAGAATGGAGGTAACTATGGAGTGCCTCGTTCCCCCTGGGATCAGGTTATGTTTCCGGGAAGTTCAAAGCTGTACTCACCCTCGCTTACCCGTATCGAAGCGCTGCAGTAGACGGGATCTATCGACCCAACAAGTCCTGCTGCTCCGTGCATCGGCTCTCCAATGCTTCAAAGTCCAGAGCGAACTCCACAGGGTTATGTGAACGGAACTGAGAAAATTCACGAATGACCTCTTTGCATCGTGCAGATACTCATCCAGTCGTGCTGCCATCCCCAGGCAATAATCTAATACCTAAACTCAGACCATGATCAGATGCGGTCACGATTGTTCAAACAACGCGGCACCACGCATTGCTTATTCGGACCTTCACGATCCAGATACAGGACGCGTCCTCTTATATTGACGCTACAGCAACATACCCCGTTGCTACTCGCCTCTCCACCGCCAAAATCTTGATCCGGGCTTCCTCATGGACGGAAACCCGATTATTTCTCCGATAAAATCTGTTATTCGCGCAACCATTCCTTGGAATGGGTTTAAAAACAGATTCCAGGGAGTTGACATGCATTTCTCACACAGCAACCTCCAAATCCTGCCATGCTGACACGCTTGGCCAGTGATAGCCATTCAGAAGCTCTCGAAAACCTGTTTTTCACACCTATCCTGTCGATAATCCTCCTCGAATTGGAGTAACGGCAACGTGAGCGAACGCTCACTTCTGCTGTACCCCGTCTTATTCTTTTAAGAAGCTTGTTCCCAGGAGCGTTGCTGCCTGTACTTTTGAAAAATATGTACTACCATGAAACTAATCCGCGATTACGAAGTGCTCGACTTCGGAGCTTTGATAAAAAGGCTGCACAGTATAAGCCGTGCTTGAACTGGAACCGTCTGCTGCACAGGATCGATTGCAGCCTGAAGCCAATCAAGTTCCATGAAGTAGAAACCCTTGGTTGTTTCACGTGAAACATGATGAGAAGGAGACTAAAATGAATCTACGCTCTGGCAGGGCAAACTGGTTGTTCAGCGGACTCGCTCTCGGCGCGATCGCCATGTTTCTCCTTGATCCTGACAAAGGAAGACGCCGTCGCGCCTTGGCAAGGGATAAGATGTACAGCACTGGCGTTAAAACCCGCAAGCGCATCGATGCAAAGTCACGCGACTTGACTAACCGTGCGAAAGGACTACGCGCCGAGGCACGCCACATGATGTCCAGCGCCGATAACCGCGACGAGAACAAAGCAAGCGAGAGTCAAGCTGAAACCTGAGCGGGAGGAGGAATTCCCGGAGAACAAGAGGAAAAGGTTCCGCTACTTCCCTATGCAGAAGCGGGAAAAAATTTCGCCCAGCAGGTCGTCCGCGCTGAATTCACCGGTAATCGAGGATAGAGCCAGTTGGGCAAGCCGTAGTTCTTCAGCAAAAAGATCGAGTTGATCCATGCTGTTTACCAGTGCGCAAGCAGTTTCCAGATGTGCCTGGGCAGTTGTCAATGCAGAAAGATGACGTTGACGGGCCATAAAGGCTCCTTCTCCTGCTGACGGCTGCCATCCAATCATCTCCAGCAGCCTTTGTCGCAGCAAGTCGATTCCTGCACCCGTTTTAGCCGAAACCCGGATATCTGCGGTGGCTGTGGTAGAGGGAGCGGAATTCGGTGCCGGTTTGAGCAGATCGGTTTTGTTATGAACGACAATGAGTCGCAGACCCGCGGGAAGCGAAGCGAGGATAGCCTGATCTTCTGGCGTTACTCCTACTCGGCTGTCCACAACCAGCAGGACAATACTGGCTTTATCGATCGCGGAGCGCGTGCGTGCCATGCCCATTTTTTCGACTGCATCCTCCGTCTCCCGCAAGCCGGCTGTATCCAGAAGATGCAAGGGCACACCTTCAATCTCTATGGCTTGGCGGATAACGTCCCGTGTCGTGCCCGGGATTTCCGTAACGATAGCAATTTCCTCTCCGGCGAGACGATTCAGGAGACTGGATTTTCCAGCATTGGGTTGCCCGACCAAAGCAATCCATATTCCTTCCCGCAGCAGGCTGCCCTGCCGGGCGGAGTTGAACACCTGTTCAAGTTGATATCGGATACGCTCCAGCCTGATTTCCAGCTCTTTTCCAGAAAGAAGCTCAATTTCCTCCTCTGAAAAATCAAGAGAAGTCTCCACAAGCATTCTCAGGTCAGTAAGTGCTTGCACTAAGGCATGAATAGTATTGGAAAATTCACCCTGGAGGGAACGGCTGGCACAGCGGGCAGCTTCCTCATTGCTGGCGTCGATAAGATCCGCCACGCTTTCAGCCTGCACCAGATCAAGTTTGTTATTCAGGAATGCACGCAGGGTAAACTCCCCTGGCTGCGCCAGCCGCGCGCCCGCGGAAAGACAACTCGACAGCAACAGGTTCATGACTGCAGGGCCGCCGTGTCCTTGCAGTTCCAGAACCTCTTCTCCGGTATAAGATTGGGGAGCAGGAAAGTAGAGCGCTATTCCCTGATCGATAATGTGACCGTTTTCGTCACGAAATCGGGTGAGGCTGGCGCGCCGGGGCTCCGGCACACAACCTGCGACCCTGAGAGCAAGCGATTGCAGGTTTCTGCCGGAAACACGCACCACTCCGATACCTCCCCGGCCTGGGGGCGTTGCAATCGCGGCAATCACATCAGAATGGATCATCCTGAATTCGATGCCGCCTCACTTATAAAGACGGCGCTTATGAAGACGGGAAGGGATCGTGTCCGGCAATTCCCCTGATTACTAATTTGCTTTCTTCTGTTTGCTCGTATTCGCGGCCGAACCTTCGATCATGCGCGTGATCTGCCACTGCTGCGCGATGGAAAGCACGTTGTTTACCAGGGAATACAACACCAGGCCTGCGGGAAAGAAGAAAAAGAAAACACTGAACGCCAAAGGCATGATCTGCATCACTCTCGCCTGGATGGGATCGGTCGCCGGAGGGCTGAGCCGCTGTTGCAGGAACATGGAAATGCCCATGATCACCGGCAGCACGTAATAAGGATCCGGGGAGGAAAGATCCTCTATCCATAACGCAAAAGGCGCATAACGCAATTCCACGCTCGAGAGCAGCACCCAGTACAACGAAATGAATACCGGAATCTGTACCAGGATGGGCAGGCACCCTCCCATCGGGTTGATTTTTTCCGTTTTATAAAAATCCATCATGGCTTGGTGCATCCGCTGCCGGTCATTTCCGTGCTGTTCCCGCAAACGCTGGAGCTTGGGCGTCACTAAACGCAACTTCGCCATCGAGCGGTAACCTGCCGCAGACAGGGGAAAGAATGCAAGCTTGACTGACATGGTGAGGAGAATGATGGCCACTCCCCAGTTTCCAGTCCAGGAATGAAACAACGACAACAGCCAGAACAATGGCGCGCCGATCACCGTCAGCCAGCCATAATCCACGACGAGATCGAGGCCCGGCGCGACCGACGCAAGCTTGCTTTGCTCTTCCGGCCCCGCATAGAGGGGAACGGTGACGGTAGCGCTATTGCCCGGTTCTATCTGACCCACCGGTACGATTACACCGGCGGTATATTCGTTTTCTCCAAGGCGTTTTGCGTAATATTCGCGCGACAGCTTGTCCTTGGGCAGCCATGCGGTCAGGAAGTACTGCTGCAGCATGGCAATCCAGCCATTATCCGCATTCTTGGGATAGGTGGCATTGCCCTTGTCCAGCGCGGAAAACTCGATTTTCTTGAATTTTTCCTCTTCGGTATAAAGCGCCGCGCCGGTATAGGTCGGGATCATGAAGAACGACCCCACGGGAGGCTGGCTGTCGCGCAGCATCTGAAAGTAGGAAAACGGCTGGATGGCGGCGTTCCGTTGATTGGTGACCTCGAAACTGACATCGATGAGATAGCTCCCGCGATGAAACGTATAGACTTTAGTCACCTGTACACCGTCGGCCTCCGGTGCGCTCAACCGTATCTGGACTTCATCCTGCCCCGCTGCCAGCTCGTATGCGCCCGATTCCGCAGTAAAACGCGTCTTGTGGGTGGGTAAACCTTCACCGATCAATCCGGATTGTGCTACGTAGACGCGCGCAGGATCGTTTTCCAGTAATGCGAAAGGCTTGCTTTTATCCTCCTTGGCAGGTTGATGCAGCAACTCGAGGCGGCGAATATCCCCACCCGCGGTATCGATTTCCGCCAGCACCATGTCGGTCTTAACCGTGATTTTGTCCGCTGATTCAAGCTTGGCCGCTGCCCTGGCGGGAGCGCCGTTTTCCGCGGTTGCACTCCTTTGCGGTACGGATGAAGCAAGCTGATCTCCTGGCACCGGAGTTTCGGCAGTATCTGCACCGGCCTGCTTTTCTGTGCCTTGCACTGCCGTTGTCGGCGCCTGGGTTGCAGGATATTGTTCTTTCTGCCACGCATCCCACAGGAATAACAGCGATGTGGCAAAAATCAGGAAGAGTACGAATCTTTGTGTATCCATCTTGCTCTGCGAGTTATTTTTTTACGACAGGTAAAAACCGTTCAGAAACATTCAACGGGATGATTCCACAGGAACCGGGTCATATCCCCCCCGGCTCCAGGGATTGCATCGCATTATCCTCCAGACGCTGAGAATGAGCCCCCGCGCGACCCCATGCCGGGCCAGCGCTTCACAGGCGTAATGCGAACAAGACGGACTGAACCGGCATGAGGGTCCAAGGAAAGGACTCAGGCAGTATTGATAGAGCCTGATAAACGCAATAATTATTCGCGACATTGCTGCAATTGAATCATGAGACGCCGTGCTTCCTTCGCCAACTGCACCGAACTGCGATCACTGGCACGGCAGCGCAGACGCATCACCAGATCAAGGCCCGCCATTTCCTCCTGACGTGCACGAAACACTTCCCGCAACACCCGTTTCACCCGGTTGCGGTTTACGGCAAGCCGTTCAATTTTACCTGCCACTATCAATCCCAATCTGGAATGCAATAAACCGTTGGGTTTAGCGAAAACCTGAAGCAATTCCCCGCTCTTGGAACACCTGAACCGGATGACCGAGGAAAATTCTTCTGCCTTATGCAGGCGATGAGTTTTAGGAAAACGAATAATACGGTCCCGGGTTGCGGTACGTTACTGCACTCCGAGACGAACTCGTCCTTTGGCGCGCCGAGCCCGGATTACCGCCGCTCCACTCGCGGTTTTCATGCGAACCCTGAAGCCGTGGGTCCGCTTTCTGCGCGTCACGGATGGTTGGTAAGTGCGTTTCATTATTTCCCCTGCTCCTGATAATGATAAATAAAACTCGACATTACAACTCTTTACGACGGCTTGTGTCAACCGATATTTTTTGCTATTCCTGTGGATAAGCTGTGAAGAACGGTCTAGAATATTCCGCTCACCTCGCCTGCAACTTCCGTTTCTTCCCCAACGAGTCATTAATATCATGCTTGCATCGGATACCTTTTGGCTTGCCTGCCTCGAACATTTTGAAAATGAGCTGAGCGCGCAACAATTCAACACCTGGATCAAACCGCTGCGCCTGCAACCGTCGCAAGACTCGCCTGAGCCTGCCCTCACATTGATCGCACCCAACCGTTTTGTCCTTCAATGGGTAAAGGACAATTTTTTGAGCGGCATCACGCAGATGGCGGAAAGCCACTTCGCGCGCCCGGTTCAGTTACGGCTGGAACTCGACGGACAGGTTCCGGCCAGCGCATCTCCTTCGATTGACGGGAATAACGAAATAGGCTTGCGTCCGGCTGCCGCGGTGTTTGATGTGCCGGCAGAATCCGCACAAAAGGTGCCGAAGGATACGAAAGATACGAAGGATGCCAAGGAAAAGCAGGAAAAAAATCCAACCAGGCTGAATCCCTCTTTCACCTTCAACACTTTCGTCACAGGAAAGGCAAACCAGCTGGCGCGTGCGGGAGCTATTCAGGTTGCGGAACGTCCCGGCGTTGCTTATAACCCCTTCTTCATCTATGGGGGGGTAGGACTGGGAAAAACCCATCTGATTCAAGCGATCGGCAATTTCGTTGTGGAACACAACCCAACTGCCAAGGTCCGCTATATTCACTCAGAGCAATATGTTTCCGACGTAGTAAGGGCTTACCAACATAAAGCATTTGATGAATTCAAGCGCTACTATCATTCACTGGACCTGTTGCTGATCGACGATATTCAGTTTTTTGGCGGGAAAAATCGCACCCAGGAAGAGTTTTTCTACGCATTCAACGCCCTGATCGAAGCGCACAAGCAAGTCATCATTACCTGCGACTCTTACCCGAAGGAAATCGCCGGCATGGAAGAGCGGCTGATTTCGCGTTTCGGATGGGGTCTGACGGTAGCGGTGGAACCTCCTGAACTGGAAATGCGCGTCGCGATTCTCCTGAAGAAAGCACTGATGGAAGACATCATCCTGGATGAAAGCGTCGCTTTTTTCATCGCAAAACACATTCGCTCCAATGTGCGTGAACTGGAGGGCGCATTGAAAAGAGTGGTTGCTTACTCACGCTTTACCGGCCATGCACTGACTCTGGATTTGGCACGGGAAGCATTGAAGGATCTGCTGGCGGTACAGAACCGTCAGATCTCTATTGAAAATATTCAAAAAACAGTGGCAGACTACTACAAGATCAAGGTTGCCGAAATGTACTCCAAAAAGCGCTCTCGCGTTGTTGCCCGCCCACGCCAAATGGCCATGGCCATTTCCAAGGAACTTACCCCTCTGAGCCTGCCCGATATCGGGGAAGCTTTCGGCGGTCGGGACCATACCACGGTACTGCATGGGTATCGAAAGATCGCCGAGTTGCGGGTTTCCGATCCTGCCGTCAATCGCGACTTCAATACCTTGTTGCACATTCTCCGCGGTTAACTGCAAACTGAAAGCAAATCTGAGGTTAACAATCGGATGAATTGGGGATAACTCATCGCTTTTGTTCAGACTTTAATTCTGCTCACAAACTGTCCACAGCCCATACCTTATTGATACAGAAATAGAAAATGATCTAATATACTGATATCAGGCAAACTTTCCTAGTTTTACCGGATTTCGCCAGTTCTTATTAACTATTATTAGCTTTACAATTTAAAAATGAAACTGATAGAAACCGACAGGGATACATTGCTGAAACCTTTACAGACAGTGACCGGTATTGTTGAGCGACGTCATACCTTACCCATCCTTTCCAACGTACTCATTGAACGCAAGCAGGAAAATATTTCGTTCATTGCTACCGACCTTGAAATCCAGATTACTACCTCCATTACTGATGGCGGCAAGGCAGATGAGGAATACTCCGTAACGGTTGCTGCAAAAAAACTTCAGGATATATTGCGTGCACTGCCCGAAAAGGTGCAGGTAACACTGGAAACCAACGATAGCCGGCTTCAAGCCAAAGCGGGAAAAAGCCGCTTCAATCTGCAGACACTTCCTGCTGAAGATTTTCCAAAATTTCCTGAAAGTAACGAGCCACAGGAAACAGTCAAGGTACAGCAGAAGGAATTGAAGCACCTCCTGTTGATGGTTCAATACGCCATGGCTCACCAGGATATTCGCTACTACCTGAACGGTTTGTTGTTATTGCTGGAAAACAATCAACTGAAGGTGGTTGCAACCGATGGCCATCGGCTAGCGTTCGCCCTGATGATGCTTGAGGCACCGTTGGAAAAAAAGGAGGTCATTCTTCCTCGCAAGGTGGTGCTTGAATTATCGCGGCTATTGAATGAAACCGAGGAACCGGTCACCATAGAAGTGCTCCAGAACCAGGTGCGTTTTACCTTCTCCAATGTCGTTCTGGTATCTAAAGTAGTCGATGGAAAATTTCCGGACTATAACCGCGTCATCCCCACCGGTTACCAGAAACAATTTGATATAAACCGGCTGTTGCTGCTACAGACGCTGCAGCGCGCCGCGATCCTGTCCAATGAAAAATTTCGCGGGGTTCGTCTTATCCTCACTACCGGAAATCTTCGAATCGTTTGCAACAACAGTGAACAGGAAGAAGCACAGGAAGAGTTGGAACTTCAATACGACGGAGAAGGACTTGACATTGGTTTCAACATCACTTATCTGCTCGATGTGCTGAATAATACGGTCAGTGAAACAGTAACATGGGCATTTGGCGACGCCAACAGCAGCGCGTTGATCACCATTCCAGGTAATGACAGCTTCAAATATGTGGTCATGCCCATGCGCATATAATGTAAATATCAGGTCATTTCACACGCTTCTGTAGCTGGGAAGCTGCGGAAGCTTTCGTCGGTGCGGTTATGGTATAATTCCTCAATTACTGCGTGGTATTTTCCGGCAGTACAGACTCAGGTGCGACCTTCGTTGAGTTTCCTTGAGCCTTTTCCGAGTGGCCTCCTGAGCCTTGATCCCCCAGGGGAGTGAAAACCGGCTCCCCGTAGCGTTTGCTCCAGATATTTCCCGATGGCAGTCAGCAGGATTTGCAATAATTTTATTGCGAATCCATCAGTGTGGAAGCGATCGGATATTTCGCCTCAAATAAACTGAAACAACTGAAGATACAACAATGAACGAAAAAGAGCGTTCCCGGCAGCAAAAAATCAAAAGCTCCACTGACTCCACTGACTATGGCTCAGACAGTATCAAGATCCTGAAAGGGCTGGATGCGGTGCGCAAGCGCCCTGGTATGTACATTGGCGATACCAGTGACGGCACGGGTCTGCACCATATGGTGTTCGAGGTATTGGATAATGCGATTGACGAGGCGCTGGCCGGGTATTGCGATGAGATTTCGGTCATCATCCACCCCGATAACTCGGTTACGGTGCAGGACAACGGTCGCGGCATTCCAACCGGCATAAAGCAGGATGACGAGCTCAAGCGTTCCGCTGCTGAAATCGTCATGACCGAACTTCACGCCGGGGGTAAATTCGATTCCGATTCATACAAGGTATCAGGCGGTTTGCATGGTGTTGGCGTCTCGGTCGTAAATGCCCTGTCAGAATGGTTGCGCCTTTCCATTCGTCGGGATGGAAATATCCATCAGATCGAGTTTCACATGGGCGTGCCGATGGCGCCACTGGCCGTAACCGGAAAGACTGAACGGCGTGGTACCGAAGTACATTTTCTGGCGAGCAAGGAAATATTCGGAGATATCGAATACCATTACGACATATTTGCCAAACGCCTGCGGGAACTCTCCTTTCTCAACAACGGGGTCAAAATCCATCTCGTAGACCAGCGCAACGCTAAGGAAGAAACATTTGCCTTTGTGGGCGGGGTCAAGAGTTTTGTCGAGTACGTCAATCGCACCAAGTCGGTGCTTCATCCCAATATTTTCTATGCAGCGGGAGAAAAAGATCGCATCGCGGTGGAAGTTTCGATGCAATGGAATGACAGCTATACAGAGCAGGTGCTGTGCTTTACGAACAATATTCCGCAAAAAGATGGCGGTACTCATCTCACAGGTCTGCGCGCAGCCATGACACGCACCCTGAACAATTACATAGAAAAAAGCGATCTCGCAAAAAAAGCCAAAATAGAAACCTCGGGCGACGACATGCGCGAGGGCCTGTCGTGTGTTTTATCAGTGAAGCTGTTCGAACCCAAGTTTTCATCTCAAACCAAGGAAAAGCTCGTATCGTCGGAAGTGCGGCCGGTAGTGGAAGAAATCGTGTCGCTCAAACTGGCGGAATTCCTCATGGAGCATCCGGTCGATGCAAAAATCATCTGCGGCAAGATCATCGAAGCGGCCAGAGCCCGCGAGGCTGCGCGCAAGGCGCGGGAATTGACCCGGCGCAAGGGTGTTCTGGATGGGATGGGGTTACCCGGAAAGCTGGCGGATTGCCAGGAGAAAGACCCGGCTCTGTCCGAGCTTTATCTGGTGGAGGGAGACTCCGCCGGAGGCTCCGCCAAGCAGGGACGCGATCGCAAATTCCAGGCCATCATGCCGTTGAAAGGAAAAATCCTCAATGTGGAAAAAGCCCGTTTTGACAAGCTGATTTCCTCGCAGGAAATTGTATCCCTTATCACAGCACTTGGCACCGGCATCGGCAAGGACGAGTATAACCCGGACAAATTGCGCTATCACCGCATCATCATCATGACGGATGCCGACGTGGATGGATCGCATATCCGCACCTTGCTGCTCACTTTCTTTTACCGGCAAATGCCGGAACTGATCGAGCGCGGCCATATCTTCATTGCCCAACCGCCGCTGTACAAGATCAAGCACGGCAAACAGGAACGCTACGTCAAGGACGATCACGAACTCAAGCAATACCTGCTAGGCCTGGCGTTGACGGATGCGGAACTGCATACGGAAGAGGGTAAATCGCCGCTGACTGGAGAAACGCTGGAAAATATCGCGAACGAATATCTCCTGGCGGAAGCCGTGATCGAGCGCATGAGTTCGCTGATCGATAGCGAAGTCATGCATGCATTGTTACGCCATTCCGACCTTGATCTGAGTAATGCGGAGCTGGCGAGCGAAAGCGCGACTCGCCTGGCGGAACAGGTCAATACAGCAAATATCACCATCGTACCCAAATACGATGCCGCCACAGAAGAGTACCGGCTGAAAATCTCCCGCATGCATCATGGCAACGTTCGCAACAGCTACATCGACCAGGATTTTCTGCAAAGCGGCGACTATGCACAGATCAGGCAAACCGCCCAGGTGCTCGATGGCCTGATAGGACCGGCGGCGTATGTACAGCGCGGCGAAAAGAAACAGGCCGTGAGTGACTTCAAGCAAGCACTCGACTGGCTGCTGGAGGAAGTCAAAAAAGGCATCGGCACCCAGCGTTACAAAGGCTTGGGCGAGATGAATCCCGCCCAGTTGTGGGAAACGACCATGGACCCGAAGGTTCGCCTCCTGCTGCGCGCCCAGATCGAAGACAGCATTGCCGCAGACGAAATCTTTACTACTTTGATGGGCGATATCGTGGAACCGCGGCGCGCGTTCATCGAGAATAATGCACTGGGGGTGAGGAATCTCGACGTTTAGCTCATACGTCAATCGCTCGAAGCCAATACGTGAAGACGCCGCAGGCTACCTCGCGTCATAAATGACGTCTTGACGCAATCTGACATCTCGAGATGGTAAACTCGCAGTTTTTCAATAAAAATTATTCACAGGTTTTGACAACATGCTGTCCTCACACAACACTCTCGAAAGAGTAGACCCTGATCTCTGGCAAGCCATCGAAGGCGAAATGCAGCGGCAGGAAGAATATATCGAGCTGATCGCGTCGGAAAATTATGCGAGTCCTGCAGTGATGCAGGCGCAGGGCTCGGTGCTGACCAACAAGTACGCAGAGGGTTATCCCGGCAAGCGCTACTACGGCGGCTGCGAATATGTGGATGTCGTGGAACAGCTGGCAATCGATCGGGTAAGAGCGCTGTTCGACGCGGAATATGTCAATGTCCAGCCGCATTCCGGCTCACAGGCCAACGCCGCGGTTTATCTCACCGCCTTGAAGCCGGGGGATACCCTCCTTGGCATGTCGCTCGCGCATGGCGGGCATCTGACACATGGCGCTTCCGTCAATCTCAGCGGCAAAATTTTCAATGCCATTTCCTATGGCCTCCGCGCTGATACTGAAGAGCTGGACTATGACGAAGTTGCGCGCCTCGCGCACGAACATAAACCCAAGCTGATCGTGGCGGGCGCCTCGGCTTACGCGCTGGTGATAGACTGGAAGCGTTTTCGCAAGATTGCCGACGATATAGGAGCCTACCTGTTTGTGGATATGGCGCATTATGCAGGGCTGGTTGCTGCAGGATACTATCCCAACCCTGTCGGCATCGCCGATTTCGTCACGAGCACGACCCACAAGACGCTGCGCGGGCCGCGGGGCGGCATCATCATGGCTAGGGCGGAACATGAGAAAGCGCTCAATTCCGCTATTTTCCCGCAAACCCAGGGAGGTCCGTTGATGCATGTCATTGCAGCCAAGGCAGTAGCCTTCAAGGAAGCCGCCAGCGAGGAGTTCAAGGACTACCAGAAACAGGTAATCGACAATGCGCGCGTAATGGCGAAAGTGTTGCAGGAGCGCGGACTGCGCATCGTCTCGGGGCGCACTGACTGCCACATGTTCCTGGTGGACTTGCGCGCCAAGCAGATTACCGGCAAGCAGGCCGCCGAATCGCTGGAGCTGGCACATATCACCGTCAACAAGAATGCGATTCCCAACGATCCGCAGAAACCATTCGTCACCAGCGGGATTCGCATCGGCTCTCCTGCCATCACCACCCGCGGCTTTACCGAAATTGAATCCGAACAACTGGCGCATCTGATAGCCGATGTACTGGAAGCGCCGACGGATTCCTCAGTCCTGACAGAGGTTGCACGCCAGGCAAAGGCGCTATGTGCAAAATTTCCCGTCTACCAAGGCTGATCGCGCAATGGAGCGGCGCATCCTGACGCCGCTTGCATGTCTCGCCATGTGGTCGACCAGGTCGACCTTCATCTGGATCAGTCTGCTTTGGCTTCAGGACTGAAGTCAGCCGACCGGGTCCAGATCGAGGCATGAAATGTCCTTTCTGCAACGCGCCTGACACGAGCGTGATCGACTCCAGGGTGAGCGAGGAAGGCGACAGGATCCGCCGCCGCCGGCGCTGCCCCAACTGTGACAAACGCTTCACCACCTATGAAACAGTGGAATTGCGCTTGCCGCAGGTCGTGAAACAGGATGGTAACCGCGCTGAATTCGACCGCGAAAAATTGCGTACCGGCTTTATGCGGGCATTGCACAAGCGCCCGGTTTCGGCAGAGGATGTGGAGGCGGCAATGAGTTGCGTCATTCAGAAGCTGCTAAGCCTGGGTGAACGGGAGGTCGCCTCGCACAAGATCGGCGAGATGGTGATGGAAGAGCTCTATAAACTGGACAAGGTCGCGTACATTCGCTTTGCTTCTGTCTATCGAAGTTTTCAGGGTGCTGCCGATTTCGATGATGCAATCCGGGAACTGCAAGGACCTGGTAGCAGGAAAGAACCCGACAAAGCCTGATTCACAGTTCTACCCGGTATTCCGTCTCCCGGCAAATCCTGGCAGGCGGCGCGGCTGCACTTGAGTTGCAATTTGAATTTGCAGCTTCGTCTTTGAACAATGGAGTTTCCAATGTTCTCGCCAACCGATTACCGCTTCATGGCCCAGGCTCTGCGGCTTGCGGAAAAAGGCCTTTATAGTACAAGCCCGAATCCCCGGGTGGGCTGCGTGCTGGTGCGCGATGGACAGGTGGTGGGTAGCGGCTGGCACGAGCGCACAGGTGAGGCGCATGCGGAAATAAATGCACTGGCTGCGGCCGGGCTGGCGGCACGCGGTGCGACCGCCTATCTCACGCTGGAGCCATGCAGTCATCATGGCCGTACTCCACCCTGTGCCGATGCCTTGATCCAGGCGGGTGTAACCAAAGTCATTGCAGCGATGCAGGACCCGAATCCGCTCGTGTGCGGCCGCGGCTGCGCCCTTCTGGAAGAGGCGGGGATAGAAGTGCAAACCGGCTTGTTGGAAGCGGAAGCGGAAGCGTTGAATATCGGATTTGTCTCGCGCATGACCCGCGGTCGTCCCTGGGTCAGGGCCAAGATTGCGGCAAGTCTTGATGGCAAGACGGCGCTCAATAACGGGTCCAGCCAATGGATCACGAGTGAAGCCGCACGCCGTGACGGGCACCGCTGGCGCGCCCGGTCCTGCGCGGTAATGACCGGCATTGGCACAGTGTTGGCCGATGACCCGCAACTCACGGTGCGCCATGTCCATACCTCCAGGCAACCCCTGCCGGTAGTGGTGGACCGGGGATTGAATATACCGCTGGATGCCGGATTGCTGCGTGGCACAGGTGAGCTGGTTTTTACCGCTGCCGCCAGTGAAGGCAAAATTGTCGCGTTACGCGATATGGGCGTACACGTCATCCTGCTGCCGGATGCTGCTGGCAACGTTGATCTGGCTGCAATGATGCAACGACTTGGGGATTTCCAAATAAACGAAGTGCTGGTGGAGGCAGGACGCGGCTTGAACGGTGGACTTCTCCAGGCGGATCTGGTGGATGAGCTGGTCGTCTATCTTGCCCCCTGTCTGATTGGAAATGCAGCACGGGACATGCTCAAATTGCCAGAACTCTTGAATCTGGAAGACAAGCGCACCCTCAAGATTCACGATGTACGCGCCGTGGGACAGGATATCCGCATTATCGCCCGTCTCGCTGACAGGAGAACTCTATAACCTGGTTGATTCTTTATCCTTCAGGCCTTCATATTAAGTAAGCACACACTTACCTAGTATATGGCAAGAACGAAAGAGCCTTTATGTTTTCGCCGGATACTTGGTGAGCTTGCGCTGCAATGTCCGCCGGTGCATATTGAGGACGCGCGCCGTTACGGAAACGTTTCCCTTGTTCTCGTTGAGTACGCGTTGAATGTACTCCCATTCGAGTCGCCCGACGGACAGGGGGTGGGCGCTGATCTGCACGTCTGCATCCCCGGTCGTGCGCTCGAATGCCGCCATGATCTCATGAACGTCGACCGGCTTCGCGAGGTAGTGGGTGGCGCCGAGTTTGATGGCCTCGACTGCGGTGGCGATGCTGGCATAGCCCGTGAGCATGACGATACGTGTGCCGGGATCGATTGCTTTCAGTTTTTCGACCAGGGATAATCCCGAAGGGCCGGGTAACCTGAGATCGATAACGGCATACTCCGGTGTGCAGGCCTCCGCCAGTTCCAGCGCCTGGTCCACGCTATGCGCGCAGGTCACGTTGAATCCGCGTTTGGCCATTGCATTGGCAAGAACCGTACAAAAGGTCTGGTCATCGTCCACAATCAGCAAGGTGGGACGGTCATCCATTTCGGTCATGGGTAGCGTTGTTGTCATCTCGATGGCTGTATCAGAGGGAGTATGACCTGGGTGCAGGCTCCGCCTTCACGATTGGTCAGGCGCACCTTGCCGCCAAACCGCTCGATGTTGGCATTGGCCAGAAACAGGCCGATGCCGAAACCTTGTCCTTTTGTTTTGGTAGTGAAAAAGGGCTGGCCGGCACGCTGCGCTGCCTCTCCGCTCAGTCCTTCTCCATAGTCGAGTATCTGCAGATGCAGTTCCTGATGACTCCAGGTAACTTCTATCTCGATGTGTTTCAAGGATGCGTCCGCCGCATTATTCAGCAGATTCAAAATGGACTGGCTCAGTAATTGCGTGTTCAGAATCTGGGGAGCCGGCTGCACGCCGCTGCCGCGATAGGTGAATTGGGCGGAGGGTCGCATCAATTGCCATTTATCCAGGACCTGGCGCAAAAAAAGATCGACTGTCTGGCCACTGACATCTTCGGCGCGTGCCTGTCCCGCATCCGCCAGCAATTGCGTGAGGGTGCGCTTGCAGTGCGCGATCTGGTCCCGCAATATGCTGATATTGCCCTGAAATTCGGCGTTGTCGATATATTCATCCTGCAATTCTCCCGTGACTATCGCCATGGTTGCCAGCGGCGTGCCCAGTTCATGCGCCGCGCCGGCGGCCAGCGTTCCGAGCGCAATGATCTGTTCATTACGCAATGCCTGCTCACGCGCCAATGCCAGGTCCTTGTCGCGCTCGCGGATCGATATGCCCATCTTGACAACAAACCATGCGATCAATACCGTGCTCAGTACGAAAGCCAGCCACATTCCGGACACGTGCATGATAAATTCGCTGCCGTGTTCTTCATGGTTATGTGGCAGGGGCACATAATAAAACAGCAGCAGCGTATAGCAACTTATGGTGATGGCTGCCATCACCCAGGTATAAGCCCAGGGCAACGCGGCCGCGGCAATGGTCAGAGGCAGAAGGTATAACGAGATAAACGGATTGGTCGAGCCGCCGCTGAGATAGAGCAGCGTGCTTAAAGCAAGTACGTCCACCAGGAGTTGTGCAAAGAATTCCATGCTGGAAACCGGCCATTTGCGATGGAGACGTATCCAGGTCGCCAGGTTCACGACCCCCAGCAAAACAGCAACCGCAACCATTTCCGCCCACGGCAATTCCAGCTCGAGTCCCCAGTAAGCCAGTGCAAAAGTCAGGCACTGCGCCGCGATGACAATATTCCTGAGCAGGAATAGACGTTGCAGATTTTTGCGGAGGGGGGGCTGACCGGGGTTGGCAAGCATTTTTGTCGCTGATTTTCTCATGCCGGATGAGGCGTCTTATTTGATCCGGACAGAAAAAATACTATGAATCCCGTCATTTCGGGCCTGACCTGGAATCCAGCCCAAACCAATTCCAGCCCAAACCAATAATGGCGCTCTTTGAACGTCACTGGGTACCGGCTTCCGCTGGTATGACGTTCGTACTGTTTGTTCGCCGAATGAATAGTAACTTCCATGGACTTCTCTAGAGGCTTCTCCAAGGCTTCGCTATATTATCCCCGAACATTAGCGTATATTGCCATGCAGGGCCATGCGACAAATTGCCGCATGGCCCTGCAAAAGGGAAAAGGGGACAATATCGATATGGCTATTTGAAAGCAGGAAAGTCCGATGTTCACAGGAATTGTCGAAGCCGTCGGTGAGATCAAAACGGCCAGTCCGCAGGAAAATGGCTTAAGCTTGCGCATTGCGCCCGGCAAGCTGGCTCTGGCAGACACAAAGGTCGGCGACAGCATTGCGGTAAATGGGGTATGCCTCACCGTTACTGCACTGGTGGACAATCTGTTATCTGTAGACGTTTCGCGCGAAACATTGCAGTGTACGCAAGGACTGGATAAACCGGGTGGAAAGGTTAATCTCGAAAAATCGCTGCGCCTGTCGGATAGACTGGGCGGGCATCTGGTCAGCGGTCATGTCGACGGAGTTGGAGAGGTGACAAGGCTTCACTCTCTGGGCAAAAGCTGCCTGCTTGCGATCCGGTTGCCGGATCCGCTGCTGAAATATGTTGCCAAAAAAGGTTCAATTACGGTAAATGGCGTGAGTTTGACGATCAACCGGGTGGAGCGTAACGAATTGGAGATCAACCTCATCCCTCATACGCTGGCGGAAACGACGCTGAAAGAATTGAAAGCGGGCGCTCGGGTAAATGTGGAAGTGGATATGCTGGCGCGCTACGTGGAGCGCCTGCTGGCAATGGACGACAGGCACAGGAGCGAGAGCTCGATTCAGACATGATCATCAGTTCAGTTCAGGAAATCATTGCTGACATCAAGACCGGCCGCATGGTCATTCTGGTCGACGAGGAAAATCGCGAAAACGAGGGAGATCTGGTTCTGGCAGCGGATTTCATTACACCGGCAGCCATCAATTTCATGGCAACATACGGACGCGGCCTGATTTGCCTGACGCTGATGGAAGAACGCTGCCGGCAGCTCAATCTGCCTTTGATGGTGACGGCTAACCGGTCTCCGCTCGGTACCAATTTCACGGTTTCCATCGAAGCCGCAAGCGGCGTGACCACCGGCATTTCCGCCGCCGACCGCGCCCGCACGGTACAGGCTGCCGTGAATCGGGATGCAAAGCCAGGTGATCTCGTCCAGCCGGGGCATATTTTTCCGCTCATGGCGCAAAACGGCGGCGTGCTCGTGCGTGCCGGCCACACAGAAGCCGGTTGCGATCTGGCGCATCTGGCGGGACTCACCCCCGCCTCTGTCATCTGCGAAATTCTGAATGAAGATGGAAGCATGGCGCGTCTTCCCGACCTGGTCGAGTTTGCGGCAAAGCACCAGCTCAGGATCGGTGCCATTGCCGACCTCATCCATTATCGCAGCCGTACGGAAAGCCTGGTGGAACGCATTGTAGAACGCCCCATCCAGACAGCGCACGGCAGGTTCCAACTCGTTGCCTACCTGGACAAAACCGCCCATACCGCCCACCTGGCGCTGGTAAAGGGAACGATCGATCCCGATGATGAAACCCTGGTAAGAGTGCATGAGCCGTTTTCGGCCATGGACCTGCTCGATCTGGAGGATGATACCCACTCCTGGAATCTGAACGAGGCCCTGCGCATCATCAGTGACGCGGAACGCGGTGTTATCGTACTGCTGCATCGCAGGGAAAGCGGGCCGGAGCTGATGGAAAGGATATTACCGGCAAAACTGCCGCACCGGCCGGCAGCCAAGGCCGACCTGCGCAATTATGGTATTGGCGCGCAGATTCTCAAGGATCTCAACGTGAGGAAGATGCGCTTACTGGCTGTTCCCCGGAAAATGCCGAGCATGGCGGGCTTCGGACTTGAAGTCACCGGCTACCTGGAGCCGGAAGATAAAAACCGGCTGGCGGAAGGCCGGCAGACGGTTTGTCGATAATTTTTTTGAACCCGCAACTTAAACCTGAATCCGCTAATGGATAAGAGTCGGCGGACTGATACCTCGAACGTTTCTCCAACCTTTGCAAACAGATATTACAGGAGCGAACATGGCACGATACGAAAATATTCTTGAGCTCGAACCTAATCTCGACGGTGAAGACCTCAGCATTGGCATTGTCATGAGCCGCTTTAATATCGAGGTAAGCGAGGGATTGCTGGGCGCATGCGTGGAGGAACTGATGAAACAGGGTGTCAACGCAGGGAATGTCGTCCTGGTTTCGGTCCCGGGGGCGCTCGAAATCCCTTTGGCGTTGCAAAAGATGGCCTTGACCGAGCAGTTCGATGCGCTGATCGCCTTGGGCGCAGTCATACGCGGAGAGACGTACCATTTCGAAGTCGTTTCCGAGCAATCCACTAAAGGAGTCGCCGCGGTGCAACTGGACACGGGCATTCCCATCGCCAACGGCATACTCACGACCGACACCGACGACCAGGCACTGGCGCGCATGAGCCAGAAGGGTGCTGAAGCGGCGCGGGTCGCGATTGAGATGGCTAACCTGCAAGGAACGCTTGATGAAATGGAGCAATGAAGCACTGGAGCAAGGGGGCAGGATTAAGCAGCAATCAGCGAATATAGCGGGTGAAAGAAGCAGGGCGCGATGCAGAATCAGATGGGAAGCGGGAAGTGAAACGGGCGGAGAAACAGGGAAGGAGTACTGCGCGAAAAAGCCGCCGGCGCCTGGCGCGTGAACTGGCTTTGCAGGGGTTGTATCAGTGGTGCGTAGCGGGGGGGAGCGCCGGTACCATCGAAGCGCAGCTCCGGGACACCGAGGAGTTCCCGAAAACGGATGAGGAATACTTCTCCCGTCTGCTCCATGGCGTGCTGACAAAAGCAACTGAGCTCGAGAAGGAAATCCAGCCTTGTCTCGATCGTCCGTTCAACGAGCTCAGCCCGGTGGAAATTTCGATATTACTGCTCGGTACCTATGAGCTGGAGCGACATCCGGAAATACCGTATCGGGCAGTCATCAATGAAGCGGTGGAACTCGCCAAAGCCTATGGCGGCACGCACGGCCATAAATATGTCAATGGCGTGCTCGATAAACTGGCGGTAAAGCTGAGAGCGGTCGAGATCGGGGCAAAACTGTGACTAAGAGGCATATCCGGAACTGTTCGACCGTTTATGCCGCTTCTGGCGTATGTGACGACATGAACTGATTCTGCAGGCCAAGTAAAGTGCTGTCGGAATTTGACATCATCCGGTCTTTTTTCACCCGCTCCGCTCCCGCTACGGTATTGGGGGTAGGGGATGATGCGGCGCTCATCCGGCCTGCGCCCGGGATGGAACTGGCAATTTCGACCGACATGCTGGTTTCGGGGCGTCATTTTTTCGAAGATGTGGATGCGTACAAGCTCGGCCATAAATCCCTGGCAGTGAATCTTTCCGATATGGCGGCCATGGGTGCGCATCCCCGTTGGGCAACCCTTTCTCTCGCGCTGCCAGAATCCATGGCACGAAAGGATGAGTCATGGTTGCGAGCGTTTGCTGACGGGTTTTTTGCGCTTGCTCATGCCCATCGGGTTGATCTGATCGGCGGCGATACCACCAATGGTCCCCTGAATATTTGCGTGACAATCATTGGCGAAGCGCCGGAAGGAAAGGCCTTGCGCCGCAGCGGTGCCAGGCCGGGTGATGATATCTGGGTTTCGGGCTGTCTTGGGGATGCCGCCTTGGCACTTGCTTACCGAAAAAAAAAGATTATGCTGGAATCGGGCTCAGTGGAAGCCCTGGAAGTGGAAGTCCTTATGGACGCGCTTGAGATGCCCACTCCCCGCGTGGATCTGGGGCAACGGCTGATTGGCCTTGCCCACAGCGCCATCGATATTTCAGACGGTCTGCTGGCTGATCTCGGACATATTCTGGAGTGTTCAAGAGTGGCGGCTGTTGTCAGAATCGATCAGATAAGGCGTTCGGCGGTGATGAAGAAACATTTTTCTCACCCTTTGGCGATAGAATGGCTGCTTGCGGGAGGAGACGATTATGAGTTGTGCTTTACCGTGCCAAGTTCGGAGCGAACAAAGGTGGAACTGCTTTCGCGCGAGGAAGGTGTTCCATTAACATGTATTGGCAGCATCGAGGAAGGGGAAGGCTTGGTCGTGCTCGATTCGTCAGGCAGAACAGTCGCTACGGAGGTCAAGGGTTATGACCACTTCCGGGCCTGACAGCCGAAGCGATAATCCACCTGACCGCGAGCCTGTCGCGGCGGAATCCAAGCCCGCGCCTTCTATCGACCAAGGGGACGAAGCCGGACGAGAAACTCTTCCGTCCCTGCCTTCTCTCCGGATCGAACGACCTGTACCTGACAAGGCATTCGTTCGCGGCAGCGCGGCACATTTCATCGCCTTCGCGGGAGGGGTCGGATTGAGTCCCGTCGCACCCGGCACAGCCGGGACCCTGGTTGCGTTCCCCCTGTTCTGGGTACTCGAATATATTTTCGGTTCCTCCGGTTTTCTCCTGTTTCTTGTTGCCGCGTTCGGTATCGGCATCTGGGCTTGCGAGGTGACAGGCCAGGCATTGAGGGATCCCGACCACGGCGGTATCGTCTGGGATGAGGTCACCGCTTTCCTGCTGGTGCTGTTCTTTACACCCAAGGGCCTGATGTGGCAGGCATTCGCATTTCTGCTGTTTCGTTTGTTCGATATAATCAAACCGGCGCCTATCCGTTACTACGAAAAAAAGATGCAGGGCGGATTCGGCGTGATGTTCGACGACCTGCTGGCGGCTTTCTTCACACTTTTGTGTCTGGCCTTCTGGAAGGCTTATGTGACCGGTTAGCCGATACGTTCCAGCAGGCCGCTGCAGATGTGGGCATTTTTCCGGCAAGCATCGGGGAAATGGATTTCAGGAGGAGCAACCGACATGGATGATATGATGCTTCAGGACCTGGCGATGCAGGTTGGAACAGCGCTTGCCCAGCAGGAGTTGACGCTCGTCACGGCCGAATCCTGCACAGGCGGATGGCTGGGACAGGTCATTACTTCAGTCGCAGGGAGTTCGGACTGGTACGAGCGCGGCTTCATTACCTATGCTACGGCTTCGAAGCAGGAAATGCTGGCCGTGAGTAACGCCACCCTCGAGCAGTACGGTTCGGTATCGGAACAGACAGCCTCCGAAATGGCCGCAGGTGCGATTGCACGCAGCCATGCCCAGGTGGCGGTGTCAGTAACCGGCATTGCCGGACCGGATGGCGGCACCGAGGAAAAACCGGTCGGAATGGTATGCTTTGCCTGGATAATGAAAGAGGGAATGGCGCTCGCCGAAACGCGATATTTCAGCGGCAGCCGCGAGGAGATAAGGCGCCAGTCCGTGGCGGGAGCGCTGCAAGGCCTGATCGATCTGCTACACAGTATCCCGCCCGCTGTCGCATAGCTCTCCGCCGCTCAATGATCGCTCTCATGTGCGCCATTACGGGACATCAGACGGTCGCTATAGGCGATTGCAATGGCGGACAACAGGAAAACTATGTGGATTCCGGTCTGGGCCAGGATCGTTTTTTCGTCATATGCCTTGGCATTGATGAACGTCTTCAGCAGATGAATGGAAGAGATGCCGATAATAGCAGTGGAGAGCTTGACTTTCAGCACGGTCGCGTTGACATGTGATAACCACTCCGGCTGATCGGGGTGTCCTTCCAGATTCATGCGGGAGACAAAAGTCTCATAACCTCCGATGATCACCATGATGAGCAGATTGGAGATCATCACCACGTCAATCAGTCCCAGTACGACCAGCATGATCGTCGTTTCCCCGATCTTCTTGGGAGGAGCGGCGCCCTCGATCGAGACCGAATCCAGGGTGTGCTCCAGTGCTTCCTTGTGGCCCATCACTGCTCCGATCAGGTCGAGTAATTCCACCCAGAAGTGATAAACGTAGACGCACTGCGCAAGAATCAGCCCAAGGTACAGGGGCAATTGCAGCCAGCGTGTGGTAAATATGAAATATGCCAGCGGCTGAATCCTTCTTGACTTCCCAGGATAGAGGGTGGGAGGGGTGTCGCTGGTGTCGTTAGAGTCCTCGTTGATTTTCATTCAATTCTGTGGATTTTGCGGTGAAAAATACCCGCTATTTTACACGCCGTCTGTTTCGTTGCGCACATCGTTCATGTGATTTCGACAGTCCGTCGACGTAGTATGTACTATGATCTGCCGATGCCCTTCCGAATAAGCGAAGAATACGCACATGACCGTGATTTATCCTCTCGCGCTGGTGGCTCTTGCATCTGCCTCGTTTTTGCCGCTCTTGCCACGCGCCAGCGCGAAAACTCCCGAGCAGGTTTTTACGGAAGAAAGGGGCCGCATCGTGTCAGTCGATATGTTGAATGCACGAGGTGAACTGCTCGCACAGGGCAGTGGTGTGGCGCTGGGCGCGGATCAGATAATCACTACCTGCGATGTCGCCATTCGGGGAGAAAGCGCACGGGTGCTCTGGGCTGGAAAAGTATTCAAGGCTACACCAGCGCCGCTGCAGGCACATCTTAATCTTTGCCGCCTCCGTGCTGCTGGCATGCACGCTCCGTCGCTTGCTTTAGGTGGCGCAGAAAAGCTCAGGGTAGGACAGCCGGTAAATGCAATCGGCCTGCCCCACGCAAGGCTCGGCGGCAGGTTGAAAGGAAGCAGCAGAGAGGAAGGACGGAAGGGGCAAGACAGGATTTGCCCGATGTGCGATGAGAGCAAACCCACCGGATTGCAGGAGGAACATCGACGTGGCCCGATCCTGAGCGAAGGCACGGTGGCGGCAATGCGTCCCTACGCAGGGTCCCGCTACATGAGAATCTCGGCACCTCTCCTGCCGGGTTTCAGCGGCGGGGGCTTATTCGACGAACAAGGCCGGCTGATCGGAATTCTCTCGCCGCAGCGTGTAGAAGGCGAATCGCTTGCTTTCGTGCTGCCGTCGGATTGGCTTGGCAGTCTCACTGAAATGGAAGCCCCAGGATCAATGGACCAGGGGTCAACGGATCCAGGGCATGGACTTGCCTGGCTCAATCAAACGCTGGCGCTGGAGAAGAAGTCTGAGTGGCGCAGGTTGTTGAAACTCTCGCGGCAGGAGATCAGGCGTGAACCGTCGAATGCCGCTGCCTGGTTTAACGTCGGCATTGCATCCTGCAATCTCAAGCAATATTCACAGGCGGTCAACGCATACCGGGAAGCCATTCGTCACCATGCCGGCTATGCCGATGCCTGGCATAAACTCGGGGCGGCCTACGCGCATCTCAAGGACTACGATAACGCAAGACAGGCCTACGAGGATGCACTTCGCATGGACCCCGATAATGGCGAGGCCTGGTATGGCCTGGGCAATACTTATCATAACCTCAAAAAATATGCGCACACCATTCATGCCTACCAGCACGCGCTCCAGATCGACCCTGAAAATTCCAGGGCCTGGTATAAGCTGGGAGTGACCTACGATGAGTTGAAACTGCACGGCGAGGCGGTCGAGGCATATCGGAAAACAGTGGAACTCCAGCCGGAGAATGCGGATGCCTGGTACAACCTTGGAGTGGACTATGCCATTCTGGATGAGCGCGACAGGATACGCGAGATCTACCAGACGCTGCGCAAGCTGGACTCCTTCAGGGCCGAGCGGTATTTCAACACTTATATCCTGCCATGAACGTTCCCGGTGAGTGTCCACTACAGCGGAAGAATGTTTCCGGCACGAAAAAAAAAACAGGTGCGCACTGAACACGTTGTCATTTTTCCCCTGCTTTCCCGCGGGGGTCACGTATGCGATAATCGACCCATCTTCAAAGGAAAAAATTTCATGGACGAAAACAGAAGCAAGGCATTGGCAGCGGCGCTTTCCCAGATCGAAAAGCAGTTTGGCAAAGGCTCGATCATGCGGCTGGGCGCAAGCGACATCGGCAAGGACGTGCAGGTCGTCTCCACCGGTTCGCTGGGCCTGGATATTGCACTGGGAGTGGGTGGCCTGCCGCGCGGGCGGATCGTGGAAATCTATGGACCGGAATCCTCGGGCAAGACGACACTGACCCTGCAAGTGATCGCAGAGATGCAAAGAATGGGCGGCACGGCCGCATTCATCGATGCGGAACATGCACTGGATTCGCAATACGCGCAAAAACTCGGTGTCAATGTTCAGGACTTGCTGATCTCGCAGCCGGACAACGGCGAGCAGGCGCTGGAAATAGCCGACATGCTGGTGCGCTCGGGCTCGATCGATGTGGTGGTGGTGGATTCCGTCGCGGCCCTTACCCCGCGTGCGGAAATCGAAGGCGAGATGGGCGAGCCGCAAATGGGCCTCCACGCCCGGCTCATGTCGCAGGCGTTGCGCAAGCTCACCGGCAATATCAAGCGCAGCAATACCATGGTGATTTTCATCAATCAGATACGCATGAAAATCGGAGTCATGTTCGGCAGCCCCGAAACCACGACCGGAGGCAATGCGCTGAAATTCTACGCATCCGTGCGTCTCGATATCCGTCGCACCGGTGCCATCAAGAAGGGCGAAGAGGTGATTGGCAGCGAGACCCGGGTGAAGGTGGTCAAGAACAAGGTGGCGCCTCCCTTCAGGCAGGCGGAATTCGATATTCTCTACGGAGAAGGTATTTCGCGCGAGGGCGAAATTGTCGAGCTGGGCGTGCAGCACAAGCTGATTGACAAATCCGGTGCCTGGTATGCCTACAAGGGAGAAAAGATAGGCCAGGGCAAGGATAACGCGCGCGAGTATCTGAAAGAGCATCGCGACATTGCCATGGAGATCGAGTCGAAAATCCGGGCAGCTGTTGGAGTTTCCAACCCGGCCGAGCCTATACCCGCGGAATGATCGCGCCAAGCGGCGGAAGCAGGGTGGCGTCGCTTTTCAGATCCCGAAAGTAGATTCTCGAAGGGGCCCATGACGCGCGCGCCGAGTCTCAAAACCCGGGCATTGGGTTATCTGGCCCGGCGTGAGCATTCACGGCTGGAACTGGAAAAAAAGCTTGCGCCGCACGCCGAAACTCCGGAAGAACTTTCCTCCGTGCTCGATGGGCTCGAACAGCGTGGATTTCTGTCGGCGGCTCGCCTGGTCGAACAGATCATGCACATGCGCAAGGCCAGGTTTGGCAGTTTGCGAATCGTGCAGGAGTTGCGCGAAAAAGGCGTCGAAGAGAACCTGATCATCGCGGCCCTGCCTGATCTCAGGGAAGCCGAACAGCGCAGCGCGTACGAAGTGTGGAGAAAAAAGTTCGGCGCAATGCCTGGGGATGCGAAAGCCTTCGGCAGGCAGACACGGTTTCTATTGGGACGCGGGTTCAGGCCGGAAGTGGTGCGCCGGGTGTTGCAACACCCTGATAAGGAAGAAGGTTGAAAAATCGCTTGCCTCACTTGTCCCGGTTGTCCCGGCGCACGGTTCAATTTCTACAGGCTGTGTTTCTCGTGGCCGCTCTCGGAATTTTGCTGGGCAGTTGTGACCGTCTTCGCGCTACACCCATCAGCGAAGTCACTGTCTCCCCGGCAAATTTTGACGGGAAGGAGGTCATGCTGCATGGCGTGGTAACGGAGTTGACGCGCATCCCGCTGATCGATATGAAGTCTTTTGTATTGAAAGACGACAGCGGGCAAATCGCCATCCTCACGGATCACGATTTGCCCAAAAGCGGCCAAGAACTGAGCGTCAAGGTGAAGGTCCAAAATCTTGCAATTATTAACGGCGAACCTCTGGGAACGACCATAACGGAAATAGAAAGGCACGAATGGGCCGTCAAGGATTGGATAAACCAGACAGTAAGCCAGGCAGCAAGCAATCTGTCCCGTCTGATTAAATGAAGCGAGATGAAAAGCAGCGAAGTACGTCAAAAATTTCTTGAATTCTTTGAGGCGCATGGTCATACAATCGTCGCATCCAGCTCTCTTGTGCCGGGCAATGATCCGACGTTGCTGTTCACCAATGCCGGGATGGTGCAGTTCAAGGATGTATTTCTCGGCCAGGACAAACGTCATTACGTGCGTGCGGCAAGTGCGCAGCGCTGCGTGCGCGCGGGCGGCAAGCACAACGACCTGGAGAATGTGGGCTATACCGCCCGCCATCACACATTCTTCGAGATGCTTGGCAACTTCAGCTTTGGAGACTACTTCAAGCGCAACGGCATCAGGTTCGCCTGGGAGTTTCTCACCGATATCCTGAAAATTCCCCAGGAGCGATTATGGATTACAGTTTACGCCGAGGATGACGAGGCCGCCGATATCTGGCTGAACGAAGTGGGCATCGATTCTTCACGTTTTACCCGCATCGCCACCCAGGACAACTTCTGGCAGATGGGCGACACCGGACCCTGCGGTCCCTGTTCCGAGATTTTTTACGACCATGGTCCGGAAATCCCTGGGGGTCCGCCTGGAACACCGGATGCGGACGGCGACCGCTACGTGGAAATCTGGAATCTGGTGTTCATGCAATACAACCGCGACAGCGCGGGGACCCTGCATCCGCTGCCGCGCCCCTCGGTCGATACCGGCATGGGCCTGGAACGCATTTCCGCGGTGATGCAACACGTCCACAGCAACTACGAAATCGACCTGTTTCAGGAATTGATCCAGGCTGCAGCGCAGGCGACCAGCACATCCGATTTGTCCAACAGCTCGCTCAATGTCATTGCCGACCATATCCGCGCCTGCTCTTTTCTCATTGCCGATGGCGTGATTCCAGGCAACGAAGGTCGTGGCTACGTGCTGCGGCGCATTATTCGCCGCGCCATTCGCCATGGCTACAAGCTCGGACAAAAGCAGCCTTTCTTCCATCTGCTGGTGGAAGACCTGGCAAGCGTCATGGGACAGGCCTATCCGGAACTGGTGGAGGCAAAAGCGCGGGTGGCGGCGGTACTGAAGCAGGAAGAAGAACGTTTTGCCGAAACGCTGGAAAACGGCATGCAGGTACTGGAAGCCGCGCTGCGGCGTGGCGACAGGATGCTGGATGGCGAAACCCTGTTCCGTCTCTACGATACCTTCGGCTTTCCGCTGGACCTTACCGCCGACATTGTGCGCGAACGTGGGATTGCAATAGACCAGGCCGGATTTGACCACGCAATGGAGCGCCAGCGCGAGCGTGCACGCATTGCCAGCAAGTTCGTCATGCAGGAAGCCATTGCTTATAGCGGCCCGTCAACGGCATTCCATGGATATGAAAGCCTGCAACATGAAGGACAGGTTCTTGCCCTCTATAAGGAGGGCAGCAGGGTCGAGTTTATCGAGGCGGGCGATGAAGCGGTGATCGTGCTTGATAAAACCCCTTTCTATGCCGAGTCTGGCGGCCAGGTAGGAGACAGCGGCGAATTGCTCGCTGCCAATGGCACCTTTGCCGTTGCCGACACCCAGAAAATCCAGGCGAATGTATTCGGGCATAAGGGGTTACTGCGCAGCGGACGGCTCGCAACCGGCGATGCCGTCCTGGCGGAAGTCGATCGCATCGCCCGGGCGCGAACGGAGCGCAATCATTCGGTCACTCATCTCATGCACAAGGCGTTGCGTGAAGTATTGGGCCCGCACGTCCAGCAGAAAGGCTCGCTGGTGGATGCCAGCAAGACGCGCTTTGATTTTGCGCACAACCAGCCCATGACGGATGCGGAAATCCGCAAGGTGGAAATGCGGGTGAATGCCGAAATTCTTGCCAACGCTGCGACCGAAGCGCGCATGATGGCAATCGAGGATGCAAAGAAATCGGGCGCCATGATGCTGTTCGGCGAGAAATATGGCGACGAAGTGCGTGTGCTGGATATCGGTACTTCGCGCGAGTTGTGCGGTGGCACTCATGTCAAGCGCACCGGCGACATCGGCCTCTTCAAGATCGTGGCCGAATCCGGGGTGGCCGCCGGCGTTCGGCGCGTGGAAGCGGTGACCGGAGAGCGGGCACTCGCTTACATCCAGGAGAAGGAACTGCAATTGCAGCGCGTTGCCGAGGCGGTAAAAGCGCAACCCCAGGATGCCGCTGCGCGTATTACCCAGATTCTCGATAACGTAAAGCATCTGGAAAGAGAGCTGGGGCGCATGAAATCGAAACTGGCCAGTTCACAAGGCGATGACTTTGCTGACCGGGTGCGCGAGATAAAAGGCGTGAAAGTACTGGCGGTGTGTCTTGAAGAGGCAGACCCGAAAACCCTGCGTGAAGCAGCGGACAAATTCAAGAATAAATTCAGATCCTGCGTCACGGTGCTGGCTGCGATTGAAGACGGGAAAGTCAAGCTGATCGCAGGCGTAACCAGCGACCTGACAGCAAGGCTCAAGGCGGGCGAACTCGTCAACTTTGTAGCCCAGCAGGTGGGCGGCAAAGGGGGCGGCCGCGCCGATCTGGCGCAGGCAGGCGGAACCGAGCCCGATAATCTCCCCGCTGCCCTGGAAAGCGTCACCGGCTGGGTCGAGCAGCATCTATAGGCAAATTTCTTAACAACCCTAATAATCGATCAGGAATGACCAGTAAACACGCACGCCTTCTCATCCTCGGTTCCGGTCCTGCCGGTTATACCGCCGCGGTCTATGCCGCCCGCGCCAACCTCAAGCCCATGCTCATCACCGGCCTGGCGCAGGGAGGCCAGCTCATGACCACAACGGATGTGGACAACTGGCCTGCGGATGCAATGGGCGTGCAAGGCCCGGAACTGATGGAGCGTTTTCAGAAGCATGCGGAACGTTTCGACACCGATATCATTTTCGATCATATCCATACAGCGCAGCTCACGGAAAAGCCTTTTACCCTGATTGGTGATCAGGGTGCCTACACATGCGATGCGCTGATTATTGCCACCGGCGCTTCTGCGCGCTATCTGGGGATGCCTTCCGAGGAAGCGTACATGGGCAGGGGAGTTTCGGCCTGCGCCACCTGTGACGGCTTTTTCTACAAAGGGCAGGACGTGGCTGTGATAGGAGGCGGCAACACAGCGGTAGAAGAGGCGCTTTATCTTTCCAATATTGCCCGCAGCGTGACTGTCGTTCACCGGCGCGATAAATTCCGTTCGGAAAAAATCCTGATAGACAAGCTGATGGACAAGGCAAAAAACGGCAACATCAAGCTGGAACTCCATAATGTGCTCGATGAAGTGCTTGGCGACGAGGGCGGTGTTACGGGAATGCGCATAAAGAACGTTCTGGATGGCTCGGTCAAAATCATCGACTTGCAGGGGGTGTTCATCGCGATTGGTCACAAGCCGAATACCGATATTTTTCAGGGCCAGCTAAAAATGGAAAACGGTTACATCGCGACGCATGCGGGAACACATGGCAATGTCACCGCCACCAGCATTCCCGGTGTTTTTGCCGCCGGCGACGTACAGGACCACATCTACCGGCAGGCGATAACCAGCGCAGGATCGGGCTGCATGGCTGCGCTGGATGCCGAAAAATACCTGGATGTTCTGGCGTGAGGCGGCGAGCGGCAACAGCAGCAGGACTTTCGCATAATTTGCCAATTCACGCGCACCCTGGAGGCTTCGACGCGGTTAATATCCGGGTTATACATGACCCGAGGGGAATTGACCTGAGGGGAGTTGCACAGGACCGAGATGAGACGGCGGGAAAGAAAACCTGGCCTCCATGCCACATTGCGGGCAAAAACCGTTGCCGAGGGCGATAAGCGGGAGGGAACCGTCGTCTCTATCGGGGATAATGATGCTGCCCTGTTCCGTGACGCCGTGCGTAACGTCGTGCCCCTTTCCCCAACCGATAAAGTCATCCTTTCGGCCGGCCATCCGCCGCCCATGCCCCTTCAGTTTCAACCGGCACGACCTGCTGTCCATGACGCGCTGTCGGACGATGTCCGTCCGATGGAGCCAGGTGATGAATGGGCTTTTTTGCGTCCCGGCGTCTCGCGCCAGACCTTGCGCCGGCTACGGCGAGGCTATTGGAAAATAGAGGCGCAACTCGACCTGCACGGATTTACGCGGGAAGAAGCAAGGCTTGCGCTGGCGGCGTTCATGGATGCGAGCGGCGAAAGCGGCAAGCGCTGCCTGCGGGTGATACACGGCAAGGGGTTCGGATCGCAGAATCGGGAGCCCGTCCTGAAAACCCGGATTGGCGGCTGGCTCTCGCAACGGGAGGATGTTCTGGCTTTCTGCCAGGCAAGTCCGGCGGCGGGCGGCAGCGGCGCTGTGCTCGTGCTGCTCAGGACGCCCTCGGGCAGCCAGCCGGCAACCCCGTGAAATATGCAGGGAGGCTGCTTAAAGCGACTTGCTTAACTTGCTTAAAGGGTAGGCTTGTTCTCGTGCCTGTAAGTCTTCTCATGCACTTCCTGGCAGCGTATACAACGTTGCGCAGTGGGATAAGCCAGGAGCCGCTCGAACCCTATTTCGCCGCCACAGTCGATACAATCGCCGTAATCCAGGTCCGCCAGGCGTTTTAGCGCCGCTTCCACCTCCCGCATCTCGTTCACCTGGCGATCCACGAGGTTGGCCTCCACGTCCACCAGCATATCCGCTACCGAGGCATCACCCGGATCAGCGACACTGCCTGCCAGATCGGCATAGTGCTGGTTGCCAGAACTCTCCAGCTCATCCCGGACCTCTTCCCGCAGTTGCAGATAGCGCTGCTGCAGAACTTCCTTCAACTGCGCCAATTGCTCTTCAGTAAATTGTGCCATGATAAATTCCTTTATATCGGGATTGCCGGCTGACAAACCCTCAGGAAAGAGGAAAACAGATATTCCGCTCAAGCGAATCCACGATGCATACGATGCAATTTGCGCGCGAGGCAGGGAAAACCAGCACTCCAGGTTTGAGCGAAGGAGCAAACCTCGCCTTCACGTCTTTCTCGCAATCGGCAGGCCATGAATTTCCATCAAATTTCCAGGCTGGAAATTCAAAATTCAGAAACCATTCACCCTTTTCAAATCCTCGATCACCTCGATGGGATTGCGTGAAGAGCTTACGGATAAATAGATTTTCGCGATCCTGCCCTGGGGATCGATCAGAAAAGTATTGCGTTTGGCTAAGTTACCTGGCCTGCCATCGCCCCCCAGAGAATGGTAGCGCGCCGCTGTCTCACCCGTGGTATCCGCAAGGAGCGGGAACGAAAGAGCGTACTTCCTCGCGAAATGAGCATGGCTGGTGGAGTCATCCACGCTCACCCCCACTATCTGGGCTCTCAGGGCCGCCAGCTCAGGGATATAATCGCGAAATCCGCGCGCCTGCTCCGCGCTTTCGGGGGCGTCATCCTTCACATAGAAATACAGGACCAGCCACTTTCCTCGAAAATCCTCCAGGGTGCGGGTTGCCCCATCCTGGTCGGGCAGACTGAAATCCGGCGCCGGTTGCCCCATTTTCAGTGCAGGAGGTGGCTCTGCATTTGCCACATGATTCAAAAAAACCAAGGCCAGCGCCATGAGCGCCGTAATTATTTTTCCTGTTTTCATAGAATCCTCACAAGGAAACCTGCGACTTCAGTCACGGGAGGAATTGCGTAATTGTTACAAGATTTAGGTATTTCTTGTAAAATGCCTGAATGGAAGTTAAACGCGCCTACAAATTCCGGTTTTACCCGACGCCGCAGCAAGCGGAAGTTCTTGGTAGAACGTTCGGCTGCGCGCGTTTCGCCTACAACCACATGCTTCGCCAGCGCACTGACGCATGGTTTCAGCAAATGGAGAAGGTTAACTACAACCAGACTTCCGCGATGCTCACGGCGCTCAAGAAAACTCCTGAGCATGCCTGGTTGAATGAGGTTTCCAGCGTCCCGGTACAGCAATCCCTGCGGCATTTGCAAACCGCTTTTTCCAACTTCTTTGCCAGGCGCGCAGGATACCCGGCATTCAAGCACAAGAACGGCGCTCAGGCGGCTGAGTACACGACCAGCGCGTTCAAATGGGACGGCAAAGCACTGAAGCTGGCGAAGATGGACAAATCTCTGAATATCCGCTTCTCGCGCACCCTCCCGAAAGCGATTGTCGTTTCCACCGTCACAGTCAGCAAGGACACGGCCAATCGCTATTTCGTGTCCATGCTTTGCACGGATCAAGTCACTGCCAAGAACAAAGCAATCGGAAAGGTTGGCATTGACCTCGGCCTGACTCACTTTGCCATCCTCTCGACCGGAGAAAAGGTTGCTTCGCCCAACACATTCCGCAGGAATGAAAGCAGACTGGCAAAGCTGCAACGCAGGCTGGCGAAAAAACAGAAAGGCTCCGCAAACCGGCGCAAGGCCAGGTTGAAAGTAGCCCGGTTGCACGCCAGGATTGCAGATTCGCGTAGGGATTTCCTGCACAAACTTTCGACACGGCTGATAAACGAAAACCAAGTGATCGCCATTGAAAGTCTCGATGTCAGCAACATGCAGAAGAGCCGCTGCCTATCGAAGTCAATCAGCGATGCAGGCTGGTCTGAGTTCGTGCGGCAACTTGAGTATAAGGCCAGTTGGCATGGCCGGGAACTGATTGGTATTGACCGCTGGTATCCAAGCAGCAAGCGATGTGCGGACTGCGGACATACCGCAAAGGCCATGCCTTTGAAAGCGCGCGAGTGGACGTGTTCTGAATGCGGCAGCGTCCACGACCGCGACATCAACGCAGCGCGTAACGTTTTGGCCGCCGGACTGGCGGTGTCAGCCCATGGAGAAACTGTAAGTCCTGTCTGCATGTAAATGTGAATAGGCAAGGTTCTGTGAATAGATTGATTATAGAAGGGTAAGCAGGACTGCGCTCACCCTTTGCATTGTACTTACCTCATCTTCCTGCAGGTCTTGAGCATTATCCCGATTCACAAGAACTTTTCCCTGCCGTTCACCCTTGAATCTGAATTCTTCGCCCCCCATTCGCCCTGAAACTGTCGAAGGGAGCGGGAGCGAACGGCTCAGGACAAGCCGTCAAAGGGACGAACTGTGCTCAGGACATGCTTGTCGAAGGTCGAATGGATGCATAGTAGGGCTTTTCGAAGGAATCGAACTGTGCGCAGGACAGCACAACTTCTATTCGAAAAGCAAATAAACGTATAGCAACGTATAGCGAGTAGAGCAAAGCGCAGCCTGCTGGTGAGACTTATGGCCTGACCTGTTCGAGGTCTTGAGGGCTTCTTCGAAGCTCACCCTTCAGCCCGCATTCAATTTCTTGCCAGCAACGCCCACATCCGCAACAGCACCGCTGCTACCGCCGCCAGTCCTCCCGCGAAAAAGAACGCCGTGGCGGCACTCTGAAACTGCCAGAGAGAACCGAACAACAGCCCCGCGGGAATCGCCGCGAGTCCCACCATCAGGTGATACCAGCCAAAAGCTGTTCCCCGTTCCCGCGGCAGCGCGTAATCGCTGATGATGGCGCGCTCCGCTCCCTCGCTCATGCCGGCGCATAAACCGTAAAAAATGCTTACCGCCCATAATCCGCTGCTCCCCGTTACCTGGCCCAGCATCAGGAACGAGAGCGAAAACGTGGACCAGCCTATCAGCATCAATGTCCCCCGCCCCAGACTGTCCGCCAGGTGCCCGCCCCAGATGGAGGTCGCGGCCTTGCAGAGACTCAATGCCGACCACAACAGCAGTAACTCCACGGTTCCAACCCCTAACTCATGTCCCAGCAGCAGGATGAAGGTTTCCGACGCGCGGGCAAACGTAAACAGCATCAATACCAGAAGATAGCGCCGCATGGGGAGGGATAAGAGCGACCAGCGCAAAGGTGGAAGCGCAGGAGGAGCCGAACGATGACCGGCCGCATCCTCCTTATCCTGCTTTTCTTCCTTTTCTTCCTTAACCTCCTTCACCCCCGCTCCGAGCAGCAGCACGGCGATGACGCCCGGAACCGCGGACCAGAGGATTACTTCCGTGAGGCTCAAGCCGGACCATGTCAGCACTGCCGCAGCCATCAGGCTGCCCGCAACGGCGCCGCCGTTGTCCATCGCGCGATGGTAGCCGAAGGCGTAGCCATGCATTCCCGGTGGCGTCGCATCCGCGACCAGCGCATCACGCGGCGCGCTGCGCAAACCCTTGCCTACCCGGTCGATGCTGCGCAATACCAGAATCACGGGCCAGGAGCCCGCCAGCCCAAGCATTGGACGGGCAATGTTCGAAAGCGTATATCCTGCTACCGCAAGCCCCTTGCGCCGTCCACTCATGATATCCGAGTGCCGTCCCGCCCACAGCTTGAGCAGGCTCGCCACCGCATCCGCAACACCCTCGATCAATCCGAGTGCTATCGGTCCTGCCGCCAGCACCGTCGCCAGCAGGATCGGAATGAGCGGAACGACGATATCCGAAGCAAAATCGTTGAAGAAACTCACCAGCCCGAGAACGATCACAGTGCGGGGCAGTTTTTTCCGGGGAACAGGTTGCTGGGGAGGTACTATCTGGTCGGGTTTTTCCATACCCGAATATTAGCGTAAAATGCGCGGTTACCGCCCTGGTAGCTCAGTGGATAGAGCGACCCCCTCCTAAGGGGTAGGTCACACGTTCGATTCGTGTTCAGGGCGCCAATAAACAAGGGGTTACAGTAAATTAAACTGTGACCCTTTTATTTTTAAAAAATGTAACCAATTTGTAACCACCATAGCCCCTATAAGGCTCAAGGCTGCGATATTTTTCCTTCAGGCAGCACGAGTACCTAACAGCACTTTTAAATCGATTGTAGGGCTTCTGGTAGAGTCTTCATCTCTGCAAAAAAAAGAAAACCCGCCGAAGCGGGTTGCTTAATTGAATAAAAAAGCCTGTCCATTAGATGGGCTTCCAGAATCCATTGGCTAAGTGGGGGATGGAGTTGATGTATTATTTATAATATTTTTATTTTGCTTTATATGCTCTACAAAATTTACTGTTGGCAAAACAACTCCTCCTTTCGCGCAGCGAGAAGTCATGATCAATACAATCTCTCGCATAGCACTATATAAGATGGAGCACCCATTAAAGACAACGAGATCCCGCCGGCGGTCAATTGGAACGTCCTCCGAAACTGTGAAATTTCCAATAGCTTCGACGCAAATGTCATATGGTGCAGGTTTTCCCTTTTTATTTTCTATTTTGATTCCAAGCCTTATGACGAAGTCCCGTGGATCATCTTGTTGTTCCCGCACTTCCCCCACTTCAAGATTAGTGCCAATGGTAACCCCGACGAAGTCAAAAGAGTTAGTATCAAATTCGGCTGAAAGAGAGTGATCGACGCCGTTATCTGGTCTCTCTCTAACTTCTATTCGTGTAAAGAAGTATTGTTTAAGCTGCAATGAGCTCAACTTCATCTTTTGCTCCGCCATTAACAGGGAAAGCTTTGAAATAATCTCCTATATGCCCCTCTTGAGCTGACTGCTTGCTGACAGTAAATGAACTCTCATATTTTTTGGTTTTATAATTTTCTTTTTTCCTTTCGTTCGTCTCAATAGAAATATTGAGATCTCCACCTACAGCATGCACAAGCTTCACCATAGTTTCGATAGTGAGGTTAGTGTCTCCGGCCATTATTTTACTTATATAGGCTGGACTGCGATTGATGCTTCTCGCCAGATCAGCGAATTTCATTTCACGTTTTTGCAACAATCGGTTAAGTTCTATTACAAAACTTAGCTTTGCGGCTTCAATCAAATAATCATCTTGCTGCTCCGCTTGCCTTACAACATCAGTAAAACTTTTCATGGCAACTTCCTCCTGTCAGACGTCTGGATACACCCCGCTTGAACATCTGCTAAGTACATATTCCGTAATTCAATTAACCGTTTTCTATCTTCCTTGCTTGTTTTCGGATGCCTTTTCTCGATTCCATACGCACAGATGATTATTTTCTCACCCACGCCGTAGAACCAGTAAAGACGAAGAGACATTTTCCTGAACTCATATACCTGTTGCCCACTAATAGCTTCGTGACAATAGGGTGTCCCTTTCAACGCCATCGGGCCGCTGATTTCGTACTGTAAACGCTTAATTACTGCTATTAGCGCTGAGGCAGCTTTATGTTCCTGTGTTTTCTCTGGGAAGCTGCTTAAAAATTCCAACAACTCACACTGATCATTATTCCTACCAATAGCAAAGAATTGCCATATAGGCTTCCTAGCATCTTGTTCATCACGAAGCGGGAATAGAATCACAAAGGGGAACTTAACTTATAGGTTAATACATCTTTAGTCAACTGTTATTTGACAGAAATGCCAGCAAAAAATGTGCCAGTTATTTTTGTGATTGAATAAAAAGAGTAAAGATGAGAGAACCTCTGACCTATCCGTGTCGCCTGTCAAACTCTTCGACAGGTAAGGCTTCATGCTAGAGGAGAAGCTTTACTGTAACCTTATTTGCCCTCATCCCATGGCCTGGCTCCAGATGCCTTGTTGGCCATTACAGCAGCAGTCGCCGCGGTATAGCGGGATTGCTGGGTAAGTCTCAGTTTCGTGGCAAAGGTCTGAATCAAGCGCGCCTGGCGCTCGATCATTCCATGAAGCCTGTTGAGGGTCTTTAAATCTCCATCTCCATCAACCAGCTCTGCCTCGAGCGAATCGGCCTGCGAAGTTAAGAATTCATGCGAGGCGATCGATTTCACGTATCCGCAAAGCAGTGGGGCATTTGCTCGATCAAACCAGGCTGCAGGTTTTGACAGTACGATCTCCTTCCATAATTCTTTCTGTCTGGCAGTTAGGGTTGTAGGCGGGGATAGGAGCGTGGCAACGTGAGGGGGAACAATGGAAAGACTTGCAGATGATTTCTTAGCCATAAAAATAGCCCAAATTGTAACGATTTATGAACGGGACCCTCCGAGCGCGCTCTAGAGCCTCAAGAGGTAGAGATTTGCACTCCCCCTCCCCTAGCTGGACGCATTGAGGCTGCATCTACCTTTTGTTGAGGCGCATAACTGAATGACCATTCAGTATTAGAGTTAACATTTTTTATTGATAACTCGCCGGTTGAAATTATATCCATGCCGATTATCACATCCCACCATACATTGCCTGGATTCTTTGAGACGACAGTCAGTTCATAGAATGTAATCTTGTCGGGAAGAGAAAGATTTATTTGATAGGCCTCACTCTTCTCGTGAATTGCCCCGGTTTTAGTAGACACTCTGCAGCCGGTTGAAATACTGGTTTTCGAACTCTACCGGAGAAACACTGTTCGCATAACCATGACGTCGTTTCGAGTTGTAGAACATTTCGATGTAGTTAAAGACATCACGCCGGGCTTCTTCCCGGTCGAGATAGATTTTGCGGCGGATTCGCTCCCGTTTTAGCAGTTGGAAGAAACTCTCGGCCACTGCATTGTCGTAGCAATTTCCCCGGCGGCTCATGCTGCCAATCATGGCTGCCATATTGGCTCCCCTGGTCAGAATGAACGATCAACGGAGTCTTCGGTTGCCGCCGTGACACGGCCGGAAGCCAAGGCGTTGATTGCCAGTTCGCTATCGATCCGGGAACGCATGGACCAACCGACCACCTGACGCGAGAACAAGTCGAGGACGACCGCTAGATACAGCCAGCCTTCGCGCGTTGGAAGTGGAGTAAGAGACAGGGCGTAGTCGAACTATCTCCCTGCCTCTCCTCCCCGAACCGGACATGCACCTCTCAGCGCATCCGGCTCTCCGTTCAAGCGTTGCTCATAGCGAAGGCGACATCGGCATAGCGCGACTTGATGGTGCGGCGTGTCTCGCTACGCATGATGTACGGATTTTCCGAAGGCGAGCGCCATGTAAAGCGGCCCTTGCGGCTGGTTACGAGACGCCGAAGCGCCACCGTCCCATACCAACCTCGACTATTCTGGCCTTGAAGTACCCATGTTCTGGCCTGCCCCGGCTCCGGTGCCCGGATATGGTCGCGCATCAGCGACCTGAAGCCGCGCCGGTACTTGCGCGCGAGCCAGTATCCGAGTTTCCAGAAAACGGTACGGTCCAGCCTGCCAAACAGGGTCGCCGTGTAGTCGGTATATTGATAGAAGGCGGCCCAGCCGGCAAGTTGCCGATTCAGGCTTTCCACCAGATCCATCCGGTTCATGCTGTAATTACCTGACAGTTGTTTGACCAACCGCCCGGCGAAGCCCCGATACTTCTCCCACGGAATGGTCGTCACAGGCCGCATGCGGCCGCGTGGTCCACGCTTGCGGATAACACGGTGACCAAGAAAGGCGAAGCCGTCGTTCACATGCGTTATATGGGTCTTCTCCATATTCAGCGTGAGCTTCAACTCGCCTTCAAGGAATTCTCTGCACCCCTCACGTACTGCTTCGGCATGTGCCCGAGTACCCTTGACCACGATCACAAAGTCATCTGCATACCGACAGTAGGAGATAGCTGGTTTCCACTGCCGGCTTTCTCGCACAGTAATGGGACGCTGCTTGAGAATTGCGAAGTTCCACGCCCACCGATCCTTCCGCACTTTCCTGCTCAGGTAGTTCTTCTCCATCCACGCATCAAATTCGTGCAGCATGATGTTGGATAGCAGCGGCGAGATGACGCCGCCTTGAGGAACGCCTTCGCTGGCTGCACGAAACAGATCGCGATCTACACACCCTGCCTTGATGAACCTCCAGAGCAGGGCAAGGAAGCGCTGGTCGGCGATCCGCTTGCGGATTCCCTTCATTAGCAGACGATGATGAACCGTGTCGAAGTAGCTGGCGAGATCACCCTCGATAACCCAGCGTCCGGCAGTACTGCGCTCATCGCCGTCCTGTAGTTGAAGCTTCACCGTGCGAATTGCGTGGTGCACGCTACGGGCAGGTCTGAAGCCGTACGAAGCCGGATGGAAATCACTCTCCCAGACCGGCTCCATCGCCATCAGCATTGCCCGCTGCACGATCCGATCCCGCAGACTCGGGATGCCAAGTGGTCTGAGCTTGCCGTTTGCTTTCGGTATGTACACGCGTCGCGCAGGCAGCGGACTATAGGAGCCCGCCAGCAACTCTTCGCGTATCGTGGCCAGTTCATGCTGGAGATTCGCTTCCAGTATGCGCTTGTCAACACCATCCACCCCCGGCGTGCGGGCTCCGCTGGAGGCCAGCGTAATGCGAGCCGCTTCGCTCAGCCAGTCCCTGCCGGCAATCAGTCTCAGGAGTCGATCGAACCTGCGCTCTTTGTTCTCCGTCGACCATATCGCCAGTTTGCTTTGCATTTCACTGATTATCAAAGGTCTTCACCTCACTGTGGTCAGTTAATCAACCCAGCAAACCACTTCAACTGCCTCCCTTCGCCATGTGGCCGGCTTTCCCGGCCTCGGACTACTACGGAGGCTCCGTCAGCTTGCACATCATCGGGGACTCACTCCCTTGGCATCTGTGCAAGCCTTCCCCAGTTCACATGCTGGACTCAACGCATGGGCGAGGCTGCCTGTCGCAGTCTTTATCCTTGCTTTCCGCAAGTCGTCGCAAACACCACGGTCTAGCTGCGCGCTTCCATGGTTCCCTGCTGCCCGGCCTACATGTCCAGACAGCATTCGTGCCGCCAGACCATACGTGTGTGTCCGGCGTCAGTCCACGTCCTGCCTATTAAGCGGTGTAGGCAGGGGTGACATTTCAACTCTCAGATGCGTTCAAACAGGTTCGTGTTCCTCAACCGTCCCATGCTCAGCCTGGAGGCTCATCTTGGCGTAACCGCTTCGCCGCAAGCCCCGTTTCCCACGGACTTCGTCACCTTGCCAGTGCCGGCAAGTCACCGCCGCTTCGGCTCACTTCCTCTCGCAGCAGAGAAAGGGCAGGCTCGTTACTGCAACTTCCCCGAGCGCTGCATTCCACACATGCTCAAGCAGCTTCACCCCATGCATGCGGGCTACGTTGGCTGGGCGTACTATAAGTGATATCCGTGACCCAAACCTCATTGGGTGCCTCGACATCAAAGTTCTGCTCTAGCCGGTTGTTGGCAACGACAGACGGTTTGCCATAATGTCTGGCTTTGGGCCGGTACCCTACTTGAGCCCGTAATCCCTCCTGCTTCATGAGGCGATAAACGCGGTGCTTGCCGCAGGATTCGCCAAGATCACGCAGGTCGTGAACTATCTTGCGATAACCATAGACACCGCCGCTTTCCAGCCAGGATTGCTTGATCAGTCCCAACAAGCGCTGATTATCCTTCTGACGTGATGAGGCAGGCTTGGACTTCCAAGCGTAGTAGCCACTGGGATGAACTCTCATCATCTGGCAGAGCCTTCGAACGGGAAACGAGGTTTCGTGTATCTGGATGAATATGTACCTTACCGAGACTCCTTGGCAAAGTACGCTGTGGCCTTTTTTAGGATGTCGCGCTCCTCGCTGACACGCTTCAGTTCCGCTTTCAGACGACGAATTTCTTCTGCCTGGCCGCAACGTTCGCTGCCTTCACTCTCGGGCAAACTGTAACGTTTGAGCCATGCATACAAACTATGCTGGGAAACACCAATCCTGCTAGCCACCTCCGCCACCGGATGGCCCCTCTCGGTGATTTGCTTCACCGTCTCGATCTTGAATTCTTCCGGATAACGCTTGCTGCTCATAACTCCTCCTTCATGCCTTAGTTTAAGGCTTCGGAGTGTCTACAGATTCAGGGGCGATTCAATTATCCGCCTCACCTATTTTAGTGCCACCGGGAATTTGGTTCAGCTAGAAGATTATTTGGCAATTTTCCTCAGTTTTAAAAAAAGCTCAACTGCGGCATCCGGCGTATCGCTTTTAGGGTTTTCTACGCAATATCTGTCGATCCAAGTGTAAATGGTGTCAGCATCAACGACCGCAAGGACATCTTTCTTTCCACTTGAAGTTAAGTTCAGTGCTGTAAGGAAGCCGAGCACCCAAGCTTTTCCGTGCATATCCAATAGAACATCACTGACGGTCTCCCTCTTTACTGCCTTATTTCGATCATTTGTCCAAGTTTGGCAGTTGACTCCCCCTATGGATGTGAACGTCTGACCCTTGCTTGAATAGGCTGAGAAGGAAATAGCCCATAACAAAACGGCGACTAAGCTGAATTTGAACAATTTCTAGAAAAATCGAAACTTAAAAGTTACACCCTTCAAGAGGATTTAGCACAGGTAGCTTCGCGCTATTCATAAAACTGCTTTTTGGATAAAACAATCCATTCTTGAAGAACTAAATAAATTGCTTGAAGAGTCATCACAAAAACCATCAAGCCAGCGACATAAAATAAGGATGAGACTAAACTCGATTCTTCTTCCCATAATTGAACTAGGGAGTATATAAAACCTAGCAGCAGGGGTAACGTAAATAACAAGATCACGAAAGTTCTACAAATTTTATGGATCGTTCTATTGATTTTAGAATTTTTAATTTCATCTTTCCTTGATTTGATCAACTGTAGTTCTCTGTGAATCTTAAAATTCACTGGTAGAGCATTTAATACATGTGGAAATGCCAGCTTATAGTCCTCTAGGTTAGCGATCATGACTAACTCGCGTTGGCGAGTCATATACAAGGCTCCAAGCCATCCTACAATCAGGGGTGCTAGAGCAATTGCTACTGCGCTAGACAAAAACCCGAAGGGAAATTTGTAATCTAATCCAGCATATTGCACCTGCAGTATACGTGGCGTTTGAATTCCCCATACGGTCGTCGGGGCATCTTCAAGGGTCTTTAATTGTTGCCTGAGAGACAAGATCAGTTCGTTTGGTTGTTTGGTCGAATCGACATACCTTGCAAAATCTAATCGGTGAGCCAAGTGTTTTTCTCCAAGCTCGTTAACTATCTGTTCTAAAGCTTCCTTGTATGTGGTGATTTTCGGAGATACCTCAGGTGAATTCGGGAATGGTCGCGGAGGCAAACCAAGCAATTTGCGAGTTTGGTCTACAGTTATTTCCTTCTGCCTAGTTTTCGCATTATTTGGGACGGGAGAAGTATTTAACTCTGATTTGGCTTGAAACAAGTCGGCCAAGCGGGATTCTTCTGATTCTAGCCGTTTTAAAAGACCGGCGATCGTACTTACAGAATGGTCTTCAAGAAACTGTTTATTCGCTGTCGTTAAGTAGGCTTCGACGAAGCACAGAACAACAAGCAAAATTCCACCCAAAAAAAGACGCTCTACTCGACGACCCAGGAAGAAAAGCGCGTCGATATTCGGTTTGCCAGCCATAAGTAGTTGTTTCGTTCGGACGCTTAATAGCTAACCTAAGCCAGCATCATTTTTGGTAAAATATTGACCAGAGATTTCATATAGTTAAGCCATTATACTCTTTCACTCCTCTCTGGACTGTCTGAATAACTCACTACAGCCTCAAATCGCATGGCAAAGAGCCTAAGATTCCCACCTGATTATCTTCTAAGATACTTTCCTTTACGGCGTAAAACCGCTGTCGGTTCAGTTGCCCAGATAAATAATGTTTACTTTTTGGAGTTGCCCCTATTAAAGCGGACAGGATGCGGTTAGTAATTGGCTGCGGATGAATTGCCGTGGCAACTTCATCTTGAGCCCCTTGTGAGGATGGTATTCATTGTAATCCTCGAACCATTGGTCAAGCTGTGACATGACTGTTTTTGCATCGGGCCGATTGTTGACATAGACATACGGCTTCATCCGCTCCATAAGATGGGAGCGCGCAACACCCATCGTATCTGCAATCGCTTTCATGGCAAATCGTCCTGTGGCAGCAAGGGCATGCGCGAGATCAGTTTTTTTTCATGGGCAAGCTTCACCGCTTCCGTGAGAATCTCGTTCTCCAGGGTCTTCTTGCCCAGCACGCGCTCAAGCTCCCGAATTCGCTTCTTCAACTCGCGCACCTCAGCCGCAGACACTACCACCTCATCACACCGTATGGCTTCCTTGCCTCCCTCAGACATGAGCTTTCTCCAGCGGAATAACAAGCTTGGAGCAATACCATACTTTCGCGCAACATACGAGACACTCATGCCAGATGAGCGCGTTTCCTCAACAGCTTTTAATTTCTCA
>JAFKJB010000024.1 GCA_017306155.1 Nitrosospira multiformis
CGCAAGGCCTTGCCTGAGCCGGAATTCATCAATGCAGAGCATTATGAAGCGCCGCAGGGGGAAGCGGAAGAAGTGCTGGCGGGGATCTGGGCGCAGGTGCTGGGTGTGGGGCAGGTGGGACGGCATGACAACTTCTTTGAGCTGGGAGGAGATTCCATACTCAGTCTTCAGATTGTCACCCGGGTGCGCCGCGCGGGCTGGAAGCTGACGCCACGCCAATTATTCGAGCGGCAAACCATCGCGTCACTGGCGGAAGTGGCCGAGACGATGCAGGAACCGGCGGCAACCGCGCCCAAGCCGCAGCGGGGCTGCCTGCGCGACTATTTGAATGCTGGAACGATTGCGGGTCTTGCCTTGGGAGAGGATGAAATTGAAGATGCTTATCCTTTGTCACCGACACAGGAAGGCATGCTGTTCCATACCCTGGAAACGGCAGGGGACGGGACGGGGCTTTACGTAAACCAGCTCAGCGTTGAAGTGGAAGGTCTGGACCCGGAGCGGTTCGCACAGGCCTGGCGGGAGATGGTGATCCGTCATCCGATATTGCGCGCCGGTTTCCTGTGGCAAGCGGGTCTCGCGCGTCCGCTGCAAATTGTATTCAGAAAGGTCGAGGTACCTGTGACTCATCTCGACTGGCGTGGGCTGGACAGGATGGCTTCCCGCGTTACCGCTTATGCGGAAGAAGAGTTGAAACGGGAATTCGATTTTCTTGCGCCCCCCCTGGTGCGACTGGCTCTCATACGCCTGGCTGAAAATCGCTATCAGCTGATATGGACCCGCCATCACATACTGCTCGATGGCTGGGCTGAGTCCCTGCTTATCAGCGAATGGCTGCGCTGCTATGACGGACAGATGCTTCACGACGTGGGGCCAGACTACAGTCATTACATACGATGGCTCGCGCAGCAGGATGTGCAGGCGACCCGGCACTTCTGGCAGGCTGCGCTTCAGGCAGTCGAGGGGCCGACTTTGCTGCCGAAAACGGCAGGCAGGGCACAGGGAACGGAGGGACCGGAAGACCGTACAGGATTTGCCCAGATTTATACTCTGCTGGATCAGGAGGAAACGCGTCGATTGAAAGCATTCGCGCAACGGCAGCAGATAACGCTCAACACCTTCGTGCAGGCCGCATGGGCTCTGCTTTTGCAGCGCTATACCGGCAAGGATACCGTTGTGTTCGGTGCGACGGTAGCGGGGCGTCCGCACAGTCTCCTCAAATCGGACGAAATCGTGGGGATGTTCATCAATACCATTCCGGTTCCGATCGAGCGCCGAAGTGAGCTGACGGTCGCAGAGTATCTCGGCCTGCTGCAGAAAACGAATGCAAGATTGCGCGAGCATGAGCATGCGTCCCTCGCCGAAATTCAGCGCTGGGCCGGTTCACCGGGACAGCCTTTATTCGACAGCATTGTCGTATTCGAGAATTACCCGATAGACGAGGCGCTGCGCAGCAATGAACTTTATGGCCTCCGTTTCGGTGAAATAGAGGGCAAAGGGTTGACTGGGTACGCAATGGATTTGCAGGTCGTGGTTGGCGACATACTGGAGATCGAGTACTGCTACGGGCGGCGGGACTTTACGGAAGCATTCGTGCTCAGTCTCCGTAGCCAGATGGAATTCCTGATGAGGGAGATGATGACTCATCCGGAGTGGCGTGTGGGAGACCTGGGATGGATGGAAAAAAAAGAGATCGGCCACCTCCTTTCCCTCGGATCCGATGCACATCTGGAAACCTTGCCGTCGCGGCTTTCGCATCGGTTTGTACACGACCTGATCGAGCAGAACGCGGAACGACAACCTGAAGCGATTGCACTGCTCATGGATGAGCAGGAGCTATCCTATGCGGAACTGAATGAGCGGGCAAACCGGCTGGCGCATCATCTCGCCCGCATGGGTGTGGGACCGGAAGTGAGAGTAGGCGTGGCAATGGAACGCTCGCTCGAAGTCATTGTCACGCTGCTGGCCGTGCTCAAGGCCGGCGGTACCTACGTGCCACTCGATCCTGAATATCCGGTAGAGCGCATTTCCTTCATGGTGAAGGACAGCGGCATGTCGCTCCTCTTGACGGAAGAAAAGCTGCTTGCCAGGCTCGGCGGCGGCTTTGGGGTGCAGGTGCTGTTGCTGGATTCACTGGATCTCATGGCAGAATCTGGCTCCGACCCCGACATTCCCCTCCATGAGCATAACCTGGCATACATTATCTACACCTCGGGCTCGACCGGGCTCCCCAAGGGAGTGGCGGTCGCGCACGGTCCCCTGAGCATGCACTGCCGGGCGACTGCCGGGATTTACGGGATGACGCCAAATTCATGTGAACTGCTCTTCATGTCATTCTCGTTCGATGGCGCACATGAGCGCTGGCTGACCGCACTGACGGTCGGTGCCGGCCTGGCAGTGCGCGACCAGGAATTGTGGACAGCGGAGCAGACATACGACGCTTTGCACAGCTATGGCATTACCAATGCGGCATTTCCGCCCGCTTACCTGGGACAGGTTGCCGAATGGGCGGCCCCACGCAGCGATCCGCCGCCGGTGGAGCTTTATGTCTTCGGGGGAGAAGCCATGCCCAAGGCTTCCTACGACCTGGTGCGAAAGACCTTGCGGCCGCGCATTCTGATCAATGGTTATGGACCCACCGAGACGGTGGTTACGCCATTGATCTGGAAGACGGAAGCGGGCAACAGTTTCGATTGCGCCTACGCGCCTATCGGCAGACCCGTGGGAGAACGTACCGCATACGTGCTCGATGTCGATATGCAGCCGGTACCTGTGGGCATGATTGGGGAATTGTACATCGGCGGCTATGGCCTTGCCCGCGGGTACCTGGGACGAGCGGGCCTGACAGCGGAGCGCTTTGTAGCCGATCCATTTGACGGAAAGGGCGGGCGGCTCTATCGCACGGGTGATCTGGTGCGCTGGCTGGATGACGGCAATATCGAATATATTGGCCGTGCTGACTATCAGGTGAAGATTCGCGGGTTCCGGATCGAGTTGGGCGAAATCGAGGCAAGCATACGTGAGCTCACCGGACTGACCGACGTTGCAGTCGTTGTTCGGGAAGTGACGGGAAGCCCGCAGCTCGCCGCTTATGTCGCGGGGAATGAGATGGCGGGGACGATGGCGACGACGGGAACGACTGCGCGAGCCCGGAAGGGGGGCGCGGAGCTGGAAAGCACGCTGAAGCAGCAACTTGCCAGGCGGCTGCCCGAATACATGGTGCCCGCGCATATCGTCATCCTGGACCAACTGCCCCGGCTGCCGAGCGGCAAGCTCGACCGCGGTGCACTGCCGGAGCCGGATGCTGTTGCTGCCGACACTTATCGAGCACCCTCTACCCCGGAAGCCAGGCTTGTGGCCCAGATCTGGCAGGAGGTGCTAGGCGTGGAACGGGTAGGCGAAACCGACAACTTCTTCGCCCTCGGGGGGGATTCGCTCTCCAGCCTCAAAGTCATGGCTCGAATGCGTAACCTGCCCGGAGCAAAATTTGATTTCAAGCTGCGGGATCTGATGCAACGTCCGACCATTACCGGTTTACTCGGCCTGGAGGTCGAAGCCTCCGGCCAGATACAGTCACTGCTGCTGTTAAACCAGCGCGACGAAAAAGCGAAACCGGAGCCATTATTCTGCATTCATGCCGGATTGGGAACCGTGTTCGATTACCAGCCGCTGGCGCGCTATCTACAGGGCAAACGAACAGTCTATGGAATACCCTGCCGCATGCTCTCTGATCCCGAATATCGTGATACTTCTCTCGCGCAGATGGCGGCGGATTATGTTCAGATCATTCGCAGGATACAGCCGGAGGGGCCCTACCATCTGTCAGGCTGGTCCCTTGGCGGCACTCTTGCAGTCATGATGGCTGCCTTGCTGGAGGCGGAGGGGCAGGAGGTCGCATTTCTCGGCCTTATCGATTCCTTCATCCCCGCGATGAGCGAACCCGAGGCCGACGACTGGCGGCAGGATTTTTCCGATTTTGTTTCCGTGGTGCTGCCCGGAGCGAAAATTGACGGCGTGGATGGAATTATCGCTGATGGAAATCAAAAGAGTCGTCTGCAATCCTCGGAGCAGCCCCCGGAAGAGGCTTTGGCAGGTTTGCTGGATGAATTGATTTTCGCCATCCAGGCTTCGAAAGATGCAGCTTCGCCTGCGTCTATGGAAGGGAAGCGCGGCGGGTATGCGGATCTGGGAGCAAGCGAACTTGCCCGCATCTTCGGCGTTGCGCGGCACTTGAAAGCGCTTGCGGCTCAGGCGTCGGGGTTGAGCGAATTGGATGTTACGCCTGTCTGCTGGTGGATTGCGACCCGCCCCTTGTCCGACCGGCTGGCTCTTTCAAGGCAGACTGGCCAGGCGGAATTGTCCGGGAACGAAATCGATACCGATCACTTTTCGATCATCCGGGCGGAAGCGTTGTTTGCCGGAATGGAAAGTACGCTTCGATCCGGGGATTCCAGGACAGCAATTCCCTCGAAAACTCTATAACCCTTGAGCCTTGTCCAATCCAACTGGGGCTGGACAGCAACCGCTACGAGCGTATCTCATTTCTATCGGTGGGGTGGGGTCCGTGGACGCAATGCCGTGTTGCAAATGGAGATTGATCATAACGACTGCTGCAACACCTTCGTGCGTGATGCTCTCAAGGCGTTACGAGAGGCAGCACGGCCATTGGCAAACATGGATGACACGATGGGAGCGTGAGGCGTGCCATCCTGGCTAGGTTCGAGGCGCAGCAAAAGCCCTCTGTAATTGCTGCGCCACTTCTTCACGCGCCTTGCCTGCGTCGTTGACGATATTCCCCAGGCGCGCAAAGTCGTGCGTCATGCCCTCGTAAATTTTCAGTTGAGTAGGCACGCTGGCCTCTTTGAGCCTGCTGGCGTATTCAATTCCTTCATCCACCAGCGGATCGTATTCAGCCAGTACAATAAATGCCGGAGCGAGACCGCTTAAGTCAGATGCCTCGAGCGGCGCAAAACGCCAATCCGTCCGATCCCTTTCGCTGGTAAGGTAATTGTTGAACATCCATTGCAGCGTCGAGGCTTCGAGCAGGTACCCCTTCGCGAGGCGGCGGTGCGAATCGGTATCCTGCCAGGCGCTTGCGCACGGGTAGAGCAGCGCCTGGAGTACCGGTTGCGGCCAGCCCATTTCCCGAGCAGCAATGGTCAAACCGGTTGCCAGCGTGCCTCCTGCGCTGTCGCCTCCCACGGCTACCCGTCGGGGATCAATACCATGAGCGGGTCCATTCGAAAGAAGCCATTGGTAGGCATCCTGAGCGTCATGCACCGCCGTGGGGAACGGATGTTCTGGCGCCAACCGGTAGTCGACGTTCAGCACGCAGCAGGGCGCCAGCGCAGCCAGTGTCCGGCACAGGGAGTCGTGGGAATCCAAACTGCCGACACAATATCCGCCGCCATGAAAATACAGCAGCGCGGGCGCTGCCAGGCCATTCAATGGTTCATCCAGCAGGGGCGTATAGAGACGTGCCGTTATCTCGTTTCCATCCCGGCAGGGGATGCCGATTTCCTTGACGCTCGCGATCTCCATACCTGGGCTATCCAGAGCCAGTGTGGATATGTCGTATTGTTTGCGCGCTTTCGCGGGCGGCAGCTCGTGCAAGGGAGGGGCTCCATTGCTGATGCCCGCCTCCACAAGTTCGAGAAATGCTGCAAGATCAGGGTCAAGCGCCATGCGATGCCTCGGCTATCATAGAGCAAGGTTTCCTGCAGACATATCAGAACCTCAGTTTCAATGTCCCTATGACGCTACGCCGCGTCCCCAGGAAGAAATTTCCGCCAGAACTGGCTGAATAGTATTTATTATCGAATATGTTGTTGGCATTGATGAGAAACTGCCAGGGGCCGTGATCGTATCGCAGCATTGCATCGAACAGGGTAAAGGAAGGCGTAGTGCTGGTATTCGCCTCATCATTGAATACTCTGCCCACATAGCGTACGCCGCCTCCGATGAAAAATCCCTTCAACCAGTCAGCATTCAATGTACCGAGGTTATAGTCGAGCCAGCCCGAGGTCGTCAGGTTGGGTACGCGGACAGGCATGTTACCTGTAAAACCTTCGGCGCTTTCTGTTACCCTGACGTCGTTATAAGTGAACGCGCCGATAAAATTCATTCCCCGGTAAATTTCCGTTCTTGCTTCCAGTTCCGCGCCCCGGGAGCGTATCGCGCCTACTTGCGACAAGCCAAGCGGTGTGCGGGGATCAGGAATCAAAACGTTGGTTTTGGTCAATTCGAACAATGCCGCCGTAAACAGATTCCTGGTGCCCGGAGGCTGATACTTGATGCCTACTTCATACTGGGAAGCGCGCGCAGGTTTGAAGGGGCTGTTATTACCAAAATCGATTCCGTATTGAGGCAGGAACGACTGCGAATAGCTGAAATAAGGCGCAATTCCATTGGAGAAAAGATAGGTCAATCCCGCTCTGCCGGTGTATGCGGCATTCTTGCTCGCGGTATGCGGCTGTTCGAAAATATCCACGTTGGTAACGCTCGACACCCTGTCATGACGGCCGCTCAGAGTCAGGACCCACTGGTTGAATTTGACTTGATCCTGTACGTAAAATCCAACCTGGTCTATCTTTTGGTTGCCATCGATGAACAGAGAATCCGGGGTGGGCACCGGCTGGTTATATACGGGATTGAAAATATCAATGGAGGGAGCGCTGCCTGTAAAATATTTGAGGGTGGACTCGACCCGGTTCCAGTCGATTCCAGCCAGTACGGTATGGTTGAGAGGGCCTGTCCGGGTACGGGCTTCCACGTGCGTATCCAGCACGGTCTGATTCAACCGTTCCCGGGTGGCGATCGCAAAGCGATCCAGGGTTTGCCCATCTGCGGCAAATCCCGCGGGGTTAATGTCCCTGAACCTGCCATTCTGCCGCATGAAACGGAAGTTTTGCCGCGCTGTGAAGGTTTCATTGAAATGGTGCTCGAGTTTGTAGCTGAAGGAGGCCTGGTCGGTCGAATACCGGGTAAAGCTGGGGTCACCCAGAAGCGTGCTGGTGGGGCGGCCCTCTGGGGTTGCCACGTAAAAGGCAGACGCTTCGCTCCGATTGTTCAGGATATCGCCGAAAAGCGTGACGGATGTCCTGTCGGAGGGGCGCCAGGTCAGTGATGGCGCAATGTAGAAGCGCCTGATCTGGGCCCGGTCTCCACCCGTATTCGGAAAGCGCACTTGGGTATCCGAATCGAGCGCGGTCGTGACAAGCCGGAACATCAGTGTTCCGGCTTCATTGGCCAGGCCGAAATCTCCGGCAATCCGCTTGCGGTCGAAATTGCCGTACTGAAGCTCGACCTCCCGAATGGGCGCGGCGGTGGGCAGCTTCGTAATGCGGTTCACGATGCCTCCGGCATCCCCGCGCCCGAACGTCACCGAGGTAGGGCCGCGCAATACATCCACTCGCTCAAGGGAGTAGGGATCGGTGATAAAAGCGCCGAAAACAAGTCCTCTCCCCTGCTGGCTTAAGCTATCCCGGAAATTGGCAGTGGTCTGAACATTAAAGCCGCGCATGACCAGATATTCGAAGCCGGTTCCATTGAAACCAAAGGCGTCAGCTGCGACCCCCGGCACATAGCGCAGCGCTTCGGTGAAGTCGAGATTTACCCCGCGCATGGTCAGTTCATTGCGATTGATGACTGAAATGGACTGGGGTATTTCTGTAATCGGTGTCTTGGTCTTGGTCGCCGTCGTGCTGTTTTTAACGCCGTATCCCTCCTGGACTCCTTTTTCCCGGATGACCAGGGTCGGCAGAACCGTTTCGGAAGATTTGGCTGATTCAGGATTTTCCCCCTGTTGCGCATTCTCCTGAGTCGATGGGGCGTTTCCTTTTGAAGCTTTTTCCCCTGGTTTGGAAGGCTCTGTAGCAGAGGATTCGGCATCATCTTCTGCCGCAGGCACATTCGTTTGAAATTTTTTCGCCGACTCCGGGAAGGTTTCCTGTGCATGCACGTAGCCTGCCACGGACAGGCTGAGGAGTGCGTACAATACTGCAATTACAAGTTTGGCGGGTCGTGTAAGCGGAATAAGTGGACGGCAATGCCCTTTAATAGTTTTTGTAGAGGCTTTCATTTTTTTGTGATTGCTGATAGTTAAAAAATGGTAAGTGGGTGCAGGTGTTATCAACTCGTATTCATGAGATTGAAATAGACTTTCGTTTTCAAGATTCAACGGACGGCCACTGCGCGCATCGGCTTTTCTGCCTGCTTCGCAACTGGATCATTAGCCTTGCCTACTAGCGCCTGCCCTATTTCATCCGTGCGAACCGCTGTAACTGAAAGCAGCGTATCGCTCAATCCATGCGTTGATTCGCAGGCCCCTTGAAGGAAGATGGCAGGCCGGAAATTGGGCGTACTTTTCAGCCGGTAGTTGCGGTCTACGCTGAAGTCATCCATGTAGGATGAAAGGGGTTTCAGCAAGGATTTGTGATAGTCCCGTCCGTAACCGGTCGCAAGCACGACTGCATCGTAGACCGCACTGTATTCCCGCCTCGCATTCAGATCGCGCAGAAACAATTGAATGCCGCCTTCCGGCAAGGTACTGGCGCTCGCGACTTCATGACGCCGCAGGAAGCGGTGGCGGGTATTGCCGGTCACTCTCTGCTGGTAGAACACATTGAAGATCTGTTCGATCAGAACCAGGTCAGGTGCAGCGTAATTGGTATGCCAGAACTCCTCCAGGAGAGAAACCCGGTCGTGCTCGGAACGACTGAAAACGAAGTCGGTGAAATCGGTATTGAAGATCTCGTTTACAAAGGGGCTGTCGTCCGACGGTTTGATTGCGCGGGCACGCATGATCAGGTCAATCTGCGGAGCATCCGGGCGGTTGTGCAGATCCATGAAAATTTCCGACGCGCTTTGGCCTGCACCCACGACTGCTATTTTTTTCGCGCCCTTGTGCCGCTCGATCTCGCGGAGATAACTGTTCGAATGAAATATGCGTTTGTCGCCTTTCAGCGGTTGGAAGCATTCGGGTATGCTGGGAACGCCGCCGACGCTGACAATGAGATTGCGAGCCAGCCGTTCCCGCACGGTTCCAGTGGAATCCAGCGAAAGCACGCGCAGCAGCATCACTTCATCATTACGCTTCTCCGGCAGCACCTCCAGAACCTCTTCGCCGTAAGCACACCGGTCGTCGAAATGGGAGGCGGCCCAGGCGAGATAATCGTTGAACTCGTGGCGGCTGGGAAAAAAGGTTTTAAGGTTGATAAAATCCTGCAGCCGCTGTTTTTGATGAAGATAGTTGATGAATGTAAAGTGACTGGAGGGATTCCGCAGCGTAGCCAGATCCTTCAGGAAGGAAATCTGCATATGCGCGTTATCCAGCATCATGTTTGGATGCCAGGCAAAACCCGGCTGCTTCTCGATAAAAAACGCGTCTATGTCATATCCTTCCTGCTTCTTTTCCTCCAGGGTGATGGCAAGCGCAATGTTGGAGGGACCAAAGCCGATACCGATCAGGTCATGTATTTGCATAGCGATATCCTCAGGATAAAGAAGATGTGGAACAGGATGCTGCGATGACATCGCCTGGAACCCACAGCCGTTCTGCAAAGAAGCGTTCCCGCAGCAACATGCCGAGCATGGCGCGTTTGTGGGGGAAATCGAATTCCTTGAGATTCGCATAGCCGCACCTGGCGAGATTGCGAATCATTTTGTAATTGTCCGTGCGAGGTTCTATGACGACGCGTTGCGTCCTGCAATCGTCGAGAAACAGGTAATGGGAAATCGATGGCAGCCAGGCTGTAACGAAGGGCTTGCCCCGAAAGCGGGCTTCACCGATCAGCACGTGCCAGCCCCGATCGAAGTCATCCACCTCATAGAAGGGGGCAATACGATCTTCTTTTGCCCAGTAAACTTCGAAATAACCGAAAGCCTCGCCATCGAGACTCGCGATAAGGGGTATGACATGCGGATCCGCGGAAACGGCTTGCAGATAAGCCTGATGTTTTGCCAGATCGCCTTCTTCCCGCCAGGATGCCGCCACTACGGGATCATTCATCCAGCGGTTGAAGCGTTCCAGGTCCCGGTGAAGGTCCACCGTGCGAAATGACAGGGTACGGCCGAGCCAGTCGATATGGCGCTGGTATACGATGCCCACGGGTTTGGGAGGTCGCAGCGGATGGCGGCGTCCCTCGCTGAGCATATAGGCCACGGGGAAGGCAGGGGACTGAGGCAGTGCCAGCCACATTCTCGGCTGCTGCCAGAAAAGTTCGATATTCACCGTGGTCTGACCGCTCCTGTCGCGAAGGAGGAGACCTGATCGAAGCAGTTCTTCGACCTGGTCGAAAGGAGCCAGAAGATTCAGTTTATCTGCGACAGGAAAACTGACGAACGCTGCTTCAATTGCTGCCAGTACTTCAACGAGCTTGGGTTTTTCAGTATCGGACCCCATCCATTCCAGAGTCAGCCCGTCAGTCTGCTGGCCTAGTTGCCACTGGGAATTTTCGGCACCATTCGCTGGTTGTAAAAGCAAGGTATTGCCATCGAGCATGGCCGAATATGCAGTCTGATCGGGACGGCAAGCAATCGACGTGGCACGAGTGGAGAGATGCTGGCCTTGCTCGTGTAAATGTCCCATCTCGTTTTCCGGATAAGTATTATGAGAATGGCGCTGCGGATTGTTATTAGGCTATCGCTGTCGCGCTGCTATTCGTGTTCACTGTATTCCGCGTTGTTATTCTGCTTAAAGACGAATGAGAAACATTATTTTTTACAATTGCAACCGGATTGATTGTTCCCTGATTGTTCTTTATGGAGCTATAACCTTGGGAAGGAGATGACGTGAACCGAGGGGTGATATGCCGAGGGGTGATATGAATTGCTCAAGCGTGAATAATTTTAATTCTCATTCGTCTTCCCTGATATACATTTCCTTGCGGGACAGCCATGCTCAAGTATCTCATCAGCCAATCCAGGGTATTATTGGCAGGCGCTTCATTGGTCACCGTATTCCATGGTGCTTGCAGCGTGTTTCTCATTGCGCAGATCAATTCCGCCCTCACCGCGACCGAGGGTGAACGTGGAACCCTGGCGCTCGTTTTTATTGCCACTGCCGTTGCCGTGATGCTGAGTTATGTAAGCGCAGCGATCCTTTTCGAACGCCTGGGGCAACAGGCGCACGCGGAGTTGCGCAGCTTTGTCGCCCGAAAAGTGCTTGCCGCCGACTACCGTAATCTTGAAACGGTGGGTGCTGCCCGCATACAGTCGGCCCTCGCCGAGCATTGCACGCATGTTGCCGAATTTTTTGTGAGCTTCCCCGTCATCCTGATGAATGCCGTCATCGTCGCCGGATGTCTCCTTTATATGGCGTGGCTGTCATGGCAGGTATTCCTGCTCGCCATCCTTGTGGTCGGCCTGGGGTCCGTGGGATATCATCTCGCACACTTGCGGGCAATACGCCACTTGAATATCGCTTCTGAAGAGCAGGACAGATTGTTTTCCTATTTTCGGTCCCTGACCGACGGGGCCAAGGAGCTTCGCCTCAACAACCGGAAGCGGAAGGCATTTTATGAGGAAGTGCTGTCGGGCTCGATCGAAACCGTGCGCCGCGAAAGGACTTTTGGAATGTCTGTCTTCGTCGCATCCGGTGGATGGGCCCAGTTCCTGCTCTATGCGTTTATCGGGATGGTACTGTTCGCGCTGGTGAGCGAGGGTCCTGACCGGGCTCTGGTCATGACGGGCTACGCACTGGTGTTCGTTTACATGGTGGGACCGCTCGAAGCGCTTCTGTTGAATATTCCCCGCGCCAATCTGGCCAAGGTTTCCGCGGAGCGGATCGAGGAAATAACGCGGACGATGACCACCTTGGAAAGCGAGACTGATAATTCTTCTTTCCCCAGTCTGCAGTCTCTTGCACTCCGGGGCGTGTTGCATCGGTATTATCATGAACAGAGCGATGAATTGTTTACGCTTGGTCCCGTCGATCTGGATTTTCGTCCCGGAGAGATTATTTTTCTGGTGGGAGGCAACGGGAGCGGCAAGACCACTCTGGCCAAAGTGCTGGTTGGACTCTATCCGCCGGAGGAAGGCCAGATAATTTTCAATGGGAAAGTGGTCGATGAAACAAACCGCGATCGCTACAGACAGCTTTTTTCGACAGTTTTTTCGGATTTCCATCTTTTCGACCGTTTGCTTGAAACGGGCAGGGTTGATCTGGATAATGAAGGCAACCGGCTTTTAGCTAAACTGCACCTGCAAAACAAGGTTAAGGTACAAAACGGGGCTTTCACGACGCTGGCTCTTTCACAAGGGCAGCGCAAACGTCTCGCTTTGGCGGTTGCCTATCTGGAGAATCGCCCGTTTTTTATATTCGATGAATGGGCGGCGGATCAGGATCCGGTATTCAAGGAGGTCTTTTACCGCGAGCTCCTTCCGGAATTGCGCGCCATGGGGAAGGCCGTATTGGTGATATCGCACGATGACCGTTACTTTCATCTTGCCGACCGGTTGATACGCATGGAGAGCGGATGTCTGACGTTCAATGGCCGTCCATCGCTGAAAGATGCCGTGCACGCCACCGCAACTCCGCCACTGGTACTTGACGGTATGACATGAGGCAATGAAACGAATGATCACGGTGCCGGGCGTAACCGGCGCACAAGCTATCCGGCGCGCGGAGAAACTTTCCATCGGGCGCAATTTTCTTGTGCTGGCGCACCGCTGGGCAGGTCTTTTATTGGCCGCATTTCTTTTCATATCCGGCCTTACCGGCGCGGTCATCTCCTGGGATCATGAACTGGACGAGTGGCTGAATCCCCGGCTCTTCGAGGCCAGGAATGCTGGCGGCATCTCCCAGCCTCCGTTGCTGCTGGCCGACAGGCTGGAAGCAGCGGACCCTCGATTACTGGTAACGTGGGTTCCGCTCTCGGTCGAGCCGGGGCATAACCTTGGCCTGGCGGTGAAACCGCGCCTCGACCCGGCAACAGGTACAGCCTTCAATCTGGATTTCAATCAGATATTCCTCGATCCAGTCGATGGGGAAGCGCGCGGCAAGCGCATGTGGGGTCAGATCTCCCTCAGTCGCGAGAATCTGCTGCCGTTTCTGTACAAGCTGCATTTCAGCATGCATATCCCGGATGAATTTGGAATCGAGCTGGGCATCCTGTTCATGGGCACTCTCGCGATTATCTGGGTACTCGATTGCTTCATTGCCCTGTGGATTGCATTTCCCAGGGCGAGTGCGTGGACCAAATCCTTCGCATTCCGCTGGCGGCAGGGAGGAGCAAGGCTGAACTTCGATCTACATCGATCCAGTGGGGTGTGGGTATGGGGATTTCTGCTGGTTCTGGCCGTGACTGCCGTGTCGATGAATCTCAACCAGCAGGTCATGCGGCCGCTGGTGTCGCTGTTTTCGACGCTGTCACCCAGCCCTTTTACACGTACTCCCAATCCTCCCGACCAGCCCATCGAGCCGATGGTGGATCGCTATACCATCCTGCAGCGTGCGACAGCCGAAGCGGAAAAGCGCGGATGGAGCACGCCTCCTGGCGGCATATTTTATGATCCTGAAGTGGGAGTTTATGGCGTCGTCTTCTTCGAGCCGGGAAACGACCATGGCGATACGGGGCTGGGGAACCCCTCGCTTTTCTTCGATGGCAAGGATGGAACACCCGCCGGTGCAAACGTGCCGGGTGAGGGCAGTGCGGGCGATGTCTTCATGCAGGCGCAGTTTCCGTTGCATTCCGGACGCATCATTGGTCTTCCGGGACGGATTTTCGTATCCCTCATGGGTCTGCTGGTGGCGATGCTATCGGTTACGGGAGTGATCATCTGGCAGAAGAAGCGGTGGGCGCGAAAGAAAATGCTGATGAAGGGAGCAGGAGAGGTATAACTGTATTGCCCTGATTTTCGTCGTGTCCGCATCTTTCTGATTTTTTTCGCAAAATTGGCCTTGATTTATTGGTGCGGAATCATTTTTCTGCCCAGTAACGATAGAATCATCCTGCGGCCGGTCGCGAGCATGGGATAAACCACCTTAGCGGCGTTTCTGTTGCGGAACAAGAATCTATTCAGTCCGCCAAAAAATCCCCTGTCAGCGCTGAGTATGGAAAGAAGGTGCATTGCATCAGCCCCATAGTAATAATGCCTCTGCCATATCGCGACCATGCCTTCATTGATTTCCATGCCTTGGGCCCGCAACTCCCGGACCAGACCAGGCGTTGTGCGAGCGTCAATGAGCTCTATCCCATTCATATTCTTCCGTAAAGCGTAAAGCTTCACAAACGCCGCACAAAAAGGGCATTCTCCGTCATAAATGATGGAGAGACGATCTGAATCACTCGCAGCCGCGGTCATATCCAGCCTATCCAGTTTCGGACCGCCGAATTGGCCAGCATGACAGCCGGATAAGTTGCGAGAAAAGGCCAGACGAACGCGTTCAATCCCATGAAGTAGGCATTGGAAAAATGAAAAAGGGCGAAGCAGCAAAGACTTGCAATCGCCAAGCCGGGTGGCGCCAGTAGGACGAGTGGAAACAGCATTTCCGTCCCGATAGTCAGCCAGCATACGAATTTGCAGAAGGCGGGCCGCTCTGCGGCAAAACTGGCGGCAAATGGATGTCCGTATGTTCGGGTTTTCATCACACCGGGCAATGCATTTCCCTCTCGCCAGACCGGCGAAGCAACCTTGGCGGCGCCAGCAACAAAATAGGCGAGGACCGCCTGACCGCTGATTGCAAGAACACCAGAAGCTGTCACGTTCATGTCATCCAGCACAAGCCCGGCGGAAATGATGGCAACCCCTGCGGCAACGACCATTCCCATCTGATCCGACCCATCGCCGCCGAACCAGGTGCGGCGTGACATGTAGAAGCATGAAAGCAGAATGAGCAGGCTGCACGGCAAATCCGCAGGATTGGGATAGGGGATCAGCAGAAAAAGTCCCGCGACAATACGGCATATCAGGACAGCAATTACAGTCGATTCCGCATGCATATGATGGCGGATGGACGCCGGGATCACAAGGCGCGGGCGCAGGCGCAAAATGCTCCGTGTGAGTAAGCCATTGGAGCGGAATAGGTGAAGGTTGGCAAGCCATTCCGCTGCGGAAAGCAGGGCCCATGCGCCCAATAGAGTCTTGGTGATGACAAGGCATAAGGCGATGTCCGCCATGCCCTCAGTTACCATCGGCTATGAAAACTGGAAAGGAATGAACATTCCAGTTCCCGCTCGAAGTGCCCTGTCGCCTCGATAATCGCGAATTGAAATTCGACAGCGTCCGGCTCGGCTGGCACAGCATGGGCTGCGTAATGCAAAAGAAGGAGATAGGGGACGGTGAAAGGAAGCCCGGAAGGTCCCACATCGTCGCGCTTCAACAACAGCTTTATTGCTTGGATGGCATCAGTCAGAATCTTCGATGCGCGCTTTTGCGGATTCCACACGTACGCCAATTTCGGGCGCGGCGGGTAAACAGGCACGCTTCTCCAGTCCGTCAACCGCCCATCGCGGTAACGCTCCCTTATAACCAGGTGATAGTCCCTGACGCCAGGATTAGGCGCAAAGAACGTCCAGCGCGGAATGACATGGAGTCCGTTAAACCGGTTGATAACGGACTGGAAGCGCGAGTGTTGCGCCAATAAAGTGATTGCCAGCCAAAGAGTCACTGTCGAATAAAGCAGGATAGAGACCCATGACATGGGAGCTTATGTCAGCTCAGCGCGTTCTCGCGAAGTTTCATGAGTACATCCAGCGACAGGCCCTCGCCCCCGGATAAGCCTGCGTTGTCACCCGCTACAGCGGTGCCGGCATTACCAATGGGTATCACGATCTGCTCATATTTGTCCGACGTATCGGATGTCATTCTTCTTGCTTCTATAACGGCATCCAGTCCTGCAAGTTCCGCCTCGGCAAGTTTTGTCATCATTCCTCCTCAAAAAATATTCCCAAATTTAACGTCGGGTCAGGAAAGCGCAGCAGAGTTTTATCTGGAATCTGATTAAGTGTAGTACAACTCGTGCGCTATGTGCGCTTTGCTGTGAGCTCTGCTGCTGATAAAGGAATGGAAGGGGGATGAAAGGAGAATGCCCCCGGATGGCTGTCCATTAATGGACACTAAAAATAAATTCAGAAGGAAATCAATCAAATGTATCCGGTTCCGCAGATTTTGGCAACTCCTGATTTTCATCCATCGATTCCCGCTCCAGGAATTCCATGATCGCGTAAGTCAGTTCCTTGCAGCCATCCCCCGTCATGGCTGAGATGGCAAAGTTCTTGTCTTTCCAGCCAAGGTTGCGGATGAATTTCCTGCACACTGTTTCGCGCTCATTTTCCGGCAGCAGATCGACCTTGTTGAGCACCAGCCAGCGCGGCTTGCGATAGAGCGCTTCATCATACTTCTTCAGTTCTTCAAGGATAGCCCTGGCCTCATGCACCGGATCAACCGCTTCATCGAGCGGCGCAATATCGACGACATGCAGCAACAGGCGGGTACGCGCAAGATGCTTCAGGAAGCGGTGTCCAAGTCCTGCGCCTTCGGCTGCGCCTTCGATCAGTCCTGGAATATCAGCCATTACGAAACTGCGGTTCTGATCCACGCGTACCACGCCCAGAGCAGGATGCATGGTGGTGAAAGGGTAATCAGCCACTTTCGGGCGTGCCGCAGAAACTGCGCGAATCAGCGTCGACTTGCCTGCATTTGGCATGCCAAGCAGCCCCACGTCCGCAAGAACCTTGAGCTCCAGCTTGAGGCCGGCTTCCTCTCCCGGTTCACCCAGCGTGAATTGCCGGGGAGTGCGGTTTGTGCTGGATTTGAAATGCAGATTGCCTAATCCGCCTGTGCCGCCTTTCGCCAGCAGGATTTTTTGATCATGCCGGGCCAGGTCGGCCACCAGCTCTCCCGTGGCCTCGCTGGTGACAACGGTGCCAACGGGCATGCGCAATACAATATCCTCGGCGCTTTTTCCGTAGCGATCCGAGCCTTGTCCGTTTTCGCCGTTTTTTGCACGGTGGATGCGGGCGAACCGGTAGTCCACCAATGTATTGATATTGCGGTCAGCTATGGCGTAAATGCTGCCACCGCGTCCGCCATCCCCTCCGGACGGGCCGCCTTTAGGAATGAATTTTTCCCGGCGGAAGGCTGCGACGCCGTTCCCGCCTTTTCCAGCGATTACGTGGATGATCGCTTCGTCAACGTATTTCATGGGATCGATTTGCCGTGATGCAAACAAAAAAGCCCTATCGGGCTGATAGGGCTTTCTGAGAAGTAAAATAAATTAAACCGGGATAATACTTACTGTCTTGCGCTGCGGCAGCCCTTTTACCGTGAAGTTCACCTTGCCGTCCACCTTCGCGAACAGTGTATGATCCTTGCCCATTCCGACGTTCTCACCCGGATGAACCCTTGTACCCCGCTGGCGGATGATGATGCTGCCAGCCGGAATCAGTTCGCCGCCAAAGCGCTTCACGCCAAGGCGCTTGGAATTGGAGTCCCGCCCGTTACGGGAACTGCCGCCTGCTTTTTTATGTGCCATGTCGGACTCTCCTTATACCGAAATATCGGTAATCTGAATTTCGGTGTAGTTCTGCCGGTGCCCTTGCTGTTTCCGATAGTGCTTGCGCCGGCGCATCTTGAAAATGCGAATTTTGTCATGCCTGCCTTGTTCCAGTACGGTTGCCTTGACAGAAACCCCGCTCAGCAAGGGTTTCCCCACTGAAATATTATCGCCATCAGCAACCATCAATACCTGGTCGATCAGGAGCTCGCTGCCGATTTCTGCTGGCACCTGTTCTATTTTGAGCTTTAACCCGTTTTCGACCCGGTACTGCTTCCCGCCGGTTTTTATGATTGCGTACATGATTGGAATCCTGTTTATTGCGCCCGCCAGGGAGCCATGAAAGAAGTAGACGCGGATTATACAGAGTCCCCCACTCAAGGTAAAGGTCTGTTGTGGATGAGTTTTATGGCGCAATCCACGTTTTGCCCATTTTCGAGCTTGACACGTTGGCGGCGACATTTCTACCATGGCAGCTTTTTTGCAGGAACCTCCGTGTCAATTGAACGTATCAGAAGCCTGATCGCCCAGGATATGGGCAGGGTGGATACCGTAATTCGTGAAAAACTCCATTCGGAAGTCGCGCTCATCCGGCAGGTAAGCGAATATATCATCAACAGCGGCGGGAAGCGCCTGCGACCCGCCCTGGTAATCCTGTCCGCCGGCGCGTTCGGCTACACCGGACAATACCATTACAATCTTGCCGCCATCGTGGAATTCATCCATACGGCAACCCTTCTGCATGACGATGTCGTGGATGCCTCCGACCTGAGGCGAAGCAAGGCGACTGCAAATGCCCTGTTCGGAAATGCCGCCAGTGTACTGGTCGGAGATTTTCTGTATTCCCGGGCGTTCCAGATGATGGTCGAAGTGGACAATATGCGTGTCATGCGGGTATTGGCCGATGCAACCAACACGATTGCCGAAGGCGAAGTGTTGCAGCTGCTCAATGTTCGCGATCCGGACGTTGATGAGGAAAATTACCTGCGCGTGATCCGCTACAAGACCGCGAAGCTGTTCGAAGCCGCAACGCGACTCGGCGCGATCCTCGGCAATGCCACGCCGGCGGAGGAAGAAGCGATGGCCGTGTATGGCATGCATCTTGGCACCGCGTTCCAGCTCACCGATGACATGCTGGATTATTCCGGGGACTATCACGAAACCGGCAAGAATCTGGGTGATGACCTGGCAGAAGGCAAGCCCACCCTGCCGTTGATCTATGCCATGAAAACAGGATCGAGCGTTCAGGCGGAGGTCATACGCAGCGCCATCGAGCAGGGAGGCGAGGGCGGTTTTCAGCCCGTGCTGGAAGTTATCCAGCAGACCGGCGCGCTGGATTATGCCAGACAACGGGCGCAAACCGAATCCGAGACGGCCTCCAATATGATTTCCTCGCTGCCGGATTCAGACTACAAGCAATGTCTGCTGGATTTGAGCACCTTTGCGGTGGCGAGAAATTATTAATGGTTTTATCTGGATATAATCCGCCTGCTTCAGTGCAGGGCGCGGTGGCTCAGTCACCGCGCTAATTTGGATTGCCCCAAAACCCCTTCCTGCGTACAATTGCAGCCCACGTGCCTGACATGAATTGCTCCAGGCACCGCAAGTATCAAAGTCGGTTTTTCGGGGTGTAGCTCAGCCTGGTAGAGTACTGCGTTCGGGACGCAGGAGTCGGAGGTTCGAATCCTCTCACCCCGACCATTCGGCTTGTTCACATTGGCGTTTTCGACTGCTTTTATCTGAAACGCTGTCATATGCGGAATATCCGTCTCATTCATTCCTGGCTGTATGCAAAACGGGCCAGGTTTGGCCCTCTCCACGGTCTGCAAGTGCAGAGAGAACCAGGGAGAGAACAGGTCAACCGAACCATTTGCTCCCCTCGTTCATGAGTGGGGAAGGGGCCAGTGGCCTTGGCGGATTTATCTCCTCTCAAGCTTGCGCGCCATTGCATAAGCGGTAGAATGCCGTACATGTCATTCAACTGCTTGCTGCCGGTTTCGATACCGCAACGGAGATTCCAGCTTGGGTAGAATCCTGTTCTTCGCCCTTATTGTCCTTCTTTTTTTCTGGGTAATAAGAAGTTACCGCCGCGCTCTCAAAAAACGCGAGGAGATGCATAAACAGCCTCAATCTCTCGAAGGTGAGGATATGGTCCGATGTGTTTACTGCGGTGTCCATCTGCCCAGAAGCGAGAGTATTACTTCGGAAGGCAATTTTTTCTGCAGCGACGAGCATCGGCGACTGCACCTACAATCTGAATCGTGAACCTGCCGGTACAAATGGGCTACAGCCGGCAAAATGACACAGCGAGCAGCATCCAGAACGATGACTGCCTCATGCAGATCGATGCAACGGGGTGTGTGGACGGCATCCGCTTCATCGCTTCGCCCAATTTCGACGAACGTCCCGCCGGTTGTGCAATTTCACTGCTCGTGATTCACAACATCAGCCTTCCCCCCGATGAGTTTGACGGGGACGGCGTAGCCGAGTTATTCACCAACAGACTTGATCCGGAAGCCCACCCCTACTACCGCGCCATTCACGGGCTCAAGGTTTCCAGCCATTTTTATATCCGCCGGACGGGTGAGATCATTCAATTCGTCCCATGCGAAAAACGCGCCTGGCACGCGGGGGAGTCCTGCTGGCAGGGCAGGGGGCGGTGCAATGACTTTTCCATCGGTATCGAACTCGAGGGCAGCGATTCGCAGCCTTTTACCGATTCTCAATATAGGGCACTGGTCGCGCTTACACTGGGACTGCAAAAGACGTATCCCATCGGGCACATCGCAGGGCATTCCGATATTGCGCCGGGTCGCAAGACCGACCCGGGCCCCTGTTTCGACTGGGAGCGTTATCGCGCAGCGCTCGCTGCCTCGCGTTAAGCCTTATCCGAGCCTGACGTAGTCTCTCGGTTAAATCAAAAAGAAGAACTCATCCTGTCATCTGGATGAGGCGCGCGCTTTTTCCTTGGCCGCGGCAGAACTATTCCCGCGCGCATTCACGCCATCCGAAAAAATTCCCTGGCTTCGCAAATAATCCTCGTAGTTGCCCTTGAAGTCGACGACTCCCTCCGGCTTCATTTCAACGATGCGTGTTGCGAGAGATGACACAAATTCGCGGTCGTGGGAAACGAAAATCAGCGTGCCTGTATATTTTTCCAGAGCAGCATTAAGCGATTCGATGGATTCCATGTCGAGATGGTTGGTGGGTTCGTCCATCAGCAACACATTGTTTCTTTGCAGCATGAGCTTGCCGAACAGCATACGTCCTTCCTCTCCGCCGGAAATGACGTTCACCGATTTTCTGACTTCATCGCCCGAAAACAGCAACCTGCCGAGCACACTCCGTATCGCCTGGTCGTCATCGTGCTCGCCGCGCCACTGCGCCATCCATTCGGTAAGCGATATATCGTTGTCGAAGTCCGCGGCATGGTCCTGGGCAAAATAGCCAGGACGCGCCTTCTCCGCCCATTTGACTTCTCCCGCGTCAGGCAGCAGATCACCGGCAAGGCAGCGCAGCAAGGTTGTCTTGCCAATGCCGTTCGGACCGATAATCGCAATTTTTTCGCCTGCTTCCACATTCATGCTGAATTTGTGGAACAGCGGTTTTTGCATTCCGGCAAAACCTTTGGTGATGCTTTGCACCGATACCGCCAGGCGGTGCAGCTTCTCGCGCTCGTCCATGTCCAGGCGGATGTATGGATACTGCCGGCTTGAAGGTTTCACATCTTCCAGCTTTATTTTTTCGATCTGGCGGGCACGGCTGGTTGCCTGTCGTGCTTTGGAGGCGTTGGCGGAAAAGCGGCTCACGAACGACTGCAATTCTGCAATCTGGGCTTTTTTCTTCGCGTTGTCGGCCAGCATGCGCTCCCGCACCTGGGTGGACGCAAGCATGTAGTCATCGTAATTTCCCGGATAGATGCGGATTTCGCCGTAATCCAGGTCAGCCATGTGAGTACATACGCTGTTCAGGAAATGCCGGTCATGCGAAATGATGACAATCGTGCTCCTGCTGGTATTGATGACATCTTCCAGCCAGCGGATGGTATTGATATCGAGATTATTGGTAGGCTCGTCCAGGAGCAGGATATCCGGATCAGCAAACAACGCCTGGGCAAGCAGTATGCGCAGCTTGAAGCCGGGCGCCACAGCGCTCATCAGCCCCTGATGCTGCGGCAGCGGTATGCCCACGCCGAGCAGCAGTTCTCCCGCGCGCGCTTCGGCGGAATAGCCATCCAGTTCAGCGAACCTCGCTTCCAGTTCCGCGGCGCGCATGTAGTCATCTTCCGTCGCATCGGGATTGGCATAAATTGCGTCGCGTTCTTCCTTTACGCGCCACAGTTCTTCATGCCCCATCATCACCGTATCGATTACGGGACAATTTTCGAAAGCGAACTGGTCCTGGCGCAATTTTCCCACGCGCTCACCCGCATCTACACTGACATTGCCGGAAGTAGGCTCCAGATCGTCCCCCAGGATTTTCATGAAGGTCGATTTCCCGCACCCGTTGGCGCCGATCAATCCGTAACGGTTGCCATCGCCGAACTTGACCGAGACATTCTCGAACAGGGGTTTTGCCCCAAACTGCATGGTGATATTGGCTGTCGTAATCAACGTCTTTTCCTCTCTCTGTCCCCGAGAAGGGGCTGGAAAAAACTCTCCATTATACGTTTCCTGCATCGGAAACGGAATAGGACCCTCCACGGAGGTCGAACAAGGACCCGGTAAGCAGGGCTTGCAGACATCCCGGTTTACTGAGAGATTCGTAGGGAACCGTTGAACAATCCCTCGCAGGCGCGACGGCAGCTTTGCGGGATGAGATGCGCGAAAGGCGACGACGCGAATGGTGCGATCGCGGAGAGAGGAGCAGTGTCTTCCGAAGGAAGATGCGACCTCGAAGCGGGATGCTGACGCCCCAGATTCGATTTCGCGCGGTCGTTACACCCCGACGCTGGCCGATCCCGCTTTGCGGGTCCCTCGGCCAACGCTTTGGGGTGTCCTTCGCTAGGAGCCTGACAAAGCAGATCGCCTGCAAAGCCCCGTCCCGTCCGGGTTGCAGCAAAATCAGGCGGCGACCGCGGAGGGAGGAGCAGTGTCTTTCCGAAGGAAGATGCGACCCCGAAGCGGGATGCTGGCACCCACGAGGCGAGCTGGGTCGCGGTCGTGGCACTCGACGCTGCCCGATCCCGCTTTGCGGGTCCCTCGGGCGACGCTCTGGAGTGCCACTTCGTTGCGCTCCTCGGCATCGTAGTCCAAGCTACGACCTTCGTCGCGTGCCTCGTGATCATTCCGATTTTGACAGCAACGCGCTCCGCGGAGGATTTGTTCAGCGGTCCCCTAGGTTTTCACCTGATCCTGTATCATTACCGTTTCGGCTTAAACCGGTGTTTTATGAAGATTACATTTCTGGATTTCGAGCAGCCGATTGCTGAGCTTGAAGCAAAAATAGAAGAATTGCGTTTTGCCCAGGATGACTCGGCCGTCGATATTTCAGCCGAAATACTGCGTCTGCAAAAGAAAAGCCAGTCCCTCACCAACAGCATATACGGGAAGCTCACGCCCTGGCAGATTTCACAGGTGGCGCGCCACCCGCAGCGCCCTTATACGCTCGATTACATTCAGAATCTTTTCACGGATTTCGAAGAACTCCACGGCGACCGGGGTTTTGCGGATGACCATGCCATAATAGGCGGATTGGCGCGTTTCAATGGCCAGCCAACCGTGGTGATCGGCCACCAGAAGGGGCGTGACACCAAGGAAAAAATCTATCGTAATTTTGGCATGCCCAAGCCCGAGGGGTATCGCAAGGCGTTGCGCCTGATGCGCTTGGCAGAAAAATTCGGCCTTCCGCTATTCACGTTCATCGATACGCCAGGCGCATATCCTGGCATTGGGGCGGAAGAACGCGGCCAGTCAGAAGCGATTGGACACAACCTGTATGTATTGGCGGAGTTGAAAGTGCCGGTGATCTGCACCGTTATCGGGGAGGGCGGGTCTGGCGGCGCACTGGCTGTGGCGGTGGGCGACGCAATCCAGATGCTGCAATATGCAACCTATTCCGTCATTTCTCCCGAAGGCTGCGCCTCCATCCTCTGGAAGAGTGCTGACAAGGCGCCTGAAGCTGCCGAGATCATGGGAATCACGGCGCCTCGCCTCAAAAGCCTGGGCCTGATAGACATGATCATCAGCGAGCCTTCCGGAGGGGCGCATCGTGATCATCCCGGGACCATGCAAGCCGTAAGGAAAGCCTTGCAGGACTCGCTCGAACTCCTGCAGGACTATTCCCTCGAAACGTTGCTGGAGAAACGCTTTGAGCGGCTGATGGGATATGGCAAGTTCAAAGAAGTCAAAGCCAGATAATATTTCGCGCAAGGCGCAGCATGTATTGCGTACCCAGGTCCAGACCGGCGATCATCTGACCGTTGCCTTGAGCGGCGGAGTGGATTCGGCAGCGCTGCTGCACCTGCTGGTCCCGCTTGCCTGGCAAATGCAACTCCTGCTCTCCGCCGTTCATGTCAACCACGGCATCAGCCCAAATGCGGACAAATGGAGTGAATTCTGCCGAAACCTGTGCCAGTCTCGAAACATTCCCCTTGAAATTGCCGGAGTAAAAGTCACGCGCGCGCCGGGAGCCAGTCTGGAAGCCGCAGCACGTGAAGAACGCTATCGCATCTTTGGAAATCTCCAGACCGATTACGTGGTGCTGGCCCAGCATCTGGACGACCAGGCAGAAACGCTGCTGCTGCAATTGCTGCGCGGTGCAGGAGTAAAGGGTCTGAGTGCAATGCCGGTGGTGAGAACCGCGCGAAAAGAAATGGACGAGCAAGTCTCGACGGGCTCCATCCCTGCCCCTGAGCGCAAGCCGAAGCTGCTTCGGCCTTTGCTTGACGTTTCGCGGCGGGAGATCGAAGATTATGCGAAAGAGCACGCTTTGCAGTGGATTACCGATGAAAGCAACGATGAGGTATCTTTCGATCGGAATTTTCTGCGTCATGCGCTTTTTCCGCTTCTGGAAAAGCGCTTTCCCGCTTATCGTACGACTTTCCTGCGCGCCAGCCGCCATATGGCACAGGCGTCCGCCTTACTGGATGAATTGGCCGAGATCGATAGCGCGCAATACGCCGTACCCGGAAAACTCCATGTCGAAGACTTACGGAAACTGGGTTTTCCGCGGGCCCGGAACCTGTTGCGCTACACGCTGGCGCAGCATGGCGTCATACTGCCCAGCACGGTAAAGCTCGAAGAAATTCTGCGGCAGATGCTCTCCTCGCGTCCCGATACAAAACTGCATGTCGTTTTCGGAAATACAGAAATCCGGTGCTTCAGAGGTCGGGTGCATATACGAAAAGCCCAAACGGTAGTTCAAGCGATTCCCGCGGCTCACTGGCATCTCGTCTGGCGAGGAGAAGAGCAGCTTCCCATTCCCGAGCTTGGCGGAACCCTCCGGTTTGCGCGCTGTATAGGCGCAGGAATCAGCTTGCAAAAGATCGATGAGCAGTCCCTGATGATCCGTGTGCGCCAGGGCGGGGAACGTTTGCGTCCAGACTGCAACCGTCCGCGCCGCAGCCTTAAAAACCTGCTGCGGGAAGCATCGCTTCCACCCTGGCAACGGCAAAGGCTGCCGCTGATATTCAGCGGGGAGCAGCTGATCTGCGTGCCGGGAATCGGAGTGGAGTGCGACTTTCAGGCAGCGGACGACGGACAGGGTCTGGTGGTGGAGTGGCAGGCAAATCCAGGTCTTCCATGGGGAGGATGCGAGATTCCTCATTCAGCCTGATAAAAGAAGAAAGAGTTTCCACAAACGGGTCATTCCAGACTTGACTCGGAATCCATTTCGTTGACTACCTGTCGTGCTTGAAGCCCGTCCGGGTTGCGTACGTCAGGTTGTGCAGATATGGTCGGGCATGAGGTGGAAGATCAAGGTCTCGCCAATATTCCGCTGCCTGCGGGCAGGGGAGCCAGCGGCGCGCTAGCTATCCGTTTCCTGTTTCGAATCCGTGATCCTCTTCTCTTCTGAACGCTTTGCTCATATTCTCTATAGTCTTCTGGAAAATGGCTCGAGATCAGAGGCATCTGGTTATGAATGATTCCAGACGTCCGGCAAAAAATGGTGCCTGCAATGGAGATTGTCGATGAATTATTTCCAATCATTGCCGCAAGTGCGGCTGGAGGGCGGATGACATGAAAAGCAGCGAATCGGGATACCCCTTACCTTTTTGGTATTACCTTTCCACAGCGCCCCACCGCCCGATGTTCCTCGCAGGAACGCTGCAAGGCGTACTGACGCTCGCCTGGTGGGTATTCGATCTCGCTACCCGGAGCGGGGGAGCAGGTGGATTGCCCTGGTCTGTTCCTCCGGCATGGGCCCATGCCTTCCTGATGGTCTACGGCTTTTTTTCGTTTTTTATTTTCGGGTTTCTGTTCACCACCTTTCCAAACTGGATGAACGGTGAAAAGATCAAGCCGCGGTATTTCATCAGTTCATGCCTGTTGATGGCGATGGGCAATGCGCTTTTCTACGCGGGACTCGCAACCGGCAAGACAATCCTGGCAATTGGCGTGATCCTGTTGCTCGCGGGCTTCAGTGTAGGAATCTTCGCACTTTTGCGAGTGCTGCTTCAAGCGGAAAAGCAGGATAAGCGGCACCCCATCGCGTCAGCTGGCGGATTGCTGGGCGGTTGGCTCGGCATATTCTCCTACCTGCTCTGGCTGTTGTCGGACGATTCCATGCTTCGCGAATTTTCCCGCGCAGCGGGCATCTGGTTTTTCATCCTGCCGATTATATTGGCCGTCAGCCATCGCATGATTCCATTTTTTTCCAGCCGCGTGCTGGAGAATTATGTCGTCGCGCGCCCTTACTGGATACTCTGGTTGATGATCGCCTGCTCGGCCGGGCACGGCATCCTGGAATTATCAGGGACCGGATCCCGCTATACCTGGCTGCTGGATTTTCCGCTCGCAGTGTCTGCCGCCTATCTATCCTTCACCTGGGGATTGCTGCGCAGCTCTCGCATCCACCTCCTGGCGGCGCTGCATATCGCCTTTGCGTGGTTGCCCATCGGCATGCTGCTGCATGGCTCGCAAAGCCTTGTCCTGTTCATGAGTGGCGGAACGTCCTGGGTAATGGGTCTTGCTCCGTTGCATGCGCTTGCCATCGGCTACTTCGCCGGGATGGTGCTTGGCATGGCTTCGCGCGTCACGCTCGGGCATTCCGGGCGTCCACTGGTGATGGATGACGTCACCTGGAGAATCTTCCTCGTCTTTCAGCTTGCAACGCTTTTCCGCGTACTGCCCGACGTTCTTGCCGCAGTCTTTCCGCAGGCTGCCCCGCGGGCTCCCGGCTTGTACCTTCTCGCCGGATTGGCCTGGCTGATCTGCTTCACGCTCTGGGCCTTTCGTTTTGCGCCCATCTACTGGCGCCCCCGCATCGATGGCAAGCCGGGCTGAAGAAAGGCGGCGGGACCATGTCCAGCACCTTATCCGGGAACCTCATATAACCTCCTGGCAAACGCACTGATTCCCCTGCCAGAATGCCCTTCACCACAATTCAAACACCAGCACTTCCGCTTTTTGACCCTGGTCGAGAACCAGACGGTCTTCATCGGTAAGCATGGCGGCATCTCCCGTTTCAAGCGGATAACCATTCAGTGATACCTGGCCGCGCGCAATGTGGACGTAAACATCATCCCCTGAGGCAATACCCTGTTCAATTCGCTCATCTCTATCTACCAGGGCAGCGAACATCCTGGCATCGGTCTGTATTTTTACAGAACCACTGGCGCCATCCGGCGAGGCAACCAGGCGCAGCTTCCCGCGCTTTTCCGCTTCATCAAAGTATTTCTCTTCATAGCCGGGCGGAATACCGCTCTTGTTGGGCAGAAACCAGATTTGCAGGAAATGAACTGTTTCGCTCTGCGAGGCATTGAATTCGCTATGTCGCACGCCAGTGCCCGCGCTCATGCGCTGCACGCTGCCGGGACGTATCACTGAACCGCTTCCGGTGCTGTCTTTGTGCGCCAGCGCGCCTTCCAGCACATAGCTGACAATCTCCATGTCGCGGTGTCCATGCGTGCCGAAACCCTGTCCCGGCTGGACAGTGTCGTCATTGATCACCCGCAGTGAACGAAACTGTGTGTGCTCAGGATCGTGATAGTCCGCGAAAGAAAAGCTGTGCCAGGAATTCAGCCAGCCGTGGTCGGCATGGCCCCGCTCATGGGCGCGACGCAGTTGGATCATGTAAATGTTCCTTTCATTCAGTGGGTGAGATGGAAAAAGGGGAGTCATCCAGTTCGGCAATTTACGCGGCAGTTTCCTTTTATGCCTGAGTCATGTCCTCTGTTGCCGCTGTATTGTCGGTTGGCGCTGCGGGCGCGCCGCCGATGAAATGCGAGACTCGCGGTGCCGCGCCGCCCGTATGAAAGCGGCTGACGTTTTCCTGCACTCGCTGATCCTCGCGGGTAACGCGTGCATGCTGGCGCAAATGATCCAGCCAGGAGGCCTGCTGGAAGAACTCGATATAACGCCCCGGCTTCTCGAGATCTTCAAAGACTCCCCAGGCAAACGCCCCATCGCGCCGGCGCGAGGCTCCCAGGGAGCGGATTGCTTCCAGGAAGGCTTGCCGCTGATCCAGCGCAATCTCATATTCGACAGTGACCAGCACCGGTCCCCGGCGCAAGTCAGGTTCTTCCATTGCTGGGGGATGGGGCCGCCAATGGTATGAAGGCGCAAGATCCGGAGCCTCCCGGGAGCCCAGGCTGAAATTGCGAACAACCAGCGCTGCCGCCATAGTCCCGGCCGAGGATAGCAGGAGAGCTATGGGAACGGTAGTGCTGGCAGCAACCCAGCCCCAGAACAGGCTTCCCAATGCCAGGCCTGCGGAGAAGACCATGATATAGAGAGACAGTGCTCGCCCCCGAACCCAGGCAGGAACAGCGGTCTGCGCGGTAACCTGCAGCGACCAGAGCACGCCAACCCATGCTGCGCCGGAAAGCGCCATGATGGCGTAGAGCACCTCTTCGCTCCGCAGCGTTGCCAGCGCCATGATCGTTGCGGCATGAATCAGGCTTGCCGCCAGCACCAGGCGATCGCGGGAGACAAGCTCATGCAGCCGGGGCAGAACGAGGATACCGCAGACCGCTCCGATACCGACGAAGGAGAGCAGGAGCCCATAAGTTCCGGGACCTCCACCCAGCTCGACTCGCGCAATCAGCGGAAGCAGTGCCCATCCTGAAGCCGCGAAGAGAATAAAAGCCGTGGTACGAATCAGCACCGCACGAAAAGGCGACGCTATATGCGCATAACGCACACCGGCACGCAACGCCTGAAAAAAGCGTTCAGGCGGCAACGATCGTTCTTCCGGTTCGCGCTTCCACCGCCACAGCACGATAATCATGCCTATGAATGAGAGCGCATTCAGGCTATAAGCGGCCCATGCGCCGATCTGGGCCAGCAACACGCCGGCAATGGCTGGCCCGAGGGAACGCGACAGATTCATCGACAGCGAACTCAATGCGACCGCTTCTGGTAGCATATTCCGGGGAACGAGTTCGGGAGCGGTGACGTTCAGTCCGGGGGTCGCCAGTGATGCGCCAATGCCGAGAGCGAAGGTCAGAATCAGCAGGCTCCAGATGTCAATCTGATCGGTAGCGGCAAGCACGGCGAGCATTGTCGCGGCAAGCGCCATCCATATTTGCGTGAAGAGCAGATAACGTCGCCGGTCCACGATATCGATCAATGCACCGGCAACCAGCGCGAACAGTACCATCGGCAACGAAGTTGCCGCCTGCACCAGGGATACCATTACCGGGGAAGGCGATAGATCCGTCATTACCCAGGCTGAGGAAACTCCGTTTATCCAGGTGCCGACGTTGGATGCGAGTGCGGCGAACCAGAATGCACGAAACAGCGGTACCTTAAGCGGACCGTATATACCCGCATGAGAGCTGTCCGAGACGGCTTCACTCGCGTTTTTGCTCATCATGAAATCCGGGTTTTAGAGGGCACTTTTTAGAGGAAGCTTGCATCAGCTACTGGATTTGCATTGGCTTCTCGCAACCTGAGGATTGGCGCGCGCGGCAAGGCCGGGAGCACTCTTCCGGCGTGCCCTGACCTCTCGAAGGAAGAACCCTCGTCGTATAGTTTTTGTATTATCTGCGCAGTTATTATATATAGATCATTTTGTGCGCAAATCAAGCTGTATTCCAGATGCATCTTTGAGCTCGCAGGACAATAACGATTTCCGGTTTCTCATATATGGCTAAATCCAAATCCACCTATTCTTGCACGGAATGCGGCGGCCAGACCCTGAAATGGCAGGGCCAGTGCCCGCATTGCCAGGCATGGAACACGCTGGTTGAAGCAATGAGCGAAAAGGCGGTGTCCCGGTTCACCCCCGTCTCGGAAAGCAGGGAAGTTCAGAGCTTGAGCGAGGTGGAGGCAGAAGAAGAGCAGCGTTATTCCACGGGTTTAACCGAGTTTGATCGCGTGCTGGGCGGCGGGTTGGTGCAGGGTGGCGTGGTACTGCTGGGAGGTGATCCGGGAATCGGCAAATCCACGCTGCTGCTCCAGGCATTATGCAATATGTCTTTGCTGCCGCTTGGGAGAAACGTGTTGTACGTGAGTGGTGAAGAGTCGGCCCGGCAGGTGGCGATGCGCGCCAAACGGATGGGGGTCGATGCAAAGGCGTTGCATTTGCTGGCTGAAATTCGCCTGGAGCGGATCCAGGAAGTGCTGGGCGAACGCAAGCCTGATGTGGCCGTCATCGATTCCATCCAGACAGTTTATTCCGACGCACTGCAATCCGCGCCTGGTTCCGTCGCTCAGGTACGCGAGTGCGCCGCACAATTGACCCGACTCGCCAAGGCCAGCGGTACCAGTATGATTCTGGTGGGCCATGTGACAAAGGAGGGCGCATTGGCCGGTCCGCGTGTGCTGGAGCACATGGTGGATACGGTGCTTTATTTCGAAGGCGACACGCACTCGAGTTTTCGCCTGATCCGCGCTTTCAAGAACCGCTTTGGCGCAGTGAATGAACTGGGCGTTTTTGCGATGACTGAAAAGGGCTTGCGGGAGGTGAGCAACCCCTCCGCGCTGTTTCTTTCTCATCACGGCGGCCAGGTCCCGGGTTCCTGCATCATGGTGACACAGGAAGGCACCCGGCCGCTTCTCGTTGAAATCCAGGCCCTGGTGGACGAGGCGCACTCACCTAACGCGAGAAGGCTGAGCGTCGGGCTGGAGCAGAACCGGCTTGCCATGCTGCTTGCGGTTTTGCATCGCCACGCGGGCATCGCCTGCTTTGATCAGGATGTATTCGTGAACGCGGTGGGCGGGGTGAAAATTACCGAACCGGGCGCCGATCTGGCGGTATTGCTGGCAATCGTTTCCTCGCTCAAGAATCGGCCGCTGCCGGAAAAAACAGTGGTGTTCGGGGAAGTGGGCCTGGCGGGAGAAGTGCGCCCGGTCCAGCGCGGTCTGGAAAGACTGAGAGAAGCCGCCAAGCTGGGTTTTGTGCAAGCCATTGTTCCCAAGGCCAACAAACCGAAAGCGGCGCCTTCCGGCATCGAAATCATTGCAGTGGAGCGAGTGGAGGAGGCGGTTGCAAGAATGCGATAAAGCACTCACGGGCTCAAATGGAGAGTCCGCCGAGACTTTCAGTCGGCAATTTGTGCCGTTACAGCAGGATTAGGGAAGGTTTCACATTTCGAGATTCACTTCAATCTTTGACACGCAACCGGGAATCCTTCATTCTTTTCAAGTCCTCGATTATTTCAACGGAATTGCGCGAAGGGCTGGCCGATAAATAAATTTTTGCGATCCTGCCTTCCGGATCAATAAGATAGGTATTGCGTTTGGCCAGGCCGATGAGGCTCCATATCGAATCGTAACGCTTGGCTGTCTCGCCTTTGCTGTCTGCCAGAAGCGGGAAGGGAAGGTCATACTTCTTGGCAAAGTCGGCGTGGCTTGCGCTGTCGTCCACGCTTATGCCGATAACTTCCGCGTCCAGATCCCTCAACTGGTGAATGTCATCACGGAACTTGCATGCTTGCTTGGTGCATCCGGGTGTATCGTCCTTGATATAGAAATACAATGCCAGCCATTTGCCGTGGTAATCCGCGAGCTTGTGGTTTTTGCCATTTTGATCGGGAAGATTGAAATCCGGCGCTGCCTCGCCCACCTTAAGAGGCTCGGCAAGCACGCCCCGACTCCCAAAAGTCATAATAAGTGTTGCTAACGTTGCAAGCACTCCAAGTACTTTCATGATTTCTCCTTGATATTCAAATCGATCTGGCAAATCGGCATCGGACGATGCTTTCGCCTGCGGGTTGAAACACTTGTTCTCATGCCCGGTCTTCTCTTTTCATGTTGCATGCAGCATATTATGGTTCACTTCCTTGTTTGCATGCAAAGCCCTTCAGTTGAATTTGGACGAGTAATTGAGCAATAAACTCAAGTTATGGATACTGGCCATACTTTCAGTCGGCATGTTGTTGCTTGCCGCAATTGTTCCGCCCATTCCGCAACCCCCTTCATACCATCATTTCGCTGATAGCCGTGAGTGTTTCGGCATTCCAAACTGTTTTGACGTAACCTCCAACCTCCCCTTTCTCTTCGTGGGAGCCGCAGGACTGGTATTTTTGCTGAGCTCTCGGGGTTCGCTCGCGGCAAAGGCTTTTACCCTGCCGTCCGAACGCTGGCCTTTCATGATTTTGTTCCTGAACGTGGCGCTGGTATGCTTCGGTTCAGTTTACTACCATCTGGCTCCTGACAACGATCGCCTGGTGTGGGACCGGCTACCCATTGCAATCGGCATCATGGCGCTGCTGGCAGCAACGCTCAACGACCGGATCAGTCCAAAAGCAGGGACACGCCTTCTGCCTGTCCTGATTGGGGTCGGAGCGAGTACCGTACTGAACTGGTATTGGAGCGAGCAGCGCGGGGCGGGCAATCTGAACTTTTACGTAGTCGTGCAGTTCTATTCGTTGCTGGTCATCGTTCTCCTTGGTGTTTTTTTCCGCTCGCGTTACACCCGCGGAGGAGACATCTACGCGGCGCTGGGGCTTTATGGCCTTGGCAAGGTTGCGGAATTCGCGGACCGGCCGATTTATGCCCTCGGACACGCAATCAGTGGACACAGCGTAAAGCATCTGCTAGCTGCTTGTGCTATCTACTGGGTTTTACGCATGTTGAGGAAACGTGAACCTTTGCAGGGAACAATGGAGGAAGCGGCGTCTCGTTCTTCCGGCCTTCCCTGACGATGTGACAATCCAGTAAAGTCTGGTTAAAGGAAAGAAGGAGAATGAAGTGCATCTTATAGAAGCTTACGAACGGATGGGTGGAGAAACGGTCATCCGTCATTTGGTAGACCGTTTTTATGACTTGATGGATGAGGATCCCGATTATTACGGCATCCGCAAGCTTCATCCGCAGAATTTGACCAGTTCCCGGGAGAAATTGTTCATGTTCCTCTCAGGTTGGACCGGAGGGCCGGCACTTTATACCGACAAATATGGCGATCCCCGCCTGCGCAGCCGCCATATGCCTTTTCCTATCGGCGCTGCGGAGCGCGATCAGTGGCTGGGCTGCATGTATCGAGCGATGGTGGATATCGAACTGGATGAGGCCTTGCGCAAGAAGCTCGCCATGGCGTTCGATCAGACAGCGGACTTCATGCGCAACCAGCCGGAATAAAATTGGCGCAAGGAAGGGAAGAATTGAGCGAATAGCGGAGCAGGGAAATTCCCGCTGCTGGCCCATCCGATGGATGGGCCAGCGGATGAAAGGCTCTATTTTCCTCTGAAATAAGCGCTGGAGCCGGCCGTGTTTCCAAATGAGTCGCGCCTGCCATTTCCTCCGCTACTGGCTCTGGCGGTTCTGGCATTGCTCGCTGTATTACCCCATGTATCCCGATTACCGGCAGGTGAACGGCTCTGTCCGGCCTTCCAGTCTCCCTCGGACCTGTAAGCATTGCTCCGCGGGGGGGGGACATCGCTCGACCAGGTACGGCTGCGTTTATGGGCGACACTAGGCGTGCTTCTGGGCTGGGCGCCCCCGCCCGGGCGTGGTTTAACACGTGGTTCCAGGCCTGGAACGATATGCGAAGCAATGCGCTGACCGGTAAAGCGTTCGATTTTTTTCAGGTGGATTCCATCCTTGCTGGAAGCGAATGAAACCGCAATTCCTGACGCGCCGGCACGTCCTGTCCGCCCGATGCGATGCACATAATCTTCGGCAAATTTCGGCAGATCAAAATTGATGACGTGGGTAATGCCTGCCACATCGATTCCCCGCGCAGCCACATCGGTTGCGACCAGTACTCTTATGCCGCCCTGACGCAGCTTGATCAGAGTCCGGTTGCGGTCGCGCTGGCTCATGTCCCCGTGCAGGGCGGCTGCCGCATGACCCTGGGCGGAAAGACTGTCGGCGATCGTATCCGCATCACGTTTGGTGGCGGTAAAAACGATGGCTTGCTTGAGCGCTATATCCTGGAGCAGGTGATCCAGCAACTGGTTTTTGTGGGAAATGTCGTCCACGTAATGCAGCCGCTGTTCGATATTGCTCAACCGGGCCTTGGAGGTAGCTACCTGGATGCGCTTCGGCGAATTCAGCAGACGCGCGGCCACATTATCCATTGCACTGTCCAGGGTAGCTGAAAACAGCAGCGTCTGGCGGGTTGCAGGGGTGGCGGATACGATTCGCTCGACATCCTCTATGAAGCCCATGTCGAGCATGCGGTCGGCCTCGTCCAGCACCAGCATTTCCAAGCGGGAAAAATCGATTCGCCCCCGCTGGATGTGGTCGACCAGCCGCCCTGGAGTAGCCACAAGAATATCGACCATCTGCGAGAGCAGCTTGTTCTGCAGCGGGTAAGGCATACCCCCAAGTATGCTCACCACTTTTGCTCGCGGGAGGTACTTCCCATATTTGGCCGTAGCTTCGGATACCTGGAGCGCAAGCTCCCGCGTTGGCGTCAGTACCAGCACGCGGGGTCCGCGGCTGCGTGCCTGGGAGGGAGAAGCCAGCCGGTGCAGAGCGGGCAACATGAAAGCAGCGGTTTTGCCTGTGCCGGTCTGGGCTGATGCCATGACATCATGTCCCGTCAGCAATTCGGGAATGGCTTGTTCCTGAATGGGAGTAGGGGAGGTATAGCCCGCATCATTGATGGCTTTAAGAATGAGCGGATGGAGATTCAAACTTTCAAAAGACACGTTGTTTTTTCCTGTTGAATGAAAAAGTGTGCATCCTCATAAAAACCCGGTTTCCATGCCTCAGCCTTTATCCGAAGGGCTTTTGCGCCAGGTGAGTCACGACAAAACTGTCGAGTTCTGCACAGGGATGTTTTCATCCCGTTTCGGGCTGAGTCAGATGACCTGATATTGATTCTTGGATGCGCTCTCAAGCGCGCAAGCAGGACGTACCCTCGAAAACGGACGGGCTTGTTGGTCGGCCAGCGCACATACATAAGAAACCGCTTGAACAACTCATAAAGGGTTGATCCAGGGTTCCAAACATCGCCGCTAACCACGGTGCCGCCAATTTCCGCTGGAAACTTGAAAATCGAAAAAGCTCTGAAACGGTCAGGAACGATGGACCGAGAAAAGCCGTGATGCTATTAGGGCTTTTCGTCGAAGGGCGGAGTATACAGGAAACTGGAGCCTGTATAGAAATTTTTTATGGGATAAATGCATGCGCGACTTGGTTGAGAGTGTGAGATTGCCATGCTGGAACAGACCCGGCAGAGCCTGTTCCAGCATGGCAAAGCCATGCAAAGTCAGCAGTCGAAGCCTACATTTTCTTCAGGACTTTGTCGCCTTCCGGGGGAGTAGTCTCTGTGCGAGGAAGCACGGGTCGGGCAGTGATCTGCCGTTTCAGGTTCTCTATCTCGGGCTCATTCAACGTTTCGGTCTGAAGCAGTTCCTCCGCCGCACGGTCGAGCAGCGCGCGGTTGTTTTTCAATATCTCTATCGCCCGTTCCAGGGCACCGTCGACGAGCGCACGCACAGTGCTGTCAACCGTGTTTGCCGTATCTTCGCTATAGTCCCGGCTTTGGGGCATCGGGATGCCAGGTTGCAGAAACTGCGAACGTTCGCGGTCATACGCAACATTCCCGATTGCCTCGGTCATTCCATAGCGCAGCACCATGGCACGGGCGAGGTCGGTCGCGCGCATGATGTCATCCGATGCGCCTGTCGATATTTCATTGAATACCACGCGCTCGGCCGCCCGTCCGCCCATCATCACCGCCATTTTGTTTTCCAGTTCCGCCCGGGTCATCAGAAACCGGTCTTCGGTCGGTCGCTGCACCGTGTAGCCAAGCGCCCCTATCCCCCGCGGAATGATCGAAACCTTGTGTACCACATCGGTCCCCGGCAAGGCGAGCGCCACCATGGCGTGCCCCAGTTCATGAAACGCGACCACGCGGCGCTCTTCCGGATTGAGCAGGCGGTTGCGCTTCTCCAGGCCGGCCACCACCCGCAAGATGGCGTTATTGAAATCTCCCATTGTCACGGCGGCGCCATTCCTGCGGGTGGCAAGCAGGGCGGCTTCATTGACAAGATTGGCGAGATCGGCCCCCGTAAACCCCGGCGTCAAAGCTGCGATCTGCTCTTTTTTCACGTCAGGATCGAGCTTCACCTTTTTCAGATGTACGGCAAGAATCTGCTCTCGCCCCAGTTTGTCCGGCCGATCCACCAGCACCTGGCGGTCGAATCGTCCCGCGCGCAGCAGGGCAGGGTCGAGGATTTCAGGCCGGTTGGTCGCTGCGAGCAGCACCACGCCGCTTTTAGGATCGAAACCGTCAAGCTCGGCCAACAGTTGATTCAGCGTCTGCTCCTTCTCGTCATGACCTCCGAGCCCGTAGGCGCCCCGGGCTCGCCCAAGCGAATCCAGCTCATCGATAAAGATGATGGCAGGAGCCATCTGACGCGCCTGTTCAAACAGGTCGCGCACACGCGCGGCCCCCACCCCGACAAACATCTCTACGAACTCGGAACCGGAAATCGAAAAGAACGGAACATTCGCTTCGCCTGCCACGGCACGAGCCAGCAGCGTCTTGCCGGTACCGGGCGGTCCCACCAGCAGGATACCCTTGGGTATCCGCCCTCCCAGGCGGCTGTATCCGGCAGGATCCTTCAAAAAATTGATGACTTCTTCCAGTTCTTCCTTGGCCTCATCCACCCCTGCCACGTCCGCGAAAGTCACCTTGGTTTCTTTCTCCACGAAAACTTTGGCGCGGCTCTTGCCGATCGACATCAGTCCGCCGCTCATGCCGCCCGGATTCATGCGCCGGATGATAAACAGCCATATGCCGAAAAAAATCGCCATTGGCAATAGCCACGACAGCAGATCGCGCATCCAGGTGCTCTGAATCACGCCTGTATACGTCACGTGATGTTGATCGAGCTTATCGGCCAGTTCGGGTTCCACCCGCGTGGTTACGAAATCCTTCAATCCGTCGGCACCTTCCCCTTTCAGGCTGCCATAGATATGATTTTCGGTGATGGCTATCTCTGCAATCTTGTCCTCATCCAGCAGGGTATGAAAACGGCTGTAAGGGATAGGCTCGACCTTGGTATAGCGGGCATACATGCTTTGTATGAGCAGAATGCTGAGCACCGCGATAATGACGTACCAGAAGTTGATCTGGGTTTTTTTGTCCATGGGGAGTTGGGGCTTTTTATCCTTTTTATCCATCAGATATCCTTACTCTCGTACTGTTATATTCGTAGACAGTCAAATGCCTGACGTTGTTCAGCATAGTACATAGTATACCGGTCTGTAGCGCCGGCTGTAGCCCCAGGGAGTGCCCGCAGGAGGTGGGCGGGTGGAGAGAACTTGCGCGGGGCTTGCTCGGCAAGGGCTTGACGCCATTGCACCGCATGCGCTTTACTCGGGAAAACTGCTTGTATCGCTGGTCTGCTATTCTTTGATTCTGGCGGTCCGCTTGCGGATGCAAAGATTTTTACCTGACCCGCCGGTTTATGCAAAGCCTGCCTTTTACTACTGCGGGTTTCCAAAGTGCCGATGCAGTCCTTCTCCCATTTGCCTGTCTTGAAATTCTTGTTTTCTCTTCCGGTGAATAAAGCGTGCCTTTATCTCGGCGTGATCATTTTGCTCATGCTGGGTAACGGCACGGCCGAAGCAGGTCTCTTCGACGGTCTCTTCGGGAGGCTCTTCGGAGACGATGCTCCGTCCCCCTCCATCAGGCTTTCCGCTCCGGAGCCTGTGGCGGATCTGCTGAAGACACATTTCCAGCTGCCGACGGAGCCTCTGGAAGACGAAACGACGCGCGCCACTTTCATGCGGCGCGCCCAGCGCGAAATCAGCGAGTTGCTTGCTACCGAAGGTTATTTCATGCCAAGGATAACATTGCATCTCTCCACATCGGGCGAGATACCGCAACTGGAAGTCGTGCCGGGACCGCGAACAGTAGTTGCCGAGGTCCATATCGGGTTCAAGGGAGATCTGGGTATTGATGAGCCTGTACGACATGCGCGGATTGAAAAGCTGCGGTCGGCCTGGTCCCTCAAGGAGGGCCAGCCCTTTCGCTCTCCTGCCTGGGAAGAGGCCAAAGCAGTATTGCTATCCAGTGTCGCGGGAGAGGATTATGCCGCGGCACGGATCGAGGAAAGCAAGGCGGAGATAGATCCTGATTCTTCGCAGGCCCGATTGATGGTGATAGTGAACTCGGGGCCGGCATTCCGCTTTGGCGATCTCGACGTAAAAGGGCTTAGTCGCTATGAACGCCCACTCATAAGCGGCCTTGCGCCATTCAAACCGGGGGATCCTTATCGTCGTGATCAATTACTTTCGTTCCAGACGAAGTTGCAGAACCTGCCTCAATTCAGTTCCGCGGCTGTCAATATTCAACCTGACGAAGCAGCGCATCAGGCGGCGCCGGTAGAGGTAGTGCTATCAGAGACGAAATCGAAGAGGGTAGGTTTCGGTGCAGGTTACAGTTCCAATACGGGGGCGCGTGGCGAGGTCACTTACACGAATAACGATTTTCTGAATGACGCCTTGAGATTGAACAGCGGGCTGCGTATCGAGCAGAAACGCCAGAGCTTGACGACTGCCATCGACAGCGTGGCGGATGCGTCGGGAACCTGGTTTTCCCTGGGGGCGTCGGCGGATAGAACCTTCATCCAGCAACTGGAAACCATACGCCAGAAAGTCGGCGTCAGTCGCAACCAGCTCTTGGACAAGACTGAAACAAGACTATCGTTGAACTGGCAACGGGAAAACCGGGCTCCAAAAGGGGGCGTGGAGCAGATCAACCAGACCTTGGTGCTGGATGGCTATCTGCGTTATCGTTCCGTGGATAATCCGTTATTCCCCAGGGATGGCAGCGTTTCGGAATTGCGCATAGGGGGCGGTAAACGGGAACTGCTGTCTGATCAGGATTTCTTGCGGACCTATGCAAGACACCAGTCCTGGTATCCGATAGGCAAGCGCGACGTGCTGCTTCTACGGGGCGAGATGGGGTACACCTTTGCGCCTTCACGCTTCGGCATCCCGCAGGAATATCTCTTCAGGGCAGGCGGTATTCAATCCGTTCGCGGATACGCTTTTCAGCGTTTGGGCGTGCGGGAAGGCAGTGCAATAGTCGGGGGCAGGGTAATGTTTACGGGATCGATCGAATATAATCATTGGCTTACGCGTAATTGGGGGGCTGCCATCTTTGCGGATGTGGGGGATGCAGCCGATACCATAGGCACGCTGAACCCGGCTGTCGGATATGGTGGAGGGGTACGCTGGCGCAGTCCTGTGGGACCCCTGGCAGTGGATCTCGCCCGCGGGCAACGGGACGGGAAATTCCGCCTTCATTTTTCGATTGCCGTGGCATTCTGACCGCGCATGATGCCCGCAAGCGAACAGCGAATCTGGCATGTCTTTCCAGGCTTCCGCTGGTGGCAGTGGATGCTGCTGGCGGTGATCTTCATTCTCCTCGCATTCGCAGCCTCCGCCCTCTGGCTGGCCACAAGCAACTCGGGCCTCGTCTGGTTCGGGTCGGTCGTGTCTCGCCTGAGCGCGGATAGCATTTCTTTTGAAGGGCTGGAAGGAAAACTGTCCCGATCCGTCAGCGTCCGGCAAGTGCGCTTTTCCGGGGAAAACCTGCTTGTCGTCGCACGGGACGTGCAACTGGATTGGGAGCCCGGTGCATTGCGGTCAGGCCAGCTCAGGATCATCGCCTTGACAGCAGGGGAAGTGGAAGTGGTTTCGCCCCCTTCCCCGGAACCGGCAACCCCGCCGGATAATCTGGAGTTGCCCTTGTCACTGGACGTGCGCAAGTTCGAGATCGGTGTCCTCCGTGTGATGCGGGAAAAAGAGGGTGCCCCGGTTTTTCGGGCGCTGGATCTTGCCATGAAATTGACAAGTGATGGACACGTTCATCAGATTCCGGAGTTGCGCGTCATGCTCGACTATGGCCGCCTGACTGCATCCGCTGAACTGAAAGGCGAGAAGCCTTTTCCGCTGGAAGGCCACGCAACCCTGGCAGGGATTGCCATTCCCGAAGTCAAAGTGCAACAACCATCCGGTATGCCCAGTACATTGGCAGGGAAACCGGAAGCACGCATTTCTGCCATCCTTGGCGGCGATCTGGCACAGATCGATGTGAAAATCGAAGGAAAGGGCGCCGGCCTGGCAGGGAAGGGAGACGCAAAGCTGCGCCCCTTTGCCCCGTTCGCGGTGGCGGGACTGCGGTTGTCGCTGGGCGGTCTGGATCCTCATGTTTTTTCAGCTGCGGCGCCTCAGGCCAGGCTTGATTTGGAGGCAGATTTGAATGAAAAAATGGCGGGGCAACTCGAAGGCACCCTGACCATTAAAAACAGCAGGCCTGCCGCTCTGGATACGGGCGGTTTCCCCGTGCTCGAGGCGCGCGCGGACCCCGTGTTGTCGGCGGAAATGCTCCAGCTTCATGACTTGAAACTGCTGCTGCCGGGCGGCGGATCGATCATGGGCGATGTCGTATGGCAACTCAAGCAGGCAAAAGGATCGGCGGACTTGCGCATTCGCCAGGTTAACATGGCGAGGCTGGATACGCGCGTGCGCCCCACGAATGTCAGTGGATCGCTGAGACTCAGCGGGGATGCGAAGAGCCAGCAGGGAATATTGGCGCTTCATGATCGGAAGCTGAGCGCCGGTGCTCATATGACACTGGCGAACGATGTGCTGGCACTGGAAAAAGTACGGCTCAGCCATGGGCAATCCATGTTTACCGGCCACGCCAGGATGGAATTGAACGGGCAGCGGGAGTTTGGCCTGGCGGGCAGCTTGCGGCGCTTCGATGTCTCCGCGTTTTTGCAGGCGCCGCGAACCGATCTCAACGCGACCCTCAAGCTGGCGGGTAAGCTGGGCTTTGCCGGGACTCGCGGGGAGACGCGCGAATCTGCCCGAAAAGTTTCAGAACCGACGGGTACGGCTCAATTTGCAATCGCCAACAGTCACGTGGCGGAACAACCGGTATCAGGCAATGGCCGCATCGAGTTTGCAGGAATCAGCCGGGTTAAAGGGGAAATCGGGTTAAACCTCGGTACGAACCAGCTTCGGGCGCACGGTGGCTATGGGCGGGCGGGCGACCAGTTACAGCTTGAGCTGAATGCCCCTGCGCTGGCGCAAGTCGGACACGGACTTGACGGCTCACTCATGGCGAAGGCAATGATGGAGAGCAGTTCCGCCAGCTTTATCGAGAAGCCGCTTGAATTGCCGAATATAAGCTTTTCTGCCACCGGAAAGGGCGTCAAGCTTCCGGATGAGCATTATCTGGGTAATTTCACCGCTGATGGCAGGCTGCATGGCGATGCGATCGCGTTAAAGATTCTGGCTGCGGACTACCGGCTCCAGGCAGATCCGCGCCTGCAACAACTCAATCTGGAAGTGGGAGGCAGCACTTCACGACACGCGATCCAGGTCTCTGCCCAACTGGCCGATGATCAGACCCTGACCCTCCGCGGCAGGGGGGGGCTCACCAGAAAGGGAGGGCAGTGGCGGGAGGCGGAGTGGGCGGGGGAGCTGGTGGAGTTGTTCGGGGCCGGCCGAATCCCGTTTAACCTCAAAAATACCTCTCCCGTGCGGATTGGGTCGCATCACGCATCACTCGGCTTATCGAATATCGGCATTGCGGGAGGCGAGGTCCAGATTCGCGAAATCGACTGGAGCCCTGAAAGGTGGAGCACAAAGGGGCATTTTTCGGGGATCGGGCTGCGTCCCGGAGCTGGAGGAAAAAAGTCCGAGGAGGCTGCGGGAGCTGTGGCGGCAGGGGAGACCGTAAAGACTGCAAAGACAGCACAGGTAAACCAGAACGAAGGTACGGACGGGCGCAAGGCGTATGAAACCGATCGGGGAGCGAGCCATGAGGCTCTCCGGCTGCGGGGAGAATGGGATGTTTCAGCCGGTAGTCAACTGAGGGGTTTTATTGACATCGAACGCGAAGGAGGTGACTGGGTATTGCCGGCCGAGCCGCCGCTACCGCTGGACCTGCAAATCCTCAAGTTGTCTGCCCGGACCACAGACGGCCAGTTGACCGCAGAACTCACTGCAAGAGGCAAACGCCTGGGCGAGGCGAACGCTCTTGTCTCCATGCCGCTGGCGAGGTCAGCCGAGTCGGGAATGCACTGGACGATTTTGCAGGATGCCGCGCTCTCCGGGCATATTCTGGTCAAAATGCAGGATATTTCCTGGGCAGGTCCCGCTATTGACAACAGCATCAGAACTGGCGGCGCAGTCGCATTGCAAGCGGAGGTGATCGGGACGTTCGGCAAGCCGCGTCTGGAAGGGAAGATACAGGGAGATAATCTGGCGGTTGCCTCGCTGGAGCACGGCGTGCGGCTTGAGGAAGGAAAGCTCGTCGCACATTTTGACGAGGAGTCCCTTCACATGGACATCCTGGATTTCTCGGCGCCGCATTACTCACCTCCACAGGACCCTCTGTTGCGGCATCTGGAACTCGCAAAAGGGCCGGGTACTCTGCGGGCGTCCGGGGTCATGGATTTTACCGGAGAGCGTGGCAGCGTCGAAATTACCGCCAATCTTGTTCCGCTGGCTCAGCGGCCTGATCGCTGGATTATTGCTTCGGGAAGCGGTAATGCCAGGCTGGAACACAATATGCTCACGGTCAGAGGCAATCTCGTGGCAAATGCGGGTTTGCTGGCGCAGCCTGCCGCGGGCCATCCTCATCTGCCCGATGACGTGATTATCATTGGCCGGAACAAGCCGGATGGACAGCATTCCGGGCGCGGGGGTCTGCGTATCGATGTTGAGGCTGCCCTCGATCTGGGCGAGCGGTTCTACATTCATGCATCAGGGCTGGAGGGCAGGCTTGCCGGACAACTGCATTTGAAGGGCGAGCCCGGACAGAAGCTGCGCACCACCGGCACCATTACCGCGCAGGATACGAAATTCGAGGCCTATGGGCAGAACCTGACTGTGGAGCGAGGCATCGTGAGCTTTCAAGGCTCGATCGACGATCCGGCGCTGAACGTGCGTGCAGTGCGCAAGGGGTTGGCCGTGGTGGCAGGCGTTGAAGTGACTGGCAGCGTGCGTTATCCTGTCGTACGGCTGGTATCGACGCCGGCTGTGTCCGATCTGGAGAAACTCTCATGGATTACGCTGGGACGGGCTCCGGGAGGCAAGGCAGACGCCTCTTTATTGCTTGCGGCAGCCGGCTCCATTCTCGGGGGACAATCCGGCGGCGTGACCGATAAAATAAGCCAGGCGCTGGGAGTAGACGAATTATCGATCCGGCAGGTGGGAAGCGACCCCTTGACTGGCCAAATCGGCACGATCGGCAAGCGCCTGTCGAAGGAGGTTTACATCAGCTACGAACAAGGCCTTGCCGCAGCGGCGGGTGTGACGAAGCTTACCTATGCGCTCACTCCGAGGATTACCGTGATTGGACGCGCGGGAATGGATAATGCGATCGATGTACTTTATTCGCTCAGTTTCGATTGATTGAATCCGCGCCGAGCGCGCGAAAAAGGCCGGAAATCAAACTGGTTGACGGATGAACAGATGCCAGGGATTATTTGATATGCCCGATCGCCTTGCTCACGTCCGCCGGCGTCTCGTAATCCTCATCCGGCAACTGTTCGAGCGTATGCATTATATTCTCGTCAGCACCCCTGGATTTGGCGTGATCCATGAGCTCCTCCTTGTTCGCGGGGTAATCCATACCGGACAGGAATTTCTGTACCTGAATCGGGTTAGTTTTTGCCATGATTCCTCCTTATCGCAATCGTTATCTCGGTTGCCTCACATTCAAAACTCAGTGTAGTTCATTTCCGGACTGATTTCCGGTAACTTTAATTATCCCTCATGAAGTGAATGACGAGGAGCGAAGCATGTGCAATGCAATCCTCAGGCGATGGGTAAACTGCAAATCCTGGTATGTGTGATGGCGAACTGAAATAAAACCTGATCGGAGGAAGAATAAAGTCACAAGCGTGCTTGACACTCCATTAGGATTTGGGTTACGGTCCTTCTGACCAGGTCAGGTTTGGTGAAATTTCCTTCCTGAATCAACTACTCCCGTGATGGGTAATCGGTAATGGCGACTGCTGATCAGATTGTTAACACCGCAGTTGAACTCGGCGAACAGAAATCGTGGGAGGCCGTGCGCCTGCATGATGTAGCGGCTGCGCTGGGCATAACTCTGAACGACGTGCATGCGCATTTTCGCGAGAAAGAGGATATCGTTGAAGCCTGGTTCGAGCGGGCAGACAGCGCGATGCTCAGGATGGCGCAGGCGCCGGACTTTTCCTTCCTGACGCCGCACCAACGTCTGCACCGGCTGATCATGACCTGGCTGGCCTCTCTTTACCCTTACCGCAAGGCTACCAGGCAGATGATCTATGGCAAACTGGAGCCGGGTCATCTGCACGTTCAGATTCCCGGGTTGCTGCGCGTCAGCCGTACCGTGCAATGGATGCGGGAAGCTGCAGGGAGGGATGCGACGTACCTCCGGCGCGCGCTGGAAGAAAGTGCGCTCACTTCCATTTATTTGGCGACATTTGTCCACTGGATGAATGACGGTTCGCCCGGTTCTTTCAGGACGAGCCGGTTTCTGGATGGATGCCTTTCCGTAGGTGAAAACCTGGATCGAATGATATTTTTCCGTCGGCACGGCGGAGAAAAAATGGATAGCGGAGAAGCACCTGGGGGTACCGGAGAAGCGCCCCAGGGTACATAAAGAGTGCATGGAATGCATAAGGTACGTACCGGTAGATAAGGATAACAGAAGTAGAAATACCAGGAATCAATCCGGCAACGTGTCCCGCTGTTTTCCCGCCCGTTGAGCGCCAACTGACCGCCCCCGTTGAACTGCCTCGTTGAACGGCCCCTTTGATCTGTTCCTTTGGCTTCCATTATCAGCCCTCATTAAACTCCTTCATGCCGCATGGATACTCTGACCCATGCTTTAAGCGGCGCATTGCTTGCGCGGGCAACCGCTCCACTTTCACACCGTGCGCCTGACACCGGGCAACTGACATTACGCGCCCGCATGACTGCAGGCTTCATTGCAGCCGCGTTTCCCGACATCGATTTCGTGTTGCGCGCGATCGATACGCTTACGTATGTCACATTTCATCGCGGCATTACCCATTCAATCATACTATTGCCTTTCTGGGCCTGGCTCGTTGCGTGGGTCCTCTCGGGTTTGTCCCGCTTTTCACGCCGGCCATATCCCTGGCAGGCGTTCTATGGCATTGCTGCGCTCGGTATCGGTATTCATGTCGCCGGCGACGTGATCACCTCTTACGGCACGATGCTGCTGGCTCCGTTTTCCAGGCATGCTTTCAGCCTTCCCTTCACCTTCATCATCGACCCCTATTTCACGGGAATAATCGTCCTCGGCCTTGTGGCCGGCATATTCAAGCCAAAAGGCCGGTATCCGGCGGTTGCTGCCCTGCTGATCCTGGGGTGTTACGTTGGTTTCCAGGGGATTCTGCATTCACGCGCTGTCGAGATCGGCGATACATATGTCGAAAACCATCGATTAAAGGAGGCTCAGGTCCACGCCTTCCCTCAACCGCTCTCGCCCTTCAACTGGAAGATTGTCGTCAGCCATGACGATGACTATGAAGTAGCCTCGGTCAATCTGTGGCGTACACAAGAGCTTGAGGCCTCCACTGCCAGGAGCGGTTTGCCGGGCAGGTGGGAAGCGATTGCTGCGGGTTATCAGCCTGTTTCAACAGCAAAATGGATACGGCATAGTCGATTTGGTGAAACAGAGTCTCAGAGTGTCCTTGCCCGCGAGGCGTGGCGCCAGGAGATTTTTGCCGGGTTTCGCCACTTTGCGGCGTTTCCCGCCCTCGACCGGATAGAGTATTACCCAGGCGCAGTCTGCGTGTCTTTTCTTGATTTGCGTTTCATTGTTCCTTCCCTTCAGCCATCCCTGGTATTCGGCCTCTGCCGCGAAGGCCCGCACGGATCGTGGCAGCCCGCACGCGACCGTGGCCTGTTCGGAAGAGGCTGACGCAGCGCTGCCATTTCCTCCGGAATCGTGCTTCACCGAGATCCCTGCTCTATCGTTCCTTCGCTACCCGTTCCTGTGCGCGTTCAGGCCCTTCAAACTATCGGGTAGGTTCTTCCCCTCCATCACCCTTTACCCCCGTAGTTCCTCCTTCTACCCAACCTCGATAAAAGTTGATATCGGTCAAGGTTTCACCTCGTGCTGAGGCATACGATTCGATACCGGATAAGAGAATCCGATTATCTTTAATAACCCTATTCGTGGACCAAATATTCGGGAATCAATGAGGAAAACATGAAGATCAACGTACCCTCAGCCTTTGCAGGAGTCATGACGTACGTGATGTATCCCGGACTGGCGATGGCGGCAGCCGACCCCTACCAGTTAAATCTGCCCGAGCCGCAGACAGTCATTGCCCAGCAGATCTACGACCAGCACACGATGGTTCTGTGGATTTGCCTGGCGATATTCATCGGCGTTTTCGGCACGATGTTCTATTCCGTAGTCAAGCATCGCAAATCCAAGGGTTATGAGGCCGCCAATTTCCATCACAGCACCACGGTCGAGATCATCTGGACGGCGATCCCGTTCCTGATCCTGGTCGGCATGGCCTTTCCCGCCACCAAGACCGTGATTG
>JAFKJB010000025.1 GCA_017306155.1 Nitrosospira multiformis
TGGTGTGCTTGGCTTTGGTCCCACCACAACCCCCTAAATTTGCAAGGAAATTGCAGTAATTTTACCAAAAACCGGCAAGTTCAACCACGCGAATTCATCGATCTATACAATAAAATCAGTAAGTTATTGGATTATTCAGAGCCGACTACGTACTCCTGCCTCTGGCCGTCATTGCGATAGCCGTTCTCTATCTCGACTGGCAGGATCGTCAGGATAACGAACGCTGATTTTTATTGGAGCACATGACGATGCGAGCAGATGCCGTGATCTACTGGGGTGTCTTAGCGTGGAATTCGCCTTGACTCTTCCTGTCCCGCTAAAGGCAGGCTTTTCACCGCTGCTCCTTCAAACCTGCTGATCACGTCTGTAACAAAGTGCTCGGAAAAGCCTGCCATAAAAGACCAGAATATCAATTTTGCATATTCCTTGTGTCCTTCTCCATGCTGCTCGAAGATCGACAGGAAGCTTTCGGAGGATGAATTGCTGTCAGTCAGAAAAACGGGAAACAGATCGCCGGACAGCAGACCGGAAAGAAAAAGTATAAAAAGCAAAAAAGCCAATACACCCCCAACCAGAGGAGAAAGGGCAGTGTAAACCCAGGATTCCGCTATCAACTCCAGATCGAACAAAGTCAAATCTTTCAATCGACGTTGCAGGCCGACGAATCCGCCAATCACGCCACTGGCGAATACGAGCAGCGGCACTATATAGATGGACTCCCTCAGTAGGGCAGCAGCAATCAATGAGAAGCCATAAAGAATAACCAGTGCGATGAAAAGACGTCGCGTAACAGAAATCAGCAGTCGGGCAGGAATATTATTTGATTTGACGGCTTCCGTGGCGGGATTACCTGGCTCATCCATATGGAGGGCGGCTTTACGCGGCTTTTTTCTGGATGAACTCGATCTTGTAGCCGTCAGGATCTTCCACGAAAGCGATCACGGTGACGCCGTGCTTCATCGGGCCTGCCTCGCGTGTAACCTTGCCGCCCCGTTTCTTCACTTCTTCACACGCCTGGTAGGCATTATCGACTTCGACCGCAATATGCCCGTAACCAGTGCCCAGGTCATATTTGCTGGTATCCCAGTTGTGGGTGAGCTCCAATACCGTTCCCTCGGCCTCATCCTGATAACCGACAAATGCGAGGGTAAACCTGCCCTCGGGGTAATCTTTCCGGCGCAGCACTTTCATTCCCAGCACTTCGGTATAAAAGGCAATCGACTTCTCCAGATCGCCCACGCGCAGCATGGTATGAAGAATGCGCATTCAGATTTCCACCATCTCAAAATCCTCCTTGCGCGCCGAACATTCGGGACAGGTCCAGTTCATCGGAACATCCTCCCACCTTGTTCCGGGCGGAATACCTTCCTGCGGAGACCCTTCGGCCTCGTCATATACATAACCGCAAATCAGGCACATATAGCAACGGTAGACACGCACTTCGGTCGTTTCGGTGGTAGTCATGATGAATAAAGGTATTTGGGTTAAAATATTATTTTACGGTATTAGCTCATGTCTCAGCCACCCCCCATCGTACTTTCTTTTGCTGCCAGCGATTCTACCGGGGGCGCCGGTATTCAGGCTGATATTCTCACTCTGGCCAGCATGGGATGCCATCCCCTTTCGGTCATCACGGCCATGACGGTGCAGGATACGGCCGGGGTAGATGATGTAATGGCACTGGATGCAGAATGGGTAACGGATCAGGCACGCGCGGTTCTTGAAGACATGCCCGTGCATGTGTTTAAAATAGGCTTGCTGGGCAGCGTGGAAATTATTGCAGCGATTGCCGAAGTGGTTTCGGATTATCCCGGCATTCCGGTCGTGCTGGACCCTGTGCTTGCGTCAGGCCGCGGCGACGAGCTCGCCAATGAGGAAATGGTCGCTGCCATGCGGGAATTGCTGTTGCCGCAAGCCACCATCATCACGCCCAACAGTCTCGAAGCGCGGCGGCTGGCGCAGGATTACGAGGATGAGTCCGATATGCCGGATTTGCACCAGTGCGCGGCCCGATTGCTTCGTTTGGGATGTGAATATGTATTCGTTACCGGAACCCATGAAAACACTTCGCAAGTGGTGAATACCCTGTATGGAACTACCGGCATCGTGCGCACGGATGCGTGGAATCGTCTCGCGGGCTCGTACCATGGATCAGGCTGCACACTCGCCTCTGCCATCGCTGCCACGCTTGCCAATGGATTGCCTATTGCAGAGGGTGTATATGAAGCGCAGGAATACACCTGGCAGTCACTGAAAGCCGGATTCAGGCCTGGAATGGGACAACATCTGCCAGACAGGCTATTCTGGGCGCGTGATGAGAACAGTGTCGAGGATCGAAATCAGGCGATATAGCGCCGCCCCCCGGCGAGAAATAACCGGTCTGTATGCAATCGCGCCAGATACAGGAAATACCGCGCATCTGGTGGCGATGACACGGAACGCGCTTGCCGGAGGTACGCGACTGGTTCAATACCGCAGCAAAACGATGAACGAGGAACTGCGCCGGGAACAGGCGCGCGCGCTCGCTCATCTCTGCCGTCAGTTTGACGTTCCCCTCCTCATCAACGATCATGTCGATCTTGCTCTCGAGGTCGGGGCGGATGGGGTGCATCTGGGACGGGAGGATGCACCCATTTCTCAAGCCCGGCTTAAGCTGGGTCCCGAAAAGATCATCGGGATTTCCTGCTACAACGAATTCGAGTCCGCCCTCGAAGCCGAGTGCAATGGAGCGGATTACGTTGCTTTCGGGGCTTTTTTTACTTCCCTCACAAAGCCCGATGCCGTGCCTGCTTCCGTTGACCTGCTACAGAGGGGAAATCTTGAAATCAGCATTCCCATTGTCGCCATAGGCGGCATCAATAGCAATAATGCCCTGGAGTTGATCAGTGCCGGCGCGGATGCTGTAGCGGTCAGCAACGCCCTGTTTGGCGCACGAGATATCCGCGCCGAGGCCGGCAAATTTTCCGGATTATTCAAGCGTCAACCGTTTCATCCCTCATTGTCAAGGACCAGTCAATAATGTCACGTAACCAGCAATTGTTCGAGCAGTCGCAAAAATTCATTCCCGGGGGTGTCAACTCGCCGGTTCGCGCCTTCAAATCGGTAGGCGGTACACCGGTTTTTTTCAGAAAGGGTGAGGGAGCCCATGTATGGGATGCGGATGACAAATCCTACATAGATTATGTCGGTTCCTGGGGCCCTCTGATTCTGGGACATGCCCATCCGGAAGTGATCGAAGCAGTCTATGCGACAGCAAAAAACGGCTTGACTTTTGGGGCGCCCACCGAGGCGGAACTGGAGATCGCGGAACTGCTGTGCCGGCTGGTGCCTTCCATTGAACAGGTGAGACTGGTAAGCTCCGGCACCGAAGCCACCATGAGCGCAATCCGCCTTGCGCGCGGTTATACCGGCCGGAATCGCATCATCAAGTTTGAAGGCTGTTATCACGGCCATGACGACGCCCTGCTGGTGAAAGCAGGCTCCGGTGCCCTGACTTTCGGCCATCCAAGTTCCGCCGGTGTGCCGGCAGAAACGGCCTCCAGCACAGTTGTGCTCGATTACAACGATCTTGCCGGTGTCGAACAGGCTTTCGGTCAGTTCGGCGCCGAAATCGCAGCCGTCATCGTCGAGCCGGTGGCAGGCAATATGAACCTTATCGCACCTCGTCCCGGCTTTCTGCCGGGTTTACGCGAATTGTGCACGCGCCACGGCAGCGTGCTGATCTTCGATGAGGTGATGACAGGCTTTCGCGTCGGACTGGAATGCGCCCAAGGGCTTTACGGAACAAAACCTGACCTCACCACGCTGGGCAAAGTGATTGGCGGCGGCATGCCAATGGCTGCATTTGGGGGCCGCCGGGAAATCATGCAATGCCTGGCACCCGTGGGAGCCGTCTATCAGGCGGGTACGCTTTCGGGAAACCCGGTCGCGGTCGCTGCCGGTCTCGCTACATTGAAGCTGGTGCAGGTACCGGGGTTCTACGACAAACTCGCCACGCGTACCCGCGAACTTACCGAAGGGCTGGTCACAGCCGCCAGGAAACATGGCGTGGTTTTCTGCGCACAGGCGGTAGGGGGCATGTTCGGGCTTTATTTCCGGGAAACGCTGCCTGAAAGTTACGCTGAAGTGATGAGCTGCAACCGCGATGCTTTCAATAAATTTTTCCACGCCATGCTCGAGGAAGGTATTTATTTCGCCCCGTCAGCATTTGAAGCCGGATTTGTTTCCGCGGCACACGGAGAGGCTGAAATCAGCAAAACCCTGGCCGCTGCTGAAAAAATTTTCGCGCGGGAATAAAAAAAGCGGACAGTTACCCGATAGCGCAGCAGTATCTTCCTCTGAAGACACTGCCGCGCACACAGGTTCAGGCTTGACCGCCGGGGTTGGGCCGCATTCTACCCGGCGCCCTCCCTCTGGCCTTGCCAGCAGCCGATGGATACGGGACCGGTTGCGGACGAACTGACTCCGGCAGCCCTCCGGCGCCTTATGGTCATCCCGGGCATCCCGATTTTATCAGCAGCACCTCTGCGACAACTTCGCGATAATCCCCGAATCCCCTGACTTTTATTCCTTGCTCAGGCCCGAAATAAACTCGGACACCGTCTGCATTTCTTTTTCGCTCATCCGCGTTGCGATCACGTGCATAACCTTGTTCGCATCGTTTGCCCGCTGTTCCGTGCGGAAGGCGCGCAACTGGGCAGCAGTATACTGGGCATGCTGCCCGGCGAGCCGGGGATAAACGGGAGGAATGCCGGCGCCATTGGGGGAATGGCAACTGGAGCAGGCGGGAACACCGGTTTCAAGATTTCCGCCCCGGTATACTTTTTCCCCCTCCTCAGCGAGTTCCTGGTTGTTCGCCACCCCCTGCTGGGGTTTCTGCCTGGCGTAATAAGCTGCGAGATTCCTTATATCCTCATCGGAAAGCGGCGCAACCATGGCTGACATCACCGGGCTTTCACGCTCGGCCGGCTTGCCGTCCTGCGATTTGAAATTATTGAGCTGCTTGATGATATACTCGGCATGCTGTCCAGCCAGATTCGGATTTTCAGGAATCATGCTGGTGCCATTCGCACCATGGCAAGCGATGCAAACCTGGGTGGCGATTTCCTGACCTTTAGCCGCATCTCCTGCCGTTTTGACAGGCTGAGAAGGCGTTTCCGCGAAAACGTGGCTGGACAGGGTCAATGCAGCCGATGCGATAATCATAGAAATTAGCTTGATGCCTTGCATTCCTGGGACTCCGAAGAAAGTAATTTGATATTATGATTTGACTGAGCATTCTAAGGCAAAGACCGTATAACAACAACAATAACAATAACAATGACTTTATCCGTAATGAGAGCATTATTTTTTCTATTGTTGTTTATCAACCTCGTTTTCGCGTTATATATCCAGCTTGAACCGGACGAAAGCAGGGCTCCCCTCCCATCAGAGCTGCAAGCGAAAACCGGACCTTCATCAGAGGCCGCTCCGCCGCCCCCATCCATTTGCCTGGAATGGGAAGCCTTTGCCAAACCGGATGTGGTTCATGTCGAAGCCGCCATTTCCCGTCATAATCTCGATGGCAAATTGAAATCCCGGACCATGGGCATGGTACCCTACTATTGGGTGCACATTCCCCCGCTCACCAACAAACAGCATGTCGAGCGGAAAATAGGAGAGCTCAAGCGACGCGATATTACCACCTACCAGATCGTGGAAGGCGACAGCAAGTGGAATAATGCGATTTCGCTGGGATTTTTTGAAAAAATCGAGGACGCCCGCGCCCTTCTGGCAGCCCTGAGGACTAAACGGGTCGTATCTGCCATTATCGGGGCAAGGAATGTCGAACAGGTCAAATTCGTTGCGGAGAACTCCTCATCGGACCTGGAAGGGCGACTGGAAAAGTTAAAGGCGGAATTTCCGAATAGCCGTATCACCAAAACCACTTGCGAGCGAGGTGCAGGAACCCATGGCAAGGGGAACACGGCAGAACAATAGGCGCAATAAAGGCCTGGAAAAATCCTTGAACGCAAAATGCTCCTTTCCCGCTCCGCCTGCTTCTCCCTCCTGTCATACTCACGGATGTGTGATTTTTAGCGAAGTACTCTTCCGCTGCGGTTTTTCCGACCTTGCTGCGGATCAGCAAGTCTTGCAATAAGCTATTCCCATCCTCATCATATAAGCTTTTCATTCACATTTATCGGCTCATGGCTTTGGAATCTGTATGACGGTGCATCTCAAATCCCCTGATGAAATAGAGAAAATGCGGGTAGCGGGCAGACTTGCCTCGGAAGTGCTGGATTACATCACACCGTTCGTCAAGCCCGGGGTGACGACCGATGAGCTTGACAAGCTGTGCCATGATTACATGGTGAATGTGCAGGATACCATTCCTGCGCCTCTCAATTATGCCCCTCCCGGCTATTCGCCTTACCCGAAATCCATCTGCACCTCGGTCAACCATCAGGTTTGTCATGGTGTACCGGGGCATAAGAGACTCAAATCCGGGGACATCGTCAACATCGATGTAACCGTCATCAAAAACGGATATCACGGCGATACCAGCCGGATGTATCTCGTCGGCGAACCGGGCATCCAGGCAAAGCGCCTGTGCAAGGTAACCTATGAAGCAATGTGGCAGGGTATTGAAATCATCAAACCTGGAAAGCGTCTGGGGGATATCGGCCATGCCATTCAGCGGTATGCGGAAGAACATGGATACAGCGTGGTGAGGGAATTCTGTGGTCATGGAATCGGGGCAAAATTCCATGAGGAACCACAGGTGCTTCACTACGGCCGAGCCGGCACGGGACTCGAACTCAAAGCCGGAATGATCTTCACTGTCGAGCCGATGATCAACGCCGGCAAACCGCAGATTCGCCAGATGGCCGATGGCTGGACCATTGTCACGAAGGATCACAGCCTGTCGGCGCAATGGGAACATACCGTGCTCGTCACGGAAACAGGATACGAAGTGTTGACACAGTCGGGCGGCATGCCGCCGCAGCCCGCCCTTCGTTCCTGACGACCATGAAGGGGCTGAATGCACAGCCTTTCAGCCACGAAGCGGTCAGGCAGAAGCTGCTGAGCGGCCGCGAGTCGTTGCAGCTTCGCTACCGCGAACACAGAAACGGCGCAGCCCTGCTGCGGAATCACAGTCGCCTGGTGGATGGCATTCTCCGCCAGGTATGGCATGAAATGAACATGCCCGGCTCTATCGCCTTGCTGGCCGTGGGTGGATACGGCCGAAGACAGCTTTTTCCCTATTCCGACATCGACCTGGTGATATTGCTTCCGGACAAGGGGAGCGCCGCCGAGGCGATGGACAATGCGCTCGGGACATGCCTGGAGCACTGGGTAGGATTGCTGTGGGATATCGGCCTGGATATCGGTCATAGCGCGCGCACCGTCGCGGAATGTGGCGAAGAGGCAGCCAACGACATTACCGTGCAAACCAGTCTGCTTGAAGCCCGCCTTCTTGCCGGCAACCCTCATCTGTTCGATCGGTTCCTGCGGGTGATGGAGGCCATGCTCGCACCCCGGAAGTTCTTCGTCGACAAGCAGTTCGAACAGCAGCAGCGTCATAAGCGATACCAGGACGCACCCTACAAGCTCGAGCCGAACATAAAAGAGGGTCCCGGCGGCCTGCGCGATCTGCAAAATGTGTTGTGGATCAGCCGCGCCGCCGGATTCGGAAGAACCTGGCGGGAACTGGCGAAAAAAGGCTTCATCACTCGCCGCGAGGCCAGGCTCATTCAGCGCCAGCAGGCTGTGCTGCAGGACCTCCGCATCCGGTTGCACTACCTCGGTGGCAGGCGCGAAGACCGTCTGTTATTCGATTACCAGAATTCCCTGGCCGAGGAACTTGGCATCGCCGGGAAGCCGCCGCGTCGTCCCGGAGAGATGCTGATGCAACGGTACTACCGCGCCGCAAGATCGGTGACACAGGTCAATACCATTTTGCTGCTTACCCTGCATGCGGAAATTTTTCCGGACGAGGAGGCGGTAACGGCGATCATCAACGAACGGTTTCAGAAGCGCGGCAATCTGCTGGAGATACGCGACGAGGATGTTTTCGAGCGAAACCCCGGCGCGATACTGGAAAGTGTTCTGCTACTGCAACGGCATCCCGACCTCAAAGGCCGAAGCCCCGCGACATTGCGGGCAATGTGGCGATCGGCGCCGCTCATTACGGCTTCGTTTCGCCGCGACCCGCGTCATTGCGCCATGTTCATGGAAATACTGCGTCAACCCCGGGGGCTGACACGCGAACTCCGGTTGATGAATCGCTATGGCATCCTGGGGCGCTACATTCCCGCTTTTGGCCGAATTGTCGGCCAGATGCAACATGATCTCTTCCATGTATATACAGTGGATGAGCACATCCTGATGGTCGTGCGGAATCTGCGCCGCTTCATGGCGCCGGAATTCGCCTATGAATATCCGCTCTGCAGCAGACTCATCAACGAATTCGAACGGCCTGAAGTACTCTATATTGCCGGATTGTTCCACGACATTGCCAAGGGTCGGCAAGGGGATCATTCCTTGCTCGGCAAGGTCGATGCGAGGCGCTTCTGTGAACGCCACCGCATGTCCGCGGAAGATACCGAACTCGTCGTCTGGCTGGTGGAAAATCATTTGCGCATGTCCGCCACGGCACAAAAGAAAGACATAGCGGATACGGATGTCATTGCGGATTTCGCCGCAAGTATGCAGGATGAGCGGCATCTCATCGCGCTTTACCTGCTCACGGTTGCGGATATCCGGGGCACCAGTCCCAAGGTATGGAATGCATGGAAAAGCAAGCTGCTTGAGAATCTGTTCCACCGCACCCGGCAGTATCTTTGCGGCCAAATGGCGCTTACCGACATTTCACTGGAAAACCGCAAAAAAAAGGTGCTGCAACTGCTGCATCCGGATGAGGAAGCGATGCTCGCCTACGAGCAGTTCTGGTCGAGGCTCGATTCCAGCTACCTGATGATGCACGATCCCCGGGAAATCGCCTGGCACACCCGGCACCTGAGCCAGAGAATGAAATCACCGGTACCGATAGTCAAAACACGCACCGCCGAAACCGGGGCAGGGGTAGAGGTACTGGTTTATACGGCAGACCAGAGGGACCTGTTTGCCCGCATCTGCGGTTTTTTCGACCGTATCGACTACAATATCGTCCAAGCAAAAATCCACACGACCCGCGAGGGATACGCGCTCGACAGCTTTCAGATACTGGACCCTTTCAATGTGGCAAACCGTGATCCGCGGGAGTTCCAGTTCATCGAGCAGGAGTTGGCACAGCAACTGGAGCAACAGCCTCTACTGGCGAACCCCGTGAAAGGGCGCCTGAGCCGCCATCTCAGGCATTTTCCGATCACGCCGCAAGTCAGCATCGAACCGGACGACAGCGGCGCCTACTATGTGCTGTCCATTACGGCGGGCGACCAGCCCGGGTTGCTCTCGCACATTGCTCAAGTGCTCGTGCGGTTTGGCGTGAACGTGCATAGCGCCAGGATAAACACACTGGGTGAGCGTGCCGAAGATACCTTCCTGATTACAGGAGGTATTTTGAGCGACTCCAGGTCAGTGATCCAGCTTGAAGCCAACCTGATAAAGGTGCTGCGCACGTCACCGCAACCGGAAGCATCCGAAAGACCTTCTGCCGGAGACCAGGCTACCCCGCGCTGATCTGCGCTGGTTCCTTATCGGTCTCGGATGCCTCAGGTTGCGACTGTTGCAACTCGGCTTCCGAATATCCGAGATGTGCCCGTAACAGGTGTGCGGCTTCCACCATTTGCTTCAAGGCGGTCATGACTTCTCCCCATCCTCGCGTCTTCAGCCCGCAATCCGGGTTGACCCATAGCTGGTCGGGATCGATCACCTGGCAGGCTTTCTCCAGCAACTCCAGCATCTCCCGCGAACGGGGAATCCGCGGGGAGTGTATGTCGTAGACGCCCGGTCCGATCTCGTTGGGATATTTGAAAAGGCCGAACCCGTCCAGCAGCTCCATGCGCGAACGCGACGTCTCAATCGTGATTGCATCCGCATCCATATCGGCGATGGCGGGAAGAATGTCATTGAATTCCGAGTAGCACATATGGGTGTGTATCTGGCTATCATCCCTTACGCCCGAGCTGGCGACACGGAAGGCATGCACCGCCCATTCCAGGTATGCGTTCCAGTCGCATTTTTTCAGTGGCAGGCCTTCGCGAAAAGCGGGCTCGTCGATCTGGATAATCGCAATGCCCGCCTTCTCCAGATCCACAACCTCGTCTCGAATGGCAAGGGCAAGTTGCAGCGCGGTGACAGAGCGTGGCTGGTCATCGCGCACGAACGACCACATCAGCATAGTGACGGGACCGGTCAGCATTCCCTTGACCGGCTTTCCGGTCTGGCTTTGCGCATATTGAATCCAGTCGAGCGTCATGGGCTCGGGACGATAAATGTCTCCGTATAGAATGGGCGGTTTCACGCAGCGTGAGCCGTAGCTTTGCACCCATCCATTCTCTGTAAAGACATAGCCCCACAACTGCTCGCCAAAATACTCGACCATATCGTTGCGCTCGGCCTCGCCATGCACCAGCACGTCGAGCCCGATTTCTTCCTGCTTCCTGATCGCCAGCCGTATCTCGTCGCGCATCGCTTCAAGATATTGCAAGTTACCGAGCTCTCCTTTCCTGAAAGTCGCACGCGCCTTGCGTATCTCCGCTGTCTGAGGAAATGACCCGATGGTTGTAGTAGGCAACGGCGGAAGTTGCAGCCGCTGCCGCTGCAGTTTCTGCCTGATCTTGAACGGGCTCTTGCGCCGACCATCCTGTTCAGTCAGCCGGTTCAAACGGTCCTGCACCACCGGATTGTGAATGCGCGCTGACTCCCGCCGGGCCTGCTTCGCTGCGGTGGAGGCATCCAGCTGCTGGCGTATCGACTGCTCACCCTGATTCAGCCCCTGCCCCAGGATGGAGACTTCTTTTAATTTCTGTACCGAGAATGCCAGCCAGTTTCTTATTTCGGCCTCCAGACTGTTTTCCAGTTCCAGATCCACCGGACAATGCAGAAGCGAGCAACTGGGCGCAACCCAGAGCCTCTCCCCAAGGAGGGATCGGGCGTGCGACAAAACGGAGAAGGCGTGGGCAAGGTCTGCCCGCCAGATGTTACGCCCATCGATAATGCCCAGGGACAGCACTTTTCCGGCTGGGTAATCCCCCAGAAAAACATCGAGTTGACCAGGCGCCCGGCACAAATCGATATGCAGGCCCTCCACGGGCAGCCTCTTCAATCTCGTGGCATGATTGCCCACACCATCGAAATAAGTCGCTAAAAGGATTTTAGGAAGCGGGGCAGCTTCCTGCGGGTCAGCGGGTTCCGTCGCAATTTCTGTCCCATCTCCCGCATGTTTCCCATGTTCCTTTGCCTGTGGGTTTGTCTGTCCGCACAATTCAGCATAGGCGTGATCCAGACCCTGCAGCCAATCCTCATCGAGATCGAGGGCCAGTACCGGCTCGTCGATCTGTACCCACTCCACGCCTAGCGATGCCAGCCGGGCGAGAATATCGCGATATACCGGTAGCAGCTGGGGTAACAGATCCAGGCGGCTGAATTTCCTTGCATCCTGCCGGGCGGCCTCTTTTCCAAGATACAGGTAGGTCAACGGCCCGATCAGCACGGCCTTGGGCTTGATGCCGAGGGCCTGCGCTTCGGCAACTTCCCTGAAGAGTTGCTCGGAAGCTATACGAAAGCAGGTGTGCGCATCGAATTCCGGGACGATGTAGTGATAGTTGGTGTCGAACCACTTGGTCATCTCCATCGCAGGCTGATCGGCGGTGCCGCGCGCCATGGCGAAGTACAGGTCCAGCTCCGTTTCATCCTTGCCCGCTCCGAAGCGTTCAGGTATTGCACCCAGCAGGGCGGTCATGTTCAGCATCTGGTCATAAAGGGCGAAATCGCCCGCGGGGATGAGGTCAATACCCTGCCCGCGCTGCAAAAGCCAGTGCCGCTTCCGCAATTCCGCTGCCGTGGTTTTGAGTTGCTCATCATCGATATCGTCCCGCCAGTATGCTTCGAGTGCGCGTTTCAGTTCCCGTTGCGCGCCAATGCGCGGAAATCCCAGGTTATGTGTCAGTGCCATTGATCATTCTCCTCGATTGTTCGATCCCACTTCAATTGCAGTTCCAGTGGAGTGACGGACGATTTTGCGGCAGACCGGGTTATGAATCAAATGAAATGTTGTAACATATCCATGAATAAAATTCATAATTTCTACGTGACGATGACCTCCCTTTCTCTGCTCGAACTCCGACACCTGCGCACCCTCGCAGCCCTGGATGAAACAGGCAGCGTCTCGCGTGCGGCAAAACGCGTGCATCTGACCCAATCGGCCTTGTCGCATCAGATCAAAGTGCTGCAGAACCATTACGGCTTGCCGATAGTGCGGCGCCAGGGACAAAGCATCGAACTCACCGAAGCGGGAAAGCATCTGGTCGCATTGGCGCGGAGGGTGCTTGAGGAAATACAGGCTACCGAACGAAATCTTGCCAAAATGTCGGAGCATGCGTCGGGTAGTTTACGCATCGTGCTGGAGTGCCACACCTGCTTCGACTGGTTGATGCCGCTGATGGACGCATTCCGCCAGAACTGGCCGGAGGTTGAGCTTGATCTGGTTTCGGGATTTCACAGCGATCCCATCCAGCTTCTGGAAGAAGGCGGGGCGGATGTGGTGATCGGATCTGAACAGGTCGAGCGGCGCGGCATCGTTCACCACCCGCTCTTTCGCTTCGAAATTCTTGCAGTACTGGCGCCGGAACATTCGCTGCGCGCGAAGAAAATCCTGCATGCACACGACTTTGCCGGTGAAACGCTGATTACCTATCCCGTACCGGAAGAGCGTATCGATCTTATCCGCACCGTACTGAAAGCGGCAGGCGTTCAACCCGAGCGGCGCACAGCCGAGCTTACGGTGGCGATCCTGCAACTGGTCGCCAGCCGGCGGGGAGTTGCGGCGCTGCCCAGTTGGGGTCTTAAAAACTACGTCGAGCATGATTATGTGATCGCGCGACGGATCGGTTCACAGGGACTGTGGAGCGACTTGTATGCGTCCACGCTGGCGGAAACCGCCACACGGCCCTATCTGCGCGATTTTCTGGCTACCGCAAGGAATACGTGCTTTGCAACGCTGGAGGGAATCATTCCCCTGGAGCCGGTGGAGCAACAAGCGCCGGAGAGGCAACAGGGTGGAGAAACAGTTATGGAGAAGAAGCGGGGAAGAAGTATAAAGAGAATGAACGGATAGACAGGCGGGATAAGCAAATGCCTGGGCTTTATCAGCAAACTGGCAGGTCCTGCGGATGATGAAAGACCTGCCAGACGAAGTTTCCCTGGAATTTACTCAGTGCAGCGTGACCGGTTCCTCTTCTTCGCAAGCGAGATCGGCGCAATACTTCTCATAAACGCCATCCAGGAATCCCCACAGCGCCTCGCACGCACGCAGAGTCGCGGCGAGCACCTCGGCCTGCTTCTCCGGCGTGTCCGCAAACCGCTCGATCAACATCCATTCAGCCTGGGAATGATATACATCCGCTTCCTCATGAACGCTGAAGAACTCGTAGCTTGAAGGATCGCTCATTCCGTAGTATCTCTCCAGCCCATCGATTTTTACCGAAGCGATCGAAGGCACCTGCGATTCAAAAGCGTGCAACGCGGCAAGCCCTGCGTAGAATGGCTGGTTCAGGCAGATGTCGCGGAAAGTGGAAACCAGTCGTGCTGTTCCGGGCAGTGCAGAGGCCTGCGCGAGGTCCTTGTCGCTCGAACCCAAAGCCAGGGCGAAATTCTTCCACAGGGCCGGATGGTTCTTGTCACCATGCTCTTCGCTGATGAGGTTGTTGAGCACTTCCTGGCGCACACTGATGTCGCCGCTATTGTCTTCGCTATGAAAATGCGGCGTATTGAAATGTACAGCGCTCAGATAGGTCGGCTCGGCCAGCACATTGTGAAAATATTGCTCGGCATAACCGCGCAACTGCTCCTTGGTGAGCTTGCCTGCCGTCCAGGCCTGATAAAAAGGATGCTTCAACAAGTGCTTCGCATCGATAATGGAATCGACATTTTGCTTGAAAGATGAGTGTGTTGTCATGGTTTTCCTCTAAAGCAGAGATGGTAATTCAGAGAATTTACGGAGTAATCGGTTTGCATATCATCTACAAATAACGCGCGTAAGTCAAATTCGGTTCATTTTCTCGTACTGGAATCCTTCAATTTTTACCGTATTACTCCCAGGGCAAGTCCGTAGAATGCAAGGTGGCTTGCCGTTTCAAAAGCCCTCCCTCCCGTTCTGAAATCAACGGACGAAACAATTCCTCTCCCTGATTTGCCACCTTACCCACTGCCGGGGTTACAGGCCATGCCTGCATCCTGTCGGCATCAAAGGGCTTGAGCAGGGATAGCAGGATCTCATCCCTCCTCAGGTCCGGGTCAAGCCATGTATCCCAGACCTCCTGTGAAAGGATGACCGGCATCCGGTCATGAATCGTCTGCATCAGCGCATTGCACTCTGTCGTGAGGATGGCGCAGCTCTCTTTCGTCTCTCCCGTGTCGCCGCCCCAGGTTTCCCATATGCCGGCAATCGAGAATGGTCCGCCGTCCCGGCTCGATATAAAATACGGCTGCTTGCACCTGCCCTCCGTTTTCCATTCAAAGAACCCGGAAGCAGGGATCAGGCAACGCCGCTGGCGGAAGGACTGCCTGAACGCAGGTTTTTCGGCCACCGTCTCTGCCCTGGCATTATTCAATACCGGCAGCTTCTTCGTATCCTTGATCCAGTGGGGAATGAGGCCCCAGCGCATCATGGAGCCGATGCGGCCCCTGTCAGTATCGCGCACGGCGAGTATTTCCATGGCAGGCGCAATGTTGTAGCGGGGTTTCAGTTCCGGCATGGATGCAGCGCGGTACCAGTCTGCCAAAACGGGATCAGGATGATTCAAACCATAGCGTCCGCACATTTTCAGCTACCTTCCAGACAGGTTACACTTTTTTCATATTGCATCAGGCCGCACCTCCTGGCAAACATTCCGCTCCCTGGGTTCATGGCTTCCCCCTGCCCCGTCTTCATAAGGCTTCAGCCTCCGCTCCGCAATGCCACATCTTGCCACCCTGCCCCTGCCACATCCCATTCCTGCGGGGCCGCCTGTTCCGGGGTGTTTACCCCCGATACCGCCTCTTCCCGGTTATCCCTCCGGACATACCCCGGCCGGGCTTCCGAATGGCCGCCAGAGGCTTGTTGCTGGTACAATCCTGATGAGCTATCAGGTGCAGGAATCATAATCAGGATTTCGCGCCTTTCACTCAGGCCGCGCGCCTTCACTTTGCAAGCCTTTTATCGGGCTGAAGATTTATTCAACGCTTTTCCTAGCTGAAACGCGGCTTTACTTTCTCAAGCAGGGTTGCCATGGATGAGCAATCGAGCCTGCTGGCGCTGTTTACCAGCAGCTTTCTTGCTGCCACGTTACTTCCAGGCGGCTCGGAAGCAGTACTATTTGGCGTGCTGACAGCCTACCCGGAGCTTTACTGGCCCGCTCTGGGGCTTGCTTCAGTCGGCAACACCATGGGGGGCATGAGTTCCTATGCGATAGGCCTCTTGCTGCCTGATGAGAAGTCACTGCTTAAAAGATTGGGGGGAAGCACGCGCGGTTTGATCTGGGTGCGAAAATATGGCAGCCCGGTCCTGCTGCTCGCCTGGGTGCCTGTCATTGGGGATGTGCTATGCGTGGCAGCGGGATGGCTTCGGATTAACTGGATATCGACCATGCTGTTCATGGCCGTGGGAAAGTTTGTCCGATACTGGGCTATCGCGGCTGCGATCAGCCTATAGACAATCTATGAACAATCCATAGGCAACTTATGGAAGAAACAGGGTCGCTTCAGTCCCGCTTCATGAGGCCCAAGCTTCATCAACAGGCTCAGGGGGGCGCCATTGAATAGCGTTCCCCTTGCCGATATCAATAATCGATCAATTTTTCTGGATCTACTTTGCTTCGGCACTTTCCAGCAGCTTCTGCAGCTCACCGCTCTGGTACATTTCGGAAACAATGTCCGAGCCACCGACAAACTCTCCGTTGACATAGAGCTGCGGGATGGTAGGCCAGTTTGAGTAATCCTTGATGCCCTGGCGAAATTCAGGTTCCGAGAGCACATCCACTGCAAAAAGATCATCCACGCCGCAAGCGTTGAGGATTTTTACCGCATGGGCCGAAAAACCGCACTGTGGAGCTACCGGCGAACCTTTCATGTAGAGCACCACGGGATGCGTGGTGACTTGTTGCTTGATGATTTCCTGCGTATCCATATCTGACTCCTCCAAAAATGTTAGCTCTGCAAACCGGATTATCAAGAGAAAGCCCTCCAAGGACAGGCAATTCTCCGATATATCTTATTATTATTGCATTTTAACAGCTTCTCCCGGCAAACTCCTAAACCATCCACCGCTTACCCGCATTATTCCGGCAAGATCGGGATGGGAGAATATCTCCCTGAAGCCTGCTTCGCCCAAGAGGCGTCTGCAAGCTTCCGCCTGATCGTAGCCGTGCTCCAGCAGCAGTGAACCTTCAGACGCCAGATGAACGGGAGCGGAACCAATAATCGACCGGATGCAGTCAAGACCTTCTCCCGGGGCCACGAGCGCGATCCGGGGCTCGAAGCGCAGATCTCCCTGGGTCAGGTGAGGATCGCCCGACGCTACATAAGGCGGATTGGAGACGATCAGATCGAAGCTTTCGCCGACCAACCCATCGAACCAGTCTGCCTCGATAACGCGCACATTATTCAGCTTGAATCGCGCGGCATTGGCGTTGGCAACGGCGACCGCGGCGGCTGAAACATCGACTGCGGTAACCTCCGCCAGCGGACGATGCCTGGCCAGGGTCAGCGCGATAGCGCCGCTGCCCGTTCCTAAATCAAGAATCCTGCAGGAGCGCTGCGGAGGAATCCGCGCCAGCGCGAGATCGATCAATAATTCGGTTTCGGGTCGGGGAACGAGTACCGCAGGCGTGACGTTGAACTCCAGGCTGTAGAATTCACGCGTACCCGTCAGATAAGCAACCGGTTCGCCCAGGGCGCGCCTGTCTGTCAGCAGGTAAAACGCTTGCGTCTGCTCGGCGGTCAGTTTCTGCTCGGGATGAGCAAGAAGGTAGGCATGATTTGCGTCGAGGATGTACTGCAACAGCATCCGCGCGTCGATATCGGCAATGTTCCGGCGGGCTTGCCCCAGCGCTTCGAAAATTGTGATGGACGGCACCTGGATAGAGAATCTACTCCGCCATTGCCGCCAACTGCTCGGCCTGATGCTCGGCCAGCAGGGTGGAGCAAAGCTCGTTCAAATCCCCATCCATGATCTGCTCGATCTTGTACAGCGTCAGATTGATGCGGTGGTCCGTTATTCGCCCCTGGGGAAAATTGTAAGTGCGGATACGTCCTGAGCGGTCACCCGTACCTATCAGGGACTTGCGCGTTGCCGCCTGCTTGCTTTGCTGCTCCTGCATCTGCTTGTCACGGATGCGCGCAGCCAGCACGCTCATCGCCTGCGCCTTATTTTTATGCTGGGAACGGCCATCCTGGCATTCGACCACGATTCCCGTCGGCAGGTGAGTGATGCGCACGGCGGAATCCGTCTTGTTGATATGCTGCCCCCCCGCTCCGGAAGCGCGAAAAGTGTCGATTCTGAGTTCGGCAGGATTGAGCGCGACATCCTCGATTTCATCCACCTCCGGCATCACCGCAACAGTGCACGCGGAAGTATGGATACGCCCCTGTGTCTCTGTCGCCGGCACGCGCTGCACCCGGTGCCCTCCGGATTCGAACTTGAGCTTCGAATAAGCACCCTCACCGCTGATTTTGGCAATGATTTCCTTATACCCGCCGACATCGGACGGGCTTTGCGAAATGATTTCCACCTGCCAGCGCTGGCGTTCAGCAAAGCGGGCATACATGCGAAACAGATCAGCCGCAAACAGCGCAGACTCGTCTCCCCCGGTGCCGGCCCGGATTTCCAGAAAAATATTGCGTTCGTCATTGGGGTCTCTGGGCAGCAATTGCTTCTGCAATTCCGCGCCGTAGCGCACCAGCCTCTCCTTGGCATCCCGTATTTCGGCATCGGCAAACTCGCGCATGCCGGCGTCGGCGGCCATCTCCTGCGCGGTATGGATATCCTCTTCGCTTTGCAGATAAGCGTTATACAAGTCGACCACGGGCGCAATCTCGGCACGTTCGCGCGCCAGCTTGCGGTATTGATCGAGATTGACCATGATGCTTTCGCTGCTCAGCAGACGATTCAACTCCTCCAGGCGCACGCTGAGTTGCGTGAGCTTGGCAGCTATACTTTTGTTCATTCTGAGGGATGAAGGTGATACAGGCGGCTGATCAGGCCGACCAGATCGTCGCGCTCGTCCTCAGCGGCATGGTTGAGCGCGTAGGAGGGTAAATGGAGAAATTTGTTGGTAAGCCCGTTGCTCAGGGATTCGATGATTTTCTGTGGATCCTCACCTTTGGCCAGCAGTTTTTTTGCCCGTTCCAGTTCATGACGCCGGTACCGCTCCGCCTGGTCGCGCAAGGCGCGTATGGTGGGCACAACGTGACGCGATTCCAGCCAGTGCATGAAATTGAGCACATTCGAGTCGATAATCGCCTCTGCCTGCGCCACCGCTCCCTGCCGGGAATCCAGACCCTCCTTGACGATATCGGCAAGGTCATCCACCGAATAGAGGAACACGTCATCCAGTTCCGCCACCTCGGGCTCCACGTCCCGCGGCACAGCCAGATCCACCATGAAAATCGGCCGGTGCTTGCGTGCCTTGATCGCCCGCTCCAGCATGCCCTTGCCAAGAATGGGGAGCGTGCTCGCGGTACAGGTGACGACGATATCATGCAGCGCCAACTGGTCGGGAAGCTCGTTCAGGGTGATGACTTGCCCGTTCAACCGATGCGCCAGGGCCTGCGCCCGCTCGACGGTCCGGTTGGCGACGGTGATGCGCTTCGGATGGCGGGCAGCGAAATGGCTCGCACATAGCTCGATCATCTCGCCGGCGCCGATGAACAGCACGCGCTGCTCGCCGATGTCTCCGAAAATGCGCTCCGCCAGCCGGGTGGAAGCCGCTGCCATGGAAACGGAATTTGTTCCGATTTCAGTAGAGCTGCGAACCTCCTTCGCAACAAAAAAGGTGCGCTGGAACAGCTTGTGCAGCAGCATGCCGAGCGTGCCTGCATGCTCGGCCGATTTCACTGCGTCCTTCAACTGGCCAAGTATCTGCGGTTCGCCCAGCACCATGGAATCCAGCCCGCTGGCAACGCGGAAGGCGTGCTTTACAGCCTTTTCCCGCGGCAACCTGTAGAGATACGGCTCAAGCTCACGAGTCGGCAACTCGTGAAAATCCGCCAGCCAGTGAGTGGCCTCGTCCGGCTTATCGGTACTGCAATAAATCTCGGTACGATTGCAGGTGGAAACAATCGCCGCCTCTCTCACCGGACGCTGGCTTACCAGATCGTGCAACGCATCCTCCATCCCGTCCGCTGGAAACGACACCTGCTCGCGCACATCCAGCGGCGCGGTCTGGTGATTGATGCCGAAGGCAAATAACTGCATCGAAGACACGTTGGCTCAGTACCGGCTGAATTTTGAAATTTCGTGATTATAGTATTACAAGCATTTGAATACCAACAATTGGAAGAGTTTCGGATCCAGAAAAAAATATGGAAACAGTGTCAGGCGGGCTCAATAACCTGTGCGTCAGGGAGGGGAACTTCATAGTTCAATTCGATTGAGTGGGAGGGCAAGGCTGCAAGCTTCACCATGTAGTGCACTGTGACGCTCCAGGGGAACATCATTCCCAACATTAAGAATCTTTCCAGGAAATCCCCGTGACTGGTATTCTGAGTCCCCAGCCCATTGTGCACTGATTGGTCTTCAGATTACCTTAGCCACGCTTGATATCAATATCCGCGGAGTCACCAGGACGACTAGAGTGGATTGTGCACACACGAAAGCATGACTCTATCATTTAGCCCAAGAACCCCATGAACTCACCCTCTGATGAATCGACGATCGAATTGAAGGCACCCACCCTTGAGGTTGCCTCACCGATTGCTACCGAAAAAATAACTCTCCTCGACACTGAGCCAAGGGAAAGGAGCGCAACGGCTCTCTGGATACTTGCATTCATCGCCATCATTGCTGCGCTATATCTGGCGCGGGCTTTCCTTGTTCCGCTATTGTTTGGCATCCTGGTAAGCTACACATTAAGCCCGGTAGTGGGCTGGTTTGAACGCTATCGTATTCCCCGGGCGTTGGGGGCGATATGTGTACTGGGAGTGCTCGTCGGAGGTACTTCCTGGATGATGCTCTCTTTAAGCTCCGATGTGGTAATAATGGCTGAGCAACTTCCGGAGACCGCGCGCAAGTTGCGGCAAAGTCTGGACATTTTGCGCGATGGGAACTGGAGCACGTTGCGTCATGTTCAGCAAGCTGCTGATGAACTCCAGCGCGTTGCTATCGATGCCGGCCTGGAATCAGAAGCAGATCGCTCAGTCATAGTCAAGGAATCGGAGAATAGCACGTGGCTGCGAGATCTTATGCTCACGCAGTCAGCATTGCTGGTCGCGTTTACCGCACAAGCCCCGGTAGTATTGCTGCTTACTTATTTCTTGCTGGCTGCAGGCAGCCATTTCCGACGCAAGCTTGTACAGTTTGTCGGCCCGACGCTTTCTCAGAAGAAAGATGCGGTGCGGATACTTGAAGAAGTGGACAGTCAAATCCAGCGCTACCTCCTTGCCATGTTGATATCGAATGCTTTAATTGCCGTCATGTCCTGGTTGGCGTTCGAAATGGTGGGACTGAAGCATCCCGCCATATGGGGGGTAGCTGCCGGAGTACTGCATTTTATTCCGTATCTGGGAACTGTCGGGGTTGCGCTTGCCTCCGGCATTGCCGCGTTGCTGCAATTTGGATCGCTTGCCCAGGCATTTTTACTGGTAGCGGTATTTCTGCTTATTTCAGGCGTAGTGGGAATGGTGTTCACCACATGGCTGCAGGGCAGATTTGCACGCGTGAATCCTGCGGTTCTATTCATCGTACTATTATTCTTCGCCTGGCTGTGGGGCATAGCAGGTTTACTGCTCGGAGCCCCGTTACTGGCTATTGTCAAAGTAATCTGCGATCGCGTCGAATCGCTCAAACCGGTGGGCGAACTCCTGGGGCAGTAATCAACTTTTGCATTGACGGATGGGCGCCCCCGAAGAGGCAAGGCGCTAGAGGCGGCTAATGCAGGGCGGCTAATGCAGCGCTCAAGGCATGGAACAATAGCGACACTGACACTGCCAACGTTTCGCCGCGAGCTGCCAAGCAACCTAAGGTAATTTTTTAAATGTGGCCTACCGAACAGTATGAGCTGCTAAAAAACGCTAATCTGATTTCCAATGCCATAACGATTTACTGAAATAACGGCAAATCATTTCAACAACAATGAATCATCTCTTAAATTTCATAGAAAAAGGAGATCGGCTTATGAATAAGGATCAAGTAAAAGGAACCGCGAAAGACATCGCGGGGAAAATCGAGGAAGAGGCCGGAAGGGTGACAGGAAGTAAAGAGCATGAGGCCAAGGGCCTTGGCAAACAAGTTGCCGGCAAGGCACAGAAGAAATATGGAGACGCCAAGGAAGCCGTGAAGGACGCGATAGACAAGCTTTGAATCTACTCCCTCCCCTCTCAACCAAAACCCGCTCAGGCGGGTTTTGGTTATTTGATCCAGCCTGACGCCTTCCCCCTTCTTTTTTCCGAGAAGGCTTATACCACTCCAGAGTTGCCGGCCTGTTGGCTCCGATAAAGATGAACCGACCTATTCCGAGGGTCAAGGGTCAAGGACAGAATACCCATCCACTTCACCTGCATTTCGCATTCCTGCCGGCTTTGCTCCCAGGAGCCTCTTTCTTGATAGAGATCAAGGATGTTGTCGGGCGTCTCATGCACATTATAAATTCTGTAACAAGCCGTCCATACAATCCGTGCTTGCCTTCACTTCAAGGAGCCCGATAAATGGCCAAATATGTTCCCTATGTAAGAACTGAACACGGCTACATAGAACGACGTTCTTACGCTGTTTTCAACTCCCCGGATAGCAGCTCCAGCAGCAGCGTAGCGCCCTATATCCACGAAGAACAGCTTGTCGGATGGCCCGAATCGAAGGTGTACTGGGCTGCTAAAGCTGGACCGAGCGTGGGCCTGGCTCCACTCGACCTCTGCCCGGATCGCGTTCCCGGCCGATAACAGGCCGGCAATAAAACCGAAGCGCTGGCATGCCGCAGCACGTGAACGGGGATCGCTTATTCGTTCGAAGGTAGCTTTTCGCTGAGTTCTTCAAGAAAACCTTGCTGCCCAGGGAGAATGCGTCGCCTTGCTTCGGCGATGTCAAACCACTGCGCGCGGTCCACCTCCGGGAACTCCCGGATTCTGCCGGAGCCTTTCGGCCATTCCATGCTGAACGTATTCGAGATCAGCCCGGAGGAGTCCCAATCGCTTTCCGTAGCCCAGGCATCTACCCGCTTTCCGCCGGGTTGCCTGCGCTGTGTAAGTGGGAGGAAGGGACCAGAGGGACGATGCCCGGTTTCCTCGAAAAACTCCCTCGACGCAGCCTGCAACGGCTCTTCACCCTCCTCGTATTCGCCCTTTGCGATCGACCAGGCGCCGAGATCCTTGTTTTTCCAGAACGGGCCTCCAGGATGGACAAGCAGAACTTCCAGCCGGCCGCTTCGTCTGCGATAGGGCAGAATGCCCGCGCTTTTCTTACCCATCCGATGATGACTCGCCTCCTACAGGATCAATCCGAAGAGCGTGGTAAAGTGGTTTAAAGAGTAGTCAAGAGAAAAACCTGCGGCTATGCGCAGGGGTTCAACGAAGTGCGATCAATCGTTCTCCTTTGCCATGCAATCATCCGTTTTGTAATACAAGCCAATCTCTGGCAGTTTCAAGACGAATTTATGCTTCGCGTTCGCTGATTTCACAAATGGCTGGTTTTGAATGAAATCGATTCTCTCAACCGCGAGACTCTTTTGGATACGCTCCTTATAGGGCGACCAGTCCATATCGGTGTCATGAGTATGGATATTGACAACAAGCGTACGCCCGTCATAGGCGACTTGAAAAGCTGTAATTGCCTGAACTTCCCGAAGCAGGTGAGTAAAAAACTCGGAATGGACAGTATTGCCCGCCTGGTCAGAAATAACGTCATTCGATCGCCCTATTACGGCAGCAATCAGAGGAAACCCTCTGCCGCACGCACAGGGCTCATCCGACATCGTTATCAAGTCGCCCGTATCATACCTGGGAAGAAAGAATGCTTCATTCGATATATCGGTGGAAACGAGACGCCGGTCTTCCAGCACTTCAGGGTAGCAGCGGTCAGTAATCAAGTGAAACCCTTTCCTCTGCTCGCATTCATAGGCCGATATTCCCGCATCGTGACATCCATATTGACTGAAGCAGGGAACGCCAAATGCGCGTTCAATGGTCTCGCGCATGGCGGGCGTCAGATTTTCGGCAGTAGTTACTATTCCTCTCAGAGAAAAGGTCGGACGGTCCGGCCTTGAAAGCAAATATTCAGCGAGTTCCTGAACGGCTGATGCATAGCCATATAAAAGACGGTATTTACCTCGCGCGATCTCTCTGGCATAAGCATCCAACCTCTTCGCGCTCATTTCGAACGCTGAGAAAAGGCGCGCGTTCATTATTCCATAATAGATATTCTGCTTGATTCCGGAGGTAAAAAGAGATGACCCTGCCAGGATAGCCACGGGCTCCCCCAGATGATAGCCAGCGGTTCGCCAGCTCAGCAGGATACCGGCCCAGAGATAGGATTGGGATTTGACCCCGGTGACGTAAACAAAAGGCTCTCCCGTTGAACCCCCTGTTTTCTTACGAAAAATCTTCCCTCCATAGCTTTTGTTCAGGAGAGATTCCCTATTTTCATTTATGAATTTTTTGCCGATGACAGGAAATTCGGTAATGGATTCATGTTTCTTGTAATAGGGCACATCCCTCATCGAATCGAGGTATGCTTCCAGCATTTTTTTCTGGCGGAACCTGATAACCTCCTGCGATTCGAACTGGACCGCCTCCAGTTCTTTTAACAGCGTCAAGGATTGGGTACCTCTCATTAGATCGAGCAGTTGGAAGCGCGCTCTCCCAAACCACTTCTGAACAAGAGTAGAGTCAAAGCCTGCCATCGTCGTTTCCTGCTCGCCGAGACGAAGCATAACTGATGCCTCGCATTGCACACCCGTAGAATCTTTTCCTTTCCATGTTCCTCCCGGTCATTGGCATTGGTTCCATATCATACATCGGGTAGAGGCGAATCGCCTCCCTCCCCTCCGGTTTCGTGAAGGTTTCTGCTTTATGCTAAAAACCGGAGGAAGCAACTGAAGAAACAGTCTTACAAATCCTCCGGTTCCTCCGGGATGATGGATGGTATTGATATCAAAAAAAGAGCGTCCACCCGGGACGCTCAAAGTGGAGAGTTTTTCTCGTTCCTAGGATTTTGCCGAGTTGAAGTTGCCCAGGAGAATCAGGTCGCCCGGCACGGCGCAACTGCTGAACGAAATGTAGTTGTTTGATGGGAACAGCAGGTTCTTCAGCGCGAATACCGAAATGGAATCGAACTGGATGGACAGCTTTTCCGCAATCTGCGTCGGCACCTGGCTCTGTATCTGCTGGTTGACCTGCGCGGCCAGATCGTCTGAGCCGCTAGGGCCGCCTCCGGAAAGATGCCCACTGACAATGACCCCCTGACCCGAAGTCTTGATCTCGATGGTCTGGTTGCGCCCGCTTCCACCCACACTCAGCGGCAACGCAGCTTTCGCCTCGATTGTCACGTCCGTTGCCAGCTTGGAATCGCTGCAGCGGGGGTCGCAATTCCACAGGCAGGGATAGTAAGACGTGCAGGCACGCTGGTTGTATTGCAGGGATTGCCCGCGCGACCCGCTGTAATACATCTGCCCGTTTGGCTGCACGATAATGGTAGTGTCCGCCAGTGACCAGGAGACGTCGTTTCCGCCCGGAATCGAGTAGGTATACTCGGTGATCGATCCACTGCCGTGACCGCTGCTGGTGGACGAGGTGTGGTTGAGTTTGCTCAGGTTCACGCTGCCAGTGACGCTGGCGCTGGTGAACTTGGCCGACCATGCCTTGGCCGAGCTTCCGGGATCCACCCCTTGCAGCGCCCAGCCATTGTTTCTCAAACTTTGCGGAAGCACATCCTTGAATATCAGCGCCGAGCGGACCATCATGCTGTTACTCTGTCCCTGCGGAATCGGCTCGGGGATATTGTTCAGGAAAGCCTGGGAGTAATTCAGTGCTGCCCGTCCCCCCGTCATGATGAAGAGCTGCAGCATCTCGTTATTGCCCGGTGTCTGAAGCGGCTTGAAGATAAAATCGCTTGGCTTGAGTGACTCCAGCGTGGGAATAGCGGTCAGATCGAGCTGGTTGATCAGGTAGACCACGGGATTATTGACGAAATATTCCTTCACTGCCTTGTTGAATTCCACCTTGGTTGCGTCGCTCAGATCGAGGTTACTGATCGAGAACGTTCCCTCCTTCATGTCGAGCTGAACTCTCAAGACATTGTGATTGCTGTTGTCAATCTTGACCGTTCCGGCCACCTTGGCCAGCTGGATCACCGCCGTCAAGGTTTCACCGCCGATAGATTGGGGAATATCGCACTGTTCAGGAAGTGATCCCACTTTCGAACAACGCTGCACAGAGCCGTTCAAAACCTCCATTTTCAACATCGCGGTATTGTTGTTATTGATGCTGAAATCTAGAAGAGGGTAGCCGTATTCGATGGTAAAGCGGTTGATCACGGTCACATCGCCCGGATATTTCTCCGAGGTGTTGACAACGATTCTGTTTTTGTAGGCCGTATCCTTTTTCAAGGCTTCGTACTGATCCTTCAGCGCTCTGTTGATTTCTTCCAGATTCATGTTGAACACCACATCCCAGCCGTTGGTGCAGCTTCCCTGCGCGTACATCTGCTTCAGCAATGTGTCTGCAGAGGGGAGAGCTGGAGCCGCAGCGAGCAGCGGGCGGAAACCTTCAGCCGCCGGGGCCGCAAGCACCGGGGGCAAGCCTGATGCAAGCAGGCGGCTCAATGCGCGGCGCTGCATGATTTTCTGCGCATCCGCAATTCTTGCTTCCAGCACGAAGGACAACCGGATCGTCAAACTATCGCCATTGAACCGAAGGCCCTTGTTCGTGCTCGTGTTCGGCAGCGAAATCTCCCAGATGGAAAAGGGCGTCACCCGGCTTACGCCTTCAGACCAGGATTGCCCCCCGTCGGAAAACCTGGGCGAGTTGTCGGGGGCGTTATAGTTGTATATGCGCTCGCGCCACGGCGTGCGGAATGTCAGCGGGTCACGATGCAGGTTGCGGTCGTGAAAGGGGGTTCCGCCATAGGCCAGGCGCAGCAGATAAGTACCGCTTTCGGTCGACCTGACACCTTCCACGGAAGCAACCACGGAAACGATCCTGGCATTGACGTATTGGTAGAACGCCGGCGCATCCAGGAAGATGGTAGTGCGAAAGATATTGCCGCCAGTCAATTCCTCTGGCTTCACTCCTTCGATAACGTATTCGATCGGCCTGGTTCGTGTGACCTGATACTGCGCAAGCAGGGATTTGGCCTCCAGCGTGGCGGCTTTCTGCTGAACCACCGCGGCGCTGAATTTCAGCAGGCTGTACGCCAGCACGGGCGTGGCGGGCTGGAGGTTGGCATATTGCAGCGCCAGGTCCTGCATCAGGAATGCCTTGGCAAGAATCGTGAGCATCTGGTTCTGGATGAATGTCAGGTGCCCGGTCAACGCCACCAGATCGATTGCGGAACGGTCCAGGTCCTTCACCTGGGCAGGATGCAGCTTCTGCCGCAGTTCCTCCAGCCGTTTTGCCTGACGGCTGTTGATCTCTTTCTGCTTCTGGTTGGTATAGATATCCCGTTGCAGGACGTGCAAGGCGGACTCAGCGCCGGTTACGGCCTTGCCGCGGAGTACCATCGTGGCAAAAACCGCTTGCAGGCTTGCCTTCTCCGGCTTGATGTCCGGGCCCGATGCCATGATCTGGTTGAACTGGATCGACATTTCGTCCCAGGAAAGCATCGACGGATTGCCGAACTGCGCATCATCCAGATCATCCAGCGCGTGCTGGGCGTTTTCCAGCCCCTTGGCCCCGGTGCTCGCACCGGTATAGAGCTTGGACAGGGCGTTGAGCACATTCAGCGTCTTCTGGATGCGCTGCACGGTGAGGCCAAGGTCTTTCACTGCGGAGATGGAAGATGCTGGGACGGCGATGGAAGTGCCAAGGCTGAACAGATTGGTGGCCACTTCCAGGCCGAACTTGATCGCTTCCATGGTTTGCCACTGCTGCACCGCGGATTTATATTTCTGTACCGCAAGGTTCACTTCTCCCTGGGCTTCGAACAGTGAGGCGCGCAAGTCGTTGATCTTGTTCTGCTGCTGGTCGGCCTCGGCCTTGCTCTGGGCAATCAGCGAATCGTAGAATCCTTCCAGGTCTCTCTGCTGCTCGGCATTCGCCTTGATCACATCGCCGACCAGCTCGCCCGACTTGATGATGTTCTCATTGAGTGTCCTGCCGACATCGATCACCCGTTCTTCCAGGCGCCGGGCGGCCATGCGCTGTTCGTTTTGCGCCACCTGCAGCTGTATCCTGTCCAGATAGCCGAGTATGCTCTGCACATACTGCTCGTAGTCTGTGTAAGGCAGGATCGGAACGAAGCTGCCATATTTCGGATTGATGGCGTAGCTGGCAAGGTCCATCGCACGGATACGCAACGCAAGCAGTTCTTCGCTGCCGCTTGCACCTGATAGAAATTCCGCCAGCCAGTTCAGATAATCGCGCACGAACTGCTGGAGACAACCATTGGCTTTGCCCGATTGGTCGCTGATGACCGCTTCGGCAAACGTCATGGAAAACTGAAGGCTGTTCGCAAGCAAGGGTACCGCCTCAGCGGAAGGCACGATGCGCACGTCATCCACGACAAAAGGCACTGCCTCCGGACCCTCGCCTTCCAGGTCGAACCTGAGCCCATCCACGATGACACTGTAACGCGAGCCGGAACTGTTGCTGATCGCCAGGGCACCGAGAAACTCGTCACATCCCAGCTGCAGCGAGTCGAATGCTTCATCCACCAGGGATATCGCCCTGGGTTGGCCTTGCACTCGCATATCCAGAACCTGCCCGAACAGCCGCACTCTTTTTCCGGGCACCTCGATGGTTTTATTGCTGCTCACGGACAATACATTGGCAAGAAGGATGAAATCCTGCACCTCTTCGGCCGCCACAAGCTGCATGTCTGCGAGATCCAGACGTGCCTTGTACGCATTGACAGTGGGAGTGGCAATGAATGACACGATCCCTGCGGTATCCTGCGGTAGCATGCGGACAAAATCGCGCTGGTCGTAAATGGAAAAATTCGGCTGTATCGTCGTACGGTACTTCTGCGCCATCGCGCCTTTGAAGATGCGCTGCCAGATCAGCCCGCGCTTCTGTTCGATCATCACACTCAAGCTGGCAAGACGCACACCTATGACTGTCTGCTCGTCGAATTCCTGCTGGAGATCGACAAGCGACAGCGCGGAATTGACGTTGAACAGCGAGAACACGCTATTCTTGCTTGACCACAGCCCATCCAGCCAATCGCCCCGACCCAGGGTCGAATTGAAGACGGCGGAATTGCTCAGGCAAATGACATTTCCATACTCTTCCACATAGCCGAAGATGCCGGCTGCGCGGTCAGTCGTAAACTGGACAAAATTTTGCGAGCCAGGACCCGACAGCGGATTGCTGCCATCCGCATAAGCCGACTTTATCCGCGCAAACTGTTCCGGCGGATAGGCAAACACCTGAAGGATCGTATCGCCCAACTCCACGCCGGAAACATAATGGGTGCCAAATTCGCGGAAAGAATCGAGGACCTTGTTGGCATCCTCCTTTGTCAGCTGATCGCCGTAATCCTGCAGCCGGCTGCGCCCGGCATGCCCCAATCTGGTTGAAGCCGAAGTGAAGGCGGGGGTGAGGCCATACTCGGGATCGGGCTGGCGGGGACGCGCGTGTACCAGAATGCCGCCCACCTCCGACGCATGGTTGTCCGCCCCATCCACCCTTACCAGTTTGACCAGCGCATAGCGTGATCCCGGCTTCGTCAAATCCACCCCTATGGTTTTTGAAAGTATTTCCAGGGAAGCCCGGCTGCCAACAGCACCCGCGAGCAAGGCGCCCGGCCCAAAGGCAGGCGCATCGATGTCGCTGGAAGGCTTGACGACCTCATACGGAATCAACTCGTCCAGTAACTCCAGGGCCGTTTCATGCAGCGTAATCACAGGGTAAGACCAGGAGCCCCGATGCTCGACCGGCTCCACGGGCTTTAAATCCATCGCCTGGTGTTCGGCGGAATAAAGGATGTTGAGCAATCCCTTCTGCGGTTGCCAGTTCGGGTTAAGCCCGCGAACGAGATTGGTGGAAAAACCGATGCTGAAATCCGGATTATTTTTCATGATTTATGCATATCCCTGAAAGATTGGCGATGAGGATCAAGCAGGTGGTTCCTGCTTGAAGAGGAAGAGACGTGGTAAGGCTGAGCCAAAAAGGATATACAGACCGTTAGCGCTTCAAGACTCGGGAATAGGGGCAGATTGCCGCTCTATTTGAGGTTTTGCCGATTTGGCTCCGTCAGTCGCCGTACGGTCAATGCCGAACGCTGTTCAATCATCCTGATTATGCTCTCCACCAGCGGATGGCCAGAGAAGCCGCTATCAGGTGCCGATTGGAGTTGACGGGCAGTCTTGGGCAGCGTTCTTGCCAGCTCCAGGATGCGTTTTCGAGCTTGCGCCTTGGCCAGGCCAGCTGCCTCCGCAAACTGATCCCAGTGCCGCGCCTGTACCTCGCTGAACTTGTATTTGCTGCCGAGCTTCATCGCCATTTTGGGAGTGAGGTTTGGGTACACCGCGGTCGAGAGCGTATCGTAGAGCGGAGCCAATATCGGCATCTTGCCCGTATAGAGCAAAGAGAAGTTCTTGGCGTGCGCGTCGTGATTGCCAATAAGGGTATTGAATATCACATAATCGAACAGCCGCAGCACCTGCGGCGCACTGGGCCGTGGGGCGCGACGCACCAGGTCAAAGCACTGGGCAAGGCCGGGGCCGCCCTCGCTCTGGTACTTCATCTCCGGCACCACGCCCAGCGCCTGGCAGAAATCTTCCTGATGCAACCGCTGGATGTAGCCTTGTGGATTGATTAGTCGATCATAGCGTTCAACCAATAGAAACCGGAGCCCGCCAAGGGAGCGTATCTGCGAACGTGCTGCCCTGAGTCTCACCACTTCGGCCAATGCCAGGCAAAACCCCTCGTTGGTCACGCTGTCTTCCAGCGCGGAAATGAGGGGCTTGAGGATGTGCGTGCTTGCCGTGCCATTCCTGGGGAGGCCAATCCTGTTCCCGTCGACAGTCACCGGGAGCTTGTCCTGCGCGCCTGCCAGCGAAAGACGCAGACCATCCTTTCCGGCCAGCATGGGGCGGCGGGGCAGTTCCTCAAGAATGGCGACAATATCCCTATCGTTCAACCATTCCACATCATCGCCCGAACTTTGCTGGAGCAGCGGCTGGCCTGGCTCGAGAAAGGTAACAGCGCCAGCGCACTCACCCCCGATATGGTCCAGAAGGGCAAAATCGTTCTGCGCTGAAACATGGAACTGGCGTGCGATCATGCGGCGCAGTCGGCCTTCCGGAAGCAGTCCGGCGAAAAACGGTCGCGCAGCGTGGTCGTCAAAGGACTCTGCTCGAAGTGGCAACGAATGGGACAGCGGGACCGCGTCCGTTCGCACCAGCCACTCCGCCGCATACCGGAACATGAGGCGCCCGGTGATCAGCGTCAAAGTGCCTACGCGATTGGCAAACAGCCAGACTTCGAGTTCATGTGTCATGCCCGCTGCCCTCGCTGGTTGCTGTCGGCAGTCCGCTCAGATTGAATTCCCCACCCAGCACGTTGATGACACGAAGCACATTTTCCAGCCGCACGGTCGGCTTGCCGGCCTCAAGTTCCACAATGAAGCGCAAGCCTACCCCCGCGGCCAGCGCCAGTTGAGACTGTGTCAATCCCAAGTGCTTGCGAACGGCCCGCAGAGCCGCGCCAAGTTGTTGTGATGTATGAATCGTGATCATAATTTCCCGAACGGGAAATTATGATTAAAAAAACGGTATTTTACAAGGAAAATTTCCCGATCGGGAAATTCATGGGAAGCTAAAGCGTCTGGGGCAGCAATATTTCGACCAAAAATGTGAAGCGGTGGACAGTTAAAAGTTGTGTCTTGTTCCCGATTTGCATATGGACAAGCGTTGAGCTTCACCAGTTGTTCCCGCCCGCGATTCAAAAGCTTGCTGTCTGTGGGATAGGCAATAGCTTTTCTCCTGGACGGTGCTGTCTACGATGACCGCTGCACGGATAGTCTGGGCCAGTAACCATTCCATACCGCCTGCTCCAATCTGCTGTCGCCAACGAATAAGTGAACCCGGATCAATGGGTGGATTGTGCTGGAACCAGGTTTCACAGAACAATTGCCAGTAGGGATTTTCCACCCAGCTCCATACCCCCTCTTCATCCGATAGCGCGAAGGTGCCTTGCAGGTCCACGGCCGGAAGGGAAAAAGCCTGCCCACTCATGCTCGAACACTGACCATTCGATATGCTGCACAAGTTGCGCCAAGGGGTGTTTTGGGTTGACCAACTCATCCAGTCGTTGGCGAAACAGGTCATTGCTCTTTGGTGTGCCTGGCTTTGGTCCCACTACAGCCTCCTGAATTTGCAAGGAAATTGCAATAATTTTACCAGAAACAGGCAAGTTCAACGCGTAAACTCAGAATAACATTCAATAAAATCAGTAAGTTATGATATCATTCAGGACGACTAGCTGATTGAAGCGCTTCCAACACTTGCTCAACAATTAATGTCCTTGTGCCTTCATTATGAGCAAAATCATTGCTGGCACTGTCTATTAATAGAACCTTTTGAGTTTCAGGAAGAGTTGAAATAAGAGATGTCAGACTGTCATTAAGCGAGGCCAGATAATTGACCGTAATGCTCTTTTCAATCTCTCTGCCTCGGGAGGCGATACGTTGAAGCTGAATCTCTGGGGAACATTGAAGAAAAATAAGCAAAGCGGGAGGCACAAGATGACTGGAGGCTTCCTTATAAACCTTGTGAAACGTATCAAGACGACTACCACTTAATGTTACATTAGCATACGCACAATCGAGGGCTAGAGAGAAATCACAGGCGAAATTTTGTTGTAAGCTTGAACCTATTTTGATCTGATGATAATGCTGCAATAGGAAAGTAATTTCTGTTTCAAACGCGGTGTTGACTGGATCTATATAGAAAGCTTCCCAGAAGGGATTGCTAGAAAAATTCTCCAAGAAAATTTGTATTTCACGCGAACCTAGTAGATTCGCAAGAGTTGTTTTCCCTGAAGCAATGCTTCCGCAGATCTCAATCCTCACAGCATTGTTGTGAAATGGAGTTATCATATTTCAGCTTGCCTTGAGAAAGCGCATTTACAACTGACGTTAAGCGATTTTCCTGATAGGGTTGATCCAAATGCGTCCACTTTTCGCGTGTTTCGATTTTCACTTCCAATAGGGAAATTTTTTCCTTCAGATCGAGAATATCCACTCTCTGTTCTTCAATTGTCCTTTCAAGAATCACTTCTCTAGCCGATGACTCTCGAACATATTGGTTAGCATCTTGAACCAATCCTATAATAGGGACTACCAAGCCTATTACAGTAAGAAATAAAGCTCCAACTCCCCCAAAAGTTATTTGGCGAACCCTCGTCATCGCTTTGCTCGAAGCACTTATCGCTTGTTCAATTTCTAAAGGGATGGAACTACGCGCTGGCTTACCTTCTAAACCCACTTTATTTAGATACTTCTGGGGCGTTAAATATCGATTATTACCGGGAAAGTGCTTATATCCAGTTAGATCGCTATTATCGATCCAATGAAGATGGGGAGAAATTTTTGTAAACTCTACCCAGATAAGGCCTTCCCCGCCAATTATTGTATATGGTTCGGATGTTAAATTATGCAGAGGTATGAATAGACGTCCAGCAAACCCAGGATCAACCAATGGTCCAGTTCCAAGAAGCAGTCCTCGATGAACATGTTTAATGCGCAGATTGAATCTCAGAGCAATGTAATCGGGCAGGCGAAATGTTGTCTTTGGTGAGACGAACACTATGGAATTTTTGTCAATTGGGAATGGCTCGTCAAGTTCAATCTTTTTTTTTGTAAAATCCTTTTTATCTCCATCTTTCCAATAATAAACCTCACCATCAAAATCGATCTCATACGAAGCAGATTTAAGCTTCCCTTCTTTTGCCAGATTAAAAGGATGAACCATTCCGGTTACTCTGACATATTCAGAAATGTCCCTTGAGTTCAGTAGTGCGGCAGGAATTTTGGTAAACGGGTCTGTGTGTTCATATTGCTGAAAATGGATATCCGCTTCTTCGTCAGACTCTGGAAAGGTGATTTTAGCTAGATCAGTGTTCAATGCCATTTCTTCGCCATCTTAATTTCATTACCCTGCCGATTTATCAACAAATCCTGACCAAAACCATAATAGTCAACGGCCCTACCGAGATTAGCCTCAACTTCTTGAACAAATTGGGTAGTAGAATTGGTTAGCGATTTTAAAACTGCGCAATTTCTATCCACGTAATCAAGATGATTTAATACTATTCGGGATGGATTGTTTGCAGCAATCGCGTGACGAACTATTTTTACATCGAATCGCGCTATCCGCCTAACGGTGCGAGTTACGGAAGTAAATTCGATGAACTGCGATTCACTACCAGCTTCGCTGGTGACTTTATTCCAATCTATTTCGTCTGATAATGGGCCAGAATTACCGGAAACACGTATTGGAAATGTCCTTAATACCAGTACAACGTCATCTACATCCCTCGGTCCCAACCCTACTTCCGATAAAAATCCTGCTGCCGTAGTATCACGGCTTGTCACAAATGGATAATGTGGTGAGTGCAACAAGGAAAGACCATACCCCTGCGTTCCCTCGATAATCACCCGCTCTCTCTTGTCAAGCTTGGAGCGCATAAAGGAAATTGATGGTTGTACATATGGCGCAAGGCGGTCATCATTTTTAGCTAACTTCAGGGAACCGTCACGTTGAATTCTTTTTATAACGGCTGCTCCAGTGCCACTAAGTGTTGAACCAATTTCTTCCCGAAGGCGGCTACCTTGCTCCTCTGCGATTTCAGCATCCGTAATAACGGCGGCATTGGGATCAATAATGAGGCGGCTTTCACTTAATCCCGCCACTTTGATTTCAGCAAGTAGTATGTCAGGGTTGATGTAACTACCAGCGCCAAGAATACAAGTAACATCAGGCAAAATAGCAGCGGTAGGAAGATGCTTGAAAATTATCGACTCCCCTGAGGGCGAAATTACGGTGTGGCCGGAGTTGGGACCGCCGATTCGTATTGCTACACTAGCCCCCATTTCCTTCGCCAATGCATGCGAAACCTTCCCCTTGCCCTCCGAGCCGTACTGCCCGCCAACAATGATGGTTATTGGCATACCTTTTCTACTTTAAAAATAGGCAATGCTTCTATTTCCATTTGAAGGGTGCTTAATTCACCTTCATTCCGGACTACCTTGTCTGCCAGCTCCGCCAGCTCATTTACACGAGCTTCAACATTATGCGTATTGGCTACTTCAAATGAGGTTGAGGTCCCTTCTCTCTGATAAAATCTTTGTTTTCGGATATCAGGTGAAGCCTGGAGATGGATGTGATAAAAAGCAGGGCCAAATGTTTCTATTAATAAAGCTCTGTCTCCCGGAAATCTGATTCCATCAACTACAACGTTCCCTTCCTTCGGAAATCTCTTCGCTAGTTGGTGCCCCAGCCACCGTTGCCCTGGATCATGATGTAATTCTTCGCCCAACTCCTGCAGAGTCTGCCGGGTAACAGGTATTCCTCTTTCCTTAAGTACAGCTTCCACGACCTGACTAAAACGCCCGTAGCAATAACCTTTTTCTATTAGAAACCGTGCTACGGTTGTCTTTCCCGCGGCTAAAGGACCACTTAACCCTATCACCGAACGTTGCCTCCAACTCGTCGGGTCAACATGGAGATCAGGTATTATTAATGCCTCTTCGGGATCAATTTCATTGCCTAATCTTTCAAACATCCCGCTCCAGAAAAAAACACCTACAACAGCAGAGGTGATGGCATCCAACTCGTCGTGGGTTATTCGGTCTTGGCAGAAGTTGCCCTCGATGCCAAATTCAGCCAATCCTTCTCGCAAAAACTCTAACCCGGCTCTCTTTCGCGGAATATTCATGATGTCCTGGGCTGCTCCCGGATAACTTTCAATAACCGGAATTCCCATTTTCCGAAAACGCTGTGCAAGGCGTATTCCTCGGGCAGTTAACCGACGCATGCTTGGAATCAGGGCGGGATAAACATTTACACCCCTTTTCTTCAATATCCGCTCGCAATAGCGCATTATTCCGTATGTTTGACGCCCTGGATCATCATCGTCAACTGAAACTCTTCCAAGAGGCAATGACAAAGGGGAATCGATTGATACTAGTTCAGGCTTTACCTTAAGCGTCGCATCAACTAAATCATCATCTGAGGCCAGAGCGTTTGTAATCGCATGACTGCCATCCAAAAAGCACCAGCCGGATAGCTTAGATTCCGAACCAGATAAGTCGATTCCAACTACACGCAGTTTTTGGCGTGCATTTATGTCTATTAAGTCGTTTATCCGAATAAAAGGACAAGTTTTTTCTCTGTATGGAGTTATTCGGATCGCACCTGAAGAGTACTCGGTCTCAGTTTTATACCAGACAATCTTGCTACCAAGATCAGAAAATATCTCCAGCATTCCTTCCATCTTTGGCAGACCATTCTGCTGTACCAACTGCCGCGCTGTTTTATCGAAGATAAACTTCATGCCTTCAATGTCAGCATGGTTATATTCGATAAGCAGCTTTAATGCCTCAGGGTCCCCTCTGCGATACCTATGCCACAAAATGGGCGCCGCCTCTCCCGCAATATCTTGAATTCCTGCGTCCCTGACTAATCCTAACTGCTTTTCGATGGATTTTTGCCCACCAGAAAATCCGTGACGTTTGGAAAAAAAACGAAGATCAACGTGAGCTTGCGGTATATCGAGATGAGGAAATTCTTGCTTTAGAAACGGCAAATCGAATAATGTACCGTTGAATGTAACTATCGCCTTCGCCTTTTGTATTGCAGACACTAGAGGAGTTTCGTCTCCTCCCTTTATATATACTCCATACTGTCCCCCAATAGACCAGCCAACTATCGTAATGTAGTCATAGAATCTGCTTAGCCCAGTTGTTTCGATGTCAATAAAAAGTGTATCCGGGAGAAACGCTAATGCGATTCGATAGTGTTCTTGGCGAGGGAGCCGCTGGCAAAAGAATTCAACATCCTTTTCTTGAAATGCTCGTCGAGATTGAGCAAGGATTGATTGTATTCCCCAATTACACCGATCTTCGAAGAGTAAAGCTTGAGGGGCTATAGCAGCTTCCAGCTCATCCCAGGATGCTATACCCATCCTCCACAGCTCCCGCTCTTTTTTGGAACTGATTCCTTTGATGTGCTGAAAAGTAAAAGGCAACATAATATCTCTGAGCGATTTGCTGAGTAATTATGCCAGTGATGCTTTAAAAGAATGCAAACGTTGCAATATGAATCCTTCAGGAGTCAACGAACAAGATCGTATTTTCAATTCCATCTCTGCTCAAGGACACCATTTCAAAATTACTGGAATATTTCTGCAAGGATTAACAGCAGCGAGGCCGTTCCGCAAAAAGAAAAAGCTTGACGGTTTTTACCCTGTCAAGCTTTGATTTATTGGTGGCCAAGGGCGGAATCGAACCACCGACACAAGGATTTTCAGTCCTCTGCTCTACCGACTGAGCTACTTGGCCTATTAAAACGATTGTCCTGTAACAGGCGATTCAGGTACAGGTCTTTAACGGGCGAAATTGTAACATAGCACCAATTCTGTTGGAATCCAGCGTACAAGATTAAAAACTGGAGCAACCGTAGAAACGGTACGATTTTCCTGCCTAACTACGTTCCTGTTTCACCTCTTGGCCGTCTCTCTTGCAAACACGAAATACAATCGGGGATGCCGGTTACAGCAGAGTATCCAGCCTCTTAAAAACGGTGGAATTTCTTGCTCCCGCACCTCGGAGCATTAACCGCCTGAAAATCTGCTGTCTGAAACTCTTCCAAACAGGCTACAATTCAATATTTTAGCAGCAATAGGCATGCGCATTTCCCACGGCATTCCCGTTCAGGCTGATACGCCGGTTGCGCTCACCATCGGCAATTTCGATGGGGTGCATCTGGGACACCAGGCGATGCTTGCACGTCTTAGGGATGCTGCCGGCCGGCTTGGTATCGAATCGTGCGTCATGATTTTCGAACCGCATCCGCGCGAGTTTTTCGCACCGGACAAGGCGCCTACGCGGCTCACCAGCCTGCGGGAGAAGCTGGAGTTGCTGGCGGCAGCCGGGGTGGAGCGGGTGCATGTTTGCCGTTTCGATTTCGATTTTGCCAGAATCCAGGCGGAGGATTTCATTGTCCGCATCCTTCAGCATGGCCTGGCTGCGCGCTGGATTCTGGTGGGAGACGATTTCCGCTTCGGGGCGCGCCGTGCCGGCGACTATGGCATGCTCAAGGCATTTTCGGCAGAGTGCGGTTTCGAGGTGGAGGAGATGCCGGGCTTTACCGTAAATGGCCTGCGCGTTTCCAGCACGGCAGTTCGTGATGCGCTGGCGGCAGGTGAACTCGGCCTGGTCGAATGCCTGCTGGGCCGTTTTTACAGCATCAGCGGGCGCGTGGTGGATGGCGACAAGCTGGGAAAAAAGATCGGATTCCCTACCGCGAACATTCAGCTCAAGCATAACCGGCCGCCCCTGTCGGGAATCTTTGCCGTTGAAGTGGAGATGGAAGCTCCAGGGAACGAGATGCCTTCGTCATTGGAAGCGTCTTCATTGGATACACTGCAAGGCGTTGCAAGCCTGGGTGTGCGTCCCACTGTGCATGAGCATGGCAAGCCGGTGCTGGAGGTTCACCTGTTCGATTTCGACCAGGAAATTTATGGCCGCCATTTGCGGGTGCATTTTCTTCACAAGCTGCGTGATGAGGAAAAATATTCCGACCTCAAGGCATTGACCAGACAGATTGGCCGGGATGTGGACAACGCAAAGAAATACTTCTCCTCATTGCCTGCTTCCGCTCTTTCTGATAAGAGGCTGGTGCAAGGATAAGGCTGCCCTTCGCTACATTTTCGATATTTCATGACCGATTATAAAAAAACGCTGAATCTGCCCGATACGCCTTTCCCGATGCGCGGGGACCTCGCGAAGCGAGAGCCTGTGATGCTCAAGGCATGGGAAGAAAAGAATCTTTACCGGAGAATCCGGGAAGCCTGCAAGGGCCGCCCCAGGTTCGTGCTGCACGATGGGCCGCCGTATGCCAACGGGGATATACACATCGGCCATGCGGTCAACAAGATACTGAAAGACATCATCGTCAAGTCGAAGACCCTGGCGGGCTTCGATGCGCCCTATGTGCCGGGCTGGGATTGCCATGGCCTGCCGATCGAGCACCAGATCGAAAAAAAGTACGGCAAGAATCTGCCGGGGGATAAGGTGCGCGAGCTGTGCCGCGGTTTTGCGAAGGAGCAGGTTGCGCGGCAGAAGGCGGATTTCATCCGCCTCGGGGTCCTGGGTGACTGGGATAACCCTTACCTCACGATGAATTACCGCACGGAGGCCGGCATTATCCGTGCACTGGGCAAAATCCATGAAAACGGCTATCTCTACCAGGGGCAAAAGCCGGTCAACTGGTGTATCGATTGCGGCTCGGCATTGGCGGAGGCGGAAGTCGAATATGAGGACAAGACTTCACCTGCGATAGACGTGAGATTCAGGGTGGCTGATCCGGCTGCATTCTGGCAAAAGGTCTTGAAACCATCGGACGGTTTGCCGCATGCGGTTGCCCATGATGACAAGCCGATTCATGTCGTTATCTGGACGACCACCCCATGGACCCTGCCGGCCAACCAGGCGGTGAGTTTGAATCCCGGTGAAGAATATGTGGCGATCGACACTGGAAGTGAGTTCTTGCTTCTGGCCGATGCCCTTGTTGACAGTGCTTTGCTGCGCTACGGAATCGCAAAAGCCGAGGCGAGCATTGCGGGCGGATGCACCGGCGCCGCATTGGAACACATGCTGCTGCAGCACCCGTTTTACCCCCGGCAGGTGCCTATCATTCTGGGAGAGCATGTCACCATGGATGCAGGAACAGGCGCCGTGCATACCGCTCCCGCGCACGGAGTGGATGATTATGTGGTGGGGCTGAAGTACGGCTTGCCGGTGGATAACCCGGTGGGGGATGACGGGCGTTTCTTCGCTTCGGTGCCGCTCGTCGGCGGGCTTTCCGTATGGAAGGCAAACGAAGTGGTGATACAGGAACTGGAGAAGAACGGTCTTTTGCTGAAGAACGAGAAGCTTCAGCACAGCTATCCGCACTGCTGGCGGCATCGCACGCCGATCATCTTCCGCGCGACGCCGCAGTGGTTCATAGCCATGGACAAGGACGTCTCGCGCAATGACAATAATGGCGACATTGCACAATCGCTGCGCGAGTCGGCGACAGTCGCAGTGGAGGCTACCGCCTTTTATCCGTCCTGGGGACGGGCCCGGCTGGAAGCAATGGTGAACAACCGGCCGGACTGGTGCATTTCGCGCCAGCGCAACTGGGGCGTGCCGATGACGCTTTTCATCAACAAGGAAACCCATGAACTGCATCCGCGCACAAGCGAACTGCTGGAGCAGGTTGCTCAACGGGTGGAGCAGGAAGGGATCGAAGCATGGTTTCGCCTGGATGCGACAGAACTCCTGGGAGAGGAAGCGCAAGATTACAAGAAACTGACGGACACACTGGATGTGTGGTTCGATTCGGGTACGACCCACGATACGGTTCTGAAACCTGATCCGCAACTCAAGTATCCGGCCGACCTTTACCTGGAAGGGTCGGACCAGCACCGCGGATGGTTCCAGTCTTCCCTGCTCACCGGTTGTGCGATCGACGGGCGCGCGCCTTACGATGCCCTGCTCACGCATGGCTTCGTGGTGGACGGGCACGGCCACAAGATGAGCAAATCCAGGGGAAATGTGATCGCGCCGCAGAAGGTGATGGATACGTCGGGGGCGGATATCCTGCGGTTATGGGTGGGGTCCACGGATTATTCGGGAGAGCTTTCGATATCGGATGAAATCCTGAAGCGGGTGGTGGAGAGTTATCGCCGCATACGCAACACGCTGCGTTTTCTGCTTGCCAATCTTGCGGATTTTGATTCATCGACCGATGCCGTGCCCATCGGGCAATGGCTGGAAATAGACCGCTACATGCTGGCCTTTACGAGAAGGCTGCAGGATGAAGTGGTGGAAGATTATCGCAACTTTGACTTTCATTTGATCGTGCATCGCTTGCATAACTTCTGTTCGGAAGACCTTGGCGGTTTCTACCTCGACATCCTCAAGGACCGGCTGTATACAGCCGGCGCCAGCGGTCTTCCGCGCCGCGCCGCGCAAAGCGCGCTGTATCACATTGCCCATAGCCTGGTGCGCTTGTTTGCGCCCATCCTCAGCTTTACTTCCGAAGAGGTATGGCAATATCTCCACGGCGACCCGGGTGACAGCGTTTTCCTGCATACGTGGCACAAGCTTCCGCCGCAGCCGGATGAGGCGGCACTGGTGGCGCGCTGGAACAGGATTCGGGAGTTGCGCTCGCAGGTTCAGAAAGCCCTGGAGGAGTCGCGCGCCTCGGGGAAGATCGGTTCTTCGCTTGCGGCTGAGGTGCAGATTCGCGTTGCTGGAGATGATTTTTCGCTGCTGGAGTCGCTAGGCGATGATCTCCGGCTTGTCATGATCACCTCGGTAGCGCAGGCCGTTCACACTGACAAACTGGAAGAGGAAAGCGTTGCCGTAACGCCCAGCACCCACCCGAAATGCGAACGGTGCTGGCATTATCGGCAGGATGTAGGTATGGACAGGGAACACCCGACCATTTGCGGGCGATGTGTATCCAACCTGTATGGGGCGGGCGAGGTCAGACGATATGCTTGATCAAGTTGCCTGGGGGGACAGGCTTATATGAAGCTTTGGGTAAGCCTGGTTATTGCGCTGATTGTAGTGGTGCTCGATTTCGTCACGAAGCGCTGGATAGAGGGCGTATTGGATTATGGCGAACGTGTGCCGCTGACCGGTTTTTTCAATCTGGTGCTGGCATATAACGCAGGAGCGGCATTCAGTTTTTTGAGCGATGCGGGAGGGTGGCAGCGCTGGTTTTTTACGACCGTTTCCGCAGGCGCCTCCGTGCTGATCATTTTTTTGCTGCACAGGCATGCGGCAGACAAATTTTTCTGCATCGCTCTGAGCCTGATCCTGGGCGGCGCCCTGGGAAATTTGTGGGACCGCGCCACCCTGGGTCATGTCGTCGATTTTCTGGATTTCCATGTAGCGGGCTATCACTGGCCCGCCTTCAACGTGGCGGATTCAGCGATTTCGCTGGGGGCGGTATTGCTGGTGATCGACAGTTTCAGGCGAAAGGATGCGGATACCGCAAAGAGCAGGTGATTCCGGCGCAAAAAGATGTTTCAGACGATGGTCTTGCCGGGCTGCCACATCACGTCTTCCACGCCCTGCTGCCGATTCAGGAAGCGGCATAATACGAACAGAAAATCCGACAACCGGTTGAGATACTGAAGATGTACAGGAACTGACGTTTCTGCCTGGTAGAGTTCTACGAGCCGTCTTTCGGCGCGCCGGCATACTGCCCGGGCAACGTGGCATAATGAAGCGGCGCGGGTGCCGCCGGGAAGTATGAATTCCCTGAGCGCCGGTAACGCCCCGTTGTAATGATCCAGTTGCGCCTCCAGGCGCTCGACCTGTCCGGCATTAATAGTGACCCGTCCTGGAATGCACAGATCTCCGCCCAGATCGAACAGGTCATGCTGGATATCTTCCAGTTTTATCCTGGTTTCACCATCCAGTGCTTCCGCAAGCAACAGGCCAATGAAACTATTGAACTCGTCCACGGTGCCCATGGCTTCGACACGCAGGCTCTGCTTGGAAGAGCGGGTGCCGTCCCCCAGGCCGGTGGTTCCGTCATCACCGGTCCGCGTATAGATCCTGGTCAGGCGCTTTCCCATTGCCGATCGGCTGATCAGCTTGTGGAATGATTTCTGCTAACCGCGCAATACCGCGTCACCCTTCCTGTTCCTCCTTCGTTTTACTGCGCGGGGGCATGAATAATGCGGCAACGGGTTTTTTTTGCTGTTTATGGCCGAAATAGTCAAACCGTTTTTCCGGGGGAGATGTCTCGGACTTGGCGCTGGTTCTGTCCGAAGACTCTCCGGAAAATGTGCCCGGTGTATAAGGTTGAGTAAAGAGCGGGTCCTCCGGCAACTTGCCAGTTTTGCGGGAGCCTGCATGCTCCTTGAAATTCCTGGCAGTTTTACCCCTGGTCCCATTAGGCGACACAATTGAATTTGCCTGCTCCAGTTTCCGCGGCTGCAATCCGCGAGACTGCGATCCAGCAGATTTCTTCTCGGTTGATTGGTTGGATCTAGGGTCGATTCTTCCGTGAGATTTAGCAGCTTCCCCTGGAGCAACCATGGTTTCCGGCCCGAAACCTGGAATTGCTTTCGATTCCAGCTTGAATTTGAGCAGCTTCTCGATACCTTTGAGTAATTCCGCCTCATCCTCGCATACGAGCGATACAGCATCTCCCCTGGTTCCAGCGCGGCCCGTGCGGCCAATGCGATGCACATAGTCCTCAGGATTGGTCGGCAACTCGAAATTGACCACGTGCGGCAATTCTTCGATATCCAATCCCCTGGCAGCAACATCGGTTGCCACCAGGACGCGAACCTCGCCCTGTTTGAATCTTGTCAGCGCTTCAGTACGCTGCGGTTGGGTTTTATCCCCGTGAATCGCCGTTGCACTGATGTGGTCCCGTTCCAGCTGGTGAGCCAGTCGGCTCGCTCCATGCTTGGTGCGCGCGAATACCAGAACCTGTTTCAGGTCTTGCGATCTGATGAGATGTGCCAACAATTCACGCTTGCGCTCGCGAACCACAGGATGTACTACATGAGTTATCAATTCAGTGATGGTATTGCGCTTTGCGACTTCGACCAGCACCGGTTCTCTCAGAAGCTTCCCCGCAAGCTTCTTGATCTCGTCGGAAAATGTAGCCGAAAACATCAGGCTCTGGCGTTTGGGCGGCAGCAATGCAAGAATGCGCTTGATATCCGGCAAAAAACCCATGTCGAGCATCCGGTCCGCTTCATCCAGTATGAGAATCTCTACCCTGGATAAGTTGATTGCCTTCTGCTGAATATGATCCAGCAGGCGCCCCGGCGTTGCCACCAGAATTTCGATTCCCGCCCGCAATTCACGAGTTTGCGGTTCCATATCCACCCCGCCGTAAACTGCGGCATATCTCAGTGGAAGATACTTGCCATAGGTTTTTACGCTCTCGTGCACCTGGATAGCGAGTTCGCGCGTGGGAACGAGAATCAGTGTCCGGATGGGGTGCCGGGCGGGAGAGGCGCTGGTGTTAGCGCCGGGTTGCAGGAGATTTAACATCGGCAATGTAAAGCTCGCGGTCTTGCCGGTACCAGTCTGTGCTGCGCCCATGATATCCCTGCCTTCGAGGATACGAGGAATTGCCTGGGCCTGAATCGGGGTTGGGTCGGTATAGCCTTGATCTGCTATGGCATGCAGAATCTCGGGTGATAAATTAAGTTGGGTAAACGACATATTCAGTACTTCGAATCCGCATGACAAGAGGTGTCAGTGCGGTCGGAGGAGGATGATTTATAGATAAGGAAATGATGTACGACAATGGGCTGTAGAAAATGAGGAGATTAAACGCTGTAGAGCGTGAAGCAGCGTTGATCTGTTTGTGACGAGTCGAATTTATTAAGGTTTACAGTATTAACCTATGCCCGTAATCTGAAATTTAGACTCTCTGCGAATTATAAAATTCATTCACTCTTAATCATTTCTTGCCTGCTGACGAATACTTTCGGGCTTGGTTCCTTTGATCCATTCGCCGCTCTTCGTGAAAACACGCAATAATACCGGTGCGCCGCCAATCGCTACCGCATCGACGAGGCAATACCAGGCTGCTACACCGCTTGGCGGGTTTCCCTGGGATAGGCTGAGAACGGGCTCTATCGTAGCCCATTTCCATGTTCCGGCGGCGGTGCCGATCAGTTCCAGCCAGGTGGTAATAAAAAAGGCTGCCAGATAAACCATTGGGGAGCGGCCTTTGAACAGATATATCAGAAACACGCAAAATAGCAGCGCCCCTACCTGGTCCCCCTGCTCAGGGTATCCACTGATCCCCCAGAGGGACCAGATTCCGCAAGTCAGGACCACGAAAGCCGCTATTCTTCTGGAGTATCTCAGGAAGAAGCCGGAGCGGGCCAGGGCGACTGCGGTAAGATAAACCATGCCATGTCCGGGAGGCACATAGGCGGGCACATTTCCAAAACGGTAGGTGTAGCCCTGCATGTAAATGGAAGCAAAATGCTCACCCGCAGTAGCGAAAGCGACCGCAATGATCACCTGCATCCGCACTTCTTTATTTTCACCTATCAGCAGTCCGAACAGAAACGTCCATGCGATCAGTCCCATGAAATTTTGCTGTGCGAGACTGCCGGTTGCATCCAGATTCAGGCTGAGTGCTACACAAATAAAAGTGAGTGCGGCGATAAAGTAGTCGCGCATTCTATGTGCATATGGCGTATCTGGTTTGGGAAAGTTGCGTAACATTTCCTGGATCTTGTGTTGGGAACGGCTCTCGAAGTCCGAGGGGTAATTTAACCGGTGTAAAGCTTATACGCCTATAAAGTGTGAACCATACCACACATCATACATTGGGGATTTCTTTTTGGCGTTTCTGGGTGGAAATAGGCAGAAATGCGAAATCAAGACCTCCATGAAGTAAAACCACTGTTTCCGGTTGTGGCCGGAAACAGTGGTTGAACAGGAAAATTACCGTATTGTTGTCAGGCGTCTTGAAGGAACAAGGGTAACCGCCAGCCAATCGGCTGATTATTACTCCTCCTCTTCCTCTTCTTCGTCCTCGTCATCCTTCTTTTCAGGCTTGAGCACCATTTTGCCCTGCTTGATGCTCTCGTTCAGGTCGGTTTCTGCAACCTCCTTGTGCACGAGGTTCTGGTGACAGTCGATGCAGGTGGCCCCTTC
>JAFKJB010000026.1 GCA_017306155.1 Nitrosospira multiformis
TGGTGTGCTTGGCTTTGGTCCCACCACAACCCCCTAAATTTGCAAGGAAATTGCAGTAATTTTACCAAAAACCGGCAAGTTCAACCACGCGAATTCATCGATCTATACAATAAAATCAGTAAGTTATTGGATTATTCAGAGCCGACTACCCAGGCCAATTGTTTGGTCAACAGTAAAGGTGCAAAATGGAAACTGGCGATTGAAACTTGCAATCTCCCTTTGGACTTTATTTTCATAATCGTGAAAAAAACAATTTTAGGTTTACTGCTGGGGCTTTTAAGCGCCAGCGCAACGGCCGAATGGACCTTGATTACCTCAAGCGATGAGCTTGACGTTTATGTAGACGCCGCAACATCTCCCAAAGTAAACAACAAAGCCAAAAATTGGGTATTAAGCAACTATAAAACCGAGCAGAAAAATGAGCGCTTAAAAAAGTTGTATTGGTCAACCAAAGGCCAGTTTGAATACGACTGTGCAGAAGTAAAGCTCAGGATACTCGCTCTGCTGGAATTTTCCGAACCCATGGGAGGTGGTCAAGTCCTCTATCAGAGGACTGACGTCTCCAATTGGACCCCACTGCCGCCCGAGAGTATTGGATTTACTCTATGGCAGTCAGCCTGCGGAAAAAAACAATAAAACTCCATAGCGTAGGGTGAAGGGTTTTACTTCCCCCAGAATACGAACCCTTGGTCAATTAACCCCGCATGGCAAAATTTCTCCTCACTTTATGTCGGGAAGCCATTTCAGCCTCAGACGCAAAGACTGGAGTAGAACGACGCCATCACTTGACCTTCGCTCTCCATTTCGGAGTAGCGGCCCTCGAAAGGTTCCTCAATCGGCAGATGCGCGGTTCTGCTTCTCTCTTCGAACACTGGGAATTGTCTACAGATGGATTCGTTTCAGAGGAAATGTGGAAAAAACAAAAATCTGACTACATATGAAGGCTATGTTCGAATCCGAGACTTTCTGCTTTTAGCTAGGCTGTTAATAATCTCAGGATTAAAAGCAGGAAATCAAACCACATATCGTCCGTGCAAGGATTGCGCATGAGCGGGATTCGCACACCACGGGTAGGTCTTGTACTAGGCAGTGGCTCTGCCCGCGGCTGGGCGCATATCGGCGTGATTCGCGCGCTTGAGCAAACGGGTGTTCGGCCGGACCTGGTATGTGGAACATCCATTGGTTCGCTAGTCGGTGCCGCCTATGCGGCGGGAGAGCTGGATCGCTTCGAGCAATGGGTGCTCGGGTTGGGCCTCAGAGAGGTCATCGCATACATGGACATAGACTTAAACAGTGGGCTGTTCAAGGGCGAACGGCTGGTGAGCTTCTTCCGCAGCCAGTTCACGGATCGCCCTGTCGAGGACCTGCACATGCCCTTCGCTGCAGTAGCTACCTCACTCCATACCGGGGCCGAGGTCTGGCTGCGCGAAGGATCGGTCGTTGACGCAGTGCGAGCCTCCATCGCCCTGCCCGGGCTGTTCTCCCCCGTGCTGTGCAAAGGTTCGGTGCTGGTAGACGGGGGACTCGTCAATCCCGTGCCAGTATCGCTGGCTCGGGCAATGGGATCCGATATCGTCATCGCGGTGGACCTCAGTTCTGACGTGCTGGGCCGCCACCTACGGGTGGAACCTCCCCCCGACGCAGCAGCTGGCGATGTTAGCGATTGGATACACAAACTGCAGGATAGCCTCGGAGCGTTCATTCCCGCGCATTCTCCCGAGACGCCGAAGATGCCGTCCATGCTGGACGTGCTGGCCTCCAGCATCAATATCATGCAGGTGCGGATTAACCGCAGTCGAATGGCGGGTGAACCCCCAGACGTGATAATAGCGCCGCGGCTGGCTCACCTTGGTCTGCTGGATTTTCACCGAGCGAAGGAAGCAATCGAGGAAGGAAAGCAGGCTGTGGAACGAGTGGCACACAATCTTTCCGCGTTCAACAATCAGATACTGCCGCAATCCTAATTTACGGGGGTATCGTTAAAATGCCAAATTTGAAAATTTTTGGAAGCGGAAGATAAGACGCAGCGGAGGGTAGTTCGAGGGGATGGCAGGGTAGGGGACTGGCCGTACGATCGTTTGCTATGGCGCTCCCAGCCAGCAAACGTTGATAAATTAAGACTTTCAGCCTATTTCATCGCGTCGCAAAGTAACAATATGGTAGCAATAGGCCCACACTTCAATCGCAGTCATTCATAAGCGCTTGATTTCATGGTAGCGAATCCCAGATTCGAACTGGGGACCAACGGATTATGATTCCGCTGCTCTAACCACTGAGCTAATTCGCCACGCGTTATATGGAAGGTCTGGCATTATGCCTTTGCAACACGTTCCTGTCAAGATTCTGAATGCCATCCAAAATTTATCTAGTATATTGATTCAATTGTTAAAATTTAGTCGATATAGCTGTTTTTCATAAATCCGCCGAAGCGAAAAACGGACGGACCGGCTTATCCATGCATCTCCCGCGCAGCAGAAAGCGGCTGTATAATGGTTTCATGAAATTCGATATCGTTATCGTGGGTGGCGGATTGGTTGGGGCAAGCCTCGCGCTTGCCCTCAAGGATGGCGGTCTGAAAATAGCGCTGATCGAATCCCGCCCCATACCGCCGCTTCCCGCCGATGAGAGCTGGGACAGCAGAGTCTACGCCATCAGTCCGGGCAGCGCCGCATTCCTGCAAAACCTGGGAGTGTGGGATATGCTCGACCAGGAGCGTGTGACGCCTGTTTACAGTATGGCGGTCTTTGGCGACGACAGCGCGGCGCGCCTGGATTTCAGCGCCTACAATATCGGTGTCCCCGAACTGGCTTTCATAGTGGAGAACCGCCAGCTCCAAAACGCCGCCTGGGAGGAGCTCAAACGCCGGGAAAATCAGATCCAGGTTTTTTGTCCCGCGCAATGTTCTCTGATGCTCCGCGCCGAGTCTCACGCCGAACTGCATCTCGACGATGGAACTGTCATTCAGACGGGGTTGATCGTCGGGGCGGACGGGGTGAATTCCTGGGTACGTGAACAAGCCGGTATTGAAGTGGCGCGGCACTCCTACCAACAGATGGGCGTGGTGGCAAACTTCGAGACAGCGCGCCATCATAATAACGTCGCCCGCCAGTGGTTTCGGCGCGATGGCGTGCTGGCGCTCCTGCCAATGCCCGGCAGGCTGGCGTCCATGGTATGGTCGACAAAGGAAGAAATCGCGCAAACGATGCTCGGGCTGCCTGAAGAGGAATTATGCGAGCGCGTCGTCCGGGCCTCGCAACATGTCCTCGGCGAGATGCGGCTCGTTACGCGGCCTGCCGCTTTTCCCCTGAATTTTGTCCATGTGAAAAAGCTGGCCCAGCCACATCTTGCGCTCATCGGCGATGCAGCGCATGGCATACACCCCCTTGCGGGACAGGGCGTGAATCTCGGTTTACGCGATGCGCAGGAACTCGCCTCCGTCATTTTCTCGCGCGGACTGCAATCGGATTGCGGGGATTACCTGCTGCTGCGCCGTTATGAGCGCGCCCGCAAGGAAGACATCCTGGCCATGGAACTGGCTACCGATGGCTTGCAGAAGCTGTTCAGCCATACTCACCCCACACTCATTCGCCTGCGCAATTTGGGTCTGGAAATCACCAACCAGTTGCCCCTGATAAAAGACCGCTTGATGCAGCAGGCATTGAGTTGAACCGGCTGATTCGTTTTCCTGTCCATCCACCAGAACAACTACAGGCCGTCCGGCTGCATCCCACCCCAAACGGAGTAAAGACCATGCGTTCAAAACTCGTTTCTCTCGCTTTGCCTTCTCTATTGCTCTGCTTCCTTTCCGGCGCATCCGCTGACGAAGCATCCCTGAAAAAAACGATTCAGGCAAATTTTCCCGGAGAGAAGGTCGAAAGCATAAAAAAAACGCCCTATCTCGGTCTATATGAAGTGGTGGTGGGGGGCGAATTGTTCTATACGGACGACAAGGTTTCGTACCTTTTTTTCGGTCACGTAATTGATCCGAAAACGAAGGAAAGCCTGACTTCCGAACGCTTGCAGCAGATCAAAGAGGCTCGGCGCATAGATATGGACACTCTTCCCCTGGAGCATGCGATCAAGGCGGTCAAGGGAAATGGAAAACGCAAGCTTGTCGTTTTCTCCGACCCGAACTGCCCCTTTTGCAAACGTCTGGAAAAGGAACTGGTTAACGTAACGGATGTAACGGTCTATACCCTGCTTTATCCGGTGCTGAACGGTTCAATCCCGACCGCGACGGCGATATGGTGCTCCGGGGACAGGCTCAAGGCCTGGGAAGATTTCATGCTCAGGAATATTGCACCCGCCGGCAAGGATTGTGCCGCCCCCATAGACGTGATTCTCAAGGCAGGAAAAGAAAACGATATAAGCGGTACGCCTACCCTGATTTTTGCCAACGGCTCGGTAACGCCAGGATTGATTCCCGCGGAAACCATAGAAAAGAAACTGAATGCGACCTCCGGGAAATAGATAAATTGATGACAGGCGCCGGAAAGCGCCTGCATCCTCCAGTTCGCGGATTTATCTGGAGCTTCCCAGTACTCGCGCGGCAGGCGGAAAGTCCTTGGGCAGATACTCCACCGGCATCAATACCCACATCCTCCCCCTCTGCTTCATCTTTCCCGCGTTCTCCGCTGCGTCAGGGCCAAATCCCCAGAAAAAATCCGCCCGTACGTTCCCCTTGATTGCGCCGCCGGTATCCTGCGCCACCATCAACCGCTGAAGCTGCTCATCGGTATTCGGCCAGGTAGTGGAAAGAAAGACCGGGGCGCCCTGGGGGATCACACGCGGATCCACCGCAAGGCTTCTTCCAGCCGTGAGAGGCACACCCATGGAGCCGAACGGACCCGCCACCGTACTCGGCAGTTCACGGAAAAAGACGAAGCTTGAATTCTGATGCAGAATATTCGGTAATTTCCGGGGATTCTTCTGCCCCCAGGCCTTGATTCCCTGCATCGAGGCTCTTTCCAGGGGCAATTCGCCGCGATCTACCAGCAGCTTCCCGATGGATCTGTACGGGTAGCCGTTTTGATCCGCGTACCCTACCCTCACGATCTCGCCATTTTCAAGCTCCACCCGACCGGAACCCTGAATCTGCAGAAAAAACAGATCGACCTCGTCATCCACCCAGAGCAGTTCTTTTCCCTGCAGCGCCGCAGGATTGCCGGATATTTCGGCCCGACTATAGAAGGGAACCACCTTGCGCCCTTCGAGTCGTCCCCGCAACCGCATATTTTTGAGCTGGGGATAGACAGAACTCAGATCCACTATCAGCAGTTCTTCAGGAGTTGTGTAAAGCGGATAGCGGTAACGGGCGGAAGGCGTACGGCTTCCCTTGAGCAAAGGCTCGTAATAACCGGTGATAAGGCCATTATCGGTCCCATCAGGATTCAATACCTGATAGGGAACAAAATAGCTTTCAAAAAACTGGCGCACCGTATCGTCATCCTGTCCTCTCATGGAGTCAGCCTGAATGCAGGCTTCCTGCCATAGGGCCTTTTTTTTCAAAACGGTGCAGCTTTGGAGGAAAGCATCCAGGGCCGGCACAATCTCGTCATCCTCCCAGCCCTCAACGGCCTCCCAGCCGACGGCTTTGAGCACAGGCATGGGCTTGGGTTCCGCCGGTTTCTCCGCGACACGGGGAGTAGGAATGATATTGCAGGCGCCGAGCAACAGTAGCGCGACAACGGTAAGTGTGCGTAATTGGTCTTTCATGAAGTTTTGGGTTAAAGTTTCATATTAGAAATCTCTGAACGAGCAATCCTGCTCGCTGCGGCATCAGAGGCTTCCCCTTAATATACATCATGGTTGATCCTATGTGGATATTACTGCTTGAAGCCGGAGTAGCGCTGTCGCTACTGATTCTCGTCGTCTGGTGGACGACAAGACCCCAAAAAAAGGATGAGGATGAAGACAATAAAGAGTAAGGACCTCAGGATCCCGGGCTGACAGCTGAAAGATGAAAATGATTTTTGAAAGCCTGTTGCCGGAAAACAAGATGCTCGTTGCTTCGATGCCCCCCTCTTTCACATGTTCCGCACCTCCAGCTTTCCATCGCGCAATTCCGAGCATAAATTCAGTGCGATTCCGCCAGTTATTTGGCAGAATACCTGTCTTGGGGAAATGGCTTGGCACAAGAGGACATAAGGGGAATAAGCAATGAAACATCGCAGTTTCGAGGAATTCTGCGCGTACGTGGCGGAGCATAATCCGGGACAGCCCGAATATCTCCAGGCAGTGACGGAAGTCATGGAGAGCCTCTGGCCCTTTATTACGAAAAACCCTCGGTATGCGGAACACGGCATTCTCGACCGTCTCGTGGAGCCGGAGCGAATAATCATTTTTCGCGTGTCCTGGGTGGATGATCGGGGGGAGGTGAAGGTCAACCGGGGCTACCGCATACAGCACAGCTCGTCCATTGGCCCTTATAAGGGCGGCACCCGCTTTCATCCCTCCGTAAATCTTTCCATTCTCAAATTCCTGGCGTTCGAGCAAACGTTCAAGAACGCGCTTACGACACTTCCCATGGGGGGTGGCAAGGGGGGTGCGGATTTCAATCCCAAGGACCGTAGTCCGGGGGAGGTCATGCGCTTCTGTCAGGCCTACATGACTGAGCTGTTCCGGCATATCGGCTCGGATGTCGATGTGCCGGCGGGCGATATCGGCGTGGGAGGGCGGGAAGTCGGTTTCATGGCAGGCATGATGAAAAAGCTTTCCAATCGTGCTGACTGCGTCTTCACCGGAAAGGGATTGAGTTTCGGCGGATCCCTCATTCGTCCGGAAGCTACCGGCTATGGTACCGTCTACTTTGCCGAAGAGATGCTCAAGCAATCAGGACGCTCGCTGGAAGGCATGCGCGTTGCAGTGTCGGGTTCGGGAAACGTGGCGCAATATGCAGTGGAGAAAGCGATGGCGCTTGGCGCCAAAGTGATAACGGTTTCCGATTCAGACGGCACTGTAGTCGATGAAGAAGGTTTTACTCCCGAAAAGCTCGCTGAACTGATGGATGTGAAGAATAAGCGGTATGGCCGCATCAATGCCTACGCAGAGCGTGTGAAAGCCGATTTTATTCCCGGTAAAAGACCGTGGCATGTCCCTGCAGAGGTCGCGCTGCCCTGCGCCACGCAGAACGAACTGAATGAAGAGGACGCTGCCATGCTTATCAGAAACGGCGTGGTATGCGTGGCAGAGGGCGCCAACATGCCTTCCACTGCGGAGGCGGTAAAGCACTTCGAGCGCAGCGGCGTTCTTTTTGCACCCGGCAAAGCCAGCAATGCCGGCGGCGTCGCCACCTCCGGTCTGGAAATGAGCCAGAACGCCATGCGTCTTTCCTGGCAGCGGGAAGAAGTGGACGCGCGATTGCTCCAGATCATGCAGGCTATCCACCGCTCCTGCCTGGAGCACGGACGGCGTGAAGATGGCACCATCAGCTATGTCAACGGGGCGAATGTGGCAGGCTTCGTAAAGGTGGCGGATGCGATGATAGGCCAGGGGGTGATCTAGGGCCTGATCCGGCAGTCCCCGGCTCCCCGTCCCGGTCCGTTTCTTCCTGTTTCAAGGAGAGAGAAGAGAAAACGGGATGAGATCGTGCTGTAGCGGGGCTTTTTGGGGAGTCATCGTACCCATACCGTTTTTACATTAACGAACTCCCGGATACCATGATAGGACAATTCCCTGCCGAATCCGGAGTCCTTGGTTCCCCCGAAAGGAAGACGTGGATCCGACCTGACCATGCCATTGATAAAGCTGCAACCTGCCTGGATTCGATGCGCCAGTTCCTCGGCGTGTGCGGTATCGCGGCTCCAGATGCTGGAGCCGAGCCCGAAGCGGGTGTCATTGGCAATGCGGATGGCGTCTTCCTCGTCTGCCGCGCGTATCACGGCCGCCACCGGCCCGAATAATTCCTCGTGATAGGCTCTCGTCGCGGCCGTGACGCCATCCAGGATGGACGGGAGATAGAATGCGCCCTCCCCCTCCCCCGGCTCGCACCCGAGAACCCTCTGTGCGCCCTGTGCAATCGAATCGGTCACTTGTTTATGCAGGTTTTCGCGCAGATCGAGCCGTGCCATGGGACCGATCTGCGTCGCCTCGTGCAGAGGATCGCCCATTTTCAGTTCCTTTGTTTTCTTTATGAACAGCGAACCAAATTCATCGGCAATGTCGGTTACAGGAATAATGCGCTTTGCGGCAATGCATGACTGCCCGCAGTTCTGAAAGCGTGATCTCACCGCAAAGGTAGCGGCAAGTTCCAGATCCGCATCTTTCAGAATGATAAACGCATCCGACCCCCCGAGTTCCATCACACACTTCTTCAAATGCTGTCCCGCATGGGAAGCTATTTCCCGGCCGGCCCGCTCGGAGCCAGTAAGCGTCACTGCCTGCACGTGATGGCTGGCGATGGCCTCACCCACTTCAGACGGTTCTATCATGAGCGTGCTGAAAAGGTGCGGGGGAAAACCGGCATCCTGGAACAGCCGTTCGAGCGCCAGGGCGCACTGCGGAACATTCGATGCATGTTTCAGCACGCAACCGTTTCCTGCCATGAGTGTGGGAGCGGCGAAGCGGATCACCTGGAAAAAAGGGAAATTCCAGGGCATCACGCCCAGGACGACTCCAAGAGGCTCATAGGACACGTAACTTTTGCCGGCGCCGGTCTGAATCATCTCGACCTGCATGAAATGCCCGGCGTGCACTGCGTAGTAATCACAAGCAAGCGCGCACTTTTCCACCTCTGCGCGGCCTTCGCGCACAGGCTTGCCCATTTCCGCAGCTATAAGGATGGCGTATTCAGCCGCCCGTTCATGCAAGAGGCTGGCAGCTCTGTGCATAAGCTCCGCACGTTCGGGAAAACTCAGTCGCGCCCACCCGGGCTGGGCCCGATATGTTTGTTCCAGCGCCTCGGCCAGACGGTTGCGATTCCAGCTCGTATAGGTTTTCAGTGTCTCATTGGTTGCCGGATTCAAACTGATGTATGGCATGATGTGCTATTCTTAAAACAGAACCCGAATAGGAACAGGGCTGGTAAAAGGAAGTAAAGGAAATAAAGGAAAACAGCCTGCAAGTGAACCTGGAGCAGATACGCTCTTCAATTTTTTCCCTCGATTACTAATGTATAGCAGGTTATGAAGAAACTGTTGATCGGGCTGTTTTTGGCCACAATCTCGACTGCAACGACTGCAACATATGCAGCCGCAAGAAATCAGGATTTCCTCGCGCTGAGGCAGGCATATCAGGCGGGCAACGCTGCGCGCGTGAATATGTATGCGCAGCGGCTGCGAGGACATGTGCTTGAGCCTTATGCAGCTTATTACCAACTGCGACCGCAGCTCTGGAATCCGAAGCTGAGTCCGGAGACTGTCAAGGAGTTTGTTGAGAAATATCACGATAGCCCTCTCAGCGACCGCTTGATGGGGGAATGGCTGAAGTTCCTGGGCTGGACCGAGCGATGGGATCTTTTCGTGGAAAACTACCCGCGCATAGTCAACAAGGATGTCGAGCTGGTCTGCTACTCTTTTCAGCAACGACTGGCGGCAGGCGATCGCACTGTCTATAAGGAGGCATTTCCGTTATGGTTCAATGCGCGCGAGATGCCGCAAAGCTGTAATCAGACATTCGATGTGATGATTACTGCCGGGACGCTGACCGACGAGGATATCTGGTCAAGGCTGCGCCTTGCGCTCGAATCCGGCAATGTCAGTGCGGCAAAACGCATCAACGAATACCTGCCCAAAAATCAGGGTCTGAACGAACGCAAGCTGAATGCCGCCACAGAAAATCCTCTTCGCTATCTGGAAAGGCATCGGCGCGAGATCAAAACACGCTCCGATCGGGAAATTGCACTTTTCGCCATGGTGCGTCTGCTCCGCAGCGGGCTTGATCAGGCGCATGCTTACTGGCCGCGGATACGCGACCACTTCGGCGCACCGGATCAGGCGTATTTTCTGGTGCAACTGGCGGACCAGGCGGCCCGGCGGCTGGACCCGCGCGCATTGCAATGGTTTGGAGAAGCCGCCAGTACGCATAAGTCTGTTCAACTCACCGACGCACAGCTTGGCTGGAAAACGCGTACTGCCTTGCGTGCCGGGGACTGGAATCTCGTGCTGGATACGATCGAGGCCATGTCGACGGCGGAACAACGAGAGGGGGTCTGGCGTTACTGGAAAGCGCGCGGGTTGAGAGCCAAGGGAAAAATAAAGGAAGCAAATGCCATCCTTGCACCGTTGAGCAGCGAGCATCATTTTTACGGGCAACTGGCGGAAGAGGAGTTGGGCGTTACCATTGGCGCGCCTGCGGAATCCTTCAAGCCGACAGCGAAAGAAATTTCCACAATGGAGCAGACACCTGGAATCGCACGGGCACTGGCCTTCTACAGCCTGAATTTGCGTGCGGAGGCAGCCCAGGAATGGATCTGGGCCGTGCGAAATTTTGATGACCATAAACTGCTGGCAGCTGCGGAAGTCGCCCGCCGCCACGGACACTACGACCGGGCTATCAACACTGCCGACAAAACCGTGCAGCGTCACGATTTCCACCTGAGGTTCCTTGCACCGCACAGGGATGCAATGCGCAATGTCCTGAAGCAGCAGGAGCTCGACGAAGCCTGGGTCTACGGCCTCATTCGCCAGGAGAGCCGTTTCATCAGCGATGCCAAGTCCAGCGCCGGCGCCATGGGGTTGATGCAGCTGATGCCTGCCACGGCTAAATGGGCATCCAAGCAAGTGGGACTGAGAAAGTATCGGCCAAGCCGGGTGACGGAGGTAGACACCAACCTGACGCTCGGCACCTATTATCTGAAGCACGTGTTGACCCAGTTCGACAATCAGTCACTGGCCTCGGCTGCGTACAATGCCGGACCGAGCCGGGTGTGGCAGTGGCGTGATGAGAAACCCCTGGAAGGTGCGATTTATGCGGAAACGATCCCCTTCAATGAAACGCGCGATTATGTCAAAAAGGTGATGAGCAACTCCATGTATTATGCCCGCAACTTCGGGCATCAAGTCAAGGCGCTGAAGCAGCGCCTGGGCATTGTTTCTTCCCGGTAGGTGTCTGACAATGACATTCAGGAATGTCTGCATTTTCGGTGGCAGCGGTTTCGTCGGGAAGCACCTTGCAAATCTCCTGACCGACCGGGAAATCCACCTGCGCATTCCCACCCGAAACTACGAGCGTGCAAAAGATTTGCTGGTGATACCCACTGCGGAGCTGATCGAGGCAGATATCCACGATGACAGAGAGCTCGACAGGCTGCTCCGCGACATCGATGCCGTCATCAACCTGGTAGGCGTGCTGCAGGGGAATTTTCATGACGCCCATGTCGAACTGCCGCAAAAGCTCATTGCGGCCTGCAAGCGCAACGGTGTCACCCGCATACTGCATATGAGCGCCCTGAAAGCCGGGGCTGGTCAACCAAGCGAGTATTTGCGCTCGAAGGGAGAAGGAGAACAGCTCGTACAGACATCTGGCCTGGATGCTACGGTTTTCAGGCCATCAGTCATATTCGGTCCGGGCGACGCTTCGATCAACCTGTTTGCCAGGCTGGCACGCCTGCCGGTCTTGCCGCTGGCCTCCCCCCATGCAAAATTCCAGCCCATCTTCGTCGAGGATGTCGTGCGGGCGTTTGCGCTGAGTCTGGATGAACCGCGTACGTTCGCGCAAAGCTACGACCTGTGTGGACCGAAGTGCTACAGCCTGCGCGAACTGGTGGAGTATGCGGCGCATGTCACGGGACACGATCCTGCCATCATCGGCCTTGGGGAGACCCTTTCCCATCTCGAAGCAGCCGTCATGGAGATACTGCCCGGCAAACTGATGAGCGCCGATAATTATTATTCGATGAAGGTCGACAGCGTATGCGATTGCGATAACCCCGAGGCACTGCGGGAAGCCTGGGGAATTCATCCTACGTCACTTGAAGAGGCGGCACCGGTATATCTGAATCATCAGTTGCCCCAGGAACGTTACAACTATCTGCGGCATTGGTCGGGGCGTTGAATACCGGAGAATGAAAACGTACCTGGTGGGCGGCTCGGTCCGCGACGAGATACTGGGATTGCCAGTGACGGATCATGATTATGTGGTTGTCGGCGTCTCGCCGGAGGAAATGGTGCATCTGGGCTTTCGTCCGGTAGGAAAAGATTTCCCCGTTTTTCTTCACCCGCAAAGCCAGGAACAATATGCGCTGGCGCGCACGGAGCGCAAGGTTTCGCGCGGCTACAAAGGGTTTGAGGTTTATGCTTCCCCCGAGGTTACATTACAGGAGGATCTGGCGCGCCGTGACCTGACGATAAACGCAATCGCGAAAGATGAACATGGCAACATCCTCGACCCTTTCGGCGGGGTCGCTGATCTGGAAGCCGGCGTGCTCCGGCATATCGGTCCGGCATTCACTGAAGACCCGGTACGGGTCCTGCGTACCGCTCGCTTTGCTGCCCGTTTCGGTTTCCATATCGCGCCCGAAACATTGGCGCTGATGAACGAAATGGTCCATAACGGAGAGGTGGACGCCCTGGTGCCGGAGCGGGTTTGGCAGGAGCTTGCACGCGGTTTGATGGAGCACCACCCTTCACGCATGTTTTACGCGCTGCGCGATTGCGGTGCCCTCACCCGTATCATGCCTGAAGTGGATGCCTTGTTCGGCGTGCCGCAACCACCACAGCATCACCCCGAAATCGATACCGGGGTACACGTGATGATGGTGATCGACTATGCCGCTTCGAGGAACTATTCCCTGCCGGTCCGGTTTGCCGCACTCACCCACGATCTCGGTAAAGGCACGACTCCTCCGGAAGAATGGCCGCGTCATATCGGCCACGAAGCACGCAGCGTCAACCTGGTGCAGGGCTTAAGCGAGCGTATCAAACCCCCTAATGAAGTGCGGGACCTGGCATTACTGGTGGCCCGCTATCACGGAGACGTGCACCGCGCCGCCGAACTGCGACCTGTCACCCTCGCCAACCTGCTTCAGGGAGTGGACGCCTATCGCAAACCCGGGCGCTTCGAAGAATTCCTGCAGGCCTGCTCGTGCGATTTCCATGGGCGGCCGGGCTATGGGGCGCGGCCTTATCCCCAGGCCGATCGGCTGCGCGAAGCGTTTCACGCCGCCAGGAGCGTGGATGCTGGGGCGATTGCCAAAGAGATGGCAAGAAGCGTTTCCGATCCCAGCCGCCTGCCTGTGGCCATTAACACCAGGGTAAGCGAAACCCGTATCGCTGAAATCAGAAACCGGCTCGAAAGCCTGGCCTGAATGTCGCTTTCCCTTCGATGACCTGTCCTGAACCGCTAAAATCTGCGCCAGGCAAAGCCTGGTCCAGGCTCGCTTATAGCTGAGTCAGCGCTCACATTCACATAGGGCAGTGTCCGGAGATACCACGCTTTTCGAGGTAGCGTTGATGATATTCCTCAGCGGGATAGAAATCCGAGGCAGGTGTAATTTCAGTCACGACCGGTGCGCGCCAGCGACCGCTTTGGTCCAGTTTTTCCTTCGATGCCCGCGCCGCGCCCTCCTGTTCAGGGGTATAAAAGAATATGGCGGAGCGATACTGTTTACCCACATCCGGTCCCTGCCGGTTGAGCTTGGTGGGATTATGGCAGTTCCAGAAGATGTCAAGCAACTCGTCATAGCTGATCTGCGACGGATCATATTCCACCTGCACTACCTCGGCATGGCCAGTCTTGTCAGTGCATACGTCGCGATAGGACGGATTTTTCAGATGCCCCCCGGAGTAACCGCTGATAACCTCCTTTACACCTTCGACGACACGAAAAGCAGCCTCCACTCCCCAAAAGCAGCCTGCTCCAAAAATCGCCTTTTCCGTCATTGCTGTACCTTCATGTCATGTAAACCAAATCGGCTGACTGGCTACCTCGGTTAAATGGTGCTTCCCCCACGCAAATCAATCGGGAATCTGATAATTTCCTTTGGAGCCTTTGTGATCCTTGTGGCCCTTGTGATTTATGCGAGGTTTACGCGGTGCATGGGCAAACAGCCAGTCATACAGGAAATTGGGAAGCAACCGCAAGACTCGTGCGACAATTGCCATCTGCCACGGTATTACGGCAAACGATTTCTTGTTCTCGATAATGCGGGCGATCCTGCGGGCGGTGTCATCCGCCGTCAGGATGAAGGGCATGGGGAAAGGATTATCGGCTGTCATGGGGGTTACGACATAGCCGGGGCAAATGGTTATGACGGATAGGCCGCTTCCGTGCAATTCCACGCGCAGGCTTTCCAGATAGCTGATCGCAGCCGCCTTGGAAGCCGAGTAGGCACCGCTGCCAGGCAAGCCGCGATACCCGGCGACACTTGCGATTCCGACCAGGCTACCCTGCCCGACTGCGCGCATGACCGAAACAAAGGGCTGAAAGAGGTTTACCATGCCGACAACATTCGTGGCGAGAATATCCTCAAAAACCTCCTTGTCTTCGGCGCATTCGGTGAGCGTGCCGTGGCTGATGCCCGCGTTGGCGATGACGATATCGGGGCAACCATGACGGACAATAAAATCTTCTGCGGCAGTCCGCAGGGCGGAAGCATCGCGCACATCGGCGATGTAGAGGGACGCTTCCGTCATCTCCGCCGCAAGGCTCTCCAGTAAATCCGCCCGCCGCGCAATCAGGCCGAGCGTTGCGCCGCTGCTGGCATAATGGCGCGCCAATGCTCTCCCCAGCCCTGCGGAGGCGCCACTGATAATGACTTTAAGTGTCAACGGAAGAGGCTATTTGCGGGTCCGCTCCTTGCGCACTTTCTGTATCAGCTCCTCCATGGTCCGAATGGTATCGTCCGGCGTACTACCCATTCTGCCGCTCGTGAGATATCTGCCATCCACCGCTATCGCAGGCACGCCGGTAAGGCCATAATCCTTCGAGAAATGCACCGATCTGGATAACTGATTCTGTACCGAGAACGAATTATAGACATCTATAAATTTCTGACGGTCTATTCCCTGCTTTGCAATCCAGTCGAACAGCACGTCCTCCTTGCCCAGGTCTATCCCGTTTCTGTGAATGGCATCATAGACCTTATCATGCAACCGATCTTTTTCTCCCAGTGCTTCCAGCGCATAAAATGTTTTTGCGGCCGGCTCCCAGGTTGAACGAAAAACCGCCGGAACATAGCGGAAGCTGACATCCTCGGGCTTGTGCCTGAGCCAGGCCTTGATGCGTGGATGCAACTCATAGCAGTGCGGGCAGCCATACCAGAAAAATTCCATGACTTCTATATTCTTTCCCCCCTCCGTTGGAAAAGGACGGGGCAGGACCTTGTAATCCGTTCCTTCGACGATATCCGCGCCAGCAGTGGAAATTGACGGAAAGTTCATCCCGGCCAGCAACAGGAATGCCGTAAGCAGCCGCAGTAAATTCATATTTTTCTCCTTCAGTTGAACATCCCGAGATTGGTGGATCGTTTATCAGCCCCTGTCTTGCTGTTATATTCCCCTATGTTCCCTACGCTCCCTCATGCACTCTGACGGGGTTTGTCTGGACACCGTTCTGCTGGAGCGACGCGCGAATCCGGTTCATTTCATCCACGTTGGAAAAAGGTCCTACACGTACGCGGTGCCACAGTCCCCTTTGCGGGACCTCGGCAGTCTGGACAGCCGCTTCTACTCCCAGCATCGCCAGCTTCGCTTTCATATTATCGGCATCATCCGGATTCTGGAATGACCCCGCTTGAAGAAAGTATTTATCCTGAGAGCTTGGCTGCCTTGCAGCCTGTTTCAGCTGCTGCTCCGTGACAGGTTCCTCGGTGGCGGGAAGAATATTATAAAATTCAAAACGCGGCTTGCCGTCGGACGCTTTCGCAGTTTTGTCTTCAATGCCAGCTGCCGCTTCCCCTTCTTTTTCAGGCTTATCCGCAGCCTCTCCGTTTGCAGGGCCCTCGGCCACCTTATCCTGAGAGATAAAGGGACTGGGTGCCTGGCTCATGTACATCCAGGTACCCATGGCGGTAAGAAGACCCAGGACATAGCCGATAAACATCCCGAAAAAGAGGGTGCCTGTTTTCTTTCCGGAGTAAAGAGTCGTTTTATAATCTCGATTCAAGTAAGGATGCGTCATCACATTTTTGCCGGCGCGCTCACGCCCAATAGTTTAAGACCGTTGTTCAATACCTGCCTGACCGCAGCCACAAGCGCCAATCTCGCAAGGCGGACCGCCATCTCCGGCACCAGGAAACGAGTAGAATTATAGTAACTGTGGAACTCACCCGCCAGTTCCTTCAAGTAAAAGGCAATCAGGTGAGGAGAGAACTCCCTCGCTGCGGCTTCGACCGTTTCGGGATAGTCGATCAGCTTCTGCAACAAGGAGAGTTCCGCCGGACTGGTTAATGCAGAGGTATCGGCTGTAACCAGCATGCCGGCATCTTCACTCCACTGTTCCAGCACGCTGCAAACCCGTGCATGCGCATATTGCACGTAATACACCGGATTATCGGTGCTTTGCGACTTTGCCAGGTCCAGGTCGAAATCGAGATGCTGATCGCTTTTGCGTAATACGTAAAAAAAGCGCGCCGCATCGGTTCCCACTTCCTGGCGCAACTCCCGCAAGGTGACGAATTCTCCCGCGCGGGTGGACATCGGCACCTTCTTGCCATCACGGTAGAGTACGGCAAACTGCACCAGGGCAATTTCCAGTTTCCCGGGATCGAGCGCCAATGCCTGAATGGCGCCTTTCACCCGTGAAATGTAGCCGTGATGGTCCGCGCCCCAGATATCGATCACGCGGTCAAAGCCACGTGAGAATTTGTTGAGGTGATAGGCAATATCAGAGGCAAAATAAGTGAACTGGCCGTTTTCGCGCTGTACTACCCTGTCCTTTTCGTCACCGAAATGGGTGGAGCGGAACCATTTGGCGCCATCCTGCTGATACAGGTAATTGCCTTCTTCGAGCAGGTGAACAGCCTGGGCGACCCCCCCGCTGTCGAATAAGGATTGCTCGGAAAACCAGATGTCGAAGGTGACACCGAATTCCATCAGATCGTTGCGGCAATCCCCCAATTGCTCGTTCAGAACGAAGTTATGGATGTAGGCATAATCCTGCCCCAGCAGCTTTTTCGCGCTGGCAATCAATCCGTCGAGCGTAGCTTCCGGGTCCGCTTCCGATCCGGCCGCAGTATCAAACAGCAACTCCGGCTCATGCACATAACGGCCGGCATGGGCTTTATGAATCAGCCTCGCCATGTCGCGCACATACTCCCCCTGATAAGCATTGGGCGGAAAGGCTGATGCGACGCCGTTCAGTTCCAGATAGCGCAGCCAGGTGGAAAGCGCCAGAATATCCATCTGGCGACCGGCATCGTTGATGTAATACTCGCGTGTGACCGAATAGCCTGCGGCTGCGAGCACATTGGCAAGGCTTGCGCCAAATGCCGCTCCCCTGCCGTGGCCTACATGCAGCGGACCCGTGGGATTGGCTGAAACGAATTCAACCTGGATTTTTTCCCCTGCGCCCATGTCGCTGTGACCAAACTTTTCGCCGCTCTCCAGCACATATCGCGAAAACTGCTGCTTGGCCGAAGTCGTGAGAAACAGGTTGATAAAACCCGCGCCTGCAATTTCCACTTTTTCCAGGTGAGGGGATGCGGCAAGTGCGGTGGCAAGAGATTGCGCAATATCGCGTGGCTTTTGACGCAATGGCTTGGCCAGTTGCATCGCCAGGTTGCAGGAATAATCGCCGTGGCTCGACTGCCGCGGGCGGGCAAATTCTATATCGAGATTCAGGTCCGCCAACCCCCTGTCATTCAGGGCATTGCGCAGGATATCGGTAAAGTGGGATCTGAAGTCAGGCTGAACAGGGGGAATCACGACATTCTCGGCTGTTACACAGCCGCTATTATAACGGCCTCCGGCCAAGTTACGCGTGTCAGTTTACGATGGCGGGTGAATAAAGCGCGGCCTTGCTAAAAAACGATCGTCCATCCCGGCTGGTTTGCCTGCTGCCGAGTGTAGGACACACCATGCACCTTCAGGCCGTTCTGGTTCAACAAGGTGATAATACCTCCCTTGTTGGACAACGCGACCGGAGGCTGAATATCGATCCGAAGCGTCGCGCCCGGCTCGATAGTACCGCTCAGCGGCATTTTCGCTTTCTGCTTGTCAGCCAGTTGCCAACCCGCCAGAGAAATGGCGCGATCACTTGTGTTCAATATACTGACCCACTCCTTTTCGGGAGATTCGATCGAATTAACCATTGCCGAAACAATACGCACCAGTCCATCCGGCAGGGCTTCGGTCGGCTGCGGCGTGATCGGGTCCGGGTTCCTCGGTTCCCCCTCTTCACCTTCGGCCAGCGTATGGCCGGTCCGGTCATCGGTATGCCAGCTTTGCGACTGAAATTTCAAGAAAACAGCTGTCCACTGCCGCTGGAGAGGAAAATGGAACAGCGCGCCGCCATCCTGCCACACGCCGTCATCCTTGATAAAGCTGCCGACATTTCCCTGGTTCATGTGAATATCGTGTATGCCGTTGCCCGGCAGAAAACCAAAGTACTTATCCGCCTTGCTGCTCTCCGGTCCCCACCTTTCACCGAAGGCGTAAACCAGGGCCTCTTCATCCGCCATCGCGCGCTGCACGACCTGATCGAGCTTCTCGTTCAGGTCATTGTCGGGACCCGGAAGATCGGGTGGAAGCGGCGTCATCATCCCGGGTTGCAGGAGATTGCCGCGGATCAGATCAAGCGCGCCCGAGCCAGAGTGGGGTGCAAGCGGGCTAAAGCCGCCGGGAAGCGCCTCTACCATCGAGGTGAGCGGATGGACAAAATAAGGCTTGATATAATACATCAGCTCGGAGGGGGCCAACTGCGATCGCACGTTGATTGCAATGCGATAATGGTTTCCAGCCTCATCGACAATATGAATCTGATAGTGGGGGGATGATCCCGAACCTAAACGACGGCCTATTGCCCTGCCTTTCAGGACACCATAATTATTGAGCGGCATATTCTTCTCCAGATTTATTCAGTGATCTGCTTATTAAGGATAGCTGCAAATCCAGCCGTCCGCTCCTCGAATACCCTGCTTCGATCGAACCTCTTTATTGCCTATTGCCCTATTGCCATGCGGTCGACCTCTTCATAAGCTTCGATCAGGATTTACCATTTGAACCGCAGGTAGCCTTCTGTTTGATTGAAATTGAAGCGTAGCCGATTCATGCCGCGCCGGATTGCGAACTGCCTGGGCGATGGCTTGAACGGTCCCGCGGCTGAAGGGGACTGCTCGATTCGAAGTCGTGTCTCGCGTGGCGAGAAAATGCGTAATTCGAACTGTCCGGTGCGAATCTCCCGCAACTCCGGCGCGAAGGGCTGCGCGAGCGGTTCCCCTATGAACACCCCCTCTCCCGGCCATGCCACGCTCTTCCAGTAAGCTTCGATGGCGCTGGCGCCAAGTGCATAGTGAAACATGGCAATAGCGGGAAAAGGAAATTTCTGCATATGGCTGCAAGGTTCCACCACCGTCCCATAACTTGCCGTGGCTCCGGCCTCAAGCCATTGCAGGCTGCTCATCTGGCTTGAGCCTGTAAGCTGTCCTCCCCCCGAGGTCAGATGGTCCGCCAGCGCGCCTGGCAGAAAATCCAGCGTATCGAGTTGCGGTACCCGAACCAGTCCCGTGAAGTAGAATAGAACGTCGTGCCGGTCGGTAATTGCATCCGTCTCAAGAATCTCGATGGGAAAAACGCCGCTCAGTTGCTGTGCAGTCATTTCGAAATAATTCGCCCGCACGCTTCGTGCCTTGTCAGAAGTAATGACAAGATAGGCGTGTCCCGCGGGGAAAGTGTGATCGGCCGCCACCCCGCGGTCGATCAGCGATTTGACCTGTTCGAAATCGAGCCCCGCCAACATCATCGCCGGCCTCAGCTGATGATCACCGACAGGATGATGACTGGGCGAATTGAAATACGGACTGGCAGCAGTCGCGCCGCAATTAAAGGAACAATACTTCTCGTCGAATCCAAAAGCCAGCGCAGAGGTCAGCGACATGCAATCCACCCGGTAGGGAAGGGTCCAGGCGACCGCGTAGGCCTGGACGTGAGCAGGCACCTTCCGGTCTATCTCGGTTTTCAGTTCCTGAAACTCCTCCCGCGACAATGCGGCTCGACCGGGAGAAAATCGCAGGTGAATCATATTGGCCGCAGGAATGCCGCGCGCCTTGCGGTAGTACTGTCCAATCTGCACTGAAAGAGGGTCGCTGTCATTGATGATGACGGCGACATCGTCAGAGGTAAGGCTGGTTTGAGGCAACTGGATGTGGGTTTCGGCCTTGCCTGTCAACGGAAGCAATGACAGCATGACGAGCGGAGTGGCGGCAAGGAGCGCACCCCGCATTAGGAGAAAGCCGGATTTGCTGCTGGCGCGCGCTGCGCCCCCCTGGATCAGACCCAGTATCCGCAGCAGCCGGCAGACTGAAAAGCATCGAGGAAACCAATACCCGCAAAAACGGATCAGAGAGGGATTGTCATTCCTTATTGCATCAATACGTTTCATTCTCATGCATCATAATCATTCCATAAGAACAGGTCTACCTTCCATGCTGTCACTCCATGATCTACTTCGCCAACAGGTTCCTGGAGTTCCAGTAACGAAGCTGCTGGTGGCGATCAACCTGCTGATCTTTGTAGCCATGCTTGCCAGCGGAGCAGGCTTGTGGCACTCATCCAACAGCGTGCAGCTCGCCTGGGGCGCCAATTTCGGTCCCGCTACCCAGGAGGGGGAGTGGTGGCGCCTCGGCACCGCCATGTTCCTCCATTTTGGCCTGATCCATCTCACATTGAACCTCTGGGCGCTCTGGGATGCTGGTCAACTGGTTGAGCGCATGTATGGGCACGCGCGCTTTACCGCCATCTACTTTGCCAGCGGTCTTGCCGGCAATCTGCTCTCGCTGGTGGCACATAAGGGCCTTGCCATCTCCGGCGGCGCTTCAGGCGCCATTTTCGGCATATATGGCGCCCTCCTGGTATTTCTCTGGCGCGAGCGCGGCAGGCTGCATCCCCGCGAGTTCCGATGGTTTTTCTGGGGCGCCATGGCTTTTGCGATGGTTAGCCTTGGGCTCGGCCTCGCAATTACCGGCATCGATAACGCTGCTCATGTCGGCGGCTTCGTGAGCGGCCTGCTCGGTGGAATAATATTCGCGGACCCCGCCGCTGCCGCTATAAACAGAAAAGCTTCTCACGTGTTCGGCCGCGGCCGCCTGGCTGCCATAAGCACCCTTGCACTGGGCGTCTTCATACTGATCGTCCAGATTCCGCCTCCTGCCTACAAGTGGAGCGAGGAAGTATTGGCGCGCAAGGAAATCGGCAATTTCCTGCGTGATGACCTGGCGATCAGCCAGGCCTGGCAGCACATACTCGATGATGCCCGGCGAGGGGGAGTCTCCTTCGACGAACTGGCGGGACGAATCGATACCACTGTTGGTAATCCCTATGAAGAAAGCTTCGAGCAGCTTTCGGAGCTTCCGCCTGATCCCGCATTGCCTTCCGCCGCTACGATAGAAATGCTGCGACACTACGCTGAACGCCGCAGGGACGCGTCCCGCGCCTTTGCGGAAGGCCTGCGCACCCACAATCCCGGACAAATTCGCCATGCGCTGGAAATGGCGAGACAACCCCCTCAGATGCCCGGGCTCTCCTCGCCAACCCCGTCCGCCCTGCCCCACTGACGCTGCCCGATTCCGCGCCTCGCGAAAATGACACGCGCAAGTCCATGCTATGACAGCTGAGTTCGCTGCCTCGGATATCGCGGCATCCGTGTCGGGATATCGCAACTTTGATCGATTTCAATGTTTGGGAACGCAATCGCTACATTGCCCATAAAGAATCAGGTCATATTTCTCGATTATGAAATTGCGGGGCACGTGCAAGTTTTTCTTTTTGATCCTGTCGTGAATATCGAACACCTTGCTGCAGGTACTGCACTTGAAGTGATAATGATCATCCAGCTTGGCCATTTCGTAGCGATCCGGTTCACCTGGCAGCTTGACGGGCAGGACGCATCCTTCCGCTACTAAATCCTTCAATGTCCGGTAAACGGTAGCAATACTCAGAGAAGGTACCGCAACCTTCCCTGCCGTAAGTATTTCCTGCGTCGAAAGCGGCCTTCCCGCCGCTGAAATAACGTCAAGAATTGCATCCCGCTGCCGAGTGTTACGTTCCATTAGCCCGCCTCAACAATATCGTCCTATATAGATATTATCCGATTCGCGCCCTCTTAACTCCTATTATGTCATCAGCAGTCTTGACCGGACACTACTGCTATTGATATATTGTTATCATTAATAATAACTGAAGAAAGAGGAGATAGATGAGCCTTGTATCGAAAAGCAGTATCCTGGGACTGGTCGCTTTGGCGCTGGCGCCATTCACCTCGTCGGCAGCTTCGAGGCACGATGAGGGAATCGGGTTTTATATCGGCTACGATGGATTATCCACATTGACTTCCGGTACGTATGCCGGATTATCCAATCCAAATTCGAACCGCCTGACTCTTTTGCTCGATCACGGCAACCATTTCCACGGGATCGGCACATACAGCCACACTGGCCCCGTAACGACGCCCGCCGTTCTGTCAACCAATACCAATAACCATGTTCCCGAAGTTTCTTCAGGAGAGGGCCCTCTTCCCCTGGCACAGGGGAGTGGATTCTACGCGGGTACATTGCGAACAAGTACTGGAAGTTCGGAATATAGCTACCTCGGCATTGCTTCCATTCAGTCACTTGCCAACCATCCCTCAGGCAGCATGGAAGATGTTCTTTTCCAAAGCAGTAATAACCGCTGGTCAGGTCAATTGAATAATGCGGAAATCGGGCTCAGGCTGGTCGAGAGCACGCCGGGGTTGCATATCGGGACGGAAACAACAAAGGATATTTACAACGGCGGCGATATATTTACTCTAGGGGCGGGCAATGATTTCGAGTTCAAACCGGTTTACTGGATCAATGCGGCGGCTCCAGCGGGCATTTACTCGGCAACGTTCGAGTTGCTGAACATGAGAACAGGTTCCTCCATCCTGGATTCAGGCACGTTCCATTTCGATTTCAACGTTTCGCCTGTACCGGAACCGCGCACCTACGCAATGTTCCTGGCGGGTTTGCTCATGCTGGGTTCGATAGTGCGAAGGCGGCTACACGCTGATGCGCCCCCTGTTTTTCTTCATAAATAAAAACTTCATTCTGAGGAAGCACATTCCGAAAGTAGAGCAAACAGGTCTCTGCATGAGACTCCATTTGGCTAATTAACCAGCGATCAATCATGACGATAACGGATCAACGCCTGCCGGTCACAGTGCTGTCCGGCTTTCTCGGAGCGGGTAAAACCACGTTGCTCAACCACATTCTGGCCAATCGTGAAGGATTGCGCGTGGCAGTAATCGTGAACGATATGAGCGAAATAAACATTGATGCATCGCTGGAGCAGATGCAGGAAGTAGCCGCAGAACCCGATTTCAATGACCGCGCCAGCAGGGAGGAAAAATTTCTGCTGGAATTCCGTGTGCGGGATCGGGAACGCAACTTGCTGAGAAAGATCGAGCAGGCGCTTCAACGCATCGAAGACGGAACTTATGGCTGGTGCCAGGAAACAGGCGATCCTATCGGTATTCCCCGTCTACTGGCAAGGCCGACCGCCAACCTGTGCATCGAGGCCCAGGAACGCCATGAGCTGCTTGAGCGCACCCATGGTGCCGTAGCGCTGGAAGAACCGGGAGGGGTATAGTAATGGACGTTCCAGCAGCCAAGGCGTCTTTCCTCAATCAAGATCAGGAACCCGGAGCGTACGCATATATCACCTCCGAGCTTGAGGAATTGATACGGATATTCCATCCCTTCACCCAGATCGTGATATGCCAGCGAGATGCCAACAACGTTGTCGATCGCTATGTACAACAGGGATTGGCAAATAACCTTTTTGGAAACGGTTTTCTAACGGTTATCCGTTCTGATGAAAGTCTCGCACCGCATCTTCTGCCCCCGCTTCCTGGCCGAGAAGCAATGATCGATGATGTGCGCTTCATTGCGGAGCTTTACTCGGATCTAACCGGATGTGATGAAATTGCTCTGCGCCTGGAGGTGCTTGACAAAGCCATGTGCCCCCGCTTTCATGTCGACCGCACGGGTATTCGTCTGGTTTGCACCTATCATGGACAGGGGACGGAATGGATCAATGACGAATGGGTCGATCGTGATAAACTTGAACTGGGTTCGCTTGGTTTTTCTGACAGGGCTTCCGGTCTGCTTGATGAGAGAACCAGGGTGGAGGCAGCAGCACCCTTCGATATTACCCTTCTCAAAGGGTCTCTATGGCAGGAAAACGCTCAAGGAGGCGCGATTCATCGTTCTCCCGCCGTCGCCGCAGGTCAATCCCGTGTCCTTCTTGTAATGGATGCAATCTGGGATAGCAACTCCGGCTAACCTTATCTCTTTCCTCTTTCCTCTTTCCTCTTTCCTCTTTCCTCTTTCCTCTTTCCTCTTTCGGCAACCACATTTTTAACCGCCGGTCTTTATCTCAGTGCTATCGGTATCAACGCTGCAGGCAAGATATCTTCTGTGGTTATCCTCCCAGCTAATTGTCATGCAACTCGTCTGGCACATCCTTTCTTGACATGCGTAGCTTATAAACTAAAGTTAATGGGATAAACAAAATTCAAAGTCAGCAATTATCCGTTCGATCTCGCAAGATAAAAAGAGACACCCAAGTGCGGGAATAAGTTAACTTTGGGGCAAGCCCGGAGAGATCGTTTTGGAAATTGCAGCTTCTCAAGCAAGCTCGCTTACCCTTAATGCAGGATTGACTGTTTCTTGTAATGGTTGAAATGAATCAAGAGGATATATATGGCCCAGCCGCTAACTTCTGAATGGACTTCGTTTACCCTGGACAATATGGGGAGGTACCTCTGCAATACCTTGCAGGAAGCATTTGACAGCACCACACAAACCATTGCCGGCCGCCAACGCGGCTTCGACGTAATCGTTGTCGGCGGGGGAACCTTCGGGGCTGCCATCGCGGAACATCTCTTCGTAACCGACGCCGGAGGAGACGGTACACGTAGCCGTCGAATCCTCGTGCTGGAAGCTGGACCCTTCGTGCTGCCCGAGCACATGCAGAACATGCCGTTTATGGGAGGTGCGCCGGACCTGCGCGTCCCATGGGTAAATCACCCCGCACTCAACTACAGCGGACTGATTTTCGCCATTGGCGGGCGTTCACTGACCTGGGGCGGCTGGTCGCCTGAATTGCTGGACCTGGAGTGGGCCGCCTGGCCCCAAACAACACGCGATGACCTGCGCACCCGATATTTCGAGCAGTCAAGCGATCAGATCGGGGTAACGGCAACGAACGACTTCATTTTCGGCCCGCTTCACACCGCGTTACGCAAGCAACTTCATACTGGCCTCAAAGCGCCCGGTAACGAAACCGGTTTTTCCTTCGCCGATCTGCCTGATCATCCCGGTGTGCGTTATCATGATTCCACGCTTGGTCCCCTCAACGTCGCACTATTGCGCCAATGGCTGAACCTTCCTGCCGGAAACAGGGCATCAAAAGCGGAATTGCTTGAGCTGCTCAAACTCGAAGCACCGCTCGCAGTCCAGTCCAGGACTGAATCAGGATTATTTCCAACGAACAAATTCAGTGCTGTGCCCGGTCTCATTCGCGCCGCCCGGATCGCAAACCGCGAGGCTGATGGCACGGGTACCATAGCGGACGCGCGCAAGAGACTCATGATCGTTCCGGACTGCCATGTACAGGAACTTATCACCGAGACCCAAGCGGACAACTGGGTGCGTGTCACCGGGGTACGCGTCTGGCAAAACGGGGTGTCCGTGGATATTCCGCTTGCACCGCCGCGGGATGGCGGGCAAAGCGCGGCTATCATTGCGCTCGGGACGGTCGAGACGACACGTGTGGCCCTCACCACATTCTGGCAATCGCTCGCCGGACGTGCCGCACAGCGCATGGGTTCAAATCTCATCGCCCATTTGCGCTCGAACCTGACCATTCGTGTGCCGAGGAAAGCCATTGAAGCAAACCTGCCCCCCGAACCGTTCAATAACCTCCAATGTTCCGCGCTGTTCGTGAAAGGCAAGGCAGCCAACGGAAATACCTTTCATTTTCAGATCACAGCTTCAGGTCTAAGCGAACTTGGTACCGACGCCGAGGCAGAGCTTTTCAAGAAAATTCCAACCCTTGAACATCTGCAGGGCATGCTTCGTGCCAACGATAAAACCGTCGTGATCACGATTCGCGGCATCGGGGAGATGAAACCGCGCAACCCGGACAGCTTTGTTGAATTGTCCACGTTCGAGACCGAATTCGGGCGGCCAAAGGCAGTTGTCCATCTTGGAAACGCAAAAGCAGCACCAGAAGTCTTTCCAGGCAGTAACGAAACAAACATCGACCGGGCCACGTGGGATGAAATGGATTCCGTGTCTGACAGGATCGCGCTGATCTTCGCAGGAAATGAGCCATTCGAGATTCTCCCCACCCAATCGAGCGCCATTCCGGTACCGGCGGGAAGCAGAACACGACGCCTCGCGTTACTGCGCGCATTCAGGAACCGCCGTGACGACCTGGGCACGACGCACCACGACACCGGCACGATGCGCATGGGCGAGGATATCGCCGATTCTGTTACCAACGACTTCGGACGCATCCACGATACCACCAACTGCTATATCGCCAGCCCCGCGCTCTTTCCAACGATGGGTTCTCCTAACCCGATGCTCACTGGTATCGCCCTGTGCCGCCGCACGGCCGACCTGCTCAACAGCAGGGTGCTGCCCGGCTTGGACCCAGTCGTCAGTCCCCAGCCCGAAACGGGTTTTCGCTCATTATTCGACGGTACGGATAAGACCTTCAAGGACTGGTATCTTGCCGGCCCCGGGGGTGGAGGCATGCTTCATTTGAACGGCGAAATGGTAAGTTACGGAGATGGCGGGCTGAGACTTTTTTATTACGCCAGGGAAGCCTTCAGCGATTTTACATTGCGCCTCCAGTTCCGCATCTTCGACACTGCGAACCATAACAGCGGCGTCTTCGTTCGCTTCCCGCGTCCGACACTTGAGCTTGCCGATGCGCTCAAAACCCGTATCCCGAACGAGCCGTTCTTCGATGCAGGCAACGCAGCCTGGAGGCCGGTCGTAGCTGGCTTCGAAGTTCAGATCGACGACAATGCGCGCGGCGACTCGGGTAAGGACTTCTATGGAATCCGGCCTGAGCCGGATGGCCTGTTCAAAAACCGGACCGGTGCCCTATACAAGATTCAAGCCGGCGATCGCGTCTGGCACCTGAACTTCAACGAGCCTGCCCTACAGAATTACACTCCGGGGCCCGCGCTTGTTCCTGGTGTCTGGTTCGAATACGAAATCGAGGTGCAGGGCAATAGCTACACGGTTTTTCTGACCAATATCGATACCGGCGTACGACAGCAGACCACTTCATTTGACAATACCGATGGAGAGCGTGGTCGAGCTCCGGGTTTCATCGGGATACAGGTATATCCCGGCAGTACCCTGGCCTGGCGGCATATACGCATCAAAACGCCCTGAAAGCACCATGAAAGGTTCCAAGTGGCCTTGATTGGGCAGAATCAACACAGGAGGAGTCACGATGTCTTATCCAGGTCTTCTTAGACATTGCCTTATTGCTGCTTCATTGGCGCTCGTCGCCGCGGTCGCTCATGCCGCAGATACTCGAGCCACCCTGGATACAGCCGAGATCGAGCGGTTGACAGGGCTCAAGGGAACGTACTCCAAGGAAGAAAACGTTTTCAAAGTGTCCAAACCACGCACTGACGTAAAGATACAGGTAGATAAATGGCCAATGCCGCCTTTCATGGGCCTGGGCTCATGGGCTGCCTTTGCTCCTGCACAGGACGGCCAGGTTGTAATGATGGGCGATACCGTGCTGTTCGAGGACGAGGTCAACCCGGCCATAAGCGCGGCTTTCGAAGCGGGACTGGAAGTGACTTGCCTTGCACAATCATTTTTTCTTTGATGAACCCAAAGTGTATTTCATGCACATCGGTGGCAGGGGAAGCGCTGCCGAACTTTCGGCCGGGGTAAAGAAGATTTATGACAAAGTCGCTGTAATCCGCGCTGCCCAGCCTGTACCCTCTTCGCGGTTTCCCAAGACAATCCCCCAGGAGAACAAGATTTCCCCTCAACCTCTGGAACAAATCCTGAGCATGAAAGGGACTTCGAAAGACGGCATGTTTAAAGTTGTCATCGGTCGCCCCGCCACCATTCATGGGGTATCAGTGGGAAAAGAAATGGGTATAAACACATGGGCGGCGTTTGCGGGCAGCGATAGCGAAGCGGTCGTGGATGGGGATTTCGTCATGCTTGCCGATGAAATGCAGACTGTCTTGAGAACAATGCGAGAAGGCGACATAAATATTGTGGCGATCCATCAACACATGACGCATGACCAGCCACATCACTTATTCATGCACTACTGGGGCAAAGGCAATGCAGCCGATCTGGCAAAAACCATCAGGAAAGCTCTGGATGCACAGGCGCGTCACAAATAACCGGCAAAAGGCAATCTACGCGTCACTTTGTTTGCCCGTGCGGGTTTTAGTCACTTTGAAATGATCCGGCAACCACTTTACGCCGGATAGTACCTGTTCTGCTTGCCGCACCAAGTCGCCTTTCTTGAGCCCATTCAGGCTCCGTGCATGTTGGGGCGAAACCGCTTGCGCCACAATCGTAAGGAGCCGGTCTTTGCTGACGTGGGACAAATAGCTCTCCCCCGTCGCTTCCCACCAGTCGGCCATGTTCAGATTCAATGCGGTCATGAGCGCAGTGATTTCCTGCGACGGTGTGCTTTCTTGCTCCGACACCGTATTGACCGAAACCGCCGTGCAGAAAGCCAGCAGATCCAGTAGGTCTTGCTGCGACTGCTCCAATAGCCACTCGAACAGAGTCTTGCCGCTCCGCGCTGCCGCATCGATACGCTTCTGCCATTGTCGGCGCTTTTTTGCAAGTGCGGTCGCTGCCTTGCTCTGTTCGATACCCTCCGCGTCCGGCTTGAGACGGGTTTCCTCGATGCTGATCTGCAGAATAGGATTTGACGTGGAGCCATTTGGGAAAATCTGTACCGCCATCCGGTGCACGAGGGCGGCGAGCGCAACTTCCGGCCGATCCGTCATGGCCGCCTGCACGGCGGCCGTGCGATGCCCAGTCAGCATGCGGGTCAGCTTTTCCGAATGGACCGGCTTCTCGCCACTGGCTCCTTCGATCCCTGGGACTTCCCGCTCCCCTGACTCTCCTGGTTCCCTTGATTCCTTTGATTCCTTCGGCTGCTTCCTCATGTCCTCCTTGCGGATGAGGCCCCGCTCAATGCGGAGCTTGCCTTCGTGGTCGATAGTAGCAATAGCCCCTGCAATTGCAAGATCATCCGGATAAATTTCTTCCAGCGATTCGGTAAGCCTCGTCAGTTCATCCCGGATGCGACCCGCTTTTTTCTTTTTCTCTGTCGCTTCGTAGGGTTCCCCTGTCCTGCCCCGCTTCTCATCGGAGGCATCGTATCCGGCTTCGATGGCTTCCAGTTCTGCTTCCAGCGCATCCATCCTGGCCTGCTCCTCCGCAGTCGGCTCACGCCTGACTATCCGCATCTGCGAGAATTCGGCCCTGTCGGAATAGTCGAAGGTGGTGCGAACCTGCACCCACGCATATCCTTTCTCCTTGAGCTGCTCGACCGCCTGATTGAGTTTTTCCAAGGCAAGCGATTCGAGCAATTCGGCATCCTGCATATAACCATCGTCCTCCTCCCCGAAAAGATCACGCCGTATCACGCCCCCTGCAGCCTCGTATTCCTCTACTCCAATGAATCTGGCAAGTGGGCTCGTCCGTATGTTGATCTCGGTTTCGGTGATGAGCCGCCGGAAAGTCGGCCCGTTGCGCTGGTATTCCGGCGTGTTGTGCCAGAGCCGCTCCTGCAATTCGTGATCATCGGTGAGCGCCAATGCCGTTATCTGCTCGAAGCTCATCTTGTCTTCGGCATACAGTGCGAAAATCCTGGGGGAGACCTTGGTCAGTTTCAGGTAACGCCTGACGGTCAGCGGAGAGACGCCAAAGCGGGGGGCAATCTCATCCAGCGCAAATCCCGCATCTATCAGGGCGCGGTAGGCCATGACGAGATCGGCAGGATGCATGTGCTCCCGCCCACTGTTCTCGGACAGGCTTATTTCCAGCGCCTCTTTGTGCTCGACCACGCGGCAATCCACCTCATGGTCTTTCGACAGCCGTCCATCGGCTACCAGCAGGTTCAAGGCGGCCAGCCTGCGGCCGCCGGCAATCACTTCATACTTGCCACTTTTCCTGCCCTTTTTCTGCTGCACGGTAACGACCAGGTTATGGATCAATCCCTGCGAAGCGATCAGGGCGGCCAATTCTTCGATGCCGGTCCCCTGCTTTTTGCGAACGTTCAGGGGCGAGATGACGAGTTTTTTTATCGGAATGCGGATAAGAGTGGTTTCGATGGTTTCCATCATGGTTCTCCTAGAATGCTTAAATAAAACGGAAAGGAAAAGCCGGGGTATCAGTGTTATCAAGCACCCGCTAAAAAGTTGACAATAATAACCTACTAGGTAGTATATTGCTCATGGAAAAGAGCAAATCCCATTATGAACTGGACAGAGTCAAAGGCCTGATACGTGCTGGCCACCTGAAAAGTGCCGATTTCTATAAAAGCATGACAAGCAATCAGAATCACAAGGAATGGCAAGACGTATATCACGGCTAGGCCCCGGAAGGCAGAACAGTTTATTTGAAGTTCATCGTTATCGACAATGTGTTGATACTTTCTTTCAAGGAGAAATGAAATGAAATGTGTATTGTGCGGGAAGGGTGAGGCGGCGCTCGATACGCGCGATGTGCCCTTCACTTATAAAGGCCAGAAAACGTTCATCAAAAATATACGGGGAGAATACTGCAGCCACTGCGGGGAGGGCTATTATGGGCCGGAGCACGATGGGAACAGGCTCATGGCCGGACACCGCGAGTTCAGGGAAAAAGTCGACGCGATGCTGGCCGAACAGGCCACGTTCGTGGAGCAGGTGCGGAAGAAACTTGGACTCGATCAGCGCGAGGCAGGGGAGATTTTTGGTGGCGGCGTTAACGCCTTTTCCCGCTACGAGACTGCAAAAGTCAGAACGCCGGTCTCTGTCATGCAACTACTCACGCTGCTCGACCGGCACCCAGAGCTCATCGACGAGATCAAGGAAAGACGCTATCGGATTGGGGGCATTCATGAGTTCCGTAAGGAATCATCAGCACAACGCGATGAGTTTGCGATGTAGATTAATGTGTGATGAGCACAACCTCGGCTGACCGAAAGAATTATCGCATTTTTTCAAGCAAGCACTCATAAGGCGTTTTTCCAACCAAGCTTCCGTGAGGTCTTGATAGTTATAAAAGGCCTCCCATTCGGCTAACTTGGCATTCAAGTCAACATCATCCTTATAAGTTAACAGCTGGTAGTCGGTGGATGAGGCCACCGACGAATCCTGCAAGAGCGACAACCATCACTAGAAATCCCCAGCCCGGTGCCCTGGCTGGTATGGACAAAGTCTCCTGCACGTCTGACCTCCAACGGGATGGGGACAAGCGTCTCAGGATCGCCTGCCTCATTATTTCCAATCAGCAGGATGTTGTACTTCGCCAGTGGTTCCAGATTTACGGCGAGGGCAATATTCCCCGATTCTTCCTGTGCAGGAACCGATAATACCTCGCACTCTTCACCTCCTTCCACTTTTAACAGCCGTACTGCAATCGAGTATTCCCGGATCTCTGGCGCGAACAAATCCATTACGATGTTCAGGGGACCGGCAGGCAGGAGGGAGCAGAACGGCGGATAGGAAGGATGATTCCCATCCGCACCACATAAGCATTGAAGCCCCACGGGGAACACGCCTCTTTCCGGTGTGCCGATGGCCGCGCTTTGCATGTGGCAAGGCTACACATTCGGAGCCAGAACTGATCGCTATCTCCAAATGCCATCTTCACCTTCTTTCAGGCATGATCCATTAGCATCCAGTCCGAATGCACACTCTATTATTTTACCAGCAAGAATTCTTTCATAATTTTCCCTTTCTCTTTCATTAATCGGCACCGAAGGACGACCACACGCTTCATAAAATAACTCCCTATAAACTTTATAATAACCTTACCGTGGGTATGATTAATTCCCAGACTAGAATCATCCACTGCTTTTCATATAGAATAAAGACCATTTTTTGGATAACATTGATCCTTTATTGGAGCAATCGGTATGCGATGAAATGAACTTCGAGCAAATTCCGCGTTAGCGTTGACGGAGGATCATGTATTGCAGGAGCAGCTCTGAACAGCACTTGCGCTGGCTTCCGACAATCTCAAGGTGGAAAAGCGGCAGGAAGAATAGTAAGGCTTCGATGCTACAGGCCCTCTGTGGGGGCCTGTAGCAAAAAGGAAGAGATTTTCCCGCGCGGAAAATGGGCTAAAGCCCAACCAGGGACACAGGCAGGATCAAAAAAAATACCGCGCCTTTCCCTGTAAAAAGCGCGGTTAATCTCGCTCCCTGAAAGCGCCTGAGTACGTTACTACCAGTAGTGTGACTCAGGCGATTATTAATCTATGTCTTTGGCATTACCAGGGTCTGTTGACGTTTCACACTGATAGCCAGAGGATCATACAGGCCATGGCTACTACACTTTCGTAATTTCTCTTCAGCTTGTCGAATCGTGATGCTACCGCCCGATAATGCTTCAAGCGGGCAAAGGTGTTTTCCACCAAATGCCGATAACGATACAATCCTCTATCCAGATCCGCATTGCCTTTGACTGAATTACACTTCCGGGGAATGACTGGCTTTGCTCCTTGCGACTTGATGGTTTCACGGATTCGCGCGCTGTCATAACCCTTGTTCATGCTTTGTCAGCAAGCCAGCCTGCGCACTCGAGTCCCAATTCACTGACTGCGCGTGCTTCATATTGAGCTGAATCGTCTGCAGTCAGTGTGTCCATCCAGTGGCCGTTCACGCCCTTGTTGATAAATACCTTAGCACCCTCATCCCAGAACGCGCCCCCCATCGGTACGCTTTTCGTGGCATTATTTTTCATCCAATCGAATGAACAGTATTTGATGATGTCAGGCCATCTGGCCTCATTAATGGGAATATCAAGAAAGCGTGCAATCCGGCGCATTTCACCCGACATGTCGCGCTTGAGATCGTTGAAGTGAATGAACAAAAGATTGGGCAATTCACGGATCCGCCACCAGGAGCGAATATTTTCCCAGAATGGCCAGAAAGGATAGCCGTCCTTCTCCATCCAATCACGCCAGCACGTGCGAATATCTACTGGCAACGGCCTGAAAGGCGGACCCACCCGCTCTGGCGTATCGTTTAATGCTGCATACATCGCTTGATTACCATTGACGTAATGGTTATACAGACTCCACAGAACATCCCGACCATCGCGGCCGATGTAGATGTATTTTGCTTTCGGCGAATACACCAGCGCATCGACCGGCAAGTGCGTTTTCAAAAATCTGCGATGTGTCTGCGCTTCCACCAGCGGTAATTTCACTGCCTTGGGCGGTACGCGCAGATCGAGCCACGGCGACATTTCCGCCACCGCCAGATCGGGATCGCCGCTGAATAACATCTGCCCCACGATTTGCTGCGTCCAGGTAGTGCCTGATTTGGCATACGTTGCAATAATGATATCGTCGGATCGAAACTGAAAATCATTCCAGATCGTTGAATCAAAATGATTGCTATGCAGTTCCCTGGATTTTACCGGCCATGTAATCAGAGTAGACATATTAATATCTCCCTTTAAGTAATAAGCGAGTCATACTGAAAGTTATGTATGACATAAACTGTTAAGAGGTGGCGTATTTTTGATGGTCGATCAAGATCATCAACCCTTTTACCAAGGGGTGAATACACTATGGGTAAGGATAAGGTTTCTGAACTATCGCGGAAGAATCGCTCCACCCTGATTCAACGCGAGGCCGAGGTGGACGTGAAGCACATGTTGAAGCGCGGGAGCAATGCCGGCGGATCTGGTCGCGTGGGCGAGACGGTTCAGGATCAGCGCCCACTTCCAGAGCTTGCAAATATTGGCCAGCAACTGTTCGTCGTTCCAGCCCTCATCCTTCGTCATAATGATTTCCTCTAAATTTCCAGAATGGAATCATCTACTGCTTTTTATATAGAATAAAGACTGTTTTTTGGATAACATTGCTCTATCAATGGAGCAATTGGAATGGAATTTTTGAATGACATGGCCCTGTTCGTGGAAGTTGTCAAGGCTAAGAGCTTCCGCGGTGCTGCCGATACTATGGGAATGCCGAACTCAACTCTGTCCCGACGGATCAGTGTATTGGAGAAGGCAATTGGGCTGCGCCTTTTGCATCGCACAACGCGCAAGATTGAGCTAACCGAGGCTGGTCAGATTTATTACGAGCGCTGCAAGCGCATCGTCGATGAAGCCAGGCTTGCGCATGAACAACTCGGCAAAATGCTCGCACAACCCAGCGGAGTGCTACGCGCTTCACTACCTGTGGATTTTACCGTAGCCTACCTGGCGCCTTTGGTCGCCGAATTTGCAAACCTCTATCCCGGCATCACTTTTGATTTCGATCTCACATCACGGCGGGTCGATCTGGTGAGCGAGCCTTTCGATGTGGCGATCCGCCTGGGAGAACCAGAGAATTCGCAGCTGATCGCACGTCCACTTGCCGTACTCCCTACGTACCTTTACGCTTCACCCCGTTATCTCGACCGCTCGGGAGAACCTGTCGAGCCTGCCGATCTGGAGCACCATGAGTGTCTGAGCATCCTGAAGACCGGTACGTGGACACTGCACGATGGGACGCACACCCTCAAGGTTTCTATCAGTAGCCGGTTCACGCTCAACAGTGTCGCCATGATTCGCCGCCTGGGAGCACTCGATATGGGCGTTATCATGATGCTGGAGGAAATTGTCACCGATGATCTTGCCAGCGGGCGGTTGCGTCGCGTACTGCCTCAATGGCATGGCGCTCCAGTAACCGTCTATGCCGTCACTGAGACCCGATTGCTGCCTGCAAAGACACAGCGCTTCATCGAGTTCTTACGGGAGCGCCTGCCACGGGGTTTAAAACACGGGGTTTAAAAAGATGCTGAAATTTCCCCTTCCCCTGAAGGCTTCCGGCGCATCTTCTCGCGTTTCGAGAAACTCGATGTGATGTTTATCGAATTTCTTCACTTCGCTTTAATCGTTGAAGCTTTCCGTAGTGTAATACGCCCTAGCTTGTTTTACGCGACGATACCACGATCATGTAATGAGCCGATAACCTTGTTAACCGATGCCACTAAAGGCAGGTTTCCTGTATCTACCACCAATTCGGGGTTGTCTGGTTCTTCATACGGGGAAGAAATACCCGTAAAGTCCTTGATCTCACCTCTTCTTGCACGTTTATACAATCCTTTCACATCCCTTTCTTCACATATTTCCAGTGTGCATCGACAGTATATTTCCAGGAAATCGCCTTGGGGAACCAATGAGCGAACCCGTTCGCGATCAGAGCGGAAAGGCGAGATGAGAGCGGTAAGTGTGATTATGCCGGCTTCAAGAAACAGTTTTGCCATTTCTCCCACTCGTCGAATGTTTTCCGCACGATCTTCAGTGGAAAAACCCAGATCGGAACAAAGTCCATGCCGCACGTTATCTCCATCAAAAACGAAGGTTCGACAGCCCATTCGGAATAACTGCTCTTCCACTGCGTGGGCCAGCGTGGATTTACCCGCTCCTGAAAGGCCAGTAAACCACAAGATGACACTTGGGTGACCACTCAGGTCCTTCCGGTGCTCACGAGTTACAGGAGCTTGGTGCCAAAGGACGTTAGCAGGTTGGACTCCATTACTTTTTTGCATTCCTTCCTCTCTCAAGAAAAATCAGGGGTTTCAAACAACAGCGGTCTTGAAACGTGATCGTGATTATTCAGACATAGAATTCGGATTTCAGCCACTTTTTGGCTCTTTCGGGATTCGAGTCACCATTCGATCAACGTGATGATCTCTTCGAATTTCGACACTGGAATCATCCACTGCTTTTTATATAGAATAAAGACCATTTGTTGGATAACATTGCTCCATAATTGCATCAATTAGCATGGAATTTCTGAATGACCATAGTATGGATATTCAATAGATACACTTGAAAGGAAAAGAAGTTAATCAGTCATCATCTTGCCCTACTCTCCCTGCTCAAAGCTCTCATTCCTGTTTCCAGCCTGACTCACCTTATGCTTCATCTCTGGCCCTTTGCTTCCTCCCAGGCACCTCTCGCTCCATTGCTGTACGAAGCTTAGAAGAGTTGCACAGCCGGATTGGGCTCCTCCAGTTTCTCCGGTTCCTGGCAGAATTATGATATGCATATATATAAAACGCACAAAAACCATTGCTGTTTATTTGTATATCATTGCAACTAAACTTTATTTTATGGATGAGGTCGAATAAGTACCTGTAGAAAAACAGGTATGACTAATTCATTTAAATAGGAGGTGATGACATTGGAGACTTCTATTCAGGTAATCAGATATGAGATGTATTCAATCTGATTATCATTTCTGCCAGTCAAATTTGGCTGAATCCTTCGACTGGTAGTTTTTGTTCTTAATTTTGATACCCCGGTGGGGTTCTTGATTATTTGCAAAAGGAGTTAGCGATGTCTGCAATTACACCTGAGACCATGGCTGTTGGTCGCAAGAGGGAGAGCAGTGCGAGCAGTCCTGCGTACGACATGTCGGAGTGGTATGACTCCAGGTTGTACAAGCTGGGTCTGCTGCCGATACTGGGAATGGCGGTTTTCTGGGTCTGGTTTCAACGCACCTATGCCTATTCCCACGGGATGGACTCCATGGAACCGGAGTTCGAGCAAGT
>JAFKJB010000027.1 GCA_017306155.1 Nitrosospira multiformis
AGGTAGACCGCAAGGCCTTGCCTGAGCCGGAATTCATCAATGCAGAGCATTATGAAGCGCCGCAGGGGGAAGCGGAAGAAGTGCTGGCGGGGATCTGGGCGCAGGTGCTGGGTGTGGGGCAGGTGGGACGGCATGACAACTTCTTTGAGTTGGGAGGAGATTCCATACTCAGTCTTCAGATTGTCACCCGGGTGCGCCGCGCGGGCTGGAAGCTGACGCCACGCCAATTATTCGAGCGGCAAACCATCGCGTCACTGGCGGAAGTGGCAACGGCTCTGCAACCCCAGGATGCGACCGCTGCGACCCTGACCCCAATCGCCAGCGTACAATCGAAAGAAGAAATAAGCGAGGAAGGCTCGGGAGACTTCATGCCGCTGCTGCCTATTCAAGCTGAATTCTTTGAGCAGGAAATTCCCGCACGGCATCACTGGAACCAGGCCGCGCTCCTGAAAAGCCGGGAGCACCTGGATCCTGCGCATCTTGGAGTGGCACTGGAAACCATGGTGCGGCACCATGACGCGCTTCGTTTCCGCTTCGCTAGAAATGAAAGGGGCGACTGGCAACAGTTTTGCGGGCAGCAGTCTTGCGGGGAATCGATCGCTGCTGATTTGTTATGGGTGCGCAAAGCTTCTACCGAAGCCGATCTGGAAGCCCTGTGCAACGAGGCGCAGCGCAGCCTGAATCTTGCGGAAGGCCCGCTGCTGCGCGCCGTGCTTTTCGATATGGACGATCGCAGCCAGCGGTTGCTGCTGGTCATTCATCACCTTGTGATCGACGGTGTTTCCTGGCGCATCCTGCTCGAGGATTTGCAGAGTGCCTATAGTCAGGCCCGGAATGCCCAGGGTATCACATTCCCCGAAAAATCCGGCAGCTACGCGAAGTGGGCCGGGCGGCTACAGGGCTATACGCGCGACCATGCGGAAGAACTGGTTTACTGGCGAAGCTTGACGGGAGTGGCGGTCATGCTGCCCTGCGATAGCCCCGCTGGCGCGAGCCTCGTCCGTCACCAGCGCGATGCCGTGCTCAAGCTGGATAAGGCGCAGACCCGCGCCTTGCTCAAGGAGGCGCCCGCAGCCTATCGCACCCATGTAAACGACCTCTTGCTTACCGCCTTGGGAAGCGCCCTTTGCTGGTGGAGCGGCCATAAGACAATCCTGATCGATCTTGAAGGCCATGGCCGGGAAGATTTATACGATATCGACCTTTCCCAAGCAGTCGGCTGGTTTACCACCCTCTACCCGGTGATGCTCGATCCCGCCGGGAATCTGGACCAGAGAATCAAGCGCATCAAGGAAAACCTGCGGAAGATACCGAACAAAGGACTGGGCTACGGGCTGTTCAAATATCACGGAACGCTCGAACAGCGTGAGTTCCTGGCATCCCTGCCCAAGCCCGAAGTCGTATTCAATTACCTGGGGCAATTGGACGCGAGTTTCGACGAGAGCGCGCTGTGGACGCTGGCGGCCGAGCCGGTAGGGGATCTGACCGATGAAAATGCGCCCCTCAGTCATGATATTTCGATAAATGGTCATGTTTATGAGGGCGAACTGTGCCTTACGGTGAGCTATAGCAGCACGCGCTACCATAAGAGCACGATTGAAGCGCTTATAAACGTCTGCCGCACTGAGCTTGAAACGCTGATTGCACATTGTATCAGCGGCATCCAGGGTATTACTCCATCGGATTTTCCCCTGGCCGGGATCACCCAGCGCGAGCTGGACAGTCTGCCTCTGCCCGCTGCCGCACAGCTTGAAGACCTTTATCCGCTTTCTCCATTGCAGGAGGGCATACTGTTCCACAGCGTATTTGACAGGGACGACCATGGTGTTTACCTCAATCAGTTGAGGGCCGATATCGAGGGATTGGATGCAGTTCGTTTCAAAGCGGCATGGCAGGCCGCGGTGGCTTGCCATCCAGTGTTACGGACAGGTTTCGTAATTCAGGATGGCAAGCCCTTGCAATGGGTGGCCAAGCCCGCCGAATCCGTAGAATTGCCATTTGTGGAATACGACTGGCGGACCAGAGAGGATAGGGAGCATGGGGAGGACAGGGAGCGCGATCTTGAGGCATTGGCGCGGGCGGAATACGCCTCGGGTTTTGATCTTGCCAGGCCTCCGCTCATGCGCTTCGCGCTGGTGAGACTGACCGGCGGCCGGTACCACCTCATCTGGACGATCCATCACCTGCTGCTGGACGGATGGAGCACATCCCAGTTGGCCGGGGAAGTGTTGCGGCGATATGCCGGGGGACTCTCTCCAGCTCAGGAAGCGTCGTTTCGGCACAGAGGCGAATATCGCAGGTTTATCGAATGGCTGCAGCATCGCGATATGGAAGCTTCCGAAGCATATTGGAGGGAGCGGCTGAAGGGAATCGGCGAGCCGACGCGGCTGGCGGCAACACTGCCTGCACACCGGGGAAATTCAGACCATGAAGAGCATGCTGGGGAGCATATTACTGAACTGCCGCTCTCCCTTTCCAAGAGGCTGATTCAGTTTGCCCGCCGCGAACGCGTCACCCTCAATACTCTGATCCAGGCTGCCTGGGCGATCTTGCTGAGCTGCTACACCGGGAGGCAAATCGTCGTTTTTGGCGCAACGGTGGCGGGAAGGCCGGCGGACTTGCCGGGAGCGGAGCACTTGCTGGGATTGTTCATCAATACACTCCCCGTGGCGGTAACGCTCCAACCCGAGCACCAGATCGGCGCATGGCTGCGCGACCTGCAGGCGCAGAACCTCGCCTCGCGCGAACACGAGCAAACACCTTTGTACGAAATCCAGCGCTGGCTGGGACAAAGCGGACAGGGATTATTCGACAGCATTCTCGTGTTCGAGAACTATCCCATGGATGAGGCATTGCGGGAATCCACTCCAGGCGGACTTGCCTTTTCCAATATCCGTAATCGCGAGAGCGGCAATTACCCGATGATGGTATCGGTCATGCAGAGCAACGTGCTGTCGCTAGGCTACGCCTATGATTGCAGATATTTTTCGCAAGCGGTGGTGGAGTCCATTGCAACCCAACTCAACAGACTGCTCGACAGGATTGCCGCCACTCCTGCAAACTCGTCGCAGAGATTGGGCGAGATCGACATTCTCAGCGAAGCCGAGCGGGCGCAACTTAAGGCCTGGGGAGTCAATGACAGGCGCTATGGAAATGCAGAGCCGGTGCACAGGTTGATCGAGCGGCAGGTTGAAGTCCGGCCGGAAGCAGTGGCGTTGATCTTTGGCGATGTCGAATTGAGCTAT